>DAOSYK010000005.1:0-80520 GCA_035381305.1 Clostridia bacterium
TTCCATTTCAAAAACGTAACATATTTTTTTGTTCTTTCAATCCTTTTCGCATCCCAATCCTCTATAGGAATGTTTAAATGTTCCAAGAAGCCTTCATAGTCCATACAATCAAGGATTTTTTGATTAAATTCATTTTCAACACTTTTTTCTGTAATACCTATGGCATCAAGTCGTTCTATTGCTTTCTTTACCGTTGTTTTATATTTATATTCATCATGAGGTATTTCATCTTCATCTTCATCATCATATTTAACATTCGATTTTATTTCTAGATCATTATTAGTAAATAAATAACCTGCAAAATCAAAATCAAGGTAAGATGAATTATTCCAAAATTCTAATTTTTTTATATTATAACTAGCATATTCACTCAAAAGAATCACTCCAATCGTTTGCGATTATCATTATTCTATCATAAAATACAAATTTTAGATATATGTAAGTCAATAATATCTGTCACGTTTGTCACGTGTCACGTGGGGGTATTTATAAAAATAGATATTTCTTCTCTTATGTATATTTATATATAGTAAGTAGTAATTTAACGTTTAATAATAATTTAACGATTTAATTTTATAAATAAATACTCTATATACTATTACCGCTATATTTATAGCTGAAATACCCTATAAATCATTATTATTTGCAGTATTTATGCCTAAAAAAGAAAAAATAGCCAATACTTTCGTATCAGCTATACTTAACTCTAATGGAGCTAACGGCGGGAATTGAACCCGCGACGGCGGCGCAACTCTCGCTTTTTGCTTGTTTTGCCCCTGTGAGGGCAAAAGCCGCGCTTATGCTCGATTGCTCCTTTTCCCCATCACACCAGTGTGATGGGGCCCCCGTGTTTTTGTGATAAGGACTTCGGCCGCGGGTTTAAGCAACAAAAAAAGGTTCCCGATTTGGGAACCTTTCTTTTTTGGAGCTAACGGCGGGAATTGAACCCGCGACCTCGTCCTTACCAAGGACGCGCTCTACCGACTGAGCCACGTCAGCATCTATTCGGTTTTTAGTCTCAGCCCACACTTACAAAGGAAACGCTTTTCCTGCTGAGCCATAACAGTACATTCGGTAGAATGCCTTATAATTATATTGGGTTAGGTGCATTTTGTCAATAGATTTACGGGATTATCATTTACTTTTACGAGGAATTATTGTACTATTTAAGTTAGCTTATAACTCTTTGATGGGGATTTTCGGGGAATGTTTCTTAACCTAATTAAGACCAATACAACTCGTGAAGCGGGCAGGCAGATCATAAACGCCTTACGTGCGCGTAAAGCCGACGAAGCCCGCCATTTTGTCATTGTCCCCGACCGTTTTACCCTGAGCATGGAGCAGGAAATCTGCCGCGACGTATTCGAGGACGGCACGATGAAGGTGGACGTCGTCAGTTTTACCCGTCTTGCGATAAAGCTCCTCGGCAAAAAACTCTACAAGTGCCTAAGCAAAGAGGGAACTGTCGTTCTGCTCAACAAAGTCATCACAAAAGTAAACGACCAACTTAATTACTATAGAAATTTGCGCAGTTATTCCTTTGCACGCGAGATGTTTGCCGCGATAGCGTCCCTTCGCGACAGCAAGATAAGCTATGAGGACATTTTTGCGTCTCTCAACAACCTTTCGGGAGTAACTGAGAAAAAGCTCGCCGATATCGCTCTCATCTACAAGACCTATGTCGAGGAACTGGAGAAAAACTACGTCGACACAGTCTCCCGAATCGACAAGCTGACCGAAAGCGTCGGTAAAATACAAGAAATCGCCTCAAGCCACATTTACATATACGGCTTTAATATCTACAGCGCCCAACAGATAAGCCTCATAAAAGAACTTGTCAAGACGGCAAAAAGCGTCAGCATTTCCTTTGCGGGCGACAGCGGCGGGATAAACCACGGCCTGTTTATAAATGAGCAGATGGAAGCGTTAAAAGCGTTCTGCGCTCAAAACGGCATTCCCTGTAAACTGACCGAGACGTATGAGGTGCTTCACGAGCCGTTTGACAAAATCCACAAAAACCTCTTCGGCTTTTCAAGCGGCGTCCTCGCAGCAAGCGGAAAGGAAAAGGTAGTCCTGTACTCCGAGGAAAACCCTTATGAGGAAATAAGGGGCGTAGCGAGGGAGATTATCCACCTCGTAAAATATCAAGGCTACAGGTATAAGGATATAGCGGTCGTTGTTAACGACGACAATTACTTAAGGATAATAAACGAGATATTCTCCCGCGCCGAAATAGCTTTCTTTGCCGATGTGAAATACTATGTCCGCGACACCCTTGCGGTACGGTACATAAACGCCTTGTTTGAGGCGGTAGAGGAAAACTATGCCGCCGATAAAGTATTCCGCCTCATCCACAACCCCCTTTCGGGCTTTACGCGCGAAGAGACAGAGTGCTTTGAAAATTACGTCCTTAAGTTTGGCATAAATTACTCGGGTTTTTTGAATTCCTTCAGGTACGGCGAATCTGAACAAGCCGAAAAGGCAAGGAAAAAACTCGCAAAACTTTTAATGCGAGTACCCAAAGAAGCGAAAACGGTTTCCCGATTTGCACAATTTGTGCTTGACGAAATCTCCCGCGAAGATATAACGAACAGGCTTGACGAGTACCTCAAGAGTACCGATGTTGCCCTTTCCAAGGCCGCCGAAGTCGAGGACTTTGTCAACCTAATAAGTGAAATCGAGATGCTGAGCGGCGATAACGTCGTTTCTTTGGGCGAGTTTATGAATATAATTAACAGCGCCGTTGCCGACATGGGCAGAGGCGCGCTCCCGCAGTACCTTGACAGCGTATTTGTCGGCAGCGCGTCGGATAGCAGGTTTTCGGACGTCAAAGCGCTGTTTATTACCGGCGCGTCGAACGGCGCGTTTCCCGCTACCTCGGGCGATACCGTGATACTGACATCCTTTGACAACGAGGTCATGAAAAAAGGCGGACTTTTTGTCTATCCGACGCCTTTCGACTCCAACAGGATGCAGCGTTTTGTCGCCGTCGACCTCTCGGTTAAGCCGAGCGAAAAGCTCTATGTCGGTTTCAGCCGAAACAATATAAGCGGCGAAGCCATGCCGGCAGGCGAGGCATTGACCGAACTTATGAAGCTTTTTCAGATTGAAGAACTAAAGTCTATCGGCGAATATCACAACTTTACTCCCGAAGAGAGATTAAGCTATAACCTCATTAACCCCGCAACCGCGTTTTACGAGTATATGCGCGGACAGATTCCGATCGAGTTTTCCGATTGCGTCCGCGAGTACCTTGTCGAAAAAGGCTACGGAAGCAGACTTGACGCCTGCCCCGACTGTGACGAGGAAATACCCTACGCCGAGTATCTTTTTAAAAAGGCGGGCGAGGAGTACAATACCTCGGTCTCCCAGCTTGAAAGCTATTTCAGCTGTCCCTATGCCCATTTTATGAAGTACGGCCTTAAGCTCAAAGAGCGCGACGAAGGCGAGATGCAGGTGAATATCGCCGGCATAATCATTCACAGCATGCTGGAAAACTACTTTAAGAGGTATAAGGATGATTTAAGAACCGTTTCGGCCGAAGAGACCGAAAGACGGATTAATAGCGTGATTAAGCAGGTAATAGACAGCCCCGAGTACGATATGTACAGGGAAGGAATGGGTGCCTACACTCTTAAAAACCTCGAACTTGAGGGGGAAAAAATCTTAAAGACGCTTACCGAGTATGTCAAGCAGTCCAGCTTTACCCCCGCCTATATCGAACTTGGCTTCGGCAGATACGGCGAGCGCAAAGGCATACAGATACAAGCGGGCGGAAAAACCTTCAGCCTGAACGGAAAAGTCGACAGGGTGGACACTTGCGGCGATAAGGTCGTCATCATCGACTACAAGACAGGCACAGTCAGCGAAAAACTCAACGACATATATTTCGGCAAAAAGATTCAGCTGTATATGTATCTCAAGGTTTTCCTCGACGAAGGGAAGACCGCCGCGGGCGTTTTCTATATGCCTATAAAGACCAATTACAACAAGAACGGCTCGGTCTACAAATTCGTGGGGCAGGTTTACAACGATCTCGACACCCTAAGAGAGCTGGATAACAACTTTACAGAGGGCGAATTCAAAAGCGGGATTTATGATTTCAAGGTGAAAAAGAATAAGAGCGGGTTTGGCGCCGATGGTAAACACGTAGCCCTCGGGAAAGACGATTTTGTATCGATATGCGACTATGTCGTTAAGATATCGGAAATCGCCCTTACAGAAATTTCCGAAGGTTTCCGCGAGAGAAAGCCTTTTGAATCGGCATGCAAGTATTGCGCCTTTTCATCGATGTGCGGAGAGGAAGACGACCGTAAAGGCAAAGGCGTGGACGGTATGAACAGTTTTTGCGACGGGGAGGACGACAATGAGCAGTCTTAAGCCCAATAAGTTTCAGCAACTTGTAATTGCCGCTAAAGGCAACGTCCTCGTCAACGCCTCGGCGGGCAGCGGAAAAACGTCGACGATGATAAGAAAGATTATGTCGCTTCTTATTGACGAGCATGCCGACATAAAGAAAATACTCGTCATAACGTTTACGGTGGCGGCCGCCGCTGAGATGAAACAAAAGCTGGTCAATGAGATTTACAAATCTTCTCGTCAGGGCAGCGCGCAGTTTGCCACGTTGCAAAAACAACTCGAAAACGTCCCGTTTGCCAACATCTCCACCATTGACAGCTTCTGCTACGGTATCTTCCGCAAGTATTTCGCGCTGATAAAGCGCGACCCGTCCTGCGTTCTGCTCGACCCCGATGACGCGTCGAATATTCTGAAGGACACAATAGACAGAGTTTGTGAGGAGTATATTGCAGGTAATGACGCCGCCTTTTTCGACCTTGCAAAGCATTTTACCGAAAGCAGGCGGCTGGATAAGCTCAAAGACGCGATAAAAAAAATCTATTATTTCATAACAAAGCGCGAGGACTTTGACTTATACCGCAAAGAGGTGCTGGAGAGCGAAGAAAACGAAAAGCGTATAGCCGACTATTTCCGCGCCTATCTTGACAAGGAGATTGCGCGTCTTTCGGGCGAAGCCTCAAACTACATGCGATGGGCGGAAAATGACGCCGAGGAAAAACGACGCGCCTACAATTTTTACTGCGGGCTTGAAAAGACGAAAAATGTGGCTGAACCGATAACCTGTCTGGAAAGCTTTCTCAATGTCTGCGCGGAAGGCTCTGCCGTTTATAATTCGATTAAGTACAAGAAAAAAATCGAGGACAAAAAGGCGTTTTACATACTCTTTTCAGATGCGGAAAACGAGTTTAAGCCCTATTACGAATGCCTTAAGAAACCTTATGACAACAGCGACACAAAAAAACTTGTCGAGGCTACTCTCAAAGTACAGGACGAATACTCGAGCTATAAGGCGAAAAAGAACCTCGTCGACCTTGACGATCTCAAGCATTACGCGCTGGAGATTCTCAAGGACGGAAAGGCGAGAGAGGAGATAAGAAACAGTTTCGACTATATCTTTGTCGACGAGTATCAGGACACCGACTATCTTCAGGAAAAAATGCTCGGGCAGATAAGTAAAAACGACAATGTCTTTGTCGTGGGCGACATCAAACAGTCAATATACCGTTTCCGCCACGCCGAGCCGAAAATTTTCCAACAGAGGATGCGCCAATACGACAGCCTGAAAACCGGTCAGAATATTCCTTTGAGCACAAACTACCGCTCCGATCAAAGGGTGCTCGACTTTGTCAACGATGTCTGCAAGGAGATTATGACAGATGCATTCTGCGGCATCGATTACCAATCGACGTCGATGCTTACGGCAGGGAAGACTTTCGAAAAGGTCAGCGAAGAGCCGCCGTGCGCCGTCTATACATATACAGACAACGGGGATAAGCACAAGCGCAAAGGCTATTACAGCGTAAAAAACGAGATTATCGACAAGGAAGAAGAACTTGAAGGGGTATTTATTGCCCGAAAGATAAAGGAGCTTGTCAATAATCTCGACATCTTCATTCCCGAAAAAGGAAAGCGAAAGGTCGAATACAAAGACATAGCCATTCTTGGGGCAAAACGCAATATTTTCAAAGAACGCGGCATTCTCGACGCCCTCGACAAGGCGGGGGTACCATATAACCTCGACGAAAGCGAAAAGAAGAGAGACCCCGACAGGGAAGTCCTCGTCGATTTTCTCCGCATTCTCACCAACATGGCGCAGGATATACCGCTTGCCAACGTCTTATGCAGCAAATTGACCGACTTTACGACAGGAGACCTTCTCAAAATCCGCAGGGAAAGCGCGCAGGTGACCTTCTGGCAGTCCTTTGTCGGCTATTCGGGCGATGATGCTTTGCGAAAAAAAATTGACGAGTTTTTGACGTTTCTCAATACATACCGATTCAAGATGTCCTACATGAAGGTCAGCGATTTGCTTGTCGAAGCGATGTCACGCGGATATGATGCGTATCTGCTTTCAAAAGGCGAACAGTGCATTGCCAAGATCAATTCCTTTATTAACTTTATCGCGGCGCGAAAAGAGAACGACAGCGTGGAGGAATTTATCGAGTATTACGACAATTCCTACGACGGTAACAAGACCAGCGTGGACACAAATGCCGTAACGATTACGACAATCCACAAGAGCAAAGGTCTGGAATACCCGATTGTCATTATCGCAGGGGCAGATTCCAAGATAAACACCGACCAGTTCAAAGAGAAGTTCTTGACAGACAACGATTTCGGCATTGCCGTAAAGCGATTTGACGACGAAGCATATAGGGTGGAAGACACCTTTGCGACAAAAGTATTCAGATTAAAACTGCTTGCCGAAGCCAGGCAGGAGCACGCCCGACTGTTTTATGTCGGCGTTACCCGCGCCCAGAACCATCTGATCGTTACGGGCGAAGTGCCCAAGAAAAACGATAAGCAATACGATGTTTCCGAGGCAAACAGCTTTATGGACTTCCTGCTTTACGCAAAGCAGCAAAACGCCAACCTCGACGCGTGTTTCCGCGATATGGAAACAGATATAGAAGCCCCCGCCGCTCCCAAAAAAGAAGAGGTTTGCGCGAAATCCCCCGACCTTTCGGCGCTGGATGAAAAGTACAAGTACCTTGCCGAAACAAAGCATGCGGCAAAATACAGCGTGTCCGAGATAGTCGACAATGACGACAATAAGGTAAAGAAGCTGTTCGAGCGCACCGACGCAATCACGGGCATAAACTATCACGCCGTTATGCAGTACATCGACTTTAAAGCCACGACAAAAGAGGCGATAGAAAGGGAAATAGTCCGCCTTGTCGAGGAAAACGTGCTTACGGAAGAAGAGGCGAATTCTCTCGACATAGGGCTTCTCGAAAGGGTGATGAACAGTGAAATAATGGCGCTTGCCCGCGAAAACAAAGCTTTGCGCGAACAGCCCTTTATGCTTTACACCGACACAATCGGCGGGGAAAAACTCACCGACAAAGTGCTTGTTCAGGGCGTAATCGATTTGCTTATTCTTGACGATGACGTCACTTTGGTAGACTTTAAAGTTAGTTTTGGTGACCCAAACTACCTCAAAGAGAAGTATTCTGCGCAGCTTAACCTCTATTCCGAAGCCGTGGAAAAGATAATGAAACAAAAAGTGGGAAGAAAAGTTCTGTTTAACATTCTTAAGGGCGAAACGGTTACCGTGGAATAAGCGAAAACAGTTATTTTCCGTTATAAATTATACAAATCCCCTTGCCAAAGCCGTATTATATGTTATAATACTACTATGACTTTGACTTTCTTTTGAGGTGCTTTAGATGGAAAATATTATTCAGAAGGTTACCGATTTGCTCAGCGGCCTGGACTTTATCCCGACCACGGGGCTTAAACTGGCGTTTGTGGGCGTTGTGCTCATTGTGTTGTTTTTCGCCATAGCCCTGATTCTGGCAATCTTCAGCAATATCAAGGATCTCTCCAAAAAGCTTCTTTCGGCAGTGGGATCTCTCTCCGGAGTCGAAAGAGTGGACGAGCAAAACGTCGAGAACCTCAATTCAGAGCTTAAGAAACTGCCCGAGGCGGTAAGCGACGGCTGGAGCCGTTTCATGGAGCAGAGGTTGGGTTACCCCAGCGATTACATGAAGGAAAAAAGCGTCCTTGACGAAAATACATATACCACCAAAAACACTTTGGGCAAAATCTTTTTCCGCGTATTCGGGTTTCTGGTATTCGCGCTTGTTGCTGTCCTTGCGACACTTGTCCTTGCAGACGACGCCGCCAACCTCGGACTTAAGGACTTTTTCGACAACTTCAAAGTCGTGGGCGGAATAGTCGCATCGGTAGTTTTGCCCATTTTCTTCTTCATAGTATTCGACATCATCCTCAACGTCGTATACCGCAAGCAGAGAAAGCGTCTCCAGCTCGTGTATAAGTCGTTCCTCGACTCGCTTGACGCAAAAGTGGTCATCTATGCCGCGCCCGAGGAGCCTTTTATCAGCGACAATCTCGAGCAGATTACCAAGGACATCGACGAAATAATCGCTCAGAGAGCCGAAGGCGAGCCGGTGGAAGTAGTCACCGCGCCCGAGATTGAAGAACTCGAAAAGCTCTCCGAACTCGAAGCGATTGAGGAAACCGAGGAAGATTCCGAAGAAGAGGAGGAGGCAGAAGAGGAAGAAACGCAGGAAGCCGAAGAAGAGACCGTTGCCGCCGCTCCCGCGCCCATGCCTGAGGAAGAGCAGAAGAGCTACCTCGCCGTCCTCATCACCATCGTGGAAAACGCCATAAACGATCCCGAAGTCAAGACTTCGGAACTTGAGGAGATAGCCGAACTTATTTACGGCAGTTTGGATGTCTTTGACGCCAAGGTGGACAGAGACGTACTCGAAGAGTGCCTCCGCGCCGTCCTCATCACCATCGTGGAAAACGCCATAAACGATCCCGAAGTCAAGACTTCGGAACTTGAGGAGATAGCCGAACTTATTTACGGCAGTTTGGATGTCTTTGACGCCAAGGTGGACAGAGACGTACTCGAAGAGTGCCTCCGCAAGCTTGCCGACGTGTTTTACGCAAAAAAATAAGCACACACCGGTATTGAAAAATTAAGGGACTTTTTATGGGTAAATTCATTTTTTGAGTTTGCCCATTGTTGTTGTTTACAGGAGAAAAAATGCTGAAACTGACGCCGACAAACGATAAAACGCTGCTTGACAGACTCTCAAACGAGATTTTCGGACACGATTTCGGCCACGAAGTGGGGTTTGTGTTCCAGAAAGGGGAAGAAAACATCGGAATTGCGCGAATTACCTGCACGCCCGAAAAATCAACCGTTGTCAAAGTGGGCATAATTCCTTCCGAGAGGGGTCAGGGTTACGGCGACTTTTTCACGCGTTGCCTGCTCCTTAAGATGAGCGACGTGTCCGAGCGCATCGAGATAGAGTACATCAGCGACTACTACAAAAAATTCGGATTTACCGAAGAAAACGGAAAAATGATAATTGACAGCGGCAAACTCTATTTTCCGAGAGCCTGCCAGAAAGGAGAATGATATGGCTGACAATTTTATTGAAGCGATTATCGAAAACGATATAGAAAGCGGCAAACACAAAGAGATAATAACCCGCTTTCCGCCCGAGCCAAACGGCTATCTGCACATCGGGCACGCCAAGAGTTTGTGCATAAATTTCGGGATAAAGCAAAAATATCATGGCAAATGCAACCTTCGCTTTGACGACACAAACCCCACCAAAGAAGACATAGAGTATGTCGAAAGCATAAAAGAGGACATCAAGTGGCTGGGCTTTGACTGGGACAGGGAAGGCTACGCCAGCGACTACTTCGAGCAGACCTATCAGTGCGCAATTCAGCTCATAAAAAAAGGTCTCGCCTATGTGTGCGACCTCTCGGCGGAGGAAATTAACCGCACCCGCGGCACGCTGTACGAAGCGGGAAAGGAAAGCCCGTACCGCAACCGCAGCATTGAAGAAAACTTAAAGCTATTCACCGAGATGAGAGAGGGCAAATATGCCGACGGAGAGAAGGTTTTGCGCGCCAAAATCGACATGGCGAGCAGCAATATGAATATGCGCGACCCCGTCATCTACAGGATACTCAAAGTGCCTCATCACCAGACGGGAGACGCCTGGCCTATATACCCCATGTACGACTTCGCGCACCCGATCGGCGACGCGCTGGAAAACATCACGCACTCCATCTGCACGCTGGAATTCGAGGACCACAGACCGCTCTACGACTGGGTTGTAAAGATGTGCGGCTTTGAGAATCCCCCCCACCAGTACGAATTTGCCCGCTTAAATATTAAGAACACCATTATGAGTAAGCGGTACCTCAAAAAACTCGTCGACACCAAAGTCGTCAGCGGCTGGGACGACCCGAGAATGCCCACACTTAGCGGCATGAGAAACCGCGGCATACCCCCCGAAGCGGTAAAGATATTCTGCCAGAAGGTAGGCGTCGCCAAAGCCAACAGCGAAGTTGACAGCGCGCTCCTCGACCACTGCGTCAGAGACTACCTTAACCAGACCGCCGACAGGGCGATGGTCGTGGAAAAGCCCCTTAAAGTAGTTATCGACAACTGGGAAGATGGCATAAGCGAAGACATCGTCTTGGAGAACAACCCCGCCGAGGAAAACGGCGCAACGCACACAATTACCTTTGGAAAAGAGCTGTACATCGAGGAGACCGACTTTGCGGCGGTTCCCCCGCCCAAGTACAAGAGACTGACGGTGGGCGGCATGGTGCGTCTTAAGGGCGCATACATCATCCGCTATGCAAGCCATAAAGAGGAAAACGGCAAGGTCACCGAGGTGCATTGCGAATATATCGAGAATTCCAAGAGCGGCGAGGAAAACGCCCGGATAAAGGTCAAAGGCGTAATCCATTGGGTAAACGCCGCCGACTGTATACCCGCGGTGCTCTGCAAGTATTCCAGCCTACTTCTCGACGAAACCGACGGCGTAAAAGACTTCGACAAGAGGATAAACCCCAACTCTCTGGAGACAGTAAACGGCGCAATGGCCGAGCCAAACCTCGCAACTTATGATATTGGAACAAGATTCCAGTTTATGCGGAGCGCATACTACAAACTCAACAAAAAAGCCGAAAATTGCCTGGAATTTTACCGTATTGTAGACCTCAAAGACAGCTACAATAAGGACTGAATTGGCATATTTTGTCAGAAGTTTGGGCATAATGGACAAATTTCAAGACAATTTTAAGAAATTGGTAAAAACCTATTGAAAAAAAACCTTTTTACTTATATAATATTAAACGTATCGGGTGCGTTAAAGCTCCCCCCTTTTTGCAAGGAGAACTGATAATGGCCGAAAACAATAAAAAAATGGTTGCTAACGCGGATTTTGAGAAGGAAAAGAACGTCATTTTGGATATTGACAACCTTTCCTATATCTGCGATTACTGTGGTAAGGTAAATCAGATGGGAGCGCCCCGTTGTGTCCGTTGCGGCAAAAGACGTCCCCGCAGCGAGTACATAGACGCGATGAACAAAATCAAGAGCGCCAAATCCATCAAGACCGAGTATCTCGAAGAGCAGTACCAGTTCGAGGAAGAGAAAAAGGAAGCCGCCCAACAGCAACTTGTCAGGATCGTCGAAAGCAGAGTCGAAGAAGAAAAGAGGAGCATTTACGCCCAGGAAGAGCTGCGCAGAGAGCAGGAGAGAGAGGCTATCAAGAAGTCCACGGCAAGAGACGCCGTGCTCCGCATAATCGCCGCCGAAAAAGCCGCCGAAGACAGAGTGAGAGAGGCCGAACAGAGGGCCGAAGACGCTGTCAAGGGCCGCAACAAAGAGATAGAAGGCATTGTCGAAGAAGAGCGCAAGAAGGTGCTCGAAGCCGCCGCCCAGAAGGTGGTCGCCGCCAGAGCCGGCATTGAGGAAGCCGCCAGAGAACAGATAGAGGCCAACAAGAAGATAGCCGATAAGTTCGTAAGAGAGACCCTCGAGACCGAGCGCGACAAGGCCGAGCGCAGCGCCGCAAGAAGAGCGGTACTTCGCATAATCGCCGCCGAAAAAGCCGCCGATGAGAAGATTAAGACGGCAAAAGACGCGCTCCAGCAGGCAGCTGTCGAGAGAATAATCGAAGAAAGAACCCTCGCCGACAAGGAAGCCGCCGCAAGGTATCTTGCCGAAAAGCAGGCTATCGAGAGAGCCGCCGACGAGAGAATAAGAGCCGAAAAGGAAGTGATAAGAAAGCTCCTCGAAGGCAGACAGACCGCTTTTGCGGACGCGGGCGCGGTTCCGACTTATCAGCAGTCCGTAGCGACCGGTATGCCGCAACAGAGCTTTGTTCAGCCGCTTACCATCGTGCCTTACGTAAACACCAATCAGCCTTTATATCAGTACAGACCCCATCAGGTCTATAAATTCGTACCCAAGCAGACCCAACCTCAGCAGGAAGTGGGCAAAAAGGCAAAGGGCGGAAAAAACGCTCCCGCGCCCGTTCCCGCAGTCAGCGCGGCTCCCGCTGCGGCTCAGATATCGGCTCCTGCCGTTGAAAAGCCCAAGAGCGGAAGAGCGAGAGGAATGGGAATAATAACCCTTATCCTTGCCGCCGCGGCGCTTGTACTTGCACTGCTTCCTCAAATTGTTTCGGGATTCCTGCCCGACGCGGGCTTTCCCGAAATTACCGCCATCGTGGGTATAATGGACCTTGAAGGCAACGAAATGCTCAAGGTTATCGGCT
Source organism: Clostridia bacterium (assembly GCA_035381305.1). Classification (GTDB taxonomy): domain Bacteria; phylum Bacillota; class Clostridia; order Christensenellales; family DTU072; genus CAG-1782. The sequence continues at coordinate 12,648 of DAOSYK010000005.1, forward strand.
TTACCGTATTTGTCGCGTTCGCGTTCATAACGGTAATTCAGAGCGTAATAAGGGTAATCAGAGGCAAAGCCGCCGCTGCAGGTTTCATTATTCCGCTTATCGCCTGCGCAGGTCTCGGACTTAGCATGTATACGCTGGGAGAAGGAGCCCTTGCGATAATGCCCATGGTCATTGCGGGTGTCAGCGTACTTTTGCTGATATTCAGCATAATTGGCGGCGTGAAGTCAAAAAAAGCCAAATAACAACCGATTACAAATTGTAGCCTTATATTAAGGCTGCTTTTTTATAAGTTACCGTTTAAGGAGAAATGTATGGCAAAAAAGAACGAAACACCCAATATGCCCGCCAAGAGCATTGACGAGATGACCGACATCGAGTTCATCACCTCGGCGGACTACCTTGCCAGCCCCTATTACAGGGCATACATAAGCGCAAAATCCAGACTTTCGGATGAAGCGTACCAACCCCTTTCCAAAACTTATGACAAGCCTGCAACTTCCGCAAAGAGCGCCGCTGCCCGCGACGTTCAGCCCAAAGCAGCTGCAAGGTCGGGCAAAAAGATAAAAGGCGCCGTCTACTCCAAAAAGCGCGGCGTTGCGCACTTCTTTATCACGTTATTTATGCTGGTAATTATCGCGGTAGCGGTACTCGGCTTTATAGATCTCTCTTACGGGGCGGTTTACGTAAGACCGGGCGTAACAGAGGATACCGACATCAACTTCTACCTTCTTGACCCCGTTTTCGGCGTAATTAAGAAGTTTGCCGATGTGGACCTCGATAGCTACTACTTTGACAGCTTTGTGTCCAACTTGTCGGAAAACACCGAAATTATGGTCAAGGTCGCGCTCTACGCGGTTCCCTCGGCGGCTCTTCTTATCCTTATCTGCGCCCTTATCGGGTTCTTCAAGGGTATTGTCGCTATGTGCTCAAAGAGGCAGGCTAACGGCATGTACAAAAAGTTCAAGTTAGGATTCCTTAGCTTGGTTATGCTTCTCAGCGCGCTTATAATGCTCGTCGGCGGAATCTTCGCCAGCGGCCAGGAAATCACCGTTATTCTTGACTTTATACTCGGCAAGACCAACGCGCTTTGCGCAGGCTACGGACTTTATGCCCTTGTCGTTCTGCCCATAATCACGTTTATCTTAAGCTGCATAGGCTATAAGAAAGCGAAATAAGAAAAAGCATTTACAAAAACTAAAAAAGAGCGGCAAATTACGGCCGCTCTTTTACGTTTGGTAAAACTTTACTTGGTCGAAAATCGCCCGTTATGGCGGGTTTTATAGTATAATTAACATCGTAAAAACAGTTTATTGCAAGGGTAATCGGCGTCAAATTTCGCGAAAAACTTTTTGCTTTATACTATTGTAATTTTTTATATAGTATGATAAACTATTTTATATAATAATGGGATTATGGGTTATTCTGCACTTTTGACGGAAAAACGAACGTTTTGAGCGCATATTGTCCCAAAACCCTCACAAGGTGGTAAAATGGCAAACAACACGTTGGGCGGTTACAATAATTACAATGCCAGGGGATCATACCCCAATTACGGCATGCCCAATCAGCAGCCCGTAAAATCCGCCGCTCCCGTAAAGAAAAGCAAAAAGGAGCAGAAGCAGGAAGCCAAGAAGCTGCAGTCGAAGGAATACAACAAGGTCATGAGAGCTCGTCAGGAGCGCGCCCTTGAGAATATCGAGTATCGCAGAAAAGTGGAAGCGATAAACCAAAACTACGGCGGCATGGACAGGGCGATATACAAACTCGCGGCAGATGTCAAACCGAGAAAAGAAAAAGATTATTTCTTTGTCATGAGGAAAGGCGCCTGCTTTTTTACGTTTTTATTCACCCTTGTGACCATAGCCGTATTTGTCTTAAGCTACCTTAAACTCGACCTTATCCCCGCAGAATACATATCGATATACATTGAGACCGAGGCTGCCCCCGTTGAAGAGGGGGAAGGCCCCGTTGCAGAAGCGGCAGGAGAGAACGAAGCTGATGAAGAAGCGGACGAAGAAGAGGAAGAGGCAGGCTCCGATGTCCTTGCGTCCTACTCTGTTCTCGATCCCGTTTTCGGATTTATAAAGCACCTTACGGGCAAGTTCCTCAACAAGGAAGTCGTTTTGGGCGAAAGCCCCCTCTATGACGCCATGGTGGCAAAGAGCGAAGTTGGCATGGCCGACATGGTCGCCGGCATTGCGCTGGAGTACTTCCCTGCATTTATCATAATCTACATTATCACGGCGATTATCATGTTCTTCAAAGCGTTTTTCGCCATGTTCGGCAGAAGGATTTTCAAGTGCTTCGGTCTTGGAAGCTTTATTATGATACTTTGCGGCGGAGTTATGGCGCTTGCGGGTCTTGCGTTTACCACCGAGCCCGGCGCGGCAATGGCTTACGGCGACATTATCAATATACTTATCGGCGGCATTATGGGTACGGGCGGCTTTACCGCGGGATACGGCCTTCTCGGGCTTATCGTGATACCCGTCTTGACGCTTATATTCAGCATGTTTGCCCGCAAAAAAGTGCCTTACAGCATATTTGACAATTAATAAGGAGTGAAATATGGCAAGAAAGAGCAAAAAGGATGATTTTTACGAACAGGATATGATGGAGTATTATCCCCAGGGGCCGCAACCGTTCTTCGGGCCTGTTCCGGGCATAATTCCCGTTGCTCCGCCTTCACATACCATTCAGCTTACTCCCATCATTCAGCCCATTGCGATAGTGCCTTACTCCAATCAGCAGCAGTCTGTCGCTTCGAATGATGACGACGACGAATAAGAGGAGCAAACGTCTTATGGCAAAACAGCAAATGGTTGACAATGTTAAAACGACGGAAGACGTCCTTGTGCCGGTAAAACCGGCTCAGGACAATTACCGTATCCCTTTTGTCACCGAGCCGAGCGCATTTATGATGTATGGAGAAAGCGCCCTTCAGGAGTTTAACGCCGAAGTCAAACGCGTCGAGGCGGAACTTCGCCGAGAGCTTTACAGCCCTGTGGAAGAGGAAGAGGAAAGACCCGCGAGAAAGACAAGCGCATGCGCAGTAATCGCACTTATCACACATCTTCTGGTTATCGCGCTTCTCATCATCGGACGCTTTGTGACCATCGAAGCTATCCCCGGTTTATTCGGGATAGTCGCCGAAAAGTCGGGACTTGATTATGTCCTTGGCTTTATCGACGGACTCGGAAACGGAATAGAAGTAAATCCGCTCATTACCGTAATAGGCGTTGCTATAACCGCGCTGTTCTCGGTAATCGCGTTTTTAACCTCGATATTTACAATTAAGAAGCCCACAGGCGTATTTATGAAAGTCTGTCTGTTCCTCAGCTTTGTCGGAGCCGTGCTCACCGCCGTTATGGTGATTGTGCAGGGTCAGGAAAACGGGATAGGGCTCTATATAGTCATCGGTCTTACGTTTATCGCCGCTCTCGCGGGATTCTGCTCGAGGAGCGCAAAGCGTAAACCCACGGAGGATAAGTAATGGCAAGGCTGCACACGCAAAATTCCAACTGGAAAACCGAAGCTCCGATGCCCGGGGCGCCCGTTGTCAACGAGGTTCGCCCCCAGAATGCCGTCGGAGAAATAAACGTTGTCACCAAGGTAGTCGCCGATTATGACCCCAACAACGTAACCTACGCGAGGACAATCGTTCAGCCGATTGCCATTGTGCCCTACAACACGACCGAACAGCCCTTGTGGCAATACCCGTCACAACCTCGATTTGAAAATCCGTCCTATGACGGTTTTGAGGAAGGCGAGGAAGCCCCGCAAATGGCGAAGAAAGCGGGAAAAGGCGTAAACGGCATAAAGATATTTATGCTTATTCTGAGCCTTCTCTACATCGCGCTTGTCGTGGTCGGAAAGTTTGTCGACCTTGAGTATCTCAGATTCGACTCCACAAGGTCGGGACTTGACATAATAATGCTTATACTGCCTGCGTTTGAGGCGGAAGAACTGGTCATTATGGACATTCTGTTCCCCGCGCTGCTCGCGGCAAGCTGTCTGTTTACGGTAATCATTCTTCTCGCTTCCCTTTTCAGCATGAAAAAGGGCGTAGGTATATTCACAAAGATAATGGCCATACTCGCATTCCTCACTCTCGGCGGATTCGGATATTTTCTGTTTGACGGAGAGCTTGGATTCGGTTACGGCTTATATGCCGCCGCAGGGCTTGCCTTGCTCAACCTCGTGCTTGCGCTTGTGGCAAAGAGAAGAAGATAACAAGGAGTTGTTATGAAGAAGAAAAGAAACGCACCCAACATGAATTTTGCCGACGAAAACGTGGGATTTTCCAATCCCATCCCCACGCCCGACGCGCCCGGCATCGTGCTGCCCATCCCCAACGCGACCAGGGTAGTCGATAACGGCTTCGGCAAAACGGAACTTCCGGCATATATGTGCAGAGACCAGTACGGAAGAGTGTATCAGGTTCCCGTCCATTACGGCGCGCTGCCGGTGAGCGGTCCTGTGCCCATTCCCGTGCCTTCTCAGGCTTCTCAGGTTCAGCCTATAGTCATACCCGTTGACGATAACAAAAGAATGTAAAATACAAAATTAATCAGGGAGATCAGTGATGGACAACAACAATGTACAGAATATCAATAACGGCATGCCCGCGTTAGGACCTAACGGACAGGAAGGAACATGGGTGCCGGTGGACCCCGGTACACTTCCCTTCACCGTGGGCGGCTCGCCCAATCAGCCCGTTCAGGGACCCGACGGCGCCTACTACTGCGTAGCGCAGGCCTCGCCTGATTTTGCCCCCATCGCGGCCAATCAGTACAACGCCATACCCACGCCCTCGCAGATAGTGCAGCTTCCGGCGATAGTGCAGCCCATTGCTTTGGTGCCCTACACTTCCCAGAATCAGCCTATGCTGCAATACGACCCCGGCTATAAGCCCGAGGTACCCATGGGCAACACTGCCGACCCCGTCTACCGGGCAAAACCCTATTCGGCAATAAGCGTTCTGCTCGCCCTTTTCGCAGTGGTGTCCATAGTCGCTATGTGCGTGCTCACCTGCCTTAAAGGCGCTGCGGGAATGACGGGAATAGATACTATATTCGCCTTGCCCGCAAAGTTCGGCGTGGAAATGCTCGAAAGCGTATATTACACCGAAATGTTTGCGCTCCTTGGCGAAGGTACGGAAATCCTGCTTACCATTATCGTGTGGGCTATCCCCGTAATCTTCGCGCTTCTTATCGTGTTTGCGGCAATACTTACCGTTAAGTACCTCATTAGACTTGGCGGAAGAAAGTCTCCCAGATGCTTCAGCATCCTTGCTCTTATCGGGCTTATCCTTTCGGCGGCTGTGCTTGCTGTGACAGTCTTAAGCAACCCCCTGATAGGATACACACTTGAAGCGGGCATCGGACTCTATATAGTTGTTGCTGCGTACCTGTTACTGTTCATCTTCCCCTTCTTTGCCAAGAAAGGTGCGGTGGCAGTTGACCTCGAAGCAAGCAAGAGAGTATACACATACCGCTGATTTTCCCGCTTACATAATCAAAAATTTATATTAAAAGCGAGGACTTTACCTCGCTTTTATATAAATAAGGTATATTATCATATATAAAATATAAATAATTTAACAGTATAAAGGAGAATATTATGGTATTCGAAAAAGTAAAGATCCTGCTTTCCGAGCAGTTTTCGGTTAACCCCGAATCAATAACATTGGACAGTGACCTCGTTAAGGACCTCGGAGCCGACAGCCTCGACCTTGTTCAGCTCCTCATCACTATGGAGAAAGAGTTCGGCGTGGTGTTCGACGACGAGCAGATTCAGAGCGTCAAAACCGTCGAAGATGTGGTAAACTTTATCGAATCACATTAATTTTTATTGTTATAAATATTGGTTGACAATAAAAAAGCTTTTATGGTATATTAAGTAAGCACCTTATCAGGTGTAATTTTTTTGGAGGTGTCTGTTATGCGCGTCAAAATAACGCTTGCTTGCTCCGAATGCAAACAACGCAATTACGACAATTATAAAAACAAAAAGAACTCCCCCGACAGACTGGAGTTGAAAAAATACTGCAGATTCTGCAAGAAGCATACCGTTCACAAGGAAACGAAGTAATCCGGAGGATTAAATGGCGAAAAACGATATAAAACTGGACTTGCCCGAAGTAGTTGACGCTCCTGCGGCGTCGAATGATACTTCCAAAAAGAAAAGCGCATCCAAGAAGAGTTCGACTAAGCGCAGAAGCATTGCCAAATATTTCCGCGACATCATCAGCGAGCTCAAAAAAGTGGAGTGGGCAAAGTTCAAGAGAAACAAATCCAACAGCGGCGTAATCGCTCAGACGGGCACCGTGCTTATCGTGGTGCTGTTTTTCACCATAATAATTACGGCCATCGACCTCGGTCTTACCGAGCTTTTGACACTGCTTCTCAAGGCCGCGTGACAGGAGTTACAATGAACGAAGTCAACAACAACGTAAAATGGTATATCATACACGTATATTCGGGTTATGAAGCGAAGGTTAAGGACAACCTTCTGAAGATGATCGAAAACAACAATCTTCAGGACTACATCTTTGAGGTTTCCTTCCCCGTAGAAGAAGACATAGTGGAGAAAAACGGCAAGAGAAAGGTCGTTGAGAGAAAGAAATTTCCCGGATATGTCTTTGTCAAGATGATATATACCGACCATATCTGGTATATGGTTACCAATACCCGCGGCGTAACGGGATTTGTCGGCCCCCAAGGCAAAGCGCAGTCTCTCACTCAGGAAGAGATCAAGAGAATGGGACTCGAGAAGATCAGCACCGAGGACTTCGACATCATGCCCGGCGACAACGTCAGAGTTGTCAGCGGCGCGCTCGAGACCTTCCTCGGCATAGTGGAAAGCGTCTCTATGGAGAAACAGAAAGTCAAGGTTATCGTCCAGATGTTCGGCAGACAGACACCGGTCGAACTCGACTTTAACCAGATTGAAAAGATAAACTGAATATAAGCCCTTACGGGTTTGTAGATAAAATGGGAGAAAGGCAAAAATCCTAAAAGTGTGCCTTTCGTTTGTACCAAGTAGTCGAAGGAGGAAACAGACTATGGCAAAGAAAATCACCGCAGTAGTCAAACTGCAACTGCCTGCCGGAAAAGCGACTCCCGGACCGCCTGTAGGCAGCACCCTCGGACCGCACGGCATAGCGATTCCTATGTTCACGAAGGACTTCAATGAGAAGACTGCAAGTCAGGTCGGACTCATCATCCCCGTGATCATAACCATTTATGCAGACCGTTCGTTCACGTACGAGCTCAAGACCCCGCCGGCAGCCGTCCTTATCAAGAAGGCAGTAGGCATCGAGAGCGGAAGCGCAAAACCCAACCGTGACAAAGTCGCCAAGATAACCAAGGCGCAGATTGCGGAAATCGCCAAGACCAAGATGCCCGATCTCAACGCGGCAAGTCTTGACGCCGCCATGAGCATGGTAGCGGGTACTGCGCGCAGCATGGGCGTAGTAGTCGTAGACTAAGAGGAGGCAGCATATGAAATACGGAAAGAAATATACAGACTCTTTGAAGTTGTACGATAGAAGCAAAGTATATGACCCCCAGGAAGCGCTGAAAATCGTCGTTGATACGGCTAAGGCCAAGTTTGACGAAACCATAGAGCTTCATTGCAAACTGGGCGTAGACCCCAGACACGCAGACCAGCAGGTAAGAGGCGTCGTAGTTCTCCCCAACGGAACGGGCAAGACAGTAAGAGTACTTGTCATCACCAAGGGTGTGAAGGCCGACGAAGCAGCCGCCGCAGGCGCCGACTTTGTGGGCGCTGAAGAAGTCGTCCAGAAGATTCAGGCCGGCTGGGTGGATTTTGACGCGTGCGTCACCACTCCCGACATGATGGGTCTTGTGGGAAGACTCGGTAAGATCCTCGGTCCCAAGGGACTTATGCCTACTCCCAAAGCCGGAACGGTTACGATGGACGTTGCGAAAGCCGTCAAGGACATCAAAGCCGGTAAGGTGGAATACAGGGTTGACAAGAGCGCCATTATTCACTGCCCGATCGGAAAGGCCAGCTTCGGTCCCGAAAAGCTCGGTGAAAACTTCAACACCCTTATGGACGCCATCGTCAAGGCAAAGCCCGCCGCAGCTAAGGGCATATACCTTAGAAGCATCAATATCGCCAGCACCATGGGCCCCGGCATCAAGGTAAGCTACAAGATATAATTTTGCTTGACACAAAAGCCGTTATCATTGTATAATGGCGACAACTTAATAAAATAATCTCAATTCAGAGACTGCAGGCACTTCGGTTTAATCGCATTACGCGGCCCGCACAGAAATGAGAGAAGATGATAAGATATTGTCATACTCCGCATTTCTAAGTCAAAGAATTGCGGAGTTTTGTTTTAGAAAATATAGAAGGAGGTAACGAAATTGTCGACATTCAGAGACTTAAAGGTTGAAAAAGTTGCCGAAATAAAGGAAAAGCTTGAAAAAGCAGGTTCTTTTGTTCTCGTTAACTATCAGGGTCTTACCGTCGCCGAAGACACCGCGCTGCGCAACGAGTTCCGCAAGAGCGGCGTAGCCTATCACGTGTACAAGAACCGTCTGTTAAAGATCGCTCTTAACGAGTTGGGTTACAACCAGTTCGACGAAGCTCTCAACGGACCCACCGCGATCGCCATGGGAAGCGACGACATCGCCGCGCCCGCCAGAATTGCGCTGACAAAGTCCAAAGAGCTCAAGAAGCTCGCTATCAAATGCGGCTTAGTTGACGGCGGTTTTCTCGATGAAGAAGGCTGCAAGACGCTGGCCACGCTCCCAAGCAAAGAGGGACTCATCGCTCAGATACTTGGATTACTGCAGGCACCTATTGCAGGATTTGCAAGAGTGCTTAACCAAATTGCCGAAAAGCAAGCTTAATAAAACATTACACGGAGGAATTTTAAGATGGCAGATATCGCTAAAATAATCGAAGAAGTAAAATCAATGACAGTACTCGAGCTTAACAGTCTCGTTAAGGCTCTTGAAGAGGAATTCGGCGTAAGCGCCGCCGCTCCTATGGCTGTTGCCGCCGGCCCCGCCGCAGCTGCTCCCGCTCAGGAAGAAGAGAAGACCGAATTTGACGTTATCCTTAAGGCTCCCGGCGCCAACAAGATCGCCGTTATCAAGATTGTCAGAGAAGCTACCGGCCTCGGCCTCGTCGAAGCCAAAGCCCTCGTCGACAATGCTCCGAAGCCCGTTAAGGAAGGCGCCAGCAAGGAAACCGCCAACGAGATCGCCGATAAGCTTAAGGCTGCCGGCGCAGAAGTCGAGATTAAGTAATAACGCTTATCATTCGAAACAAAAAGGAGATTGGCTGCAAAACGCCACATCTCTTTTTTGGCGTCTATACTTAAATGCAAAAAAGACCGCACTTTTTGTCGGTCTTTTTTTGTTTATCAGCAATGAAAAAACCGCCGGGGAAAGGCGGTTTTTGCTTGCAAACCGATAATAATTTAGCTTATTTACGCCTTAACTACGTTGATGTTGATTTTGGCGTTGTAATTGGGATAGCACCAGATTTCGATGGGAAATACCCCTAAGGATCGGATGTTTTCCTTGAGTTTGATGTTCTTTTTGTCCACCTTGTAGCCCGCATTTTCCAGCGCTTTTGCGATATCGATTGCGGTCACGCTCCCGTACATCTTGCCGTCCCCGCACTTTACGGGCACGTCGATGGTTTTGTCAAGCAGAGAGTTGTACAGCGCGAGCGCTCTTTCCTTTTCCTCTGCCTTCTGTTTTGCCTCGTTGGCGAGGCGCTGATTGCGGTTGTTGATAGCGGCGGGCGTCGCTTCCATACCTAGTTTTTTGGGGATGAGAAAATTGCGCGCGTATCCGTCGTTGACCTCGACGAGGTCTCCCTTTTTCCCCTGACCTTTTACATCTTCAAGAAGAATGACTTTCATACCAAAACTCCTTTTTTGCTTACGTTAAGTATAGTAGAAAAAACCGCCCTTGTCAACTTGATGAATATTTTGTCCCGTTCGTTTGATACTAACTTTGCTTCAGGAGGATATTTATCATGATGCAGCTAAAATGCACTACGAGCAATTGTCAGCACAATCTGAAATGCCACTGCAACGCCGGCGTTATTTCGGTGACCGACAGAGCGGCGTGCGACAGCAAGATAAAGAGGGCGGGGGGTGCGCTCGAACAGACCTTCAAAGAGCTTGAAGCGAGCGACGAGTTTCTCAGCGACGCGCCCGCTGTGGTGCAGTGCACCGCCGAATGCGTCTATAACGAGAAAAACAAATGTAAAGCGACCTCTATCCTTGTCGCCGACACTGTCTTCAACACCAAGTGCATGACGAGGATAAAACCCAAAAACTAAATCACGTTTACGACCGCAATAGCCGCTATCGCCCTGCCTTCGCCGATAATGCCGAGGTTTTCGGTAGTAGTGGCTGCGACGCTGACGCGTTCAACAGGTATTTTCAATAATTCTGCCAGCCTCTCGCACATTGAGGGGATAAAAGGGGCAAGTTTTGGTTTCTGCGCCAGAATCGTAACCGCTACATTTACGATCCCGGCGTTTTTATTTTCAAGGATTTTTACGACTTTCTGCAGTAAAACCGCACTGTCGATGTTTTTATACTCTTCGTCGCTGTCGGGAAAGTGCACGCCTATATCGCGCTCGCCTGCGGCGGATAGCAAAGCGTCCATGATTGCGTGAATTACCGCGTCGCCGTCGCTGTGGGCTTTCAGCCCCTTCGGATACGGTATGCTCACGCCGCCCAGAACAAGTGGTTTCCCATCCTCGAAAAAGTGGGTGTCATACCCTATTCCGACGCGGGAATTTATATTTATCAAGTCCTCAAAATAGGTAATTTTCCGATTGGAGATTTCTCCTTCCACGGCAAATGGCGGCTCGATGTACTTTGCGAAAAGCTCGCTCTCGTCGGTGTTTAAAAGGCTTTTGTCAAGTTCATACGCTTTTTTAATCAGTTCGGTCTTAAACCCTTGGGGTGTCTGCACAAGAGCAAGGCTATCTCTGTCAAACGCGCCCACAAATCTGTCCTCGCGCACAAGTCTTACGCTGTCGGAAGGTTTGAGACAGGGGATTGCCGAGTTGTGGTGAAAAGCCTCGTGCATGACCCGTAAAATAAGCTCCTTTGACACAAACGCCCTCGCTCCGTCGTGGATGAGAACGTAAGGCGCGGTGACAAGTTCCAGCCCGCGCGCGACCGACTCGGCGCGCGTAGCTCCTCCCTTGGTCACGATGATGTCGGGGATGTCGATATCCCTGTCGGTGACGACAATGATTTTGTCGATTGCGTCGATGCCCTGAAAGGCATTTATCGTCTTATTCAGCACGCTTATGCCGTCAAGGTCAAAGCTGAGCTTGTCAATACCCGCTCTTTCGCTCTTTCCGCTTGCGGCAATTATTACGTCAAACATCACTTGCTCTCTATAATTTCGAAAAGGGAGGCGGACGCGTTTTTTGCGACATTCCCTTCGGGAACTTCCAGCACCCTGAAGGTGAGTTTCTTATCGCCGAAACCAACGGTTATGACGTCGCCTGGTTTTACGTCCTTGGATGGCTTTGCTTCCTTGCCGTTTACCGTCACTCTGTCGCCCGAGCATGCCTCGTTTGCCACCGTGCGGCGCTTTATTATTCTTGCCACTTTCAGATATTTGTCAAGTCGCATAGATTCTCCTTATTTTGACTTAAATGATACCAACCGGCGCGCCGTTTGTCAATCCTGCGCAATTATAATTTATAAATTTAATTTATATATAAACTGCGAAAAATCATTTGACTTGCTTGACACATCGCTGTATAATGTTACAATGTCCAAATATAATCAAAAGTGTCGACTTCAGACGGTTTTACCCCCTGAAGACCTGCTGGAAATTTGAGGAAATGTCTAAAATTGCTTAGAAATGGGCATAATTTTAATAATTTTTTACAAGGAGCAATGCGATGTCTGAAAGTATGCGCAAAATAATGTGCGGAAAGACCGAGAGAGTGACCTTTAGCAGAATTAAGCACACTTGCGAAATGCCGAATCTGATTGAAGTTCAAAAGAATTCCTACAAAGAGTTTGTTGAAAATGGTATCGAAAAGGTCTTTAACGATTTTTCTCCCATTACCGATTACAGCAACAGAATGGAATTGGAGTTTCTGGAGCCCAACCTTGACGGCGTGTGCAAATACACCATCAAGGAGTGCAAGGAGCGCGACGCGACCTACACCTCTCCTCTTAAGGTCAAGGTTAGATTGACCGTAAAGGACACGGGCAAGATGATAGAGCAGACGGTTTTCATGGGCGATATTCCCAAGATGACCGAGGAAGGAACGTTTATCATAAACGGAGCGGAAAGGGTAGTCGTTTCCCAACTCGTAAGGAGCCCCGGCGTCTACACCAAGAGCACCGTTGACAAAAACGAAATAGAGCGTTTCCATACCACCGTTATCCCCAACAGGGGCGCGTGGCTGGAATTTGAACAGGATCCCACGGGCACTCTTAGCGTAAGAGTTGACAAAACCCGCAAGATGAGCGCGACCGTGCTTTTGAGAGCGCTCGGCTTTGGCACCGATAAGGAACTTTTTGACCTTTTCGACAGCGATCCCATGATCGTAGCCACCGCCGCCAAGGACGCAGACATCGACAACGTCAACGCCGCCAAAATCGAACTTTACCGCAAACTGAAACCCGGCGAAGTTCCCACCCAGAGCGGTGTGGACGCTTTGCTTCACAACATATTCTTCGAGCCCAGAAGGTACGACATAAGCCATGTTGGCAGATACAAATTCAACAAGAAGTTAAGTCTTGCCAACCGCATCGCAAATCTTATTCTCTCCCGTCCCGCTATCGACGAGATGGGCGAAATAATTGCCGACGTTGACGACCAGCCCATTTCTGCCGAAACGGCAAAGAAGATTCAGAACGCCGGAATAAACGTCGTTTACTTAAAGTGCAGCGAAGAGTACGCTAAGAAGTTCGGCGAGACCGAAATCAAAATCATCGGCAACAACACCGTCGACCTTGCGCAGTACATCGACTGCCCGCCCAAAGACCTCGGCATTACCGAACTTGTCTACTATCCCACCCTCAAGAGCCTTCTTGAGGATTTCGGAAGCGACATGGAAGCTCTCAAGCAGGCCATCGCCGCCAACAAGGACAAACTGATCTACAAGCACATCACGACCGACGACATCGTCGCCAGCGTAAACTACAACATCAACATGAAGTACGGCTTTTGGGAAGTCGACAACATCGACCACCTCGGAAACAGAAGAGTGCGCTCGGTGGGAGAACTTTTGCAGAACTATTTCCGCATCGGTATGGCGAGACTGGAAAAGAACATCCGCGAAAAGATGGCTACCGTCCAGGACCCCAACGAAATCACGCCCCAGAGTCTCATCAACATCAGACCCATAAGCAGTGCGATAAGAGAGTTCTTCGGAAGCAGCCAGCTCTCCCAGTTCATGGACCAGCCCAACCCGATAGCCGAGCTCACGCATAAGCGTAAGCTCTCCGCCCTCGGACCCGGCGGTCTTAACAGAGAGCGCGCAGGCTTTGAAGTCCGTGACGTTCACTACACACACTACGGCAGAATGTGCCCCATCGAGACGCCCGAAGGTCAGAACATCGGTCTTATCACGTCCCTGAGCACATACGCCAAGATAAACGACTACGGCTTTATCGAAACTCCTTACTTCAAGGTCATAAAGGGTACAGGCATTGTCACCAGCGAGGCGCACTACTTTGACGCCGAAGAAGAGGACAAATACATCATCGCCCAGGCCAACGAGCCCGTTGACGAAAACAACAAGCTTGTAAACAAGAGAGTTACCTGCCGTTACCGCGACATGATCAGGGAATATCCCGTCGAGGAAATCGAGTACATGGACGTTGACCCCAAACAGCTTGTTTCGGTTGCGACCAGCCTTATACCCTTCCTTGAAAACGACGACGCAAACCGTGCCCTGATGGGTAGTAACATGCAGCGCCAGGCTGTTCCGCTTTTGAGACCCCAGGCGCCTGTGGTTGGTACCGGAATGGAGCACAAAGTCGCCTATGACAGCGGCGTGTGCGTACTCGCCAAGAAAGACGGCGTTGTCAAATACGTCTGCGCCGACTACATCATAATCACCAACGACGAGGACGGAGAGGACGATATCTACGAACTCCAGAAGTTCAGAAGAAGCAATCAGTGCACTTGCATAAATCAGAAACCCATCGTCAACACGGGCGACAGGATCAAGGCGGGCGACATCATCGCCGACGGTCCCGCTGTGGACAAAGGCGAACTCGCACTCGGCAGAAACGTGCTTGTCGGCTTCATGACCTGGGAAGGCTACAACTACGAGGACGCTATCCTTATCAGCGAGGACCTCGTAAAAGACGACACCTTCACCACCATTCACATCGAGAAATACGAGCTTGAAGCCAGGGACACCAAGCTCGGCAAGGAAATAATCACCAGAGATATTCCCAACGTCAGCGAGGATCTGCTTAAGAACCTTGACGAAAACGGCATAATCAGGATCGGCGCCGAAGTCAAGAGCGGCGACTACCTCGTAGGCAAAGTTACTCCCAAGGGCGAGACCGAACTTACTCCCGAAGAGAGACTCTTAAGAGCGATATTCGGCGAGAAAGCGCGTGACGTCAGAGACGTCAGCTTGAAAGTGCCCCATGGCGAGAGCGGCGTTGTCGTAGACGTAAACGTGTTCACGAGAGAGGACAAGGACGAACTCGACCCCGGCGTAAACATGCTGGTCAGAGTTTACATCGCTCAGAAGAGAAAGATATCTGTCGGCGACAAGATGGCGGGACGTCACGGTAACAAGGGCGTTATTAGCAGAGTTCTCCCCAGGGAAGACATGCCCTTCATGGAAGACGGCACTCCGTTGCAGATCGTTCTTAACCCCCTCGGCGTTCCTTCCCGTATGAATATCGGACAGGTGCTTGAAGTCCACCTCGGCATGGTTGCCAAGATGCTCGACTGGAAAGTAGCCACCCCCGTATTTGACGGCGCAAAGGAAGAGGATATAGTAAAACTTTATAAGGAAAACGGAATAGCTCCGGACGGAAAGTGGCAGCTTTACGACGGACGTACGGGCGAGCCGTTTGAGCACAAGGTAACAGTAGGTTATATGTACATGCTCAAACTTATCCACCTTGTCGACGACAAGATTCACGCACGTTCGGTAGGTCCCTACAGCCTTGTCACACAGCAGCCTCTCGGCGGTAAAGCCCAGTTCGGCGGACAGAGATTCGGCGAAATGGAAGTGTGGGCGCTTGAAGCGTACGGCGCAAGCCATATTCTTCAGGAAATCCTTACCGTCAAGTCGGACGACGTTGTGGGCAGGAACAAGATATTCCATTCCATAATAAACGCGAGCGTAGCTACCGACCCCGGTATCCCCGAAGCCTTCCGCGTGTTGCGCAGGGAAATCCAGGCCCTCGGTCTTGACATCAGGCTCAGCGAAAACGGCGAAGAAGTCATCCTTCCCGACAGCTATGAGGACGAGAGAGACTACGAGCCCATGCTCAGGAAGGAAGAGCCCTTCAAGGAAATCACGCTTGACACCGACCTCGGCGGTCTTGCCGGATTTGGTTCGATATTCGACACCGATGCCGACAAGGTTACCGATGACGACGACGTAGCCGACGACATTATCACCAAAGACGACCATGACCTGTTGAAAGGATTGTTCAACCTTGAAGACAGCCTTGACGCCTTTGAGGGAGCAGGGTTGCCGGAAGACGACGCTGACGATGAGCTCAGCCCCGAGCACTTCTCGAGAGAGATGGGGCTTGACAAACTGGAGGATGACGATATCCTCTCCAAGGCGTTCAGCGATGACGACGACCTAATTTAAGTAATGAGGTGAAACTGACATGATTCCGGAAATTAACAATTTTGATTCCATACAGATAAGCATTGCTTCTCCCGAAAAAATCAGGGAATGGTCTCACGGCGAGGTTCTCAAGCCCGAAACCATAAACTACAGGACGCAGAAGCCCGAAAGAGACGGTCTTTTCTGCGAGAGGATATTCGGACCCATAAAGGACTACGAATGCCACTGCGGAAAGTATAAGAGAATAAGGTATAAAGGCGTTATCTGCGACAAGTGCGGCGTTGAAGTTACCAAGAGCAAAGTAAGGCGTGAAAGAATGGGTCACATCGAGCTCGCCGCGCCGGTATGCCACATCTGGTATTTCAGAGGCGTACCCAGCAGAATCAGCACCATCCTCAACATCAGCCCCAAGCAGGTCGAACAGGTAATCTACTTTGCCGCGTTCATCGTGCTTGACCCCGGCAAAACCAACTTCTACAAGAAGCAGGTCATCAAGGAAGAAGAGAGGCTTGCCGCTCTTGAGCAATTCGGTCCCAACAGCTTCCGCGCAGGAATGGGCGCCGAGGCGGTTAAAGAGCTTTTGAGAGAAATCGATCTCGATAAAGAGAGCGAAGAGCTCAAAGAGGCCGTAGCCATAGCTCAGGGACTTAAGAAAGCCAAGCTCGCCAAGAGACTTGAGATAGTAGAATCGTTCAGAAGGAGCGGAAACCGTCCCGAGTGGATGATACTCGACGTGCTTCCCGTTCTGCCCCCCGAGCTTCGCCCCATGGTGCAGCTTGACGGCGGCAGATTTGCGACCAGCGACCTCAACGACCTCTACAGGCGCGTAATTAACAGAAACAACCGTCTCAAGAAGATAATCGAGAGCGGCGCGCCCGACATCATGATAAGAAACGAAAAGCGCATGCTTCAGGAAGCTGTTGACAGCCTTATCGACAACGGCCGTCACGGCAAAGCGGTAACAGGCGCCAGCAACCGTACCCTCAAGTCGCTCAGCACCATGCTCAGCGGTAAAACAGGCCGCTTCCGTCAGAACCTTCTCGGTAAACGTGTCGACTACTCCGGTCGTTCGGTTATCGTCGTCGGAC
This sequence comes from Clostridia bacterium, assembly GCA_035381305.1. Taxonomy (GTDB): domain Bacteria; phylum Bacillota; class Clostridia; order Christensenellales; family DTU072; genus CAG-1782. The sequence continues at coordinate 29,555 of DAOSYK010000005.1, forward strand.
CCGAACTCAAGCTTTATCAGTGCGGTCTGCCCAAGGAAATGGCGCTCGAACTTTTCAAGCCCTTTGTGTTCAGAAAGCTTGTCGAAAAAGAAATCTGCAGCAATATAAAGAGTGCGAAGCGCACCGTGGAAAGAGTTAAGCCCGTGGTGTGGGATATCCTCGAAGAGGTTATCAAAGACCACCCCGTGCTTCTCAACCGCGCGCCTACCCTTCACAGACTTGGTATCCAGGCGTTTGAGCCCGTGCTCGTCGAAGGACGCGCAATCAAGCTCCACCCCCTCGCATGTACCGCGTTCAACGCAGACTTCGACGGCGACCAGATGGCAGTTCACGTACCGCTCAGCCTTGAGGCTCAGGCCGAGGCGAGAATACTTATGCTCGCCAGCAACAATATCTTGAAGCTCAGCGACGGTCAGTCCATCGTGACTCCCACGCAGGACATGGTTCTCGGCACATACTACCTCACGCAGGAAAAGGATATGCCCGAGGATAAGAGCACGATACGCCACTTCAAAGACTCCAACGAGGCTAAGATGGCTTATCAGGTCAAAGAGATCGGACTCCAGGACTGGATAAGAGTAAGAGTAATAAAGAATATCGACGGCGTGGAATACCGCGGCGTAATCACGACCACTGTCGGAAAGATTATCTTTAACGAAGCTATACCCCAGGACCTCGGGTTTGTAAAGAGAAATCCCGCCGACACCCAGTCGATGATAGCTCTCGAAATTCAGAGCATCGTTAAGAAGAAGACCCTCGGTCAGATAGTGGACCGCTGCTTCAGACTAAAGGGCGCAACGGCAACCGCCGAAGTGCTCGACAGGATTAAGTCCCTCGGATTTAAGTTCTCTACGGTCAGCGGCATGACGACCAGCGTCTTCGATATGAAGATACCCGGTTACAAGAAGGACATCCTCGACAAAGCCGAAAAAGAAGTTATCAAAATCGAAAAGAACTTTAAGCGCGGTCTTATTACCGAGGAAGAGAGATACAAGGAAGTCATCGACATCTGGACGGGCGCAACGACCGAAGTCGAGAAAGACCTTGAAAGCAACTTCAGAAACTTCGACAGATTCAATCCTATATGGATGATGGCAGACTCTGGCGCACGTGGAAGCATGCAGCAGATCAAGCAGCTCTCGGGTATGCGCGGACTTATGAATGACCCGTCGGGCCGTATCATCGAGATTCCCGTTAAGTCTTCCTTCCGTGAAGGTCTGTCGGTTCTCGAGTACTTCATTTCCTCGCACGGCGCTCGTAAAGGCGGAGCGGACACGGCTATTAAGACGGCTGACTCGGGTTACCTTACCAGAAGGCTTGTCGACGTAAGCCAGGACGTTATTATTAACGAAATTGACTGCGGCGATACCAAAGGCGTGCTAGTAAACGAACTCGACTACGGCAGCGGCGTTGAGTCCCTCGAAGAGAGAATCAACGGCAGATACACCATCGGCGACGTCGTAAATCCCGCCACGGGCGAAATCATCGTCGCAAACGACGAGATGATCAGCGAAGACGCGGCGAAGGCCATCAAGGAAGCGGGCATCAAGTCGGTAAGAATCAGAAACATCCTCACCTGCAAGTGCAAGAGAGGCCTCTGCTCCAAGTGCTACGGCGCCAACATGAGCAGCAGCAACCCCGTAAAACTGGGCGAAGCAGTCGGTATAATAGCGGCGCAGTCCATCGGCGAGCCCGGCACACAGCTCACGATGAGAACGTTCCACACCGGCGGTGTTGCGTCCAGCGCCGACATTACGCTCGGTCTTCCCCGTGTTCAGGAGCTTGTTGAAGCCCGTAAGCCCAAGGGATACGCTCCCGTGGCAGACTTCAAGGGCAGAGTTACGGTCAAAATTGACGACAACGGCAGAGCCGACACGGTCATCATCACCAACGACGAACTCAGCAAGGAATACAAAGTGCCCCAGGGTATCAAAGTGCTAATCAACGACGGCGAAGAAGTCGAAGCAGGCACCCAGATCTACGCAGGTAACGTAAATCCTCACGAAGTTCTCAAGACCCAGGGTGTTGCGGGCGTTCAGGAGTTCATGATAAAGGAAATCCAGAAGGCTTACCGTAGCAACGGCGTTCATATCAACGACAAGCACATCGAGATTATCGTCCGCCAAATGCTCCGCAAGGTAAGAATAAACAACCCCAACGACACCGATTTGTTGTATAATGAACTTGTAGACATCTCCAGGCTCGAGGAAGCCAACGAGAAGGCGCTCGAAAACGGCGGCATTCCCGCAACCGCTATCCGCGTGCTCCTCGGTATCACCAAGGCGGCGCTCGCCACCGACTCCTTCCTTTCCGCGGCGTCCTTCCAGGAGACCGCGAGAGTACTCACCGAGGCGGCGATTAAAGCCAAGACCGACAGCCTTGTCGGACTTAAGGAAAACGTCATCATCGGTAAGCTTATCCCCGCAGGAACGGGCATGAAGATGTACAGGAACATAAGACTTGTCGAGGACGACGAGATACTTACAGGCTCGAGCGACAACGCCGAAGAAGAAACCAGATTTAACGGCATTCTCGACAATATCGACGCCGAGTAAAAACTTATAATTTCGAGAACGGGGTTATAGGTTGCAAACGGCCTATAGCCCTGTTTTAGTTAAGAGGAAAAAACATGAAGAGACTATTCACATCAGAAAGCGTAACCGAAGGACATCCCGATAAAATCTGCGACCGCATAAGCGATTCCATTTTGGACGCCATTCTCGCGCAGGACAAAAACGCACGCGTAGCGTGCGAGTGCTGCTGCACGACAAACTTTTTGCTTATCATGGGCGAAGTTACCACGACGGCAAAAATCGACGTCGAGAAGATCGCGCGCGATACAATTAAGGATATCGGATACGACAAGGACGAATACGGTTTCAACTATAAAAATGTGGAAATCAAGGTGACGCTCAACAAGCAGTCTCCCGACATCGCCATGGGCGTGGACGCAAGTCTTGAAGGCAGAAGCACTCAGGAATTGCTCGACAAAACCGGCGCGGGCGACCAGGGCATGATGTTCGGCTATGCGACAAACGAGACCGAGCAGTTTATGCCTCTTGCAATTGTCCTTAGCCACAAAATCTGCGAGCGTCTCGCCGAAGTCAGAAAGAACGGCACGTTAAGCTACTTAAGGCCCGACGGAAAGGCGCAGGTCACCGTGGAATACGACGATGACGAAGTCGCGAGAGTGGACACAATCGTCGTCAGCGCACAGCACGACCCCGACGTCGACATCGAAAAAATGCGCCTTGACATAATAGAAAAGGTGGTAAAACCCGTAGTGGACGAAAACCTCATCGACGAGCACACCAAGTTTTATATCAACCCGACAGGACGCTTTGTCGTGGGCGGACCCATGGGCGACAGCGGGCTTACAGGCAGAAAAATCATCGTCGACACATACGGCGGATATGCGCCCCACGGCGGAGGTTGCTTCAGCGGCAAAGACCCGACCAAGGTCGACAGGAGCGCGGCGTACTATGCAAGATACGCGGCGAAAAACCTTGTCGCAAGCGGAATCTGCTCCAGGTGCCAGATATGCGTAGCTTACGCAATCGGCAAGGCCAATCCCGTCAGCATCGACGTAAACACATTCGGCACAGGCGTTGTCGACGACGACAGAATTATCGAAATAGTAAAAGACGTCTTCGACTTCCGTCCCCAGGCCATTATCAACAACCTTAAACTTACCGAGCCGCAGTACGCGCTCTCGTCCAGTTACGGACATTTCGGAAGGGATACATTCAATTGGGAAAGAATAGATAAGGCGGAGGAGATAAGGAGCTGTTTCACGAGATAATGTGGAGATAAGCGGGTTCCAACCGCGTTTTTTCACACTTTATCCGAAAAATAGCCGATAGAAGTAATGACTATTAAAGGAACAGTCATCGGAATTATTTACGTAAATGAAGAAAACGGTTATTCCGTTATCGAATTCGAAGCCGACAACAGGTACTTTACCGCTGTCGGCATTTTTCCCATTATAGAAGAAGGAGAAATGCTCGCATTATCGGGGGAATTTAAGGAAAACCCCAAGTTCGGCGAGCAGTTTGTCGTCGAATCGGTGGAATTTATAAAGCCCGACGACGTCGAGAGCATTAAAAAATATCTCTCGAGCGGCCTTTTTAAGGGTATCGGCGAAAAAATGGCCAACCAAATAGTCAATTATTTCGGGGCGTACACCTTAGAGGTTATTGAAAACCACCCGCAGGAACTCAAGAAGATAAGCGGAATAGGCGACGTCAAACTTGCCGACATCGTGGAGAGCTACAACCGCAACCGCGAGATGAAAGAAGTAATCTTCTTCCTTCAGAAGCAGGAAATCTCCATGAATCTTGCTCTGAAAATCTACCGCGTATACGGCGACGTCACCATAAGCGCGGTAAAGTGCAACCCCTATATCCTCGTGAAGGACATCGAAGGCGTGGGATTCCTGACCGCCGACAAAATCGCCATGAAACTGGGGATTGAGGAAGACAGTCCCTTCCGCATACAGGCGGCGATATACCACAGCCTCAGCGAAGCGGCGAGCCGCAGCGGGCATACATGCCTTCCCGTAACAGAACTTATTAAAGAAACGGCGTCGCTCCTTAGGACGGTGAACTCCGAAAAAATCTCCGAGTGTCTGCGCGTTACCGAGGGAATAAAGTTCGTCACCGTGGACGATGTGGAAATGGCGGCTACGCAAATCAATTTCAACACCGAAAAAGCGATAGCGACAAAACTCCTTACTCTCGAATATACTGCGAGAAATTGGGACTTTGACATAGAAAAAGAGTTGGAGATATACCAGAAGACAAGCGGAATTATGCTTCACGAAAACCAGAAAAACGCCATTCACAGCGTATTTGAAAACGGCGTAAGCATAATTACCGGCGGCCCCGGCACCGGCAAGACGACGATAATAAAGGGAATAACAAACATACTTAACACCCGAAATCTCAAAGTCGCGCTATGCGCCCCCACAGGGAGAGCGAGCAAAAGGATGAGCGAAGCCACCCTGATGGAAGCCAAAACAATTCATAGACTGCTGGGGATAGAATACGGCGAGGACGGGATGTTCTGCTACAATTACCACAACCCCCTCGAAGCCGACGCGGTTATAGTGGACGAAATCAGCATGGCGGATATATATATCTTCAACGCCCTGCTTAAGGCCATTCCGCAAGGGGCAAGGTTAATACTTGTGGGCGACAAGGATCAGCTGCCGAGCGTGTCGTGCGGCAATATCTTGAGCGACATAATAAACAGCGGACTTGTAAACGTCGTGTACCTTACCGAAATCTACAGGCAGTCCAAAGAGAGCATGATCGTCGTAAACGCTCACAGGATAAACCGCGGCGAAATGCCCATAGTGCAGGGTGCCAAGGATTTCTTCATCGACAACAAAAACAACAGTTTGGATATCCTAAACTCCATAATCAGTATGACAAAGTCGCGCATCCCGCAATTTCTCAATATAGATCCCAGGGAAATTCAGGTGCTCGCGCCCGTGAAGAAAGGGCTTATCGGGGTTGAAAATCTCAACGCGGAACTCCAGAAGGCGTTAAATCCCAACGGCAAGGAATACCACTACAAGGATATAGTTTTCCGCGAGGGCGACAAGGTCATGCAGACCGTCAACAACTACACGACCGAGTGGGTCAGGAACGGTTATATCCATGACAGCGGCAAGGGCGTTTTCAACGGCGATATAGGTTATGTCACCGAGGTGTATGACGACAAGATAAGAGTGGAGTTTGACGACGGCAAGACCGTCACCTACAAGGACGGCGATATGGACGAACTGGCTTTAGCATACTGCGTCAGCGTCCACAAGTCGCAGGGGAGCGAATTTGACGTCGTCATAATGGTGGTAAGCGGCGGCAACTACATGATACTGACAAAGAACTTGCTTTATACCGCCGTAACACGCGCCAAGAAAATGGTGGTCATAGTCGGGAACGAAGAGAACGTAAGGAAAATGATCTCCAACAACTACACGGCAAAGAGGTATTCGCTTTTAAAACACTTTATGGTGACAGGAAAAGAAAAGGTGGAAATGTTATGGGGAATAAACTGAACAAATTTTTTGAGAAAATACTCGACCTCGTTTACCCGAAAGGGCTTACCTGCATAGTGTGCGACAGAGAGCTTGAGGACAGCGAGAGGGGATACGCAACTTGCAAAAAGTGTTTTGTCACAATGAAAAGGTTTGACGCCGAAAAAAAGTTAAAAAGCGGCGTGACCGTTTACAGCTGTTTTCACTATGAGGACGCGGCAAGGCAGCTGGTGCTCAGCTACAAGGACAGCGACAAGCCCTTTATCACCGAGTACATGGCAAAGTTTATCAAGGATAAGTACATTGAGAAAAACCTCGTCTGCGACGGGATAGTATACGTGCCGTCCTCGCATGGCAAGATAAACCGCCGCGGGTACGACGCGTTGAAGTTCCTCGCCGACCACCTGTCGAAAGAGCTTAATATACCTGTTATCACAGGACTGTTAAAAAGCGAGGACGACGTGGAGCTTACAAAAGTGCCCACGGAGAAGCGCGAAGATTTCGTAAAAGGCAGATTTTACGTAGAGAATAACGAGCAAATCGAGGGGAAAAGGATACTTCTCATCGACGACGTAATAACGACGGGCGCGACGCTGAACGAGTGCGCGAAAGTGCTACTTGACGCAAAAGCCGCACAGATTTCGGCAATTGCGTTTACCGCCGCGTAAGCTGATTTTTTACGTATATTTTTAAGCCAAAAATAAAAAAAATCGTGATTTTCGGTATTGACAAGATTTTTCATTAATAATATAATATATATTAAATATTTCGGGTGGAAAGGTGATAAATATGGTACAGAATGAAATTAAGAAAAGACAACCCTTATTGAATAAAGAAGGCAATATTGCCAACCCCGGTTATGCCAAGACATTACTCTGGGACTATAACCGCGAAAACATCAGTGCGTCCAGAATGCGCATAAAAGAGTGGGACTACTATTATATCGGCAACGACGAAGGCGCTATCTGCCTTACCATTTCCGATATGGGGTATGTCGGCGCGCTCAGCGCAACCGTTATGGACTTTCTCGCTCCTTCCCAGATCACTCAGACCAGCGTTTGCCTGTTCCCCATGGGAAAGATGAAAATGCCGGCGACTTCGGTCGTGGGCGACGCCATCTGGAAAAACAAAGACGGCGCGGAGATGAATTTCATAAATGACGGCAAGACCCGCCACCTCTACGGCAAATACCCCAAATTCGGGACAAACGGCGAAGGACTAAGCTTCGACATCGTACTCAGCAACCCGCCCGCCGAGAGTATGGTAATAGCTACACCTTTCAAGAAGAAAGGGCATTTCTACTACAATCAGAAGATAAACTGCATGAAGGCGAACGGCATTTATAAGCTCGGCAATAAGGTTTATAAACTCAACGACGCCAACAAGAGCCTCGCGACTCTCGACTGGGGCAGAGGCGTTTGGACGTATGACAACACCTGGTACTGGGGCAGCCTGCAGGCGATACTCGACGACGGCTCGACGTTCGGCTGGAACATCGGCTACGGCTTCGGCGACAATGATCAGGCGACCGAGAACATGCTCTTCTACAAGGGCAAGTCCCACAAACTCGACGAAGTGACCTTCAATATCCCCGAAAAGGACGGCCAGTACGACTACATGGCCAAGTGGCTTTTCACATCCAACGACGACCGCTTCTATATGGAGTTTACTCCCATTATCGACAGATACGCGCCGTTTGACCTCAAGGTTATATCGATGATTCCTCACCAGGTATTCGGCCGCTTCACCGGCTACGCGGTGCTCGATGACGGTACAAAGATTGAAGTCAAAGACCTGCTCGGCTTTGCCGAACACGTGCACAACAGATGGTAATATGGTAAACAGCATAATTATCGTTTTGGGACAATATTTAAAGGACGACGGAACTCTCTCTCTGCAATGCAGGGAGAGATGTTTTTATGCTTACACCCTTTACGCAAAAGGAAGAGGAAACACATTTCTCCTTTCGGGCGGAACGGTTAACACCAAGGCGGGGATAAGCGAAGCGCAGGCAATGAAAAATTACCTTGTTTCGCTGGGAGTGGACGAAAGCGCGATAATCACCGAAGACAATTCGCAAAACACCTACGAAAACGCCAAGTTCTGCGCGCAAATTCTCAAGGGTATGGAGTACGAAAAGCTGATACTTGTATCAAGCAGCTATCATATCTACAGGTGGTACTTTAACCCCGTGCGCTTTTTCAACTGGCTTTTCCACCTGAAAGTCATCCCCAACTGCTGCATGGACAGTCTTATTACCCTTGCGGGCGACTTTGACCCCAACCGTCCTTCGGTTTTCGCCCTCGTGGAAAACGATAAAAACCTTCAGGCGTTTATGAGCGAAAACCCCGATAAAAACGTCTTTCTTAAAACCGTCAACAGCCCGGTAAAGAAGGGCAGGCGGATGAAGAAGATTAAGGCGGAAGACCTTCCCATGCTGGAAGCGCATATAAAAAACCTTTACCGGCTTGACGAGCTGGAAACGATAAAGCTGTGAGAGTGTAAATGCAAAAGATAAAAAAAATTGCTCCAAAAAAGGTAGAAAACAACGGCTTACCCGCTTATGACGGGAAGTACTGGGCATTCGATAAGGAAAAAGGCAAGGACTTCAAGATCCTTCAGCTTACCGACCTTCACTTTGGCTGCGGCATTTTGTGCAGGAAAGCCGATAAGCTCGCCCATAACGCCGTCGTTACACTTGTCGAGCGCACAAAGCCCGACCTCATAGTGCTGACGGGCGACAATATCTATCCCATTCCTATTTTCAGCGGCTCAAGAAACAACTTAAAACAGAGCAAGTACGTCGCCGACCTTTTCGAGAGCTTTGAAATCCCGTGGACGACGGTCTTCGGCAATCACGATACCGAGCCGTTTGCCACGCACACCCGCGAGGAACTTTGCGAGTTTTACGCAAGTCAGAAGCACTGTCTGATGACGCGCGGCGACGAGAACATTTCGGGCGTGGGAAACCACATTATTAACATAAACGGCGAAGACAAAACGATCATGTCACTTGTAATGCTGGACAGCAATATGTACCTCGGAAAGTCCTTTTTCAGCACCTTTGACAACATTCACGACGATCAGATAGAGTGGTACAAAAAGAGCATTAAGGAGATAAGCGGCGAGGGGGAGCTTGTGCCCAGCCTTGCGTTTTTCCATATGCCGCTTGAAGAGTATCGCGACGCGTGGGCAAAGTTAAAGATGGGAAAACTCGACGAAGTGACCTACCACCTCGGCACCATAAACGAGATTAATGACCATGTGGGCTTCAGCAGGCGAAAAAAAGGCAATTTCTTTGAGGAAATGGTAAAATTCGGCTCGCTTAAGGGCTGTTTTTGCGGCCACGACCACTTAAACAATATCTCCATGACTTATAAGGGAATACGCCTGACTTACGGCATGGCGGTGGACTTCCTTGCCTACCGCGACATAAGGAAAAAATACACAAACCGCGGCGGAACGGTAATTCTTGTCAAAGACGACGGAAGCTTTGAGGTAAAACTCGAGCCACTTACCACCCACGTGGAGATTTACGAATAAGTTTTTTGGGAAATTAAATAAAAAACATAACCGCCGCGCCTAAAATAGCAGGAATAAGGTCGGCGGTTTTTATTTCCTTGATTTCGAGGAGATTTATTCCTATACAGATGACAAGCGCGCCGCCTATGCTCGAAAGCTGGTTCAAAAATGCGGGCGTTGCATACGGCTGAATAAGCCCCGCGAGAAGGGCGATTGCGCCTTGAATGACAAATACGGGTATTGCGCTCAGGATTACGCCCCAGCCCATGGTTGCGGCGATGATAAGTGACACCGTACCGTCAAGGGCGGCTTTGATGTAGAGGGTCTGATTGTTGCCAAGACCTGCCCGGATGCTGCCGTAGATGACCATTGCGCCCACGCAGAAGATAATAGAGGACGACACAAACGCCTTGCCTACCTGTCCCGCGTTTTCCGACTTGTCTTTTGTAAGTTTCTTTTCGAGAAACGCGCCGAAACGCTCGATGCTTTCCTGAATGTGCAAAAGCGCGCCGATAAGACCGCCGACAACGAGGCTTAAGACAAGCGCGAGGGCGTTTTCGGTCTTGATTGCGTCGAGGATGCCGACGACTATTACGGCAACGCCGAGCGCCTGCATGATTACGCGTGAAACATTGGGCTTAAGGACTTTTTTAAGAAGAAGCCCAAGACCCGTTCCAACTATTATCGCCGCTGTGTTTAAAACTACTCCGAGCATTTTTCCCTCGACAAAACATTGTCTTGATTATGGCACACGGAATGTTAAGATGTCAAGCGAACATACTTTACAGAGGGGCAATTTTGCTTGCAAAACAGTTATTATTTTGTTATACTCTTGTAATACTTAGATATACTTTTCAAGGGGCAAAATGATAAAAAAACTTGTTAGTTTTACAAAAGGTTACACATTTTATGCGGTGATTACGCCCATTCTTGTAATGCTGGAAGTCAGCATGGAAGTCACCCTGCCTTTTGTCATATCCAAAATAATTGACGTAGGTATTAACGGCGACGGCGGCACGCCCTATGTGCTCAAAATGGGACTTATCATGGTCGCCATGGCGGTCTTCAGTCTTATTATGGGCGGTCTTGCGGGACGCACCTGCTCGGTGGCGGCGGTGGGCTTCAGCACCAATTTGCGCGGCGGACTCTTTGCCAAAGTGCAGGACTTCAGCTTTGCAAACACCGATAAGTTTACAACTTCCAGCCTTGTGACGCGCCTAACGACCGACGTGAACAACGTCCAGATGTCGTATATGATGCTGTTGAGAATGCTCGTAAGAAGCCCGATGATGCTTATAACCGCAACTATTATGGCGATGAACATCAATCTGAAACTTTCGGTGGTGTTTCTGGTGGCGATACCGTTCCTTGGCGGAGCGATCGCGCTGTGCGGCGGCTTTGCTTATCCGAGATTTATCAAGATGCTGAAGAGGTACGACCTCATAAACGAAAACGTGCAGGAAGACCTTGCCGCGATAAGGGTGGTTAAGACCTTTGTCAGGGAAAATCATGAGACCGAGAAGTTCAGAAAGTCGAGCGAAGACCTTCGCAAAATGCATATTTCAGCCGAAAAGTGCCTTATCTTCATCATGCCGGTAATGATGCTGACGGCATACGCCTGCGTACTTTCCATACTGTACCTTGGCGGCGGCTACATTATGAAAGGCGCGATGACGACGGGAGAGCTTACGAGCTTTTTAAGCTACATTATGCAGATACTTATGTCCTTGCTTATGCTCGGGTTTATATTCGTTATGGTGGTAATGAGCAGAGCGAGCGCAACCCGTATAGTGGAGGTTTTGAACGAGAAAATCGATATCACCGACCATGACGCCGACGAAAGTCTGACGGTTGAGGACGGCAGCATAGAGTTTGACAACGTAAACTTCGCCTACGCCAAGGGTGCCGAGAATTTCGTGCTCAAAAACGTCAATCTTAAGATAAAAAGCGGCGAGACTGTGGGTATTGTGGGCGGAACGGGCGCGTCCAAAACGACCTTTGTTCAGCTTATCCCCAGGCTCTACGACGTCACCGAAGGACAGGTCAGGGTGGGCGGACACGATGTAAAGAATTACAAGCTTGACGTTTTGCGCGGTTCGGTTGCCATGGTGCTGCAAAAAAACGTACTTTTTAGCGGCACGATTAGAGAAAACCTCAGGTGGGGCGACAATGACGCCACAGATGAAGAGATTGAAAACGCCTGTAAAACCGCCTGCGCGTATGACTTTATCGAGAGTTTTCCCGACAAGTTTGAGACCGTATTAGGTCAAGGCGGAGTAAACGTCAGCGGCGGACAGAAGCAGAGGCTGTGCATAGCGAGAGCACTCCTTAAAAAGCCCAGGATTATGATTCTTGACGACAGCACGAGCGCCGTTGACACAGCGACCGATAAAAAAATCAGGAACGAACTTAAGAAAAACCTCGCAGGTATGACGACGATAATCATTGCCCAGAGAGTGGCAAGTATAATGGACGCCGATAAGATAATTGTAATGGACAACGGCGAAATCAAAGACGTGGGAACCCATGCCGAGCTTCTCGAAAGGTCGGAAATCTACAGGGACGTCTACTACTCCCAGACCTACGTCGAGGAGGCAAAGAATGCCTAAACCCAAGATGAAGATGAAAGGCGGCGCAGGTCCCGCTAATTTCCGCAAGACGATAAAGAGGATATTCGGGCTATTAAGACCCTTCCGAGGTTTGTTCGCGCTCGTTGTCGTGTTCATAATACTCGGAAGCATAATTAACGTTGCAGGCACCTTCTTTATCCGCACGGTCATTGACGACTATATTGAGATAGACAATCCCGACCTCAAGAGATTTGCCCTCGCTTTGCTTGTAATGGGCAGCATTTACCTCATGGGCGTAATCACAACTTTTGTCTATCAGAGAATAATGCTGACCATATCGGCGGGGATATTGCACAAAGTAAGATACGATATGTTTGCCCACTTGCAGAAACTGCCGATAAAGTACTACGACACCCACACCCACGGCGAGATAATGTCGAGGTTTACAAACGACACCGACACAATGCGCGAAATGATGAGCAATGCCATTCCCCAGCTCATAAACTCCTCGATAACCCTTGTCGCCGTCATTACCGGTATGATTATTTTCAGCCCCGCGCTGACGGGAATAGTATTCCTCGTCATAATAATCATGGTGGCTTTCGTAAGCCGTATAGGAAAGATAAGCGGAAAGTACTTTGTCAAGCAGCAAAAGTCCTTGGGCGAAGTCGACGGCTATATAGAAGAACTTATCACGGGACAAAAGGTGGTAAAGGTCTTCTGCTATGAGGATACGGTCAAGCAGAGATTCGGCAAGATAAATCAAGAACTGCGTCACAATGCAACCACCGCCTCGACTGCCGCCAACATTTTGATGCCGATAATGGGCAACTTGAGCCATATACTTTATGCGCTGATTGCCATAGTCGGAAGCTTGTTTGCGCTCAATCCTCAACTTGGCGTTACCATAACCACGGGAACGCTCATTACCTTTCTGCTACTTACAAGAACGGTCAGCAACCCGATAACCCAGATAGGGCAACAACTAAACAACGTGCTCGTTGCTTTAGCAGGCGCCGAGAGGATATTCGAGATAATGGACGAGAAGGAAGAAGTCGACGACGGATACGTCACGCTGGTAAACGCCCGCATTGACGAAAGCGGCAACATCCTCGAGAGCGTGGAGAGGACGGGCGTCTGGGCGTGGAAACACCCCCACAAGGCCGACGGCACCGTCACGTATAAACTGCTCGAAGGCAAAGTGACATTTGACAACGTACTCTTCGGCTATGAGGAAAACAGGGTCGTCCTGAACAACATAAGCCTGTATGCAAAACCGGGTCAGAAAGTGGCGCTTGTAGGCTCCACCGGGGCGGGCAAAACGACTATCAACAACCTCATCAACCGTTTCTACGATGTGCCCGACGGTAAGATAAGGTACGACGATATCAATATTAATAAGATAAAGAAAGCCGACCTGAGACGCTCCCTCGGAATAGTCCTGCAGGACACCAATCTGTTTACGGGCACCGTCATGGACAACATAAGGTACGGCAGACTCGACGCGACCGACGAGGAGTGCATCGAGGCGGCAAAACTTGCCAACGCCGACTCCTTCATAACGAGGCTCCCCGAAGGGTATAGCACCCGGCTTACGGCAAACGGCGCAAACCTCAGCCAAGGACAGAGACAGCTTCTCAGCATAGCGAGAGCGGCGATAGCCGACCCGCCCGTGCTCATCCTCGACGAGGCGACTTCCAGTATCGATACGCGCACCGAGAAGCTCATCGAAAAGGGCATGGACAAGCTCATGGAGGGCAGAACGACCTTTGTAATCGCCCACAGACTGAGCACAATCCGCAACGCCGACGCCATTATGGTTATGGAAAACGGCGAGATAATCGAGCGCGGAAACCACGACAGCCTTCTTGCGCAAAAAGGCAAGTACTACGAACTGTATATGGGTTTGCTGGAACTCAGCTGATACCTTATATAATATCCGCAATTATAACAAAAAGCCGCTTAAGTGTTAAGCGGCTTTTTTTAGTCCGCTATCGGCACAAGGGTCAACAGCGGATTTTTATTTTTTAAATCTGTATGGCGCTTAAGTCCGATTAAAAAGCCTGCGTGCAATCAATTTTTTAATTTTCTCCAAATTATTTACTTCACCGCTTATGATGCTTGCATCAAAAGCGAATAGAATAAACGGGGCTGCCAATCGGCAGCCCCGTCGTTTTTGGATATTTACGTTTAATTACGCGTCTTTGTTTTCGCTGAGCTTTTTGTAGGTGGCAAGACGTGCCTTGGCATCCTGCTCGTTGATTTCGAACAGTTTGTCGGCGATGTCGGGGAACACCTTCTTCAAGCTTGCGTATCTCGTTTCGCCTGCGAGGAAGGACTTGTAGTCTTCGACGGGGTCCTTGCTGTCGAGAACGAACGGGTTCTGACCCTTGTCGGCGAGTTCGGGATTGTAGCGATAGAGCTGCCAGTATCCGCTCTCAACCGCTCTCTTTTCCTCGGCGAGGGAGTTGCTCATATTGATACCGTGGTTGATACAGGGCGCGTATGCTATGATGAGCGACGGACCCTTGTAGCTTTCGGCCTCTCTGAGAGCCTTTACAAGCTGAGCGGGGCTTGCGCCCATGCTGACCTGCGCGACGTATACGTAGCCGTAGCTCATAGCCATCATGCCGAGGTCTTTCTTTTTGGTGCGCTTGCCGCTTGCGGCGAATTTCGCAATGCTGCCTGTGGGAGTAGCTTTGCTTGCCTGGCCGCCTGTGTTGCTGTAAACTTCGGTGTCGAGTACGAGGATGTTGACGTCCTCGTTCTGCGCGATTACGTGGTCAAGTCCGCCGAAGCCGATGTCGTATGCCCAGCCGTCGCCGCCGAATACCCAGATCGACTTCTTGACGAGCATATCCTTATTGTCGAGGATGTGCTTCATAACTTCGGGATGAGCCTTTTCGTTTGCTACAGCAGCGAGAACCTTCTCGGAAGCCTTGACGCTGGCGTCGGCCTCTTCCATGGAGTTGATCCACTCCTCAAACGCGGCGCGGGTCTCTTCGCTTACTTCAGCCAAAACAGCTTCCATATGCTCTTTTATCTTGTTTCTTCTCTGGGTGATGGCGAGGTTGAAGCCGAAGCCGAACTCGGCGTTGTCTTCAAACAAGCTGTTTGCCCACGCGGGACCGTGACCCTTGTCGTTGGTCGTGTAGGGGCAGGTGGGTGCGCTTCCGCCGTAAATCGAGGAGCAGCCCGTAGCGTTGGCGATGAGCATTCTGTCGCCGAAGAGCTGTGTTACCAGCTTGACGTAAGGAGTCTCGCCGCATCCTGCGCATGCGCCGCTGAACTCGAACAAGGGTTTCTTAAACTGGCTGCCCTTGACGGTGTCGGTCTTGTAGACGGGGTCGATTTCGGGAAGTTTTTCGTAGTATTCCCAGTTGTTTGCTTCACGCTCGATGGACTCGGCGATGGGTATCATCTTGAGAGCCTTGCCCTTGGGAGCGGGGCAGACATTGGCGCAGACGCCGCAGCCTGTGCAGTCGTAGGGACTGACCTGAATTCTGAACTTATAGCCCTTGAAGCCCACGGCGTCCTTGGTTTCGAATGTTTCGGGAGCGCCTTCAAGCTGTTCGGGTGTCTTGAGAACAGGTCTGATAACGGCGTGCGGGCAGGACATGGAGCACTGGTTGCACTGTATGCAGTTTTCAAGTATCCACATGGGCACCGAAAGAGCAATACCTCTCTTCTCGTACTTGGTGGTGCCTACCGGCACTGTACCGTCGGCGTTGAACGCGCTTACGGGAAGCGAGTCGCCCTGCAGCCTCAATATGGGGTTGATGACGTTCTTATAGTAGTCGTCGCCTCTTACAACGTTCATAGCGTGACCTTCGGTGGTGGTCGCCCACTTGGCGGCGTCGTATTTGACTTCGACAAGGTTTGTGACAGCTTCGTCAACGCAAGCATAGTTCATGTTTACGACGGCGTCGCCCTTCTTGCCGTAGGTCTTGAGGATGGCCTGTTTCATATACTTCTCGGCGTCAGCGTAGGGGATAATGTTGGCGAGTTTGAAGAAAGCAGCCTGCATTACCATATTAAGACCCTTGGACGCGCCGATCTTCTTGATAACTTTGTTTCCGTCGAGGGTGTAGAACTTGATCTTCTTTTTCGCGATGGTGTTTTTGACCTTAGCGGGAAGCATTTCGTCCATCTCCTCGGGAGTCCAGATACTGTTGAGAAGGAATACTCCGCCTTCCTTGAGGTCGCTGAGCATATCGTAGAGGTAGATATAGCCTTGGTTATGGCAAGCGACAAAGTCGGCGCTGTCGATAAGGTAGGAGCTTCTGATCGGTACGTCGCCGAAGCGCAGGTGCGAAATGGTCACGCCGCCGCTCTTTTTGCTGTCGTACTGGAAATAGCCCTGAACGTACTTGTCGGTGTGGTCTCCGATTATCTTAATGGAGTTCTTGTTTGCGCCAACGGTGCCGTCGGAGCCGAGTCCGTAGAACTTGAGGTTCATGCTGCCCTTGGGGGATGCGTCGATGAATTCGCCTGTCGGAATGGACGCAAACGAAACGTCGTCAACGATACCGACCGAGAAGTGATTCTTGTTTTCGCCGCCCATGTTGGCGTAAACGGCGGCTATCATTGTGGGATTGAATTCCTTGCTGCCCATACCGTAGCGGCCGCCGACTATTGTGTAATTCTTTCCGGCGAGCGCGGTGCAGACATCGAGGTAGAGGGGCTCACCGATAGAGCCGGGCTCTTTGGTTCTGTCAAGTACGGTTATATACTTAGCCGTCTTAGGAATGACTTCCATAAACTTCTTGGTGTCAAAGGGACGATAGAGTCTTACTTTGACAAGACCGGTCTTGTGGCCGCGTGCGTTGAGATAATCGATGGTCTCTTCGGCGGCTTCGCAACCGCTGCCCATCATGACGATAATCTTATCGGCATCGGCCGCGCCGTAGTAGTCAAAGAGGTTGTATTTTCTGCCGGTGAGCTTGGCAACCTGTTTCATGCAGTCTTCCACGATAGCGGGCACTTTGTCATAGTAGACGTTGCACGCCTCTCTGTTCTGGAAGTAGATGTCGCCGTTCTGCGCGGTGCCCTTCTGCACGGGGTGCTCGGGGTTGAGCGCTCTGGCTCTGAAGTCGGCGATGTCGTTCATGTCGACGAGGGTTTTCATCTCCTCATAGTCGATGACGTCGATTTTGCTCAGCTCGTGGCTGGTGCGGAATCCGTCAAAGTAGTGGAGGAAGGGAACCTTGCTCTTAAGAGTGGCAAGGTGGGAGACCAGCGCGAGGTCCATAACTTCCTGGACGGAGTTGGAGCACATCATGGCGAAACCGGTCTGGCGGCAAGCCATAACGTCGGCGTGGTCACCGAATATATTGAGCGCGTGGGCAGCCAACGCGCGAGCGGACACGTGGAAAACGGTGGGAAGCAATTCTCCCGCTATTTTGTACATGTTCGGTATCATGAGCAATAAGCCCTGGCTTGCGGTGAACGTCGTGGTCAGAGCGCCTGCACAGAGAGAGCCGTGAACGGCACCCGCCGCGCCCGCCTCCGACTGCATTTCGGCAATGCGTACGGTCTGGCCGAACATATTCTTTCTTCCCTGAGACGCCCATTCGTCTGCCATCTCAGCCATGTTTGACGATGGAGTAATCGGGTAGATAGCCGCGACTTCGCTGAACGCATACGCAACGTGGGCGGCAGCCGTGTTTCCATCGATGGTCATTTTTTTACTCATCAGAACCTCCGTAAGTATATTGTATTTGGTGTGTATATTTATGAAATTTTGCTTTTAACAACCTTTACTATTATATATAATAGTATGGTCAAAGTCAATGGATTTTCCCCCATAAGTGCGAATAAAACATAATACGAAAAGCGACTTTCGCTATTGCAAAAAAGGCCGTAAAACTGTAAAATAGAATACAAACTAAGCCTTGAGGATGAAATCATGAAAGTAAAACAGGTCGTTACCATATTAAAAAACCTATCCGGACAGCAGATTAACGAAATTTGCTACAACTTGTTCTGCCGCCCCAAAACTTTTCCCAAGTGGAAAAACAAAACTCTTCAGCAAAAATCGCTGAGCGATAAAGCGGTAATTTATGAAGCAAAAGGGGAATTCTGCGACCATATGGAGATGAGCGGAACGTACGCGAGCGCGATTATTTCTTACGGCGCGGACGAAAAAAACCGCATGAGAATTTTCCGCCACGTGACCTTCCCGTTTATCAGGCTTATGCCCGACATGACGACTTCTTCGGTATGTCATAACTACCTTTCCGCGCCCGAAATCCTCGTGGACGGAGTGGAAGTAAAGGACGAAGTTTTTGAAAAAGTCAGCCTGAAAGGCAACCTCGAGCTTACGTCCAATTTCAAGGACGGTTTGCAGATAACAAGGACGGAAATAATCTGCAAGGATTTTCCCGCATTAATAGAAAAAACGACAATAACAAATATCACCAAAACAAAGATAAATCTTACAATTTTCGACAATGTGAAAACGCGTACAATAAGCGCGAAAAAATGCAAAAACGGTAAGGTAACCTTTGCGGCGGGAATATGCGGCGAACACGGCAGTTTCTCATACGGCAAGGAGAAAAAGCTGGAAAAGAACCTTGTTCCCAATGCAAGTTTCACTTATTATGTCGTGTATTGCGCCTTGCTCGGAGATAACGGACTGGAAATTAAGATAAACGAACAGGTCAAAAAACGCGACAATTTTGTCAATAACGCAATGACCGTAATGACGCTGAAAACGCCCGATGAGCATATAAACGCACTATATTCTCACAGCCTGATAAGAGGTGCGGAAAGCGTGTTTTTGACGCAAAAAGGACTGCTTCATTCGCCGGGAGGCGGTAAGTATTATGCCGCGATATGGGCAAACGACCAGATGGAATACGCCGCGCCCGTTGTACCCTTTATCGGAAATAAGGAGCTTTCGGAAGCTACCAAAAACGCCATAAATTTATACGTAAACTATATGGATACAAGCGGGATACCGTTTGACAAAAAACGCGCCCTTCCCTCCAGTATAATAAACGGAACATACCCGTTCGGCATCGCCGGAGACAGGGGCGACACCGCTATGGTCGGACTGGGAATAGCTCAGTTTGCCCTCAATCTTAACGACATTGAGTACGCAAAAGAGTATCTCTGGGCTGTGGAGTGGTGCATCGAGTTCTGCGAAAGCAGAAAGAGCGAGAAAGGCGTGATTTTCAGCGACAGCGACGAGCTTGAGGGACGTTTCCCGTCGGGCGACTATAACCTAAGCACAAATATAAACTATTATCTCCTCTTAAAGTACGCCGCCATACTCGAAAGAGAACTCGGAAGCGCCGACAAAGCCGAAAGGTATGAGGCGATAAGAGAAGAATTGCGAAAATCGATAAAAGAGTATTTCGAGGCAGAGGTCGAAGGATACGACACTTACAGGTATTATGAAAACAACAAGGTGCTTCGTTCGTGGATATGTCTGCCGTTAATCGCAGGGATAAACGACAGAAAAGAGGGCACGATAAAAGCGCTTACCGAGAGGCTGTACAAGGACGGCAGGATGTTTACCGCGTCCAACAAAAACATAGTGTGGGACAGATCGCTGCTGTTTGCGCTCCGCGGAATGTTTATTTCGGGCGAGGGAATAACGAGCTTAAAGTACCTTTCCGACTACTCGGCGGCAAGACTGACAGGACCCCATTCTCCCTATCCGTATGAAGCGTATCCCGAAGGAAACGGCGCGCAGCTTTCCGCCGAAAGCCTGCTTTATACACGCATAATTATCGAAGGAATGTTCGGAATAAGCGTGGAAGGCTTCAATAAGTTTGCCGTTGAGCCGCGTCTTCCGCTTGAAGGAAATTACAAGCTCAATAAGATTATTTTGGGCGGCGTAAGCTGCGACATCGAATACGAGAAAGGGCTTATTACCGTCAATGCGGCCGGCAAAACATATTCGGGCACGTCGAGGCTGGAGTTTTCCCTTTAGTACAGGCAAAATCAGGAAAATTAAAGTTTGTTGTTAAACGCCGAAATCACAGGTTTCGGTATTGACTTTATTATATATATATTATATAATCGAACTATCGAATTTTTTCAGGAGAGTATTGCGTAATGAACAAAGCGAGAAGAAAATACAATCGTTATCGCGCCTTGAAAACAATCTGTTATCTCTTGGGATTCCCACTTTTCTTCTTACTGGTATATTTCGGCAGTACAAGCATGATTTACAATGAGGCTTTTACCGACACTTGGTATTACGGTCTTGTTGCGGTGGTCGGTTTGTGGCTGGTGGTATCCATTCTGCAGGTTCTGTTTGCTCTTATTTGCAGGAGCAAGAACGGCAGAGCCATGTTCGGCATGATTATTACCCTTGTGGTTATGATCGGCGGAGCCGTGGCGTTCGATATCTTTGCCGAAAAACAGTTTGAAAAAATCGCCGAAGAGAACGAAGTTTACGGCATAACGATGAAGGACTACAAGTATCAGATAAACTATTATCAGACGCTTACCACCGACAAGAAGAGCCTTACCGACTCATATGTCGAAGATGTGGAGAGATTCTGCAGAGTTTATAACATTAACGTCAAGGGCAAGTGCTTCAGCGACGATTACAACATGGACGGTTCTTTGCCCGAATATGACAAGGACAGAGACGCGTACTTCAGCCCCAACGGCATGTACGCTGACGGCTATATATTCAGCATGAATGAGGCAATCAACATACTGATTACCTACTACGAAACGCAGGAATATTACGCCGACCTCGGAAAGAACGCCGACGAAGAGCTTGACAACGCCATCGCCGCCGCGAGAACTTCTTCCGCTTATCTGCAGTACAAGCAGACCGACGAATACAAGAAGGCGTACAACACCACCGACGGCACGGCATACGACCATATGCTTACGCTTGACCAGGTGGACGCCATACTTTCGGAGCTTGGCGATGCAGTGTCAAAGGGACTTATCAAGTTTTCGGCTTTCCTCGTCTTCCTTCCCTCGGAGATAACCGACCTTCTCGGCATCGTTAACGGACAACTCTCCATCGATGTGCTCGTTGACACCATCAACGGCTTAAAACTCGGCGACGTTATACCTTTGCTCGGATTTGAGGAAGAGATAATGGACGTGCTTTATGAGGCGCTCCTCCCCATATTGAGATATGCCTCCCTTCCGTCCACCACCCTTCAGTTCGACTCTGTCGCCAACTTCGAGACCAGTCTTCTCAATATCACTGTTAAGGATCTCCTTACAAGCCTTGACTTCGATAAGGTAAACGAGACGGTATCGCAGTTCGGCCTCGACCTTTCCGACTTTGAAGGACTCTTTGACAACGGTCTTACCCGCGGATTCATCGAGCAGATAATAAACGAAATTTCTTTGACCAGCAATCTCTTCTTCTATCAGTCGCCCACCGTCAAACCGGTGTTCGAATTTGTGGAAAACGAGATGCTGAGAGAGTATGCCTACGCCAAGTACTATGCGACCGTTCACGGCGCAAACGTGGGCAGCGTGCTTATCGGCAACAACATCGGAGCCGTCACCTTCTCGACCAGCGGCTATCCCGCAAGCCACGGCTTCACCCTTCAGGAGTTATACCAGTTAAGAGCTGATAATTCCTACATTCCCAAGGCATATCCGTTGTTCGCGGTGAGAAGATATATGTATGCCATGGGCGGAATAATGATTTTCCTCGTTGCGCTTTACTATCACAACGCCCGCAAACAGGACGAAGCATTTATGGAACTGACGGGAGGAAGACGCTGATATGAAAAAGTTATTGATAGTGATTTTACATCTTCTGGGATTTCCCGCGCTGTTGGGTCTCGTCATCTACAACAGCATTGAAATGATACAGGGCGGACTCAGCTACGGCGTGTTCGTATTTGTGGGAATCATTCTCACGGCGGTTTTCGCGCTCATCTATTTCCTTGTAATAGGACTTATGGCAAAGAGCGCAAAGAAGAAAAACAAGAAAAACCTCTACCGCCAGACCTTTGTCGCTATGATACTCAGCCTTTGCATGCTGGGCGGACTCTGGGTGGGACTTGACGTGTTCATTCCCGACTTTCTGAAGGACGCTACGAGCAGCACGATATTCTATGAGGACCTTGCCGACAATTATTACGCAAGAAGCGTAGTCAATAAAGAACTCCTCGACGAGTATATCAGAAGAAACGTCGAAAACGGCAACCTCACGACCTTAAGCGTTGAAGAGTACCAGGCCGAGGGCGTAAAGAACGAAGAAGTCGCAAACCTTATAAGTGTGCACTTTGCGAGCATCGACAAGGACGGCTATGCCACCTTCAAGGGTCCCAACATCGACCTCGCGCTCGGTGACAGAATGACCATCGCCGTGCTTGTGCATCTCCTTCTCGATACCCGCAAGATACCCGATCAGGAGTACTATCTCTACAACAGTAAGACCGACAAGGTGGAGACCGACCCCGTACAGTGGAACGTTCTCGACATGCTCGGAACGCCCATGGACCTTGCCGACGTCGACATCTTCGGTGACGAAGGCTATGAAGATTTCATAGCCGGCCTTGGCAGCACCGGCGCCGCGATTAAGATGCTTGTTCCAAACGGCGCCGCGTTCAGGAAACTGATTTCGGACGTTGCAAACAACATCGTGCCCGTTGCGACGGAGGGCATCACCGGCTCGCCCATTTTCCTGGGGATTGACGGAGTGACCTTACAGCTTGTGCCTTCCAACGAGTCGCGCGGCGTGCTCGACTACCAAAGCATGGGCTGGCTCAACTCCAACGGTCTTATCTATGCGATAGTTATGCTGTTCTCGACGAGGAAGTTCTTCCTTATCTGGGCGGGAGTCATGGTCATGACCAACTTCATGATCGGTCTCTTACGCGGGATGGGCAAAGAGCTAAAGGAAAAGGAAATGAGGGCAAAGAGACCCCAAGGTCCTGTGCCCGCTTCTCCCCAGATGGGCGGATATCCCGCATATCCTTCCTACCCCGGAAATTACGGCAACTACGTCTATGGCAGCGTTGCGCCCCGACCGGGCAACTATGATGCGGCGGTGAGAAGATACGATATGAGTTCTTTCCGCTAAGCCTTACGGCAACTTAAAATCAAAGGGTGTTTTGCATAAAAACACCCTTTTTTTGTATTTTGCGCCGATATACCGTTCATTGACATTGAACGGTATATATATTATAATTAAAACACGTAAAAGAAGAGGAAAATGCTTAAAACAACACAAAAAAAACGCATTTTAATATTCCTTGTCTTTATCCTGGCGGCGGTTTGTCTGGCAGGCGTTTTGTCACGTCCCTCTTCCGGAAAAACCGTAGGTCCCTCGGCAGTCGACTATCAGAGGCTCGACCTTGAAAGCCCCAAAGAGGACATTTCTTTTGTTTCTTCCGTAAATTCGGCGGCCCGGAACGCGGCCGTTCAGGACGAATTGCACCTTGCAAACGTCGTAATTTTCATTTATTTCAAGAACGAGTCGGCTCCCACTATAAATCAGTCGGTAATATCCAAGTTTACAGGAGAGGAGAATTCCCTTTACGACTATTATTATGACATCAGCTACGGCAAGATACTTATTACCACCTATTATGCTTCGGGCGGAGAGGGGATAAACACCGTATACTATGCTTATCAGGCTCCGCAGAACAGGAGCTATTATGAAAACATAAAATCGGGAAATTCTTCCCGTAGCCGCGTCGAGAGAGAACTGTTGGTGGGCGCGATAAACCATTTTGACGAGCGAATGAACTATGAGGGCGTAAACCTCGACCAGAACTCCGACGGATACGTCGATAATATAAGTTTTATCGTCAGCGGCAATTATGTCAACAGCTCGGCAAACTGGGGCGGGCTGATGTGGCCGCACTCCCTGACCATGACTGCGCTCAACAACTCGACCAAGAACCCCAATGTCACCATTCAGGGCAAAATCGTCGACTACTATACCTTCAATTTCCTCGGAAGGCTCACTACGGGCTTATTATGCCACGAGTTTTCTCACATATTGGGTACGCCCGACCTCTACCACTACGATTATGACAGAGATTACCTGCCGGTAGGGTACTGGGACCTCATGCATTTCGAGTGCGACACACCCCAGTATATGACTACCTGGATGAGATACAAATACCTCGGCTCCAACAGCTTGGCGTTGAGCAGCCTTATTGCGGGCAAGATTTCGCAAATAACGTCTTCGGGAGAGTTTGCGCTTAAGCCTACGACCACGATAGGCGTTGAGAGCGGGGATATTCTCGCATACAAAATCGAAGTCAACGAAGACGAGAGTATATGGATAGAGTACCGGAATAAAAACTCGGGTGATTATGATAGCGAGCTTCCCGGCTCGGGACTGGTCGTATACCGCGTAAACACAAAAGCGACCAACGGCAACCAGAACGCCAAGAACAGAAATGCCGCATACCCCGAGGAGCTTTACGTATTCCGTCCCAATTTCAGCACAATTTCCGATCGCAATTCCCGCGAGCAGGAAAACCTCAGATACGCACATCTTAGCGCGTCAAACGCGAAGTTCTCAACGCTCGGAAAGAGCAACACAACGTCATATTATGACAGTCAGTGCGTTTATCTCTCCGACGGGACAAACACAGGCATTATCATAACGCCCAAAACTCAGAGCGACGGAGAAATTACTTTTGACGTGACCATTCCGCCGTCCCTTGCCAGCGCAAACCAGGTGGATAAGGTGGAAGTGCTGGACAAAGTCAAGTACGACACTCATGGTATAAAGGACTCCAATATAACAATAGGATACAGCAATAACCTCTTGACAACTCTCGCCAATTCCGTAAAGGTGATAATAACCTATAAGGACGGAAGCTCCACAATAGCGACGATGAGCAACGTCAGCTTTGTCTTTGACACGGGCAAGATAGGCTTTTCTCAGCAGGCGACGGCGAGATATTCCGACGCGTACAATACCAACATCGTCGGCTACTTCAATCTTACTATCCGTGACGGGGCGTTTACCGCGTCCGTTCTCAATTATCCCACCAGGCAGACATACAACCTGGGCAGCGAACTTGACCTTACGGGGCTGACGCTTCTTATCACGTACTCCAGCGGAACAGCTTCGCAGGTGAGATACGTCGACGCGCCGCAGAGGTTTACCTGGGTGGGCTTTGACGGTACCACGGGCGGACAGTACAGGGTGGAAGTGACTTATACCGATGAGCTCGGAAACAGAGACACGGTCATTTTATCGCTCACGGTTGTCGCCAACATAGTCAGCATAGAGATAAACACGCGAAACAGCGAACAGCTGATTTCCTTCCCGCAAGGTACCGGCTATGAGACGATTAAGTCGGCGCTTGTTGAGCATATCGAGGTGGTAGGGACACAGGAAGACGGGCTCACAACGGTCCTGCCTTCGGCGGCGTATGAGATCAAGGACTTTACTTATGACGGGCTAGGCTCGTCCTACAACATTGTCGTCCTTCTTTTGCCCGATAAGACCATTGAGAGCGAACCGTTCAGAATAAACCTTGTGGACGCAACGCACGTGAGGGGCGTAACGCTCAGCATTCTGCCCAAACTCGACTACAGATACGGCGAGAGTCTTAACCTTTCGGCGGGAATGCTTACGATAGTCACCGACAACGGGTCTTTTAATATCTTGTTGGAAGGGTATTATAACAAGTATGACGAACTGTACGATTGCACAAGGTCTGGCAGGCAGTCGCTGACCGTGAGAATTTACGGCTACGACATCACAATAACGGTAATCGTGGGCAACGAAACCGAACAGCTTATGACCGTAAATGCAGATAATATATATATGAAGACAGGCGCGAAGAATAGTTTGCGGGTTGACGGCAGCATGACGATAGGCGCACTTGTCGCAAAGCTTGCCAGCGTGTTTACAGTTAAGCTGTTCTACAACAATATGTATATAAACCTCAACGCATATAAGGATATGCTCGTCTCCGACAAGGTAAGCGTCCACTTGTTTAACGACAACAATAAGCCGGTGGCGGCGTTTGGTGTAAGCGTGCTCGGCGACACCAATTCCGACGGGGTGCTGGACGAAAACGACATCGACGCGCTTGCTTCGGCGCTTGTAAAGTCAAAATACAAAAACGACAGCTTCGACGTCAACCTGGACGGAGTTTACGACATAGTCGACCTTGTGCTGCTGTTAGAGAGGATAAGATGAGAAAAAAGACCATTGTTTTTGTATTGCTCATCTGCCTTGTGACGCTGACGATTGCGGGCTGTAGCGAGAGGAAAAACACAATCGAGAGTATCTCGATTAAGCCCAATGCCTTCAAAGCGGTATATGAGGTTGACGAAAAACTCAATTTTGACAACATCTATATTACCGTCACCTATAAAAGCGGCGATACCGAAAGCGTTAAGTGCGAATACGGCATGGTGATGGGGTTTGACACTCTTACAACCGGCACCAAAGAACTCTATGTAGAATATAAAGGTGTACAGAGCGAGAAAGTCAGCTATGACGTGGTTTACTCGGTCGACAACACCAAGGAGATCAAGACCACGGCGAGGCTGGAGTATGCGCGCAGTGAGAACAACGATATCGTGCACTATTCCATAAACTATTATTGCGGCGATCTCATAAACGTCAACGCCATACTATTCACGCTGTACGGCGAACAGTCCCTAAACATCGAGAGCGACCTAAGCAACGTCAGCTTTGACCTTATCACGGGCTGGGGTTATTATGCCGAATCTTTTTCGGAGCAGGCGTTGCGCGTGGTGTTGTATAATAAGGATAACGCCAAAGGCATTGACACCAACACGAACTTTGTCATTAACATCAATCAGGGCGGGGCGACGGGCGTTGCCAGCCTCAAGGATATCGAAGTCTCAACGGGAGGGACTTCGGCGACGAAATATTACATTCCCGATTATGTGAGGTGAAATCATGTTGAAACTCATTCCTCAGCCTGAATTTATCGAGTATAAAGAAGGTCTGTCGAGCAATTCGGTAAGCTATAAGGAAGACAAGACTCTTCCCGCCGAAGGCTATACGATAAATGCAAACGCCGACGGCATAGCGATAGGATACGGCGGAGAAGCAGGTAAATTTTACGCACAGAAGACGCTGGAGCAAATTTTACGTCAATCGCAGTTTGGGATACCTCAAATGACCATTAAGGATACCCCAAAGTACAATTACCGCGGTTTTATGCTGGACTGTGCAAGACACTTTTTCGATCTAGACGAAATAAAGAGACTGCTCGATATTATCGCGGGGCTGAAACTCAACAAGTTCCACTGGCACCTTACCGACGACCAGGGCTGGCGCGTGGAGATAAAGAAATACCCACGCCTTACCGAGGTCGGAAGCAGAAGGAGCGCAACCCGCGGCGACGGCAGGGAAGTAAAAGGGTTTTACTCTCAGGAGCAGATAAAAGAGATCGTAAGGTACGCCGCCGACAGGTTTATCGAGGTCATTCCCGAAGTCGATATGCCCGGGCATTTCACGGCGGCAATTGCGAGCTATTCGTATCTTGGGTGCGAGAATAAGGAAATAAGAGTTAGCGAAAGTTTCGGCATTCACGCCGATATAGCGTGTGCGGGGAAGGAAGCGACTTACGAATTCTGCAAAGACGTGCTTAAGGAAGTATTCGATCTGTTCCCGAGTAAGTTTATTCACCTCGGCGGCGACGAGGCGTTAAAGATGAAGTGGATAAACTGTCCCGACTGCCAGCAGAAGATGAAAGAGAACAACCTCAAAAACGAAGAAGAACTCCAGGGATACTTTATGAACAGGATGACCGAGTTTGCCAAGGAAAACGGCAAGACCGTCATTAACTGGAACGACGGGCTTATCGGCGGGAATATGGATGAGAGTGTGATACTTCAATATTGGAAGGAGAGTAAACTCGGCAAGGAGATACTCTTCCGCGAGGCGTCAAACGGCAGAAAGATAATTATGAGTCCGTTTTATGCCTATTATATGGACTATCCTTACGGCATGACCGGCCTGAAAAAGACTTATAACTATGAAGTGGCAAAGGAGTTTGAAAAGGGCGTAATAGGACTTGAAGCGCCCCTTTGGGCGGAGTATGTCGCCGACAATGAAAAACTTCACTATATGATTTTTCCGCGCCTTATCGCAGTCGCCGAAAGGGCGTGGAGCAAAGAAAACCGCTATTCCGACTTTATCGGGAGGCTGGAGGAATACTACAACTACCTCGACACAATCAACATAAACTACGCAAAAGACTATAATCCCAACATATTTAAGGGGCTTTGGGCGGTAATTAAGTTTTTCGCCAACGTCAACGATAAGGAAAACCGCAAAAACTTCAAGCTCCTTATCCTCAACAAAAAAGCCGTCAGAAAAAAATACGGCAGAAAATAAAGTTGAATAACGTAAAAGTCTTTGCTATAATGAATACTAATTTCACCTTTCGGACTGAGATATGCAATTATTGACTGCGCCCCAGGTATGGGCGGAATACAACGCCGAACAATATGACCTCAGTGTCAAGCTTCTTTCCGAGTCGGAAAGACGCAAGACTTTTTCCTATGTCGCAGATAAAGCGTCGGACGGCGATATTGTCGTTCAGATCGACGTTTACAATCCATCGTATAATTCCAACAAGGTGCTCCTCTTAATAGGCGAATACGAAAAAGCCGTGCAGAAAGAGGTCATAGCCGACCTCGTAAAGCGCGGATACGTCGTGTGCGTGCCCGATTACAGCGGAATTGCTGACGGCACAGCCACCTCTTTCCCGCCCAGCCGCGAGTACGGCTACTATGCTAAAGCCGGCGACCATATTAAAAAGGTGTGCCCCACCGCCCTTGACACAAGCCAATACCTTTACGCGGTCAACATCAGGCGGGCGATATCTTTTATAATAAGTCACCTCGACAAAAAAGAAATAATAACGGTGGGCTTCGGACTTGGCGTGGAAGTAGCCATACAGGCCGCCGCCGAGGACAAGCGCCCGATAGCGCTTGCGTGCATAAACGGCGCGAGCTATCTTGAATACGTCAGACACAACAAGTACGGCACCGACAAGGAAATGGCGATTGACGACGAGCTTATGAGCTGGCTTACGGGCGTGAGCAGCATAGCGTACGCAAAGCACCTCAATATGCCTGTATTGTTTGCCGTGGGCAGCAACGGGACCAAGAGCGACATCGACAGGCTGTCCAATATCTACAACCTTTTGCCCCACGACGACGTCAGAATCGTCATAAGCCCGGGATATATCGATAATATCGACAACAGGGCGTATAACACCGTAGTCGCCTGGCTGGAGAGCCATTTTGTTTACAGCACGTTGCCCAATCTTCCCACGCTGACGGTAAACGTCAATAAAGAGGGCGCGATTTACGCCGATATAAAGCTTGACAGCATAATCAAGGTAGAGGAAGTCAAGGTCTACTTTTCTTACGGCGATTATAACCACGCTACGAGGTACTGGGAAGAAGTCCCAGGCGAATCGGTGGGCATCGACAGCTATATCGCAAAACTGGAAGTGAGCGAAGCCGATGTGCCGCTGTTTGCCTTTGCCGAAATAAGGTACAAAAACAACCTCACTTTGACCAGCATTCCGTTTTATCAGAACCTCAGCAATCACAAAGTGAAGAGCTCGAGATACAAACTTACACCTATAGTATTTCAGCACTCCACAGAGGAAGGGGAGTTTACCGAGATAAGCGAAAACGCCGTACTCTTGACAAGCAGTCTTGTCGAGAGCGCAATCCCGATAGGCTTAAAAGGTCTTAAGTGCGAAAACGGCGGCATGGTATGCTTTGCTATCGGCACAAAGAAGAATATCTCCAAGGACAAAATTCTGCAGGTGGACACCTATAGCGACGAGGACGAATACGAACTGAGCGTAACTCTCATCACGGGCGGGGAAACCAGTCACGAATACACCGCTGTAAGAGAGATTGAGGTGGACGCCGAGACATTTGTCAGCGAAAGATTTGTCGCAAATGATTTTAAGGACGAGAAGTTCAGACCGCTTGACGACTGGTCTCTTGTCAAAGGCATAAGAATCAATAATCCCGGGATAATCGTCGGGAAAATCATGTATATTTAGGAGCGCGATGAACAACAAAACCCTTCGCGGCACAATAATACTTGTTTTGGTCTGCATTATCGTAATGGGTGCCAGTTTCTACATCAGCCGCAATCTGCTGGTGGTCTTCCCCGTGGACGGCGAAAGCATGGAGCCGACGCTTCACTCTGGCGAAAACGTGCTGCTTTTCCGCACAAAACGTTTGAAATACGATGACATAATAGTCTTTTATGTGCCCAACGAGAACAGGTATCTCGTCAAGAGGGTCATCGGCCTTGCGGGCGACGAGATTTCGGTACGGTATGACTATCAGAACGAGTGTTACCACGTCTACCGAAACGGCGAAATGGTAAGCGAGGACTACCTGAGCGAGCCAATGAACGGGTCGTACGAAACCATGACTCTGACCGTTCCCCACGACAAGATTTTCTTCTTGGGGGACAACCGCAACAACTCCTACGACAGCCACGTAAACGGCATGCTTGCCGAAGTGTCCGAAGTGCAGGGAGTGGCTTTTATTGTCTATAAGGGATACAGGTTCCGATTTCTTTGATAAAGGCGGGAGCTGTCCTGAACGGACAGCTCTTTTTAATGTTAAATTAGACAAGAACATCAATTTTGTGATAAAATTAAAAAAACATTATTTTTTCTGAAAACACTATTGTCTTATGATGCGAGGTAGGGGGATATGCATTTTGAAAGAACATGGCCGTTTCTCATACTGGGGTTACTGTTTCAGTTATTCATGCAGATATCGTGTATTTCCAAGGCTATAAGAGAAGAAAAGCGAAAATCCTTTCGCGCCCTGTATATCTCGTCTGTCGCCGTTTTCGGTCTGGCAGCAGTTGCACTGCACCTTTTCCGAGCCAGGAAAATTCAGTCACGGAATAGCGATTCGGAAAACGACAGGGCAGACAATTCTACAAATAAGGGCATTTTTTTCCTGCTTGTGATCGCTTATCAGGTCATGGGGCTTCATTTATTGGCGGAGAATGCCGAAACTGATATGTTTGTTCCATTGATATTGCTCGTATCAGCGTCTTTTTTGATAATGCTTCTGTATAATGTGCTACCCGAAAAAAAAGCCGCAACAGTCGGAATGCTGTTGCCGATACTGCAGATGATTCTGTGCATTCCGATCCAATATCTGGATGTTTCGGGAGATAATTTGTTTCTTTCAATCATCGCCGGATTCGGCGCAATAAACCGTGCGACGTTATCCAAAGCAAAGGCATACTGGATATGCGGAATGGGCGCTTATCTTCTGGGCAGTACGGCAAGAACAATAAATTCAGCCCGTAACGCTGAAATACCCGACCTGGTCAGGTACTTTTTCGTTAATACGATTGTGGTTATGCTTGCCTTGCTTGCTTTTTACACCTTGAAAAAGCAGATGATTATAGGCGAAAAGTTAAAAGAAGCTCTCCGAACGGTAAACGAACAATCGGAGAAATTGAAGAATCTGGCAGTAGTGGAGGAAAGGAATCGTATTGCCGCCGAGATGCACGATACTGTCGGCCATACCCTGACGGCGGCTGTTCTTACATTGGAAGCCGCCGAAGGACTCGTTTCGGAGGAGCGGGCGGCGCAAATTGTCCGTCAAGGCAAAGAACAAGTTAAACGAGGCCTTTCGGAGCTCCGTGATTCCGTAAAAATGGTTCGGGCGGGCAATGCGCCCGACTTTGCCGCTGTTCTTGAATGCCTTTTGCGGGAAATCCGCTCCGACATCGGTCTTGATATTAATCTTTGTATGGAATCACCAATCATTTTGCCCCCGCTTCAGGCAGGAATACTGCTTTCGGCGGTAAAAGAATGCACAACAAATGCCATAAGGCATGGACAGGCGACGCATGCGGACATCCTGATCGGCGAGCATAACGGACAGATAAGACTGACTTTCACCGACAACGGGAGAGGGGCAGAGGTTATTAAGCCGGGCTCGGGACTGTCAATTATGAGAGAGCGGTTGCAGAGCGTAGGCGGGACTCTGGAAACAGAAAGCGCGCCGCAAGAAGGGGTTACCGTAATCCTTAGTATACCTGCGGTGCAAAATAAGGAGGATGAGCAATGAATCAAATTACCGTTTTGTTGGCGGACGATCATAAAATTATACGCGACGGGTTACGCGTATTGCTGGAAGCCAATCCCGATATACGTGTGGTTGCGGAAGCAAAAAACGGCATGGAAGCCTATGAACAAACGAAGATCCATCATCCGCAGGTTGTGCTTATGGATATCAGGATGCCGCAAATGGGGGGAGTGGAAGCTACTCGGCTAATCAAAAGGGATTTTCCCGATACGACGGTCCTGATATTGACCACGTTTGACGATGACGAATCCATTCTCGGCGCAATCACAAACGGCGCTTCGGGATATCTTCTTAAAGATATCAGCGGGATTAAGCTGGGCGAAGCCATCCGGGAAACCGCGCAGGGAAACGTCATATTGCCCGTAAACATCGCCGCAAAAATCACAAAACATATCAACAGGCAAGGCAGAGCGGGATTATCGCTTGAAGATTTTACACAGCGCGAACAGGAGATAATTCGTTTGATGATGCATGGTAAAAGCAATAAGGAAATTGCCGAAACGCTTTTTCTGACTGTGGGCACTGTCAAGAACTATGTCAGTCAAATCTACAGCAAAGCAGGGATACAAGACAGAGCGAATGCCTTATTGTATTTCAGACAATTAGGGTTTTGAGTTGATGTCGGCAGGAGCTAAAGGCTCCCGTTTTTTTAGTACCTAAAATATGACCGGGGTAACTTATCATATTACCGATTTGTATAATATCATTATAATGGGTCAACGGATCGGCATCCGTTGCGTTAACATCTCTTGAATAGAGATCTAATGAAGGGAATTGGAATTATATGAAAAAAAGGAGAACGGCGGATTTTTTGAATATCGGAACGTCTATAGGTTTAGGCGCTGCCTTAGGTATTGTGCTGGGCGCGTTATTGAATGATATCGTTTTGTGGCTCTGCACAGGAGCGGGGCTTGGCGCGGTGTTCGGAGCCGTTTTTTCGACCGAAAAACCGCGGGATAATTGATTTTGAGGTCTGTGTATGAAGAAATCGGAAATCTTCGGAGGCCGTAAAATGTTGTTATGGTTTGTTCTTATATTCATCATAATCAGTTTGCTTATTGCGTTGCTTTCGGGTAGTCTGCAATTCGGGCGTAATATGCGTACCGGCGTGCCGACGGAAGAATTTGCATCGCATATGGACGAGCGAATTCCCGCCCTTATTAAGCACTACAAAATCCCCGGCTGCAGTATAGCGATTGTGAAAGGCGGCGAAATCGTATGGACTCAAAGCTACGGTTATGCCGACATCGCAAGCGGAAGAAAGTTAACTGTCGATACGCCCATGAGCGTTCAATCCATAACCAAATCCGTTACGTCATGGGGAGTTATGCGCCTCGCGGAAAAGGGTCTCATTGACCTGAATGCCCCTGCATCGCAGTATCTTAACAGCTGGCAATTCCCGAAGGCAGATTATCCGTCGGAAAAAATTACGGTTCGCCAGCTGTTAAGCCACACTGCGGGGATGCCTTTAGGGGACTTCACCAAAATGTATTCCCCCGCGCAGGAGAAACCCTCAAATAGGAATGCAATGAGCGAAGAAGCGGTGCTTATGCGTGAACCCGGGACAAAATTTTCCTATTCCAACATAGGCTATAACATATTGGAGATATTGATTGAGGATGTCACGGGGCAAAGCTTTTCGGAATATATACGAAACGAAGTCTTGCTCCCGCTGGGAATGGAAAACTCCTTTTTTGATATAGAAAGGGATACAACACCCTATCCGCCTACCGGGTATAATCTCAAAGGGGAGGCGGTTCCCGTTTATGTTTATCCCTCAAAAGGGTCGGGCGGACTGTTTTCAACGGCCGAGGATATCGCACGTTTTGCTGCGGCGGGAATGAAGGAAAATTCCGTCCTAAGCAGAGAAAGCATTAATCGTATGTATCAATCAGAATGTACAAAAATCGGCGTTTACGGATTGATATTTGACGGATATGGATTCGGTCACTATGTAGAAAAACTGCACAACGGCGCACTCTCGGTTTCTCACGGCGGTCAGGGCAACGGCATTATGACGCATTTGCAGGCTGTGCCGGAGACAGGCGATGCCATCGTGATTCTCACAAACAGTCAACGGAGCTGGCCATTTATTGCCTATGTTTTAAGCGATTGGGCGAAATGGAGGGACTTTCATTCTGTGGGCATGGGGAAGATTATTTGGGGACGCTATGGGCTGAGCGCAACGGTCGGAATGGTGATTTCGGCCGCTCTCTTTGCGGTGTTAAGGCTGATTCTGGCATTTTATCGTCAAAAGAGAACGGGATTCCGACTGCTTCGGGTCCTTGCCGCAATTATTATTCTGGTAATTCTTATCTGGTGCGCTTGTCAGAAATACTTATTCATCACTGCGGTTTTTCCCATTCTGTCTACGTGGCTCTGGGGCGCGGGGCTTGCGCTTTCTGCGGTGCTGCTGTTGTCTGCGGTAATACCCACCTGGCCGAAAAAGAAAGATAAATTCAAATAATGTTAAAAGAACTATCAGGAGATTTCATTTATGAATCATGTTGTTTATCTTGAAGGCAAAGAAAAGGAACTCGACAAACTGAGAAGCGGGCAAAAAAGTATGATTATACGGGGCGCGGCGGGAAGGAAACTTCCGCATGGGCGGGTTTTCCCCGGGGAGGTTTTGTGGTTTGTCGAAAACGGCGGAAAGGGGATGGTGCAAGGTTGCGCAACGGTAAAAAAAGTGTACAATTCGGAAAAATTGACCGAAGATGAAAGCCGTAAGATTATAGCCGATAATCAGGCAAAGCTCTGCCTTACCGATAATCAGATTAAGAGATGGGGGAGCAAACGCTATCTGGTGCTTATTGAGGTTGAAAATTATAAGGATATTACGCCTTTTGCAATTGATCGAAGCGATTACGGCAACATGGACGACTGGCTTCCCGCTGAGGATATGGAGAGCATAAAAAAATGATATAAAAAAGCGGTGAACGGTTCTAAAAAAAGACTGCCCCAAATTGTTGAGGCAGTCTTTTTTTTGGCCCTTTATACTCGATAAAGCTCGCCCATATCCTTCTATATAAAAGGTATTATAAAAATAATTTGAGGTCCTCAAGGTTTTGAGTCAGAAGCACCATTATTCTGTCGGCAAAGTGATTGTGCGCGTTCATGTCCGAAAGGCTGTTTTGCACCCTCGTTATGCTTATAATGCCCATGTTGATGCCTTGGATCATTATCTCGCTGAGTTTGGAGTTTGATTTGTCGGTGAGGGTGTTCATGGCGGTGGAGATAAACATCATCGCCTTGCTGAAAACGCTGTTGGGCTTGATTTCTATATTGTGAGTGGCGCAATAAATCTCAATTTCTTTTGCCAGCGCGTTGTATTCGGAATACTGGCGCATGAGAAGATTGCGGAAGCCTCTGTCCTCGCTGAAGGGGCGAAGGATTTCGATTGAGGACATTCCCACCTTTGCTATTCTGTATATTTCCTGCATGCAGGTCTGTTCGTCCTGCATGGGAGCGCTTAGTTCTTCGTTGCATTCGTCCAGCACTTTCTGAAGTTTTTCGCTTCTGGAGTTGCACTGACGCTGATTTTGATTTTGCTGCTGATTTTGCTGCTGCTCTTTTTGCCTTCTCTGCTCTTGTACTTGCTCGGTCATACTTCCTCCTTTTGATTTTATTTTGGATTTTTTCCTTGTAATTATTCCATTTCTGCCGCAAGGCATTTATTTTTTTGCGGAAAAATAAGGCAAGGGAATCGGCGAATGACCTGAGCGTTTTTTTGGCGAGAAGCCGCAATGCGACAGCCCCGGCGACAAAACAAAACACAGTGAAAAATTTAATCTGCCCATAGTAGGACGTTTCGGTGATAGCGTAAAAGACAAACCCCGCAAAGCAGACAGAAATAAGGTCGCAAAGATACGCCGCGAGCTTTGAGGGTATGAGCGTCCTTATGGAGTAAAGAAGTTCATAAAAAAGGTATGCGAGCATACCGCCCGACAAAAACAGCAGACTGATATATGGCTGAAGGTGGGTGTCGGTTAGGGTCACTTGAACAGTCTCTTAACGAGTGACAGCTTTTCCAGCTTGCGGTGATAGACAAGGGAATGAATTTCGCCTGTTATTACCATGAGCCCCGTCTTTACATTGAGGTCTTCGACGTTTAGTTTTTCGCCTTTTAAGACCATGCTTTTATCTGTCAGGCGGGCGACGATTTCGTTATTTTCAAAGCTGTCGAGATTGACTACTCCGCTTACGCTTATACGTCCGTTTTCGTATTTAAGTGAGTGGGGAGACTTTACGATATTTTCCATAGATTTACCTCCTTAAGATTTTATGCGCACGGAGTTTCGTTTTTGATATATTTTGTATTATAATAAATATGCATTTTGCAAAAACTAAAAATTACCTTTCGTAAAAGGAGGCGTTTTTATGGGAAACGGCAGAAAAACACTCAGTCCGAGTATGGTGCTGACGATAA
Organism: Clostridia bacterium; assembly: GCA_035381305.1. GTDB lineage: Bacteria > Bacillota > Clostridia > Christensenellales > DTU072 > CAG-1782. The sequence continues at coordinate 66,180 of DAOSYK010000005.1, forward strand.
TCTTTATGGCAATTATGGTTGTCGCCAATGTCACCGCCTGGACGATAATTATGAACAAGGTCGATGAAAAACTGGAAAACGCGGCGGCGGGAAACGTGCTGACGCTGGACGCCGACACCCGAAGCGAGATAGTAACCAATGCCGCAGATCAGCTGACCGACAAGGTAAAAGAGAGCGTCGAGGACAGTCTTCAGCAGAGAATTGCGAGGGAATACTATCTCCCCGAAGACTATACCAATCCCGGACTGTATGTCGGCAGTCAGAACCTCTACAACGTGATTGAACTCACCTGCAGCGGCAGGCAGAAGACGGGTCCCAATGACAGCGGCACCGACTACAATGTCTTCAGCCGCGCAACGGGCACCATAATAAGCAGCGACGGATATGTGATAACAAACGCCCACGTCGTCACCTTTGAGAACTACAATTATACGGCGAGCAACATAGGACCTTTTATCCAGTATTACAGGACGTCCTATTCCGATATTTTCCCGAGCATCGTCGGCAAGTTTGCCAGGCACAGCGCGCAGTATACCTTTGAGGTAGTCGCCTGCGACACGACTAAGGACCTTGCCCTCATAAAGATAAAAGAGGCCGTCCCCGCGGACTTGTGGAAGACGGCGACGCTGACAAATTCTACTCTTGTGCAGATGGGCGAGGAAGTGATAGCACTTGGAAACGCGCAGGGCTACGGCATTAACATGACTTACGGAATAGTAAGCAAGTACGCTTTTTACGACGAGGACTATACCGAGTACCTCATCCAGACCGACGCGGCGATAAACCCCGGCAACTCGGGCGGCGCGCTCTACAACGTGCGCGGCGAGATAGTGGGAATAAATTCGGCAAAAATCGTTGGTAACGAAATTGAGGGCATGGGGTTTGCCATCGCGAGCAACTCGGTAAAGACCTTTATCGACGCGGTTGCCGCCGAAAAGGGCATAACCGTGCACTACGACTATAGGGCGGAGTGATTATTTGAGTAAAATCGTTTTTATCTCATAGGGTGAAAACCTGACGTTATTAAGGTTTGTCTGCTCAATGGGATTTTCGAGCATATCGCATTCGTAAGCATAGATGAAGGGGAAATCGACGCTGATTCCGGCGGAGGTTTCCCTTCCTTCGTTTTCAAAGGCGCGTAAAATATATCCGCCGTTTTCAGCGGGCTTTATCGTTTCGATTATTATATTAACTTCTTCGCACTTGGCAAGGCTCTTGAAAACGAGGTCGCCTTTAACAAACTTAAGAGGGTTGTCGAAAGCGTAAGCGACCTGGGCGACATTGCCCGAAAACGCGTCGCCGTTGTGGGGGTAAAAGGCATAAGAAAACTTATGCACGCCCCTGTCGGCGGTCGGGTCAGGGAAGACGGGGGAACGAAGCAGATTTAGGCTTATATTGCCGTCCTTTGCTCTGTAGCCGTACTTGACGGGCGCAAGAAGTGCCGTCCCGTAAGAGCCGTTTGACACGTCAAGGTACTTGTGTGCGCACACCTCGAGTTGTCCTTTTTCAATTTCGGTCTCGCATTTTGTGCTCCTCTCGATATTGCCCATCTGTATGCCGCAGATTGCTTTGTTTCCGTACTCGGCGGGGAAGAAATCCGCGCGGAGCATTTTGTGCTTTTCGTGCCAGCGCACAATGGTTTCGAACACGACAATGGGCGAGTTTATGGTCAGAATGATTTTTTGCACTATGGAGCTTTTGCCTATTTTGTATACGTTTTTCCTTACCACAGACGCTCCGTCGACGTAATAGGAAAAGGACACAAGTCCGGGCAGGGTGATTTTTTTCTTGTAATACCCGTAGTCTATGTCGCAGGCGTTCCAGAATCTTCTCTTATCCTTATATAGAGTGAGGCGGTTTAGGGCGTTTGCGCAAAACTCCTTGTTGGTGAACTTATTGACAAGGGAAACTATTGTGCCTTTTTTGTCAAAGGTCACTGCGAGCAGGTCGTTTGAGATAAAGCATTCGCCGCAGGAGAGAAGAGCGGGCGGAATTTCCTTAACGCTGACCTTTTTTGCCGAATACGGCTCGAGGTCGGCATAGACCCAGCCGTTTATTGTGCGAAAATATCCTTTTTGCCTTACGGGGGAGAGGTTGACTGCCGATAACGCGCGGGTATCCTTAATAAGATGCTTCGCGTTTTCCCCAATAAAGCTCTTTATCCCGGCGAGAAGCTTTTTGTACCTTTCGGCGCTCTCTTTATGGACATCCTGACACGACGAGCCGGGGAGAATGTCGTGAAATTGCTCTTTTAGCGCGTCTTTCCAGAGTTTTTCGGCGCGGGCAAAGTCGTAGGGCATGCCTTTCTTCAAGCAAAGCGCCCCGATAAGCTCCATTTCGTGAAGAAGGTTTTCGCAAACGCGGTTGAGCTTTTTCTGCGCCGCTTGAACGGTGTAAGTGCCCTGATGAGCCTCGAGATACAATTCGCCTTTGTATACGGGCAGGTTTTCCTTATCCCGGCTTAGTTCGGCAAAGAATTCTCCCGCCGTGCGCTGTATTACCGAGGGATAACCTTTAAGCGACTTTGCTCTCTCGGCCATTTCGAGGTGGATTTCGTGCGCGCCGCCTCCGCCGTCGCCGCTCCCGAACGGCATAAGAATGCTTTTCGCGTTACTATCGGCAAGACGAAGCGCTTTTTTAATCGAGAAGGGTGCGATGTCGCTTGCGTAATTCCCTTCGGGCGGGATATGCGCCACGACCTCGGACGAGTCTATACCCTGCCACACAAAGGATGTGTGGGGAAATCTGTTGAGTTGGTTCCAGGTTAGTTTCACCGTCATGAAGAAGTCGAGTCCGCACTTTTTGAGTATCTGGGGGAGGGATGCCGAAAAGCCGAACGAGTCGGGCAGCCAGCACACTTTGGGCTCAAACCCGAATTCCTCTTTGAAAAACTTCTTGCCGTAATATATCTGTCTTATCAGGCTCTCGCCGCTCGTAAGATTAACGTCGGGCTCCGTCCACATGCCGCCGAGAGGCTCGAGCCGACCTTGGGCGGCCTTCTCTTTTATCTTCTCATACAACGCGGGGTAACTCTGTTTTACAAAGAGATATTCAACCGGCTGGCTTGCGCCGAAAATGTAGGACGGGTACTTTTCGAGGTTGTAAATCTGCCGCGAAAAAGTCCGACCTGCCTTTCTGACTGTTTCGTCGATGTTCCACAGCCACGCAAGGTCGAGGTGGGCGTGCCCGAGGGCGGTGACCGTCACAGAACTATCATTTGCATCTGCAAATGCTTCTTTGAGAACTGCGCGCGCGGCGGCGGCGTCTTTGCGGTATAATCGGTATAACTTGTCGAGCATACGGGTCAATCGGTTTTTATCCTGCCTGCTCTCGGCAGCCTGCAGGGCAAAATACACCGTGAGATAGTCGAAATAGAAGTCTTTTATATCGGGGTTTACCGAAAACAAGAAAGCCTTGCCGAGTTTTGCCTTGCCAAAGCTTCTGCCCAACAGCCCGTTGTTGGAAACTTCCGCCCATAGGTCGAGAACGTTGTTTTCAAAACAGGACTTGGGCAGGGCAAATGCCTTGCGGCCAATCGGAGAGGGAAATGCGTCGATAAATGAGCTTATGGTATTAACCGCGCCGACGGGAGTGCCCGAGGCGTCAAAGATTGTGCCCTCGCCGCGGATGCCGAGATGTACGTAGGTGTTTTCGGGGTCGCTTTCGGCGGGGATTACGCCCGTAAGGTGCAACCACGCGTGGCCGCCTTTTGCGCAAAGTGCCTGACCGCGTTTTGCGGGTTCATATTCAAGCTCGGGTCTTTCGTGAAAGGAGCGGGGACGAGCGGACAAGGCAACCTCGATGTCGAAATGACCGACAATTTTTACCGCCTTGTTTTTAATACTTATCAGCCGTAAAAGGTGGTTTACACCGCTTGCCGCTTTTACATATTCGTCCATAATCTGCCCCTCAGAAATTGTATGTCTTTTATACTCAAAGTATATCATTTTGGGGTGTAAAAAGCAACGGACGAGGAAAGGACACGTTTTTCGTAAATACCTTGAAAAACGTGCGAAAAAAAATTTACCGAAAAAAGGAAAGGTTTTTCGCGCTCCACTGCAAATTTTTTGCTTTTTTATTATCCAGCCGTAAAATTTAAGATTTTTTGCGGGAATATATTTACTTTCTTTCCTCGTTCCGCTAAAATGAAACTGTATATCGGTTATTCGGGGAGGAACGGTTTTTTGGATTCAACTGACATAAAAATACTCAATTGTCTGAGCAACAACGCAAGGATGAATTCCTCGGAAATTGCCGAAAGGGTCAATCTGTCGGTTTCCGCCGTCATTGAGCGCATAAAGAAGCTGGAATCAGGCGGTGTAATCAAGAAATATACCGTGATTCTTGACAATGCGGCGCTCGGAAAGGATGTCTCTGCGATGATGTTTGTCAGCATGGAAAATCCCAAGTTTAACACAGGCTTCGAGAACATGGTAAAAGCTCATACACAGATTACCGAATGCCATTATCTCGCGGGGGACTTCGACTATCTTCTCAAGATAGTCACGACCAACACCAGCGCGCTCGAAAGGGTCTTGAACGACATCAAGGGTGTGGCGGGAGTGTCCAAAACAAGGACGATGATAATACTATCCGACATCAAGCAGGAGTACACAACTCAGCTCGGAACGACAATTAAAAAATAATTTCCATTAATTAATATAAAAAAATCAGGAGGCATTTATGATAATAGGTATTCCCAAGGAAATTATGCATGATGAAAGGCGCGTCGCCGCCATACCCGAAACGGTGGCAAGCATGGTAAAAGACGGTCATACCGTACTTTTTGAAAAGGGCGCGGGACTCGGCTCTTTCTACGCCGACGAACTTTACGCTCAGGCGGGCGCAAAACTCGTTGAAAACGTAGCCGAGATATTCGACACCGCCGAGGTTATCCTCAAGGTTAAGGAGCCGCTCTTTAACGAGAAACTCGGCAAACACGAAGTTGACCTTATGCATACAGGTCAGTACATCATCACGTTTATTCACCCCGCCAGCCCCGTTAACCACGAAATGGTCAAGAAGATGGCGGCAAACGGCATAATCGGCCTTACCCTCGACGGAATACCGCGTATATCAAGAGCCCAGAGCATGGACGCTCTCTCCTCTATGAGCACCTGCGCAGGATATAAAGGAATGATTATGGCGGCTGACACCATCAGCAAGTTTATGCCCATGATAGGCAGCGCGGTCGGCATGATTAAACCCAGCACCGTGTTTGTTGTAGGTACGGGCGTAGCGGGACTCCGCGCGGTAGCTACCGCAAAGGCCCTCGGGGCAGTAGTTTATTCGGCAGACATCCGTCCCGACGCCAACGAGCAGGCAATGAGCCTCGGCGCAAAGATAATCGAGACCGGCGTTCCGAAAGAAATCGCCGTCAGCCCCGACGGAAAGCACGCCAACAAGCTTCCCGAGGAGTGGCTCAAAGTAGAGAGAGAGCACTTGGCCGACATAGTTTCCAAGGCCGACATTATCTTCTGCTCGGCACTCCTGCTCGGCAAGAAGGCACCCATACTTCTCACCGAAGATATGGTTAAGACTATGAAGCCCGGCTCCACGATAATCGATATATCGATAGACCAAGGCGGAAACTGCGAAATCACTCCCGCAGGAAAAATCGAAGCTAAGCACGGCGTGGTAATTCAGGGTATAAAGAACATACCCGGCATGCTGCCCACCAGCTCCACCTGGATGTTCGCAAACAATATCTACAACCTTCTCAAGTACCTTGTCAAGGACAACAAGATAGCACTCGACAGAAACGACGAAATCGTCAGCGGAATACTCACCACCTTCGACGGCGAAGTTGTTCATGCCGGAGCAAGAGAAGCAATGGGCATTTAATTATCCCGATTGATATCCAAACCAAAATAATGCCATAAAGACTGAAGATTATTGCCGTCACACAGGTTGACGGCAATAATTAAAACGGAGGTAAATTTATGACACTGATGCAGGGAATTTTACTGATTGTTTTTGCGGCGGCCACAGTTATAGGCTACCTGCTTATCAACAATGTTCCCAGTCTTCTGCACACGCCCCTTATGTCGGGCATGAACGCGCTAAGCGGAGTTACGGTACTGGGCGCAATTATCGCGACAGACCTCGCGGTAAGGCTGACTGTCTCGGGCTCCAAGATAGTGGGCGCGATATTCGGCGGCCTTGCCATCGCCCTTGCCATGATTAACGTGGCGGGCGGTTTTACCGTGACTGACAGAATGCTGAAGATGATAGTCAAAAAGAAGAAAGGAGGGCATATCTGATGAGCGACATAGTATATTATTTAATTTGCGCCGCTCTTGCCCTTCTCGTCCTGTTGGGCATATACCTCATGAGCAAGGTCAAGTTCTCGAGGATCGGAAACGGAGTATCGGCTATTGCCATGCTCGCGGGAATAATCGTCGTACTTATTAAGTATAAGGTTTTCAATCCCATTGACCCGTTAAGTATAACCATACTGTTTGTAGGGCTTGCAATAGGCTCGGTCGTCGGTTTGATCTTTAGCGTAAAAGTCAAGATGATTCAGATGCCCCAGATGGTCGCGCTCCTTAACGGACTCGGCGGAGCCGCCAGCGCCATCGTGGGCGCGCTGTCTCTTGCTTACAGCGGAAACGGCCCCCGGTTTGTGGCGGGAGACGACCCGTTCTCCCTCGCAACAAGTGCCCTTGCCATTTCGGTAGGTATGATTACCCTTATCGGCAGTCTTATCGCCGCGGGCAAACTGCATAGAATTCTGCCCCAGAAACCGATAGTAGTAAAAGGACATCAGCTTCTGACTACGTTATCGCTTGTATTAACGCTCATAGTGTGCGTGCTTTCTGCCGTACTCTATCCCTTAAACGTAATGCCTATGAAGTTTATGTGGATACTGATCCTTGTAAACTTTGTTGTTTCGGGTGCGTTCGGCGCGTTGTTCAGCATGAGAGTGGGCGGTGCAGATATGCCCATTACCATTTCTTTGCTTAACAGCCTCAGCGGCGTCGCGGGAGCCATCGCGGGTCTTGCGATAAACGACTTGCTCCTTGTCGCTGTAGGCGGAATAGTCGGCGCAAGCGGATTATTGCTTACAAGAATAATGTGCAAGGCGATAAACCGCAGTCTCTCCGACATACTGCTCGGCAAGACCTCGGCAAAGCCTTCTCATGCTCCCAAAGCCGAGGATAAGAATGTCGAACAGGCGGCTGAAGTAAAAGAGGAGATAAAGGAAGCGGTCAATCCCGCGCTTATCCTTGCCAAAGCTAAAGACGTAATCATCGTCCCCGGCTACGGCATGGCCATAGCTCAGGCGCAGCACCTTGTAAAGAGACTTGCCGACAAGCTCGAAAAGGGCGGAGCCAAAGTGAGATACGCCATTCATCCCGTTGCCGGAAGAATGCCCGGGCACATGAACGTGCTTCTCTGCGAAGCCGACGTCGACTACGAGAGCCTCTATGAGATGGACGCTATCGACAACGATTTTGAAAAGGCCGACGCTTGTGTGGTTGTTGGCGCAAACGACGTCACCAACCCCGCCGCAAGAAGCGCGGAAGGCACGCCCATTTACGGTATGCCCATCCTTTCAGTCGACAAGTGCAAGAATATTTTCATTTTCAATTATGACACCAAACCGGGTTACGCGGGCGTGGACAATCCCCTTTACACCCGCACCGAAGGCGTTTATATGTACCTTGGCAACGCCGCCGAAACCCTCGCCCGGTTTATGAATGAAATGGACGATGCGGCAAAAGCGGCAGTCGCGGCAGAGAAAAAGCCCGAGCCTGTAAAGTTTGACAAGCTCTCGCCGATAAGAAGTGCAAAGAAGGTCATAATTGTCCCCGGGTACGGTATGGCTATCGCCCAGGCTCAGCACCTTGTAAAGAGACTTGCCGACAAGCTCGTCGAGCGCGGCGCCGAAGTCAAATACGCCATTCATCCTGTCGCGGGAAGAATGCCCGGACATATGAACGTGCTCCTTTGCGAGGCCGACGTCGACTATGAGAGCCTGTACGAGATGAAGGACATTGACGACGAGTTTGAAACCGCCGACGCCGCTATAATCGTGGGCGCAAACGACGTCACCAACCCCGCCGCAAGAAGCGCGGTCGACACTCCGATATACGGCATGCCCGTGCTTTCTGTAGACAAGTGCAGGCACATCTATATCTTCAACTATGATACAAAACCCGGTTACGCCGGCGTAGACAATCCTTTGTACTCTCGTGAAGAAGGCGTATATCTGTATCTCGGAAACGCCGCAGAGACGTTGGCGAAGTTTATTTCCGATATAGACAGCGCAAGCGCGACCGACCCCGAAGTCAAGGAAGAAAAGAAGACCGACGAAGTAGCGATAATAAGAAACGCAAAGAAGGTCATCATAGTTCCCGGCTACGGTATGGCTATAGCACAGGCACAGCACCAGGTCAAGAAACTTGCCGACAAGCTCAGCGCCGCGGGCGCCGAAGTCAAATACGCCATTCATCCCGTCGCGGGAAGAATGCCCGGACACATGAACGTGCTCCTTTGCGAAGCCGACGTCGACTATGAGAGCCTTTACGAGATGAAGGACATCGACGACGAGTTTGAGACCGCTGACGCGGCTATCATAGTAGGCGCAAACGACGTCACCAACCCCGCCGCAAGAAGCGCGGTCGACACTCCGATATACGGCATGCCCGTGCTCTCGGTGGACAAATGCAAGAATATATTTATATTCAATTTTGACACCAAGCCCGGTTATGCAGGCGTGGACAATCCGCTGTACACCCGCAGCGAAGGCGTGTATCTCCACCTTGGAAACGCCGCCGAGACGCTGGCCGAATTTATCGCAAAAATCTGATAATTCAGATAACACCTCGAGGGCATCCGCGGGAAAAACTTCCCGCGGATGTTCTTTTTTAGAAGGGATAAGGGTTGTCTCAACCCGAAAAAGGTGGTATAATATAACGGTACATTTTCAGGAGGTTGAAATGTTATCGACAAAAGAAATAATCGCCAAAACCGAAAAATACGGCGCGCACAACTATCGTCCCAAGGAAGTTGTCATCGTTAAGGGCGAGGGCGCCGTTGTGACCGACCCCGAGGGAAGGACGTATATCGATATGTTAAGCGCGTATTCTGCGCTCAATTTCGGACACTGTCATCCCGAGATAGTCGCCGCCGCAAAAGACCAGCTCGACAAAGTCACCTTGACTTCCCGCGCTTTCCACAACAACCTTTTGTGCGAGTTTTGCGAAAAGCTTGCTGTTCTTACGGGCAAGGAAATGGTTCTCCCCATGAACACGGGTGCCGAGGCGGTGGAGACATCGTTAAAGACCGCAAGACGTTGGGGCGCGTTCAGGAAGGGCGTCGAAGAAGGAAAACAGGAAATAATCTGCTGCGAGAACAACTTCCACGGCAGGACAATAACCATAATCACCATGAGTACAGACCCCACCGCAAGGAAAGGGTTCGGACCCTATACCCCCGGACTTAAAGTGGTGGAATACGGCAACGCGGAGGCACTGGAAAACGCAATTACCGAAAACACAGTCGCGTTTCTCGTTGAGCCCATTCAGGGCGAGGCGGGCATTATCGTTCCGCCCGAAGGCTATCTGAGAAAGGTAAGGGAAATCTGCGACAGGCACAATATACTCTTTATCGCCGACGAAGTTCAGACGGGCTTTGCAAGGACGGGCAAGATGTTTGCCTGCGAGCACGAAGGGGTAACTCCCGACATTTACGTTTTAGGAAAAGCTCTCGGCGGAGGTGTTATGCCCGTTTCGGCAATCGCCGCAAACCGCGACATCCTCGACGTCTATGAGCCCGGCTCACACGGCTCTACTTTCGGCGGAAACCCGCTTGCCTGCGCCGTTGCGTTAAAGGCGATGGAAATACTCGTCCGCGACGATTATCCCAATATGGCCGAAGAGAAAGGCAGATACTTTATGGAAAAACTTCGCACCATAAAGAATGACGAAATAGTCGACGTAAGGGGCAGGGGTCTGCTTATCGGCGTGGAATTTAAGTGCGACGCCGCACCCTATGTCAAAAAGCTCATCGAAAACGGCGTTCTCTGCAAGGAAACCCACGAAAAGACAATCCGCTTTGCTCCGCCTATCAACATACCTTACGATCAGCTCGACAAGGCGATAGACGTTATTATAAAGACTTTGACAAAGTAAGAAAAAATGTAAAAAGAAAGCGGGGCTTTTTGCCCCGCTTTTTTTATTACGCGTTTGCGTTTTCGATTACTCTTATAAAGAAGGCGGTTGCCGGCACAAGGTCTTTTGACTTAATGCGCTCGTTTGCGCCATGAATGCGCTCGGCATCCTGCGTGTCGAGTACAAAGGGCGAAAAGCGGTAAACGTGGTCGGTGACGGGATAGTAGAACTTGGCGTCGCTACCCGCGATAAACGGGAAGGGCGCCGGGATAAGTCCGTCAAACGCCTCGTTAATCGATTTTGCGATTAATTGGTAGGACTCGGTATTGACCGAGGACACTTCGCTGGGCGGGTCATACGAGCTGTCGGGCTGACGCTCGACCTTGATTTTTTTGCCGACGATTTTCTGAATATAATCGCGCATACTCTCTTCTGTATCGCCCCTAAGCAGTCTGCAGTTTACGTTTACCGTGGCGGTCTTTGATATTGTGTTGTAGGCGTCGCTTCCCTTTATCATTGTGGGAGCCATCGTGGTGCGCAAAACCGCCCCCGCCGCGGGGTTTACTTTGGGAATGACGAATTTAAGGGCGGGGGAGAGTATCTTCCTGTTTACGCAGATAAAGCGTCCAGTGTAATTCATATATGGGATAAGCGCCTCAAACATCTCTTCGGTAGATTCCGACCACCTTGCGCGCTTTTGATGTTTTGATAGCTTTACTATGGCTTTTGCAAGCACTTCTATAGAAGTCGGGTGCTTGGGCGAGGAAGAGTGCCCTCCGTCGCAGGTTGCGGTAAGCGCAAAGTCGACATAGCCTTTTTCGCTGTTGCCGATAAGCGCGATTTTTCCGTCTATGCCCAGCATGCCGCCGTCCAGCACAACGCCGCCTTCGTCGATAAGAAACTCCAAGCGGATGTTGTTTTGCTTGAGGTATTCCACTATCTGCGCCGCGCCCAGAGTGCCGGTAAGCTCTTCGTCATATCCGAAACAAAGGTACAGGTCGCGCTTAAAGGAAAAAACGTTTTTGAGGCAATATTCCACCGCCTCGAGAATGGTTATCATATGCCCTTTCATGTCGAGGGCTCCGCGGCCGTATATGTAGTCCTCGCCGTCGGCATTTACGATTTCGCCCGAGAAAGGGGGATACTCCCAGTCCTCTTCCGAGGAAGGCACGACGTCCTGATGGGCAAGGAAGGCGATGGGTTTGAGCGCGCTGTCGCTCCCCTTGATGCGAAAAAGCAGGGCGTGGTCGTTTATGACGGTCTTTTCTCCTTTTTCGTGGAGTAAAGGGTAGGTCTTTTCGAGGTATGCCTCTAAACGGCGGAATTCATCGGCGTTGTCGCCCTTTTCCTTGGGGGAAATGGTGGGGATTTGTATCGCGCCCGAAAGGTGTGCGACTACGCTCTTTTCGTCCAGCTCGTATTTTACCGAAGCCGAAGTTTTTTCCTTCTTGCGGACGGTGAGCGGGCGGATAAGCATATAGAGAACAAAGGCGGCAAGAATACACTCCGCCACCCATTCTATGATTTTCCAATAACTTATTGCGTTAAGAAAAGCTGTCATTTTTACTCCGTCAATATACTACATAGTAAGCCAGCGCAAGCACGCCTATTGTCGCTAAGAGCAGGGAAAACTGAATTTTGAAACTCCACCTGAACCATTTGCCGTAGTCGACCGTCGTAAGGCCGAGGATGAGCAGAAGTCCGGCGTTGGTGGGGAGGATTACGTTGGCAAAACCGTCGGCGTAAGCAAACGCGAGTACGGCTATCTGTCCGTTTATGTTCATGAGCTGGCAGATACTGAAGATCATGGGCATAAGGAGAAAGGCCTTTGCGCTGCCCGACGGAATGAACATTTCGAACAGGAAGATTATCGCGTAAATAATGAGAATCGCGACAAACGGGTCGCGTCCCTGAATGAGGTTTACGCAGTTGTAGAGTATGGTGTCCATGATGTCGCCTTCTTCGATAATGTAGCGAATGCCGCCCGCGACAAGTATCATGGTGACGGCGGGAAGAAGGGTAACGACGCCTTTTCCGAGCTACTTTAAGAGCGGAACGCCCTTAAGGCCGCAGATAATGCAAGCGCCGATACCGGCGACAAGATAGATAAATATCGTAATATACATTACATAGTCGGCAAGAGCGTGGACGAATATCGAAACGATGGCGATAATCACCACAACAGACAGCCATATTCCAAACCATAAAAGGGCTTTGCTTTTGCTTCTGTCGTAGGCGAAATTTTCCACCTGAAAGTCAAATTCCCTCTTTCTCTGTTCATCCAGCGTGTAGACTATGGATTTTTGCGGTTTTTTCTCAATCTTCCTTGCGTAAGGGAAGACAAACGCCATCAGTATTATGTAGGCAAGACCGAAGGTCAGAAGGCGCAAACCTATCCCCGAAAACATGACTATTCCGCCCAAGGACTGCGCGACGCCTACAGTGAATGGGTTTACAACACCCGCGGCAAAACCGAAACAGCCCGCCAATATGGATATCGCAAGACCTGTCAGCGCGTCCCAGCCCATGGCGTAGCAAAGCATTATTACGACCGGAACGAGGGGAATAAGCTCCTCAAACATGCCCGCAGTGCTTCCGAGGAACATAAACGCAAACGGAAGCATGAACAAAAGTATATACTTTTTGGAGCCGAAGCGTCTGGCAAGCGTTTCCACCATATAGACAAGGATGCCGCTTTCGTCAAGGGCGGTGAAAATCGCGCCGATTACAAACAGGAGTACAAGTATTGCCCAGACGGTAAGGTATCCGTCGGTAGCGGGGGAGAGTATCATAAAGGCGGACAAAAGGAACTGCCACCACTTTATGCCGTCCAGTTCTTTCTGCTGATATGTGCCGGGGATAATCGCGCCGTCTGCGTTTCTCTCATATTCGCCTGTGGGGAGAACGAAGGTGAGGACGTAGGCAAGGATTACCAGCGCGAGAACGATGGAAACCGAAACTATTATCGCTTTTTTGCTTATCTGGATTGACTTTGCTCTCTTTGTTTCTTTGCTTTGGACTGCCTCATTATTCATCAGTAATACCGTTTTTCCATAAAATATTTGCGTTAACCGAGGAAGTCTCGGAAAAAATAACATTTCTATTATAGTAGAAAACCATAGATTAATCAAGATAATAGGGGAATTTTTCCGAAAATAAAAAGGCCGCGAGTTTTTCGCGACCCTGTCTTTTATTGGATTACCTGTAAATTATTCGGAAATTTCGGTGGTATTTTCATCTTCGGAAGCACAGACTTCGGCTTCTCCGACCATTTGGCATGAGCCGCTTCTCGCCTGTCTTACACGTTCGTCCTGCTCTTGCATGAGGCGGGTTATTTCCTTTTTGTCAACTTTCATTGTGGCAAAGATAATTAAGCCTATTATTATGACAACGGTAATTCCCACGCACAGGATAAGTCCGAGGGCGGAGGAAGTTTCGTAACTCTGGGTGTGGCTGCCTTCCTTGAAGCCTATGATTGTGAGTAGCTGTCCGCTGATAAGCTGGGTCAGGGACTGGCTTACTTTATAAGCAAAGGTCATCATGCCGGCGTAAGTGCCCGTCTTTTCGCTCTTGTCGTCGACGCTGTTCTTAACAACGATGTCGCCGATAAGCGCCATAGGCATGGAGTACAGCACGCCCGTGCCCATGCCCGCTATCATAAGGGGCGGCAACAGGACTGCCATACCGAATTTGCTCGTTGCGATAAGCACGTTGATTTCGTCGCGTAGTAACCAGCAGATAAACAGCAGCACGCAGCCCACCAGGCTTATGCCGAGACCTATCATCATGGATTTTTTCTTGTCGAGCTTCTTGCTGAGGAGAGGCCACAAAGGCTGTCCCGCGACAGTCATAAGAAGCAGCGCGCCCATAAGTATGTACATCTGGGTGGTGGCAAGTTCAAACGTGAAGGTAAAGACGTGGAAGCCGATTGAGATAATCAGCGTCGCGCTCATCATGGAGATCGCGTAGCCGAAAATTATGCTTCGCATATCTCCGCTCTTTAAAACACCAAAGAAGTCTGTAAGAACTTTTTTGAGGGACGCGCGGGGCTTTACGGCTTCTTCCTCTATCTGCCGCGCCTGAACGGTCTTTACATCAAAGAATGTCATAATGTACATGAACACGCTTGTGACAAAGCACACGCCCACCGATACCCACGCGAAGTCTCGGTAGCCGCCCGCGAAGAACTGGCCTTTTATGATATTGCCGAATTCGTCAATCTG
>DAOSYK010000006.1:0-66395 GCA_035381305.1 Clostridia bacterium
TGTTGATTTCGTTGGATTCTATTCTGACAAGTATCCTTATGGTCTGGGTGTTGCCCGCGCCGTCCTTGACCTTGTAGGTCACAGTGTACTCCTGTCTGCGGGATACGGACTTGTCGTAGTTGGCGAGGCTGGAGCCGTCAGGGTTCTTGAGAATCCTGAAGCTGTCGGGTATTATCTGCCAATTGTTGATAACGGTGTATTTGTACTGCCCCGTCGCCTCGTCAAAGTACCTATAGTTGACGGTTACGGTGTCAAAGTAATTGTACTGGGGCGTGAAGGTGCCGTCTTCGTTCTCGATGAGCTTGGTCTCGGACAGCGACCTCATGACGCCGTACGGGTCTTCGGCGTTGAGCGCATTGAAGGTAATGACGCCGTGGTAATTGGCGGGAGTGGTTGCGTCATAGACAATGCCGCCTACCGATTCGGGCACCGCCTTGGTGACGTTTCTTATCGTGTAGTCTTTGACTCTTACGGGTATCTTAAGGCTGGTGTAAGGCGTGTTGCTCTTGTTGGCCTTGCCTGTGTTATCTTCGCCGTAAGCGCGGAACCTAAGGTCAATGTAGGTGTTGGTGTTCCCGTTGGAGTAGTCGAGCGACGTAAACTTCATCGCGCCTTCAACAATCTGATAATCAAGGCTCCACACAAGGTCATTGAAGAGATAGGTCTTGGTCTTGGCGTTCATGCCTGCGCCGCTGGTGTACTCGTAATAGAAGAATTGCGGCAGGCTGCTCAGGAACTCCTCATAGTTGAATGTATAAGGATCTATCTCGATATTGGTCAGCGCTTTGAGTATGGGAGGCGCATTTTCGTCGTTTATGTCAATTCTGAACGGCTCGACGGTTATCCTTATCGAGCTGTAAACGGAGTTGCCGATATATCCCTTGAGGTGCTCGTATCCGTCGCCCGTGCCGAACGCGTCAAAGCTGAGGGCGCTTACGTCCCAGGCGATGTTGACGCCCTGGGTGCCTTTGGATGTGCCGTCGGTGAAGTTGGCGTAATACCTGTTGGGCAGGATGTTCTCGACAGAGACCGCGAGGTCAAGGTTTCTCCTTGTTCCCGAATAGCCGTCGCTGTTAGCCCACGTGCCGCCGATTGCCGTAAAGTCGGTGAGGTCAAACGGGTCGTGGAAAGTTATCGATGTGGGCGGAATGTAATTCAGCTTTGTCCACACCTTGGTGATTTTGTCGTAAGCGATATAGTAGAACTTGTCGTTTGTGAAGGTGACGTCGGAAACCTTGCGGAAGCCGATACCGTTGTTGGCGATGTCGAGTTCCTGATAGATGTCCTCTTTGGGATTGGCTTCGTCGTCATAGAGGAAGTATTGGTTGTAAATCACCTTTTCGCCCGTATACGGGTCGACATAGTACTCGTTAATAACCGCGTAGGAATTGTAGTTTGTGGAGGCAATCCAGTACTTCATGTAGGTTTCCACCGTGCACTCGACATTGCCCGCGGAGACATTGGTGAGCTTGAAGTTCTCATCGACGTAAACCCTGTAGGCTGTGGGCGTGGTGGTTACCCTGGTGTATGTGTTGTCGGTGAAGTACATCTGACCCTGTACAACGCCTGCAAGCTTGACGGTGAGGAACTTGATGTCCACACTCTTAATCGAATACGTCGCGCTCGGGTCGTCAAAGTAAGACACCTCGTTGCCATAGACTTTTCCGCCGCCGGCGTCAACAAGGTCATATTTGCAATAGATCTTGTTTCCTCCCTCGTCTTCGAAGTACTCATATTCGTAATGGGAATCCATTGTGGTGGTGTACAATCTTTCGATGTCGGTCACGCCCTGGTTCTGCAAGGTCATATTGTGGTAGTATGCGCCAAGCGGGTCGCCGTCCTCTGTCGTCATGTCGGCAATCGGCACTTTGGAGTTTTCGTAAACTACGTTCTTCGAGAAGAAGGTACCTACCTTGCCCGAGTACTCCCAATAGTTGTAGTTCCAGTCTCCGCCTTCCATTGCGAGGTTGGGATCCATCTGGTTGTACTTGCTGTAGTCGCCGTTAAGGTCGTGTTTCTCACTGGACTGGCTGAAGCTGGCTGCGTTGAGGAACAGCGTTATTCTCTCGAGATATCCGCCTTCCGCGCCCGCGTTAAGCGTAACTTTGGCGTAGAAGCTCATGTCATAGGTGTTGACGTCGCGCACGATATCGACGCTCTGCGTCGTACCGTCGGAGACCGTCACGGGTACATGCTGCATTACGTTGCCGTCGTTGGCAAGATATGTCCTGTAAGACGCAAGCGGGCTTCCCGGCATATCCTTGGTACCGAATATGTTGTAGGCAAACTGAATGGGAAGAACGTGCGAGAGCACCGTGCCAACGTCCTCAATAAGTTTATCCACCGCCTTGAACGCGGTGTTGAGGACGGTGCCTAAAACACTGCCCACATAGGGTATCATTCCGATTAGGTCGGTATAGATGTTGGGGCAATAGAGGGCGTAGCCAATAAGGTCGTTTATGCCTACGGGCTGGTCGATACCGGGCAGGTTGAAGGAGCCAAGCTTAATCATGCTCAAGCCGTATTCGCAGATAAGGAAGTGCACAAGACCCGCCGAAAGCTTGGTGCCTGCGCTGTTGACAGCCTGCAGGTACGCGCCGCGGCTTGCGTAAACCTTGTCGCCTATCCTTATGTCCTGGGCCTCGTTATATCTGCCTCTCCAACGCTTGATGAAGTCGTTTACGAGGTTGGACCTCTTGAGGATGAGTTCTTCCTCGGTATAGTACGCGGGGTTGAAGTCCTCGGTCTCGGTCTTGTCCTTAAGGCTTATGTCGGCGCCCGAAATCGTGGTGTTTGCCGCCACGTCGGTAATGCCTATCATGTTGTAGAGCATTCCGAGCAAGCCAAGGAGCGTGTTGTTCAGCAGGTCGCTGTCCAGCCACAGTTCTATATAGGTATAGGTGTTGTACCTGTCGGCAATCTTGCTCTCTTCGTACTTGATGTTGTCGAGAACGTCCTTGTAGCTGTTGTCGTAGGGCTGGCTGCCGTTGTCGCCGTCGTTGTGGTATTCGCCGTCGAGTATGTCGGCACCCAGTCTTATTCTTACCCTCTGGATGAAGGAGTTATTCTGCATCGCGTCGGACCAGTGCTCTTTCCTCTCGCCGAGTGTTACGTCGACGTTGAAGCAGCTCGCGTAGGTGCCGTATGCATCGGTGTAAGTCTCGGTAAGGGTTATTGTGCCCTGCGTCCTCTGAGTTGTGTCGGAGCCGTCCTGCGTCGCCGTGTAGGTGTAGGAATCGTTGAGGTTAAGTCCCGCAGCCGAGATGTTAAGGTTGTCGTACTTGGTGCTCCTGACCTTGAAGACATAGCTTATCGTGCCCATCTTCTCAAGGTCGAAGCCTCTCGTTATCGGGTCGGTCGTCGGGTCTGTGATAGCCGTAAAGCTGAAGTTTCCGTCCTTGTCTACGCTGATGTTGTAGTTGTCGGGTTCGAGGTCGTAGAAGTCGGCGACTCCCAGCGTCTTGCCGTCATAAGCAATCCATATCTCGTAGTCGTCTGCCGACGGGATTATCCATTCGCCCGTTTTCTCGTCATATGCCTTTATCGAGCCTGTAAACGTTACGCTCCTGATGGCGTCCTTCTTCATTATGAAGTCGACGCTTATCGTGCCGCCGCCGTTTCTCGCGACGGTATTTACGCGCTCATTGAGCTGTTCGGCAGTGTAATAGGTGTTGCCGTTGTACCTTATGCCCAGGAGCTTATAGCCTTCCTGTCTTATATTGAAGGTATGGTAGTTCTCTCCGATGCTGTTGTAGTAATCAATCAGCTCGTTATATACGTCAATGGAAAGGCTGTAATCGCCTGCCGAGCCTGTCTTTCCGCTAATCACGCTGTTGGCTCCGCCGTTGTGAATAACCTTAATGTTGTTGACAACAGTCAAGGCGGTGAACATTTCCGCGGGCGTCGGGTCGGCTTTTACGCCCGAGTAATAATAGGTCTTACCGGTAAGAGTTACGACGTTTGCAATACTTCCGCGGGAGTTTACGAGGGTGGCATTTATGCAGTGGCTCTGGGTAAGCTCGGCGGGCTGAATGAGAAGTTCGTCCGCAAAGTGAGAGCTGTATCCGTCCTTATAAATAGCCACATTGCCCCTGTCCTCAACGACATAGTAGTTGACGTCGCCCTTCTTCTTCATGTAGTTGACGTTGTCATGGGTGAAGAACATAAGGTTGTTCTCGTCATAAGGCAGGGTCTGGGTCTTGCCGTCGAGCTTGTGGAGCAGCATGGTACCCGTGGCCTTTTCGGTTATCGGTATCTCGAGGAAGTAGTAGTATCCGTCCTTGTCGGTCGTCGTGCGGTAGGTCTTGTTGCCGCCCGTGGTAAACACAACCGTAGCGTTTTCAACGGGAACGATTTCTCCGTTGAGATACTCGGTAACTCTGCCGTAAAGTTTGCCCTTGTCGCCCGTCTGGGGTACGCCCGATTCTCCGAGCATGCTGTCGGGGAACAGAACTATGGGCAGCGCAACGCCGGGATGGTCAAATTCGGGTCCTGCAAGACCGTTGATTATCGTAGCAAGGTTAAGTTTATAAACCGTGAGGTCGATGTTGAACTGATTGCTCAGCGTAATCAGCAAGGCATGGTTCTCAACGTGCGCCGAAATGGTACCCTGCGTGTAAGTGAGCGTCTGAATATTTACGTCGATTGTGTTGGTGACAGACTTGGTGAGCTTGACCTTGCCCCTTGCATACTGATACCTGTAGAACTTGCTGGCCGATATCTTCTTGCCGTTTATGCCGTTGATGAGGTCAAGACCGTTCCTGAGCAGGTCTATTATCTTTGCGTAGTCTCCGGTAAATATCGCGGCAACTGCGCTTATCGTCTTTATTACCGGCGCTATCGCACCGAGAATTTCGGCCGAGGTAGCCATTTCCGAACCGTCATACGGCGCGTCATAGTCGGCGTAGTCATACGGACCTGTCGCGTGCGCGGCCGGGTACCTGTCGAAGAACTCTTTCCTCTCCCAGTAGTCGGTGCGCTTGTCGAGGTAAATCGAGAGGCCGTTTATCATTATGCCGTCGAATACGCCGTTGATGAGCGACGCCATATCGAGAGAGATGCCGTTTGCGTTGACCGAAAGTCCGCCAAGTCCGCCGTAATTGTCGAGGTCGCCAGGGAGAGGCACAAGGTCCTTGAGCGGTATGTCGCTGCCAAGGATGCCCTGACCTATGCCGTCGTTAATCTTGATTACCAGACCGTTGGTCGGGATGCCTATCTGGAGACGGTTGTTCTGTCCGTCAATCTTAATCGTGCCCTCAAGATTGGTGAGACCGTCGTAGGTGTTCATCACTATCTTGATACTCTCCATGTCGGGGAAGCCGAGACCGGGTATGAGCGCGTTTATTGCGGCGGCGTTGGGGCTGATCGTTATCGATTTGTTGGTCAGATACAGGCTGACAATACCCGTCGCGTCGGTCTTTGTCGTCTCGTCCTTGTCCTTGCCGCGGTCGTTGATTTCTTCGAGGTACGCTTCATACCTTGCGTCGGCACGGATATAGTTGTCCATCTGGGCAAAGTGATAGCCGAGTATGAATTTCTGCGCATTCGTGATGCCCTTTACGTCTATCTTGACGCCGTTGAGCACAGTGTTTATGTCGGCGACAACCGCAGCGATGTCCTCGGCGGTCATATTGTCGACGTCGAGGTCTTTTACCAGATTGTAGATAGAGCTAATATAGCTTACCTGTCCGCCATAGCCGTTGAGAGCGTTCTGCAACAGTCTTATGTCGGTAATGTCGACATAGTCGTTGGCCTGAAGGAGCTTGGTATACTTGCCGAACAGGTACTCTGCTCTGGTAAGCTTCTCGCCTACTTCCTCATAATTGCTGCCGTCCACGGTGCCGGGCTGGGTGTAGTCATAGAGGTATTCGAGTACGTCCTCATTGAGTTCCAGCCTTATCGCGCCGATGTTCTGGTAAGACGAGCTTCTTACGGTGTTCCTTGTGCCGTCGGTGTTCTGGCTTGCGTCAAGCAGGTTACCGAGTAAGCCGCTGACGTCAATGCCGTTGTCTCCGATAAGGTCGGTACCGGTAAGGAAGCTTGCTATAAGCCCTGCGATATCAACGCCGTTAAGGCTCAACCTGAACAGACCGAGGGTGGACAGGTCGAGGTATGCTATGCCGTTGACATAGTATACGCCGAGAAGCACTTCGTCGTTGTAGAAGATGTCAAGCTTGATTATGCTCTTTGCAAAGTCGGTAAGGTCTACCGCAAGCTCGAGGTTAAGTGTGAACGTCATGAGGGTTTCCTGCAGGTCAAGAAGAATGGTGTCTTCCTGCACTCCGAGCAGGTTCTCGAGGAAGCTCTCGAGTGACTCGACAACCTCGCTCTTACCGTTGGTCTTGGGGTCAACCGTATTAATGGTAAGGTCGAGCGTGAGGCTTAAGTGGAGATTCTTGAGCTGGTCAATGCTTGTATAATCTGCGTCGTTGATGTTGTCGCCGACGATGGTCATATCGGTTATCGTGTTGAGCTTGTACCTGTTGACAAGGTGTGTGAAGCTCGGGTCAAAATTGTACCTTATGGAGAACTGTCTGTTCTCGTCGAGCACAAGCTGGATACCGCTTACGTTGTCGTTGCTGTCCTTGCCTACCTTGAGATAGCTGAATACAGGTATCTCGTTGATGATATCGGGAAGCGCGTCGCCCAAAGTATAGTCAAGTGACCTTACGAGCGAGAGAAGGAGCGCGCCCGTTATCGCGATGCTGACTTCGTCGTCCGCGCACATAAAGAGCAGCATATTGCTTCCGAACGGCATATCCTTGATGCTCGGGTAGGTGTAGGCGACCTTTTCGGCGTCGCTCTGGGTATTGTCGACGGTATTGCCTGCGTTCTGCGCCACGGTCTCGAGCGGCTCGTCGTCGAGCTTGCTCAAAAATTCCTTGACCAATGAGCCGAGGTTGATGCCGCTGACCCTTACCTTCGGGAGTCCGAGACCGCTGAGGTCTACGTAAGCCGTGCCGCCTTCGGGTCTGCCGATGTAGGCTATGTCGAGTATTCTCTTGCCGTCGCCCCATCTTATTTCAAGCTCGAGGCGGAAGTTGCTGATATCGGCAAAGTCAATATAAGTGCGGAGCGCAAAGTCCACTTCTATATCTATCTCTTCGGTGCCCATTATCCTCAAACCGAGATTCTTAATGAGGTAAGAAGTCACCTGGCTGAAGTCGAGTACCGTGTTGAAGTCGTCGTTTATGTGGAGAGAGGTGTTGACCTCGCTCACCCATATGAAGGAGCCGAACTCCTGATAGCCCGTAAACAGCGTGGACATCTTCTGTCCGAAGAAGTTCTGGCTGGGTCCCAAGGACACGTTGACGTTGCCGATGCCTAAGCTGAAATTGAGTTTGGACGGCACAAGCTGGTCGCCGTTTTCGTCCCTTACGGGCGCATCAATCGGTATAGTGAGCTTAAGTTCGTTGTTGACAAAGTCAAACTGGAGAGTAATGTTGCCCAGTTCGTCAAAGTCAAGTCCGAGCAAGCCGCTGATTATAGCCTGGAGAAGGCTGCTCGCGAGCTTGATACCCATTGTTCCCTTACCGAAGGTGATACTGTCGAATATCGCGCCCCAATCTACGTTGGCAAGGCTTCCTGCCGACTCTTCTTCGGCGGCGTTGCGGAGTGCGGCGTTCTCGCCCACTACCTCATAACGCGATTCGCTGTTAATCAATATGAAGAACATATTGACGAAGTTGAGGTTGACAAAGCTCATACCCGCTTCGGGAGTGAGCACTATCTTGGTGTCGTGGAGCTGACCGCCGTTGATGTAAATCCTGGGATCCCACTGGCTTCCGTCGCCCGACTCGTAGTTTATCCTGCCGCCTACAAAGTAGATGTTGAAGATGTTGACTTCGTCTGTGTTATAGCCGCTTATGATAAAGTCAAGCGCGGTCAGGGACAGGTCGATGTCAACCGCTATGTCGAGGCGGAGCTTGCCTTTTACGTCCTTTAGGAAACGAAGCTGGAAGATTGTCGCAAACTCTTCCTCTTTGAAGAGTGCCGACCAGTCGAGTATATGGCGTAAGAGGTCGGCTTCCAGCGTGAGGCTGAACTTAACCGCAAAGCGGTTGGCGATCTGGGCGATCGGGAAGAAGTTGCTGAATTCGTCGAGCGCGTCCTTCAACGCAAGCGAGTCGTACAGGGTGTCATATTCTGCCTTGTCAAGGCTTATAAGCGTGTCGTGGAGAAGGGTGAGGCTGAAATCATATCCCGCTTCGCCCTCTTCGGGATTGCCCGTCTTGCTAAGGCCGAGTTTTATGCCGAAGTCGTCGCCGTATTGAACTGTAAGTCCGGCGCTGGTAAGGAGCATGCTGAGTATATCGTAGAAGTCTGCCTGGAACTCTTCACCGCTTAAGATGAGGTTCATCACTTCCACAAGCAAGTCGACCGTAAGGATGAGGCTGGTCTCCTGGCTGGTTATGCGGATAAGCGCTTCGACTGCATTGTTGAGGGAAGCGGGCTCTGCTCCGTTCTTTATGAGGTAGAGTTCCTCAAACGCATTGAGGGTTCTTTCTTCGTCATTCCGGTAAGCCTTTACTATGTCGCTGTTGAATTTCGAAACGGCGGAATTCACTGCGTCGTCGCTTGCGCCGGGTAAGCCCAGCGTGGAGAGAAGCAGTTCGCCCAGACTGAACTCGGCTATTCTTAAGTTCAGCTTACTGTCGAGCAGTTCGCCCTGGACGTATATCTCGTTGCCGTAAATCCAGACGTGGAGAATGATCTGCTTAAACCTCGGCGAAGAACCGGAAGTGTCGTGGTCGATGAGGTAATAGGTAAGCGTTATGTCGCCGATTATGCTGTCGTTTATCTTGTTGATGTCTTGGCTGAGCAGCGCGGCAAAGTTGATACCGAGCATACCGCTTATCGTGACCTGCATGGTGTGGGTTTCGAGGAACGCTATATCAAGGTCGATATTTAGGTTGTCCATTCCGAGCAGGCTGCCCACGTTGATTGCGTTGAGAACGTCCTGGATGTTGAGGTTACCCTTCAAAAGCAGATTGCTCAGTGTGGCATTGATGTTCACTCTGACCGTGAGATCGTCATATTCGACGTATTCGGCCTTCTTCTCGTCGCTGATAAGGTCTTTTATCGTCGAGGTGAGGTTACCGTTTTCGTCGACATAGACCGACTTGACCGCCACCTTGACATTGGTGCTGAGGTTGCCGTCGATTTCGCCAAGTATCTTTATTCCGAGTTTTATGTTGGCTCTGTCGTCCTTCTCCTTGACAGCCTGTCCGTAGACGTCGTTGAAGGCGCTGAGCATGGTTATCGAGTTGAGAAGGAGCGAGTCAAGCTCTGCGCTGCCCATAAAGCCGACGACGCTTAAGTAGCTTCCCGGGAAGCTCGCCGCGGCGAGGTAGGCGTTGCTGAGTTTCATCGCGTTTCTGAGCTGTGTCAGGTTGACCGAGCCGCTTATTCCGTCGATAAGGTCGATGCCGCTCAAGACATCGTCATATCCCGCTACGCTTCTGTAGTCGGCAAGGGCGTTTTCCACAACTTCTCTTGTCAGAATGTTGCTGTCGGAGAAGATACCGTTGATATGATTTTCGGCCTTGAGAAGGGCGCGGGACAAAAGTGTGTTTATCGATACGCCGCTTGTCCTTATCGCATTGATAAGGGTGGGCAGGTAAATCGCCTCATTCATTATGTTGTCGTTTGTCGCGCTTTCGGCATTTGCAACTATGGAAGAGAGCGCGGGCGCGAAGGCTGCGAGAGCGATTATTTCTTTGTAGAGGTCGGAGAACGTCCTCGCAAACGACGAGTATTCGAGGGCTTCGTATCTTGTCAGGAGAACATCGTATGCCGTGAGGTCGGCGCCGCTTGTGCGCATGGTCTCGATGATGTTCCTTATATAGAACGCTTTGTCGGTCTCGGAGAGTTCTCCGGTCTCGTAAGGCGTGAATATAGCAAGAACAGAGGCGTCGTTTTCGGCTATCGACCTGATGCCGTTGTATATTTCGGCAAGTTCGCTTATGCCGGCGACGTTTCTTCTTACCATATTTTCGTAAGTTATGTCGGAATAGTTGTCGTAAATATCCTCGTACAGACCCACTATGCTGTCGAACTGTCCTTCGGCGGCTTCGGCAAGTCTGTGCATGTTGGCGTAATTCTCTTTACCCGTGGAAGCGATTGCCGAAACCATCACGCCCAGGTTTTCGACAGAACTCTTTACTCTCGCGAAGTAATCGCCTCCGTTGGATATGAGCGTGGCAGAGTCGAGCGCCCTTATGACGTTGTTGTAAACTGTCGCGCTCTCTGTGCACCTGGTGTAGTAAAGACTGACAAAGTCGCTCCAGAGATTGTTGAGGGTCACGTTGAGGGTGTAGCTGCCTCTGTAGCAATCCAGCGCAGCGGTAAACGCCGCATTTATCCTCGCCTGGCTGTCCCATGTGCTGTATGCGCCGCTCCTGTTGATGAGCGTCAGCGCGAGCATATAGAACTCATAATCCTGAGCGTTGAGTGTGATTGCGTTGCCCGCAACGGCTCCGCCGAGGATGCTTATTATGGAATCTATGTCGGCGGGGGCTACGGCAAAGATCTGGTTGTAGACGTCGCCCGTCGCGTAGGTCAGTACGCTCGCGTGAAGCGCGGCCGACACATTCTGCACAAAGTTGTTTATAAACACGCCTGCGGCGTTGTTCAAGGTCACGTTGTTGAGCTGAGCAATTACCGTCGCGTAATTTTCGAGGAGGATATACTTATCGAGGTTAACACTGAGCGTCCTGTAGAGGGCGGAATTGCCCGTGCAGGCGGCATAATAGTCATTTATAAACTCGTCGGCAAGAGTCCTTAATTCTGTCGTCAGGGCGAGCGTGGAATTAAAGAGGTATCCCGCCAGTCTGTAGCCGTTTTCCGCCTTTGTGCCAATGGGCTGTGTCGGAATGTTGCCGTAAGTGGTTGTCATGTGCTGGGCAAGGGCGTACAGAGCCGAGTCTTCCTGCTTGATGACAAACTCGTTACCCGATACGGCGCTTGACGCCAGGGTATAGAGTTCGTATACCGTCGTAACGGTGAGGTTCTTGATTTCGAAAACATTGGTACCGTCGACCGCGTTTATAACTTCGGTATAGGTCTTAAGGCGTGTAAGAAGCTGCGCGGCAAGTGTCGCCTCAAAAGCGGTAATAAAGTCTATAGCGGCATCAGTCAGAGCCGGATTGTCAAGAAGTTCGGTCACCTTGGCAAACTGGGTAAGGAGTACGTTGATTTCGGCTTTTCTGTAGTCGCCGGCCACGTTTTCAATCTCGTCAATGCCGTCGGAATTGGAAGCGGAAGCGAGCGTGTACACGTTCATGGCGTGCGCCTTGTCCATTACCGTCCACGATGTATAGCTTGCGGTGTTGGTTGCGGTCATTGCGCTTTCGAGTTCGTCCTCGTACCTTTCGGCGATGAGTCTTATTTCTTCAAACAGGTTGCCTGCGTCAAAGCGGAAGTAGTTGTTGTAGCTCAATACCGCTCTCGCGTTGTCGAGGCTGTAGGAGTTGAGCGACGAAATGAGAGACACAAGACCGGAGTCTATGTCGGCACGGATGTCGCCTGTTATTATCGAGGTAAGCATGAGCTTGCCGAGGTCGACCAGCTGGCCGTTGGTCAGGCTGCCCACCATGTTGAGGTAGGTGCTGAGGAAGCCCGACTTCTCGATAAAGCTGCAGTTGTTGAAGATATAGGCGCGTAATATCTCGTTGTCGACAGCTGTCTTAATCCTGTCAATAAACTCGAGTTTCCCCCTCATGCCCGTCCAGTCGGCGTCAAAGGTGTCTTCGTAGTACTGCTCAATCTCGCCGAGATACCGGTCGAGGATGGTCTCGTTAAGGAGCGTCCTGTCCTCAAACATCGCGGCGTAGACGTTTTCGTACTCGGCGATAAGGTTATACAGCGTAACAGTGATGTCGTAGCCGCTGTTTCTTATCAGACTGATAAGCGCCGAAGTCCTTCTCGCCTCGGTTATGGCAGAATTGCTCTCCACTTCGTTTATGAAGGTTATAAGCGAGGTATTGTTGTTGTAAATTTCGCTCTTAATGTCGTTGTAAAGCGTCCTGAAGGCGTTGGCAAACGTCGCGCTCCTTAAGAAGAGCGTATCGTAGTTGACGTTGTTGTATCTGTTGTAGATTACCACAAAGCCGTCGATAATGCTGCCGAACGCGTAGTTGTTGGTCTCGGTCGTGACGAGGAACTTGTACATTCTCTCGCTTCCGTTTGCGCCGTTGGATGTCGCCCATGCGACCGCTGTGTCGAGGCTGTCGACAAGCGCCTTTAAGCTGTCGAAGTATCCCGCAAACGCCGCCCCGATATTTACTTCGGACGAGTTGACCGCGAGGGTGAAGACAGAGGGCGTTGTCGCCATGGCGTAGAGCGTAGCCATAAACGCGTTGAAGTCGTTTCCGAGTGTGCCCGTTTCAAAGTCGTAGTTTCCGTAATAGAGTTTGCTGACAAGGTAATTAACTATTGTGACCTTGCCCGTATTGGGAAGTACTCCCATGTAGTCCTCTATGAGTTCCTCATTGTCGAGGAAGAGGCTCTTGCAGAAGTTAAAGAGTCCGAGGTCGGCGGCGGAAATCGATATCTCGCCCGCCTCTACTGCAAGGGTGAGAAGTTTAACAAATTCATAGAAGGTCTCGGCCGTGGGATTGGTGTAATTTCTTGCGGCATAGAGTATGCTGTCGGGATCGTTTATCGCCTCTTCAAACGCCATGTAGGAAGATATCCTGCCGTACAGTTCTCCAAACAGTTCCACCATATACGTGTCATAGAATGCGGTGACCGTGGATGTCGCGCTGCCTAAATTCACCGCAAGGGTGAACTTGTCGACTATGAGCGCGTAGATATCCTTTTCAAAGACGGCTTTGAAGTTAGTGATTTCCGAAACATTTATTACGGGGTTGGACGGGAAGGCGTTGACCGCAAGTCTGAAGGCCTGGGCCTTGTCGGCGTTTGTCCAGTTTGCATAGGGCTGCGCCGATACCTGGCTCATGGCAGTGGTAATTACAGACTTATAGGAGTCGCGCACCTGGGTTATCTTTCCGAAGTACTCGGCGCTGTCGTCGCGTAAAGCCGTACTGTAGTTCATGATTTTGCCCACGTTTTCGATGCTGTACGCGCCAAGCTGGGCAAGAATTGCCCTGAACTCGGTGTCAATCTGAGTGCTGTAGGCCTTTATCATTACGTCGTTAAGGACGACGAGATAATTGTCGCTTGCGTAAAGCGCCTCAAACACCACCGAATTGATTATGTCGTTGAGCTGTCTCACGGCGTCGGCTGTGGACTGATAGAGATAAGCGTTGTCCCACGCTTTGCGCTTGGCGTAGTGCCTGTCGCGCAAGCGGGTGAACAGCCTCGTTATACGCTGGATTTCGGCGGCGGTTTCGGCGGCGTTGGTGACGTTGTAGTCATACGGCTCGGTCTGCATCTTCGCCACCCAGACTTCAAGGCTGAGGTTTTCGAAATTGTTGTTGGCAAACTGTCGTGCAAGCGCGGCGAGTTCTTCCACGAGCTCGGTCTCGCCGAACAGCGCCAGCCTGTCAAGGAGTCTGTTGAGTTTGACTGCCGCCAGGCTGTATTTCTCAAGCGGGGGATTGCCCACCATTAGGGCGGCAAGTTCGTTGTCGACCGCGATGACGTGAGGATTGTCTGCGCCAAGGCGTCTTACCGCCTCAAAGTACGCGAGGTACAGGTGGACTTTGGGAAGCTGCCTTATGTTGATTATCGACGTGCTGCCCATATAGTCGACTGCCGCCTGATTGATGGTGTCGGAGCTAAGCAGCGTCCTTACGGCGTCGGCAATGGTCCTTAACGTGTCTTTATAAACGTCTTCCTCGGTATCCTCGAGGTAGCTGAACATGTTGTAAATATAACTGATGTTGGCGGAAATAGCCTGGTTGTCGGCCTTGCTCATTCCCTTGTAGTTTTTCATGAACGTCGTGTAGGCCCTGGCGCTCAGTTCAACGAAGTTCTTGTTGCTTATGGCGGTCAGCCTTTCCATGAGCGCGGCATCCAGCGTTACGCCGTTCTGGTCGAATATCTTAAGGAGTCTTGCGTAAGTCCTAACGGCCTTGTAGATGTTGACAAGGTATCCGTCGGCGCCGTAGCTGTAGTTGAGGCAGATGTTGGTGTAATAGTAGTAGTTGGAGTCCTGCAGGCTGTCGGCGTAAGCTTCGGCGGCCGCAAAGTACGTGGGATACTTATCTTTCACACTGACGCTGAGTTCCGCATAAGCAAGATACAGCGGGATAAGGTTGTTAATAATAATCTGGTATCCCTTCTGCGAGAAGTACTTCTTGATATTGTACTCATTGGGGTTGGACGAACCCGTAAGGTTGCTGCTGTTTTCAAACGGGCTGTCCGGATTTTCGCCGTTGAGGTTGATGTCGGTGTGGATGATGGAAGCGAGTTCGTACTCAACAAGCCTGTTCCAGCTCTTTGCCTTTATGGAGAAGTCTTCCGACGTGTAGCTTGACAGAAGGTCGTTGAGCTCTTCGCTGTTTACGATATATTCATACAAGGACGCGCCCCAGGTGCCGTTTACTCTTGCGACGAAGCGGTTGGCGCAGGTTGTGTTGTCCGACTTGTTGGCGATGAGGTCGGCAAAGGCCGAGGATATCCTTGTCTGGGTGCTTGCGGCAAGCTTTCTCGCCGTGCCCGCTCTTATATCCCTTATTATCTCGCTGACAATGGCGGCGTTGTCCTGACCTGCGTAAATGTCGGTAACCGTCATGTAAAGCTCGGTTGTGTCAAAGACAAGGTCGTAGGCTATGGCGGCTTCCTTGTACTGGTCAAGGATTATGCTGCTCGCGAGGTTGTATTCCTGAATGCTCTCAACAGTCTTGCTAAGAATGTCGAACATCTCGGCGGGATTGAGGCTGTCGGGGCCGGGCGTGACGTTATAGTCGGCGCCGTAGTAAGCCAGCATGGACTGATAGTAGAGGATGTACTTAAGGATATACGGGCTATCCTCGAGAAGGCCCTGCTCCATAAGGACGGCATAGTTTTCGAGGTCCTCTCTGAATTTGTCAAAAGCGTATGCCTTGAGCACGTGCGCGGCTTTGTTGTCGCCGTATCTTGTGCGGGCGTACTGGAGCGCATTTAACATAAGCGCTTTTTCGTAGGTGTAAGCGGTCTCATAGTACGCATCCCACGCATAAGCCTTCTGATATCTGTACATCTCCTCGTACAGCGCGGTGTAGATATAGCTGCCCGAAGAACTCCTGTAAATCTGTTTCTCTAGGTAATTCAGCCAGGTGTTCTGACGGACGAATATGCTGCTTACGAGGTTGACTATAAGCCGGGTGTAGGCAGTCGACGCTTCGGGATATGTCACCCTTAACGTGTCAATGGCGTTCTTGTTGCCGTTGCCGGTATAGTACGCAGCGAGAGCCGACCTTTCGCTGGTCGGAAGTTCGAAGCTTGTAGTGTAGAGGTTGTAGGCAAGCACCTTGTCGCCGTTCTTCTGGGCAAGGTAGCTGTTCATGACGCTGGCCTTTGCCATTTCGCCTTTATCGACGAGGTATGCGTAATACTGATCCCATGCGAGGGTCTTTAAGTAATCGTTGTAGTAAGAGGTAAGTTTCGCGCTCAATACGTCGGGGTCTCTCTCGAATGTAAGACCGTATTTCGCGGCGGTCGCGTCCGAAGCATCACTGTAGGAAGCGAGGATGATGTAGTTGAACACCAGCACCTTGATGTCGCTGAGTTTCAGCTTGTCGTGTCTGGAGCTGAACGTCTCGATGAGCTGCGCGCACTCCTCGGCGGCGTCTGTTCTGCCGTTGAGCCATGCGTCGACGTAAGCAATCTTTTCTTCATTGCTTATGCTGTAAAGCCTGTAGAGGTCGTTGTTTTCGAGAAGCTTGTCCCAATCCCTGTTGTTGTATTCAACCGATATGTCGGTAAAGCCGTAATCGGTCTTCACCTTGTTCATAATCTCGGTGAATACGATGTAGTCGCTGTCGTTGTAGACGGCGCTGGGGAGTTTGATGTCAACGAAAATAGTGGCAGAGTTGTTTACGCCGATGGAAATCTCGGGAAGAGCAATACCGCTGATAAAGTCGCTTAATGATATCTTATTGTTGTTGGAGTCGCGAAGGTCAAGGAACGCGTCGGCAATGGTTACGAGCGCATTGTTGACAAGCTCGACCGCCACGCCGTTGGTCACGTCGATAATCAGCCTTGCGGTAGCGGTTATCGCGTCTATTTCGTCATAGACGGAGGAGCGGTTTCTCGCGTCGAGCAATTGTTCGTACTGTTCCATTCTTTGCACGAAAGCGAGGTTGGACTCGTCGCCCGACGAAGTGAGAATCTCAATAATCTCCATGAGATTGCTCATTCTGACCTTGCCGAGGAAGAAGTTGCCGCCCGAAATGCCCGTCGCGTCGATAAACACGTCGTCTCTTATATAGGTGAGCAGGAGGAGCGGATTTCTCTTGTTTACGCTGTCGCCGTAGGTCTTGTAAAGTCCTATCTGCGCCTGGAGTTCGGGCAGTATGGAATTTATGTTTACGATAAGATTAATGCCGAGGTAGAGCGTGCTGTCAAGGGCCTCGACAAGCTCAAGCACAGGCTCAAGTTCTCTCTGGAAGCCAAGGGACGAGCTTGCGAGCAGCATCTTCAGAAGCTGTCCGAAGGTGTATGCTCCGCTGTCGTTTGCGAGGCTTAACGCAAACTGCGTGGAGATGTACAGCGTGTCGACAACGCCTATCTTCTTATATTCTTCGGTGCCCGATACCGAAAGGTCGGACTTGGTAAATCCGATGAGTATGCCGTTCAGGCACAGGCCGATTCCCAATACCTCGTTGAGTTCGGAGTTGCCATCCTCGTTAACCGTGCCGGGCGTCATTGCGTTGGTGCCCACGCCTATCTGCAAGCCTACTTTGAGGCTGTTTCCGTAATCTCTCTCGGCCTTGTCCTTGCCGATGAAGTAGACCTGTACCGCCGCCTCGTCAAACATGTCGAAGCCTGCAAGTCCCAGTATCTGCATGAGAGACACAATGGCCGCCTTCTTCACGATGAGGAAGAGACCTTTGGACGTCACGTTGAGGCTTGCGCCCACTTCGGTAGCGCCCATGACTGCGTTTCTCAGTTCTCTTATCGCGCTGTTTAACGGACTGTTCTCGGCGTCTGCTCCGCCAAAGAGCATTTCACCCACTTTCTCGAGATAAATCTTGTCGCCGCCTAAGCCGGTAAGGTCGATATACAGGTTCTGATTGTAGTAAGTTATCGACGCGAACACCCTGTTGGGGTTGGTGGCGTGCTCGCCGTTGGCGTCGCGGTAGACGCGGAGTTTTATGTTGATTTCGCTGTTGTTTATAAGGTTCTGGAGATAATCGGTATTGGTGCCGTCGCCAAAGTCAAGGTTGGCCGCAATATCGATGGCAATGGTCATTTTGCTGTTGCCGGAAATCAGCAACGCGATGTCAAGTATGGTGTAGAGCAGTAAGTAGTCGGCCTCGCCCTGTTTGATCTTGAGAAGCGACTTAAGAGGCTCGAGTTCGTCAAGCGGAGTGCTGCCTACGCCCGCCGAGTATTCGTTAGCGTCGAGTTCGAGCAGAATTGTCGTCTCGATATGGATGGGCGGAAGCTGCTGATTCATGAGCGCGAAACCTACGGGGTCGCCGTTGGCGTCCCACTCGAGGTCTCTCTCCTCGTCAAAGGAGATGCTGGCGTTCTGGTCAAGGCTGAGCTGGACGTTGTTGAGCGCGACGCCGAGCCTTATATACTGGCTGGCGACTGCCTGTCCGCTGGAAGTTATGCTGAACAGTTCGAGGTTGAAGGCAAAGAGGTCTTCGCCGAATGCGACGATTTCAACGCCCGGCTCGCCCACTTTGCTTATCATGCTCTTTATGTCGCCCATGCCGAGGA
Source organism: Clostridia bacterium (assembly GCA_035381305.1). Taxonomy (GTDB): domain Bacteria; phylum Bacillota; class Clostridia; order Christensenellales; family DTU072; genus CAG-1782. The sequence continues at coordinate 17,839 of DAOSYK010000006.1, forward strand.
AGGACAATAGCGCGTACAGTGCGCTTGCGCCCACCTGTACGACAAAGCCCGAATCCTTAATGAGAAGGTCAATACTCGGATACTGTCCGCCCGCCGCGTTGCGCACGTCTCTGTCGATGCCCTGCTCAAGGTAAGCCTTGGCCATGGCGACGACGACAAAGCGGGAAATGGACGATTCCTGCTCGAGGTCCACGCCCACGGGGTACGGCGAATTTCTGAGGAGCGACCTTACATAGTCAATGGCGTCGACAATGTAGAGCCTCTGGATATTGAAGCTCTCGGCGTCGACGTAGACAAAGCTGCCGTCCTCGTTGGTGCCGTATATTATCTGCAACACGTGGTCGGGAATGAGGTTGCCCTCATTGTCCACGATGTAATTGCCGTTTATGTCCTTTTTGAAGGATGCGTAATTGCCTTCTCCGTCAAGTTTGTATAGGGTGATGGAAGCGTCCGACCCGTCTATTAAGTTAAATAGATTGATTTTTGCTTCGAGGTGGAGACGGAATTCGCCTTTTACTCCCTCAAGTATCTGGAGTATGGGCGCGAGGTTTATCGTGTTGCTGCCAAGACTTATTCCGCCGATAAGGGACGCGATGAGTTCGCTGAAGTTGTAGGAGGCGTTTTCGCTCATATCCCAGCTGAAGTCGATGTCCATCGAGGCGTAGATATAGGTGAAGTCCTCGTCTATCTCCACAAAGTTGAGGCCGTTGAGGTAATCGCTGTCCACGATTTGCACAACTTCCCTTTCGGTTGTGTTGCCCTGGTCGTCTTCCTCTGTTATCCTGACCTTCTTGCTGAGGTCGTTGTCCTTAATCCTCAATCCTGCGGTAACAAAGCTAATGCCGAGGTTGAGGTTGGCTACTTCTGCGTCCACGCCGATCAGGGTGCTGTTGTAGAGGATGTTTATCTGTATCTGACCGTAGTCGCCCGCGGCCGAAATGATGTTTTCTGCTGTCCTGTCGTAAGAATCGACATACACGGCGTCAAGGTAAGTAAGTTCGTTCTCGTAAACGGTATTTCCGTACTCTTTCTCAAGATCCACGCGCTTGCTGACAAGCTTGACCATATTAATTGCAACGCCGCCCACGTTTAAGGTCTCGGTTGCGGGAGTCGCCGATACTATCTTGCCGTTGGAATCGTATACATAATCAAATACGTACTGGAAGGTGACATTGTCTCCGTTGAGTACTCTCGCCACTTCCTCGCGGTAGTATCTCCACGCGGTGTCAAAGTACTCGCTCTTTGCAAGTCTCTTTCTTGCGGTGGCAACGTCGCGCTCAAGTATCGCATGATAAAAGTCGGTATTCATGTAGTACTTGCTCAGTCTTTCGAGTATCTCGGCGCGGGTCAGATTATCGTTGGGTCTCGGGGTGGTTCCTTCGCGCGGCTTGTCGCTGGTCTCGGTGTCGTCGACGACAATAAGCTGTCTGTCTTCGGTCGCGCACAGCGAATCGAGCAGTATATCCCACACAACTGATTTCCAGATGAGGCTCTGCGTTGTGCTGTAACTCTTGTATACGCCGTTTTCTATGATAAACGCCGCTTCGCTCGCCGCATAGCTTCCGCCTTCGTCGGTCATGATGGCGTTGACGTTGTTCATCGCGGTGATTATAGTGTTGTATACGCTGACTATCGCCTGTCTGATATCCGCCCAGGCGAGCACCTTACCTTTGGTATCGCTGTTGTCGTTGCTATCTTTGTGAATTGTGTAGAGGCTTGCGTAGTACTTGGCGTCGTCGGAATCCCACGTGTTCTTGCCGGTGAAGTAATCGTAGGCGTATTTCGCCTCTTCCTGAGTTCTTAAGGACGCGTTGATTTCGCCGCGCTCTATTCTCTCGGCGACGTAGGCTTGAGCTTTCTGCTCGGCTTCTACCACGGCGTTATATTTCTCGCCGGCTACCTGCACAAAGAGGTCAAGCGCGTTGCCTTTGACAAAGTACGCCGTAAACTCCTTTGCGTATGCCAGTACGTCACCTTCGACGTCGTTGTCCAGCATGTCCTCGGCGGTGTCAAGCTCGCCCGAGAGCTGCTCGTAATACTCGTTCCACGCGCGCGTTCTTATATTTGTTGTGGTTACGGGCGCGGGCTCAAGCGGCGGGGTCTTATCGGACTGGCTGAGCTGTGAAGGCGTCTCGGGAAGAACTCTGACGTCGTTCTCGAGCAGCCTGTTGTATGCGTTATAAAGTTTGTTATATGCGGCGAGATATTCGTTATAGGTGGCGATATCGACAGTTTCCTGCCAGAAGTACGCGACTACTGCGTTATAAGACGTAAGGATGCCGTCCACATAAACCGTCTCGTTCTGGCGGGTCTGCTCGTTATACCTTGTATAGGAGTAGCCGTCCTCGTAGACATCCTGCAAGAATTCCTGCGCGGCGGAATAAACCTGCTGCGCTCTCTGGCGCTCGGTCTCGTTAAATACCTCGCTGACAAGGTATGCCCACGCGTCGGACTTGCTGTTGTCGTAAAGCACCAGCGCTTCGTCCATCTGACGGACCTGGGCCCTTATATCGTCAATCTCCTGCTGTTGATCGTTTCTTATTATGGTCTCGATGAGGGTGCGGAAACTTCTTACGTTTCGGCTCTTAACGTCGTTGAACGCCTCGTTAAGGACCTTAATAAGCACGTTTGCGGCGGCGGTTATCGTAAGTCCGTAAGAGTTGCCGATTACGCCTTTGATGTAATCGGTAAACGCTGTCGCGCCTTCGGGAAGTCCCGCGGCGTTTCTGATATTGTTTTCAAATCTGCTCTCTCCGTTTTCGAGGTCAGCAGCGTTGTAATACTCGTAGTCGTTGGATTGTCCGCTGTTTTCCTCGATCTGGTTTCTCATCCTTATGAGGGCGAGAACTTCACCGAGCGTGCCGCGGAATTCGGCAGTCGTTACCTGCTCTTCCTCGCCGCTTGAGTCGTCGTTGCCGCCGCCGGCGAATATTCCGCCGATACGGTCAAGGAGCGCGGTTGCCGTGTTCTGGATGTCGCTCACTTTGACGCGTCCCATATTGAGGGCGTTAAGGTCTAGGTAAAGGTTGAGTTTGTCCCCTTCGGGAATGAGATACACGCCGATAATCAGCTTTTCGGTCTGGGTTTCGTCCACCCTGAATTTGCCGTTTATCTCGATATATCCTTCCACGCCCATGGCGGCAAGGTTGAGGACGGGCGCGGGTGTATTCTGTTTTTCGGCGTCCGTAAGTTTGTTGTAGGCTTCCATTGCGGCCATATAGCCCGTTATCTGAGCATACAGCCTTATTATGTTGACCTTGAGTTCCAGTCGGAAGTTAAGGTTGGTCGCGACGGTGTTTATGGTCTTTAAAATGACGTCCAGCGCAAAGCTCTCGTCCTTAAGCAGACCGCGTAACAGTTCGCCGAAGTTTATGGTCGCAAGACCCGAATTGTTTTCTCCGAGGTCCTCGGGGTCTTCGGCGCTTACGTCGAGCTGACCTTCCATGAATATCTTGATATCGGTATCCCAATCCTTGTCGATGGTCGTATACCTGGTCTGTTTGATGGCCTGGGAAATAGTGTTGGCAAGGTTAACCTTAGGATAATTTATCGCGGCCTTGAGCGTGAACAGGTCGTCAAGGATAACGGTAAGGTTTGCGATATCCCTGTTGTTAAGCAGGTCTAGCTGAATACTGGGCGTATAGGTGCCGAAATACTTCTCGAGATCGAGACCCATAGCCTGGAGCAGGGCGAATATCGCCGCGCCCGTAACCTTGAGAAGGAGGGGCTGAACATCGTTTTGCGTAGCTACGCTGAGCACAATCTGCTTTGCGATGGAGTTGACCGCGCTGCTCGCGTTCATTGCGCCGCTTGTGCCGCCCGAAGTGCTGCCCGAGCTTCCCGAAGGACTTTCCTCAAGTTCTATACCGAATTCGAACGCGATGGCGCGGAGAATACTTCTCGCGTCAACTATCTTTATGGCGTCGGCATTGAGGAAGGCAAGGTCGATATAGACGTCTACAACGCCGTTGGAATCTACGATAATGTACAGCGACATGACGTCGCCCAGCATGAAGTCGCCCGCTCTGCCCATGAGTTCGTTCCAATAGTAGGCGTTGATTTCGGCTTGCGACCCGAGGTTAACTATTTCGTTGCTCAGTGACGCTTCCATAGCCTCAAGCTCGGCGAGTTTGTCGGTGCCGTCTTCGCTCATGCGGAGATAATTCTTATACGCGACATAGGCGACAGCCTTGTCGTTCTTATTCTTTTTAAGGAAGGAGTTTAGCGTGTTTCTCAGCGCCACATTCTCGGGGCTGTCGTAAAACTCCTGATTGGTCTTGCTGGTAAGGCTTAAGTAAATCTCGATATTTTTGAGGTTCTTTAACGTGTCGAGGTTTACGTTTGCGCTGATGTTGAAATAGGTCGCCTGGCTGAATATGTCGGAGTTGTCCATATGGAGCTGCAAGCCTATTTCGGGATCGCGTCCGTCCAACCAGTATTTGGTGAACATGCTTACCGCATAGTCGAAGTTGTAAATCGAAGTTGTGGAATCTTCGTCGAACAACAGTTCAAACGCGGTCACGCCCGACAGAGAGACGCCGACGTTTGTAAGCCTTTCGACTTCGTCATAGCCTTCTTCCACAAGCTGACCGTCATAGTAATAATAGGTTTCGCCGTCGACTTCCACGGTCTCGACGAGCTTTATCTCCTGCTTGTCGAAGCCGATATCGATACCGCCTACCTCTATGCCCATTTCGGTGGCATAATTGCCGTTTTCGCCCACGACATTGCCCGCGCTGTCAAGGTAAATTTTGGCACCGAGCGACAACTGTTCCTTGAAGTTCAGGTATGCTTCAAGTCCGAATTCCATTTCGGCAAAGCTGTCGGTAAGGTCGAGTCCGAGTATCTTTATTACTTCCACGACGGCGGCCTTGGCAATGCCTATCTTGATATTGCCGTCTTTGAGCATGAACTGGATAAACGCGCGCGGCTCGGTAAGCGCGGCGTTGCTGAGTGCGGCATAGAGTGCTTCGGCGTCGCCTTCGTCATCTCCGCCCTTGCCTATATTGTCCAATATCTCCCTTATGTCCTTGACAAACGGGGTGTCGAGAAGGTCGATAAGGAAAGTATCGTTAAATACATCAAGTATTGCCTGCAATACGGCGTCAAAGTCCCTTATCGCCACATTGCCTATACCGAACAGGTTTGTGGAGATGAATATATCGCCTGTCAGACTGCTGTCCGACGCGCCGGCGTTTGTGCCGTCGTAAATTACGGTCATGACGACTTCGCCGTCACGTCCGCCCGTCTCCTCGTTAAGGATAAGACGGGTTATCGTGATCTTGAAGATGCTCTTGAAGATGTTGCTGAAGTCAAGCCACGCCTGAATGTAGAATAGGAGCGAGGAGTCCTGATTGCCCAAAAATTCGGCCATGATGCGCATGCCGATTTCGTCGAGGTTTACGATGACCGCGCCGCCAAGGAGTTTATCCCACGCCACAGCCTTGTAGATGTCGCTTCCGGGAGCCGCGTTCTGATACTCGGGAAGATTGTCGACGTTTTTCTGGATATCAAGGCTTGCCGCCTCATATCTCTCCCTCATTTCGGCTACTTTCTTGGCGTAGTCGGGGTCGAGGTCCTTGTTGGTCTCGAGGAGTGCGCCGAGCGCGTCCCAGGTCGCCGCCTTGATGGCAATTTCCGACGCGCTGGTTGAGCTGCTCGCCTTTACTTCCTCGTATATCGCCGTAAGGTCAGACTTGTTGAAGGCGGAGTTGCTGAATATCTTGCTTATCGCCTTGGTGAAGTCGTAGGTGTTGCGATCGGATTCGGGGTCGATAAGTTCGTTTCGTAAATTAAGTTCGAGGCTTGCCTCAACGTAGATGCCCTCGGGCACGCCGTTGGAGCTCTGCTCGTAATCGTCGGTGTTGATGATGGGCTTGTAGCTGTCTCTCTTGTCCTTGTCGAGGCTTACCCTGAGGTTTCCTATGCTGACGCTGATTGTGTAAATGTCCTCAATCTCCACCGAAAGTTCAACGTCAAGACCGTTGTTAAAATTGAGTTCGAGCGCAAGCTCGTTAATCTTGAAGAGGTTTGCGATACTCTCAAGGCCGATAATGCTTAGGAGTGCCGAAATGGTCGCTTCGCCCAGAACCAAAGATATCGCGTGGGCATTGTACTGAAGCGCAAGCGCAATAGGTATCTGGTTGGGAATGGCGGCGTTGGCGTCAAACCTTACCGGGGGCAGGCTGCCGTTGAGTCCGGGAGTTATCTGATTGCTGTATTCATCGATAGTGTCGGAAATTACGACAGGATCGCGACGGGCACTGCTGTTGGCTGCGACAACTACGTTGCTCGCGACAAGGGGCTGGTTTTTGATTCTGAAGAAGGTCACCGCCTTGAGCTCGGCGTCGGTGACACCGCGAGAAGTGTAACGCTTATAAACCGCGGCGCTTACTTCCTCTTTGAGACGTTCTGCGGCAAGCTCGATAAATTCGGGTGTGAGCTGAATTTCGGTGGTACGCATATCCTTGTACCTGCCGCCGTAGATGCCGTCCACGTCGTCCTTCATCTCTCTCGCAAGACGCGCCTTAACTCTGTTGTTGAGGGTCTTGAAGGCGGCGGATGCGAGGTAATACGCTTCCTCAAACGCGAGAATTTCGTCGGTTGTGCTGACGACGATGTAATTGCCGTTTGCGTCGGTGCTCCTGGTTTCGGCATCGCCGAGTTGCGACTGCATGTAGCTTCTCAGCGTTTCGGGCGCCGAAGCGGAATTGTATGTCGCGTCCCATATTGATGCGTACCTGTTCACAAGGTCATTGTAGTTGGAGTACGCCTGGGATTTAATGATGTTTACAAAGAGTATGTCAAGGTCGGTGTCCACTATGCCGAGAAGGTCGTTGGCAAGCCTCTGGGCGTTTCTCCTCTCCTCTTCGAGTTCGTCGACGTTGAAGGTAACGGCCACGCCCGAAGCCTTTGCAGGCTCAATGGTCGAGTAGAGGTCGTATTGGCCGGTAAGGTCGTTACGCTTGTAGACAAGCAAGTTTACGCCCGACCACTCGTAGGTGTAGCCCTCTTTTGGTGTAAGCTCGTTGGAGTTATTGCTATAGGTGAAGTAGTTGTCCAATGCTTCGCGGAAGTACACGTATATGAGGGTATTTGTGCCCGCGGAAAGAACGTCGCGCTCATGGGCCATATACTTATAGTTTTCCACTTTATAGTTACGGGCGCGCGCATTGGTGGGATAGAAGGTCTCCATGAAGTACTCGAGGACGGTGTCGGAATAGGCAAGGTCGAGGAGCGCTCTCTTGGAGTTGTAGTATACGGTCTGGGGATTGCCCAGCTCGTCCTTTATCTCGTACTGAGTGTCGTCGTAAAGTCCGTCCCACAGCATGGCAATGGCGCCGTTGTAGGAGCCTTTGAGCGGAGAAATGGACACGGGATTGATTCCGAGATAGGAAAGGTCGACGTAAGCTGTGTCGTTGGTGACATAAATACCCGCGACAATCTGATATATAAGGTTATCAAACGCCTTATAGCCCGAGTTGACCTGGCTGCTCCTGTCGAAAATGACCAGGGAGATATCGCTCTTAAACAGGTCATTTATGTTGATGTTTCCTTTTAAGGCGATACCGAGCTTAAGACCTGTATCGTGCCAGTACTCGTTGTCTATCCTGAGCGCGATGGCTTTGAGAATATCCTGCAAGGTCCCGCCGTCGCCTCCAAGCAGCACGCCGAGATACTCGTTGAGCTGTTCGGGAATATATACTTCCTCGTCGGCTTTTACCGTCAGGGTTATTTCGAGGTTGACCGAAATGACGAGCGATTTTGTGTACTCAGTCAGGGATGTGTAATCACTCGGCACAAACCCCGCCACAAAGTCGATATCGTTGCCTTTCTTTATTGTGATTGTGTCGATGAGGCATAGGTCGAGGGAAATTACCTCGATATTATTATTGGCGCTGTCGAGAATGCCGAGGTGGAGTTTCAGATACTCACTGTCCACAAGCTGGGCGGTCTGCTGTCTGTTGCCGTTCTCGTCGACGATATAATTGCCGTCCCTGTCCTTCTTGTCGGTATACCTGTAGAGCACTTTGCCCGTATCGTCTCTCAGCCACTTGGTGCCGAGGTGGAACTGCAGGTTTGCGTTTACCTTGGGCAGGCTGCTGCTAAGGTCAATGCCCGCAAGCGCGGCCACGACGTTGAGGACTTCGGCGTTTATTACGACGCTGAGTACGTCGTCTTTTACGAGAATGCCGTCGAGCGCGTCGCCTAACAGCTTAAGTATATTAAGGGAACTGTCGTCCTCGGCGACATTGATCGTGCCGTCGCTGACAGTGGCGTTCTTCAAAAGGTTGAAGCTCGCGTTGGAGATGCCGAGAATATCGGCTAACGCTCCGAAATCAAGGTCAATGGAACTAAGCAACGGCTTTATGCCCACTTCGGGTAGGTAAAGCTTGGGCAAAGCCCCGTCAATTATATTGAGGAGCGGGAAGATTTCTTTAAGCTGGGTGGCAAGGTCGTATTTCTTGCCGCCTTCGTCGGGCGCTTTGGGCGAGGTATCGATATACAACTCATCGTCGGAGCCCGAGTAGTAAATACTTAAGAACGGATAGTTGTGGGTAAGGCTGTAATTGGGAATTTTAGCCTGCATGACTTCGTCGTCGATATAGAGGTCGATAAGAAGTCCCACGTCGGAGAACCTTAAGAGGTTTATACCCGCCTGTATCTTATATCTTATGGGCAGAGGATTGGTCTGGTCGCCTATGCCGAGGACAAGGAAGGCGTTTTCCACAAACGCGCTGACAAGACCGCTGAGGTCTATCCCTCCGTCCGACTGATTGGTGTCAAAGACTATGGATCCTTCAATGACGGCGCCGTACCTGAGTTCGCCCGAGATATCCTTGTAGTCGGCTCTTAGGTTGGCGGCGTTTTCCATTACTTCGCCGTTTGCGTCAATACCGACCGCCGAAAGATCCATATAGGGCTCAACAAAGAAGCCGATGCCCGTATTGTAATAGCCGTTGGACATCTCTTCGCCGATACCTACAGAGAGGGAAAGGTTTTCGGTGACGTCGAGCTTAAGCTCGATGGAACTTAAAATCGCCCTGGTGTCAAAGCCGAAGGATACGCCCTGAATGCCCAGACCCGGATTGGGAATAAGCATGTCGAGAATGCTGTTGAGCGCGTAGTTGTCGAGGTCGAGGGAGAATTTCGTGCTGTTTTCGTCGGGGAAATGCAAATACTTGAAGTCTCTCGGGTCGCTGCTGTTGGTTGCGATAAGTATCCCGATGAGCTTCATTATGTCGAATTTCGGCCCTTCTTCCTCATCGGCGGCGGCGTTATTGCCTCGGGTTGCGCTCGTTGTGTTGGCGTAATACGGGTCAATGTATTTCATGAACTGACCGAGCAGTCCCGGAGTTTCGGAGTCTCCTGCTAGAAGCTTTGTCAGATTCAGATTCGGAATTTTGAGCTGCGGCAAGAGCTGTTTTCCGCCGCTGGTAAGATTGTGGGTGTCGATATATGCCGAACACATCAGCACCGTCTGCCCCGTCTGCATAGTGAGGTCGGGAACAAGGTAAATGCCGATAATCTCCACATTGTTATAGGACAGACTGATTTTGGCAAAGTTGTTTTCGTTGTTAAACAAGTCGAGACTTATCGCGACGTTTATGTCAAATCGGTAGTTGGTCGCGTCGCCAAGCCGCAGCGGAATCTCTCCCAAAGCACCGAGGTCGCCGAGGAGATTGCCGAGAACGGAATTAAGGGTGATCTGCTCGCCAGGATTCTTGTTCTCCACGTTAAGCACGCCGTTGAATTCGAGGTTTGTAAGGCTACCCTCTGTGTAGGTTGTGCCTTTGCCGTTGGGACCAAAGTTAAGTCCTTCGAATTTTATGGATACATTATCTTTATTGCTGGTCGCGAGTTTGAAAGGCGATACCTGTAAGTTGAGGTCGAATTCTCCTGTGTCGGTCTGAATGTCTATACCAAAACCGTTGAATATGTAGTCCTGTTTCTGCGTGCCGTCGGCCTGGTTTACTGTGCCGAGCTGGGTTACCGCGTACAGAGCCGTCTTCATCGAGGGCCATTTCTTGGCCTGAATGCTGGCAAGGCTGAAGCCTAAGAGTTCTTCCATAAGGCCGTCGAGGTTGGGCAGGCCGAAAGCTTCCCACGCAATCTTGATGTCGATAATGCCGGGGATGCTGATACGGCCGGCCGTGATCATGCCCATTATGAAGTCGAGCTTCAGGTATTGGTTTATGTACTGGAACTTGTTGTCGGCGCTGTACTCGACAAGACAGCTGGAGTTATCAAACAAAATACCCCACGCGAGGGTAACGTAGTTGGCAATTGCGTCAATGTCAATCTGTCCGTGAAGGCAGTGCCCCACAAACTTGACAATGTCAATGCCCGCTTCGTCCAAAGAATCCACGATAAACCGCCCGATTGTAGCCATATTTAGCTGCTCGGTATACATTCGTCGGCCGCCGATATTGAGATAAAGTGTGGATTGGAAGTAATAAACGCCTATTTTGATGGCGTTGTTATAAACGTCTTTGAGCTCGATAAATACGTTGCTCTTGTTGTTGTCTTTGAGGTTGATGTTGGCTTTTACGGTAATGGTGTAATCGGTCTTTTGCCTCACCGTCTTTGTATACACTTCGCCGACCTTCTGATACTCGGTAAGACGGAAGCTTATCACGAAGTCGATGTTGAACCACTCGGGATCGGTGTAGACTGTGCTGTCCATATTGCTTATGGACTTCGATATATAATCCCACGCCGCGTTCTTGGTAACGGAAACAATACGTTTGCTCTGCTGCCCCGGATCGACGATAACGCCGTCGCCCCCGCCCTTGTCGTCGCGCTGTCTTTCGGAGCATGCGGCAAGACCGACCATGAGGGCCACGCAAAGAAGCAATATTAAGATTTTGACTATCTTGTGCTTTTTCACTTTCTGCTCCGTATTGTCCCGGGGGTGCGAAGGGCATAGTAATCCCCTACCCTCCGTATGAACATTATACCTGTCCATTATTAAATTGTCAATAGCCCGTGCGCCAAAAATAACATATTATTTGTTATTATATAATACTAAAAAATGCCGTCAATGTTGACAGCGATTAAAAAAGCGACTATTACCTTAAAAAGCCGCTAGAATGTTGATGTTGATTTTTGAGTATTTTCTTAAAAATCCGATTAACGCTATTTTCAATAAATTTCCCAGAATTCAACGTGCCCGAACGCCTCCCCTTGTTCCGCTTCGACGATGGGTGAGAGCGTCTCAATCTCGTGAATCTTGTCGCTGAAATAACTCTCGAAGTTGCAGTAAAAGTCGGGGTACGCCGCGCCCTTTACGCCCTCGGTCTCCTTGACAAACCTTGTCTTTTTCCCATTTTCCTCAAAGAGGTATTCTGCCCTGATATGGTTATTATAGGCTCCCATTTTGTAAGGATTGGGTACCGAGACATCGCTCTTTGCGATTATCTTGTCGTCCTTTATTTCGGCGCGCGAGTCGTTCATCGACGCGTACGACCAAAGGACTATGTTTCGGTTGGCGAGGAAGCCCGTGTCTTCGGTGGGCAGGTCAAATGTCATAGTGCCGCCCGCCTTCATAACGGTAAGAGCCCACAGGCACAGCTTTTTCTTCCCTCCGAGATTTGTCACCGTGTGAGTTATTTTCAGCTTGTTGTCGCCGACAAATTCAATATCAATCTGTGGCTGAACGTCGATAATCTTCCACTTCGGCGGATGCACGGAAATTCCGTTTTCTGTTAATTTATAGCATACGGGATTGTTGTCGGGATAATAGGTCGAGAGGTCCTCGGGGCTGAGCCATAGCCTGTGTCCGCCGTAGATATGCCACTTTTCGCCCTCTCCGTAAATGGGAGAGCAGTCCTTGTTTACATAGTCGTTTACGTCGTGGTACATGATGTCGGGCCCGCCTTTTGCCTTAAGAGATATGATTCTCGGCCCCACGTCAAGACTTACCGAAAACTCGATTTTGCCGTTTGAAAGCGTAATTACGCGCCCTAAGAAGGCGTCGTCAAACCTTACGTCGTAATTCATATTTCCCTCCCGATTATTCAATCGGCTTTACGGTTATGGCCGCCACCACGTTGTCGGAAGACAAGGCTTCGTCTATTTCTATGGGAGCGGCGGTGCCGTTTATGGCATAGCCGATGATGGCTTCAAGGCTGTGATTATACTGCATGAGAAGTACTTCACTCACTCTTATCTGTATGGTGCGGGGCGTTATGATAGAAGCAAAGCTGTCAAACAGGTCGGTAAGTTCTTCCACGCTCTCGATATAGAGATCGCGGCCGTTTATAAAGGTATGGGCGTAATAGTTATACACCTGCTCGGCCGCTTCGCGTTCGCCGTAAATTATGGGCGCTTTGCCAGCGTAGGTATAGTAGGATACAAACTGCTCGTCGGTCATCATGAAGTGCTTGTAGTTTACGTACCCTCTAAGGGTCGTTGCGCCCCATGTCGCGTCCACTATATACCATTTTCCATCGATATAGACCTTGTTCCATGCGTGACCCGTGCCGCCGTTTGTCCATACATACCCCGATACTTTGTAGCAGGGAATGCCTTCTATGCGGCACAAAAGGCTCATTGCTTTTGCTATGCCGTCGCAAACCGCTTTCTTCCTCAAAAACACGCCTTCGAGGTGGAAAGCTTCGTAAGAGTAAGCGTCGTCGCCCGTTTCCCCGATAAGCTGCGACACATCGTAGTCGTATTCGACATTCAATACCAGCCAGTCGTAGAAGGCCAGCACCTTTTCGTAGTCGCTCATGCCCTTGCCGATTATGGTGTTTACCACCTGTTTGGCGGCGTTGTAAACCCTGCTGACCGCCTCGTTCTGCGCGACGGGCTGTCTGCCCGACTCGGCTATGTTGTAGAGCTGGTCGGTGGTATAGGCAGGCTTAGCCACTTTATAATTAATCGCAAAGTCGCTGTTTTCTCCGTAAGGATTAGCGGAATAGTGCTCGCTATGTGCCGAACTCGGATTTCCGTCCACGGTGGGAGGCTTGAGGGTCTTGGCATTCTGGTTTTTGTACAGGTGTACAAAGTACCCGCCGTCGCCCGAATCATACTGCATATTGACTCTGAGGTCACTGGTCTCGCAATAGGCGTTCAGCGCGCTTTGCAGGCACTTGAAGAGGTTTATGTAAACGGTTTCCAGTCCCGACAGATCGCCGTCCATGGGATAATATGCGGCGTAGTCGTCAAAGTTTACGTCAATATAAACTTTGAAGGTGTATTTGCGGTCAAATCTCTCCTGCCCGTTTTCGGTCTGAAGAATGATGCCGTAGGACACCGAAACAAGGCTGTTTGCGCCCGCTGCGGGCTCATAGAGCAGGATGTAGTCGAGTATGGCGCCCAGTTCCTTTATCGAACGTATATAACCGTTATCGGTGAGGTCGGTAAACGCGGCAAGATAGGCGTACTGGTTTTCGCGTATACGGTTGAAGTAATAAACGCCGTTGTCTCCCGCGGGCTTTGTATAGCCGTAATAATAGTAAGGCGTATACTGTCCGCCTTTCTGCTTGACCCTTACCGAAAATTTATCCTTAAGCGTGACAAACGACGCGGGTATTACACAATGGTAGTCGCCGAATCCGCCGTCCTCGGTGCTGTCAAGGAGCAGAACTTCGCCGTTTTCCTTGGTGACTTCCACAAAGTAGAACTCCGTTCCGCCCACCGCGCTCCAATAGACGAGAGGCAGATATTGACCCGACTGATAAACGCCGTCGATAATGAGGTCGGTGATTGTATTGTCGGTTCGGGCAACGTAGTTTAAGTTTCTGACGTCGTCGCTGTCTAATATGTCGTCAACGCGGCTGACCGTTATAAATCCGTCCTGCGGATAAATCTTAATGGGCTTGGTCTGATAGGTAAAGTCGGCGCCGTTAACTTTGGCGACAATGCCTTCCAGCATGCCTTTGGCAAGAATTACTATGGTTTCGCCGATGTTTCTTGTCAGCTTGTAGTAAATCGTATCGCCCTTTCTTACGACGTTGGACATGGTGTCGCTAAGGTACAGTCCGTCGCTTATTATGTTCCCGTTTTCGTCGCACTCGTAGAGATAATAGTTGTAGCTCTCGGGCGGTATGCCGCCGTTTAAGACGTTGGGCGAGAGCACAATCGTATCTCCCTCGACATAGCGGGTGACGTTGAAGTTAAACGCCTGTCCCTGACCTTCTATGGCAACGTCGAGTGCGTCGCACCCTACCGCCGTCAGGGCATAATCGCCGTCGAGGTTGAGCCGGCGGGTCAGGTTGGGGTCGGTGGCGGGAGTAGTGCCCACAAACACGCCTTGCCTTTCGTCGCCGAGGCGCCTTAAGTACCAGTTGAAGTGGTCTATTCCAAGACCTGTACTGGTAATTTCAAAGGTGACGACTTCATTGTAGAGGTAGTTATCATAAACTCTGCTCTCGTTGTCGGAGACAAAGTCAAAGCCCGAAAACTGGTTGTATATGTAGATGGTGTCGCTTTCAAAGGTCTTCTCGGGCTCGTCCTTGCAGAGCACTTTTACGGCGACTTTGTAGTTGGTGGGAGTGTCAGACGCGGGAGTGTGCTCAAACTTGAGCTTGTTGTCCATGTCGGTGATTCTCTTCCCGCCCACATACCACTGTATACGGGGATTGGGGTCGGCGTTGGGCTCAAGACTGACAAGGTTGAATACTATCTTCTTTTCGGTATTGCCGACGGTATAACGGTACTTTGGCGACGGGTCGCTGACTTCGAGCCGGTAATTGCTCGGCGCGTATTTTATAGTGGCGTGGAAATACGCCTCGCGCTCCTTGCCCGCCATGGTCTTGCCTACGGCACGAACGGTAATGTTGCCGGGCTGTAAGGGAGTAAGCAGCCCGTTGGGGCTTACCGTCGCTATCTCGGGATTAAGGGACGTAAAGGTTACGTTCCTGCCGTCCTGAGCGTGATATGGCGTATATTCAATTTCCAGCTGTAACGGCTCGCCGCGCCAGAAAAGTTCGAGATTGTTCTGTTTAAACTTAATTTCTTTTACCTCGGCGTACTCAATTATGATGCCGATGACTAAACTTGCCTTCTTGTTGCTCGCCGACGTCACGGTAAGCGGTATTCGCGTCCCTTCCTCGGGTTGCATCTTGGCGGTGACGAGACCCTGGTTGTCTACAGTGACGTAATCCAGATACTGACTTGGGATATAATAGCGCAACTTTCTGTTGGTTGCGTTTTCGGGCAGAAACTCCACGTTGAGCTGATAAGTCGATGTCTCGCCCGACGGGGAAAGATAAATTGTCGCTTCCTCAACGCGCAGGCTTTCCACTTCGATGTAGTCGTCGGGCAGCACCTGACAGCCTGCGACGGCCACGCACAGGACAAGGAAGCAGATTAGCGCTGAAAATTTTAGTAATGTCTGCCTATTCATACATAATAGATAATATAACTTATTTAGTGTTTTGTCAATAACGCTTGTGTTATCGAAAGCGTTAAGATATAATATTTCTATGCAAAAATACCTGCCCTCCCCGCCCTGCGTGGTGGAAAAGCGCCGCCTTTTCGATTACGACCCCCATGTGCTGAGCCTGATCGGCGACGGCGTTCATACACTTTTTATCAGGACAATGCTTTCATTTTCCCACCCCTACGGCATAAACGACCTGCACCAATCGGTGTGCGGCAAGGTCTGTGCGGCAAGCCAGGCAAAGGCTATGAAGACAATAGAGCCCGCGCTTAACGAAGAGGAAAATTTTATCTTCAAAAAATGCAAAAACGCGCACGCAAACAACATACCTAGGCACGCGTCGCTGATGGAATACAAACTCGCCTCGGGTTTTGAGGGAGTAATAGGCTACCTCTATCTCTCGGGACAGGGAGACAGGCTTGCCGAAATTCTCACTCTTGTATACGGGGAAGAGGCAAAGGAATAATTCTTTACGGAAAATTTAAGGAGAAAGCTATGCTCATAGAAGGAAAAAATGCGGTAAACGAAGCCTTGCGCGGCAATACGACAATTGAAAAGGTGATGGTGCTTAAGACCGCCCCCGCCTATAATTTCAAAACCATAGTAAACGCCTGCCGTGAAAAGAAGATTAATGTTCAATTTGTGGAAAAAAGCGCACTCGACCGTCTCTCGGAGAGCGGAAACCACCAGGGCGTAATTGCCGTCGCAACCGAGTTTAAATACTCCGACGTCGACGAAATTCTCGAGAAAAAGGACGGGCGTGACCTGCTTGTCATTCTCCTTGACGGCATCGAAGACCCACACAATCTGGGCGCGATAATAAGAGTTGCCGACTGCGTGGGCGCAAACGGCATAATAATCCCCCGCCACCGCTCGTGCGGCGTTACCGACACCGCGGTAAAGGTCAGCAGCGGCGCGGCAAGCCATGTCAAAATCGCAAAGGTGGTCAACCTTAACGACACAATAAGAATGCTCAAGGAAAAGGGCGTAATGGTGTTCGCAACAGATATGGAAGGCGACGATATTTACAGGACAAACCTTACCGGAGACGTCGCGTTTGTAATCGGAAGTGAAGGCAAAGGCGTGCACGAGCTTACAAAAAAGGTCAGCGACGCGACGATAAGCCTGCCGCAATACGGAATGGTAAACAGCCTCAACGCGAGCGTCGCAACCGGCGCCGTACTCTATGAGTGCATAAGACAGAGAAGGGCAAAGCAATAAAAAATGGAAAACAGAGCTTTGGAGTCACTTGACGACATAACGCTTGTAAAAAAGGCGCAAAAAGGCGACGCCGCAAGCATGGAAGTGCTCATTTTGCGCTATCGCGGGCTTGCCCGCAGCAAGGCGCGCAAGTTCTTCCTCACCGACGGAACCTTCGACGACCTCTTTCAGGAAGGTCTTATCGGCGTGCTCAAAGCCATCCGCGATTTCGACGAAAAGAAGAACGACAATTTCACGAGTTTTGCCGCGATGTGCGTCTCCAGCCGCATAACCGACGCTATCAGAATGTCCACCCGCGAAAAACACAGAGCGCTCACCGACGCAGTCAGTCTCTCCGACGTCGACGAGAACATTCCGGACAAGTCCAAAAGCGACCCGATCGATTACTACACCATGCTCGAGGACACCGAGAGCTTTTACGACAAACTCAAAAATCTCGTCAAGCCCCAGCAGATGGCAGTGCTAAAGTACTATCTCGAAGGCTATGCCTATACCGAAATTTCCGAAAGGTTAAACATGCCGATAAAGAAAATCGACAACATACTCCACGCGGTCAAAGTCAAGATTAAAAACAACAAAGAACTGTTCAAATGAAGTACGGCGTAATCGATATAGGCAGCAACTCGGTGAGGCTGCTTCTTAACGGCAAAAAAGTCATAAGAATTACTCAGCTCTCCGAAGGTCTTATGCTTACGGGCCATCTTAACGATGCCGCCATGCAAAGGACTTCAGACGCGATAAAAGAGCTGTACCGGTTTGCCAAAAGCTCAGGCGCGGACGAGGTTTTTGCCTTCGCGACCGAGGCTGTAAGAAGCGCCGAAAACGGGCACACTTTCAAAAAATTGCTCACCGACGAAAGTATCGAGCTTGATGTAATTGACGCGCTTACGGAATCCAGAATTGGATTTTTGGGAGCATATACCGGCGGAATCAAGGCGGCGCTCGACGTGGGCGGAGCCTCGAGCGAACTTGCCGTGGGCGACGAAAAAGGCGTCTTCTACAGCCACTCATTGCCCCTTGGCTCGGTGCGTTTAAAAGATTATTCCATGGACAAAAACGTCCTTGATTCCTACATAAAATCGAGAGTAACCGAATACGGCAAAGTACCGCCTTTTGAAGAACTTATTTCCATCGGCGGGACGAGCTCCAGCCTTGCCGCAATTCACCTCGGACTCGAGCCATACGACCCCGAAATAATCCACAACTATAAGTTTTATTACGACGATCTCAAAAATACCGTGGACAGAATTTTCGCAACTCCCGTCGGGGAGAGAAAAAACATCCGCGGAATGCACCCCAAGAAGACGCTTATCCTGCCTTGCGGCGGACTCCTGATTATGGGAATAATGGAGTATCTCAACCTCGAATATATACGCCTGAGCGAGCGGGACAACCTCGAGGGATACCTCGCGTTAAAAGGAATCAAGGAATAAAAAGCGCCCGATCGGGCGCTTTTTCAATTTGTAAAAACTTATTTATCTCAGTTTTTCAGTCTGTCATCACTTCGTAAGCCGCACGTTTTACCACATCGGGGAAGGTCGACTCTTTCAATGCTTCCATAAACTGCTCTTTGTCGGTTATCTTGCCCATACCCCTGTACATAATCATTTTGGAGATGTTGTCCCTCTGGTAGCGGCTGAGTATCACTTTCGCGCTCTCAAGGGCGTCGGGATTGGTCAGATATGCGCACTCTGTAAGCACTATCTCTGCGCTGTCTTGGGGGCTGAGCGTGATAACTGCTTCCTCGCCGAAAACGGACTTGACCTTTTTGCCGTTTACGGTAAGCGCGATATTCGCGCCGATAATATCTTTAAACTTTATGCGGTATTCCCTCTTTTCGGGGATGACGCTCGCGTCGCCTTCGACTTTATTTATTACAAAGCGCACTTCGTCATCTTTCTCTGTCACGGTAAAGCGTGTAAACGCCGCTTTCCCCTCTCTGTAACCGTTGGAAATTCCGTCGTCCTCATAGAGAGTGAACTCATTGTTGCCGCGGTACACCCACATCTCCATTGTCTTGGGATTGGAGGTGTCGTTTCCTTCGTTTAAGGACATAGGGATTATCGCTCCTTCTTTCGCAAGCACGGGGATGCTCGTCCAGTCGCGGAACATTGTGACATACTTCTTGCCCGTGTATATTCTGCCCGTAAAAATATCGGTATAACGCCCCTCGGGGAGCCATACCTTGACCTCGGCTTTGTTAATTTCTCTGTGGTTTTTGGACACAATGGGCGCGACTATGAGTTCGGAGCCGAACATATACTGGTTTCTGACGGTGTACGCCGCTTCCTCGTTGGGATAGGTGTAGTACATCGGCTCGCACAGCGCAATACCCTCTTTGTGGGTGCGGTAATTCATCGTGTATATGTAGGGAATGAGCTTGTGCCTTAAGCGCAGAAATTCGTTTACGGTGTTTCGCACCTCGTCCCTGTGGTTCCAAGGTTCTTTCCCCTGCAGGTCGTGACTGGTCGAGTGCAGTCTGTTTATGGGGCTGAACACGCCGAACTGGCACCAGCGAAGATATATTTCCTCATTGTTAAAGCCCAAAGTATGCCCGCCGATGTCATGGCTCCACCAGGTGTAGCCGGCGTTTGCCGCGTTGGCCGTAAAGTAAGGTTGGAACCTCAATGAACTCCAACAGATGATGGAGTCGCCGCTGAATCCTATGGGGTAGCGGTGCGCGCCCAGTCCCGAATACCTGCTTAAGATAAGCGGACGCTTATTCTCCCTGGCGTTGTCGAGGAAGTGATAGTGGTTAAGTGACCATAGCGGGTCAAGCCCCTTAAGTGAGCTCTTTTTGCCCTGCTGCCAGTCTATCCACCAGAAGTCTACGCCCTCCTTTTCATACGGGTGGTGGAGTATTTCAAGGTAGTATTTTATAAATCGCGGGTCGGCTATGTCGAATCCGACCGTCTCTTTTGTAGCGGGGTCGACACCCATTGCGCGCGCCATCTCTTCGTACATGTCCTCGTAGTACCTTACGCCGCTCGAGGGGTGTAGGTTGACCGTAATGCTGTAATTATGGTCATGAAGCCACTTCAAAAACGCTTTGTAGTCGGGGAAAAGCCCGGTATTCCAGCTGTAGCCCGTCCAGCCTTCCGATTGCAACGGCGTTGGGCCCTTGAAATCAGTGCCGAATTTCTTATTTACGTCCACCCAGTGCCAGTCCATGTCGATTGTGGCGACGGTAAAGGGAAGTTTTTCGTTTTCAAACCGCTTCATGAGGTCGATGTATTCCTGCTGAGAATACGCCTTGTACCTCGACCACCAGTTGCCGAGAGCGTATCTCGGAAGAAGGGGCACTTCTCCGGTCACTTTATAAAAGTCCCTTACCGCCTCGCGGTAATCTCTGCCGTATGCGAAAACATATACGTCCTTTTCCCTTACCGGGCGAGGCTTAACCTCGGCGCCGTCGAATAATAAGCTCTTAGAGTCGTCGACTACCGCTACGCCCTTAATTCCGATTACGCCCTCGTTGAGCTTTTTGAAGCCGAATGTAAAGTCCAGCGTTCTCGCAGTGCCGAGAAGGTTGCCGAAATTGTTGCAAGGGACTGTTTTTTCGCCGATTTTCACCCGCGTTATTTTTCTCAACGTTTCACTGAAATAGTAAGTGACCTTTTCGGTCCTGATCTCCAGTCCGCGTTTGGTTTTTCTGGTCTCGAACGCGACCTCGCCAAGATCTCTTGTCCAGAAGCAAAGCGAGGCCGTATCGCAGAATTTGTTGTCCTTCTGCGCCTCCACGCGCACAATACGGGGAGTAATAAGCGTTATTCTGTAGCCGTTTCCGATTATAATGTTCCTGGGATTGGGGGTAGATGCGGTTTTTACCGTAAGATGTTGACTTAACTGAGACATAAGCACCTCGATATTTTTTAATATTTTAGCATAAAAGGGATTATTTTTCAATAACAATATGTTATATTATTAATCGGGTCGACAGCAGAGGCTCGAGGGGTTCGCCCGCGAGAAAAAACCTTTGACATATCGGCGTATTTGTACTATACTATCTTAAACTATTTATACATATTTTCGGAGGAAGTATGGCAACAGAGCTGGTGAGAAAATGTAAATATTGCGAAATCGAGGATAGACTCAAATACCTCGAAACGGTTAAACGCGAGGAGATCAGCGATGCGATAAAACGCGCCAAAGAATTTGGAGATTTAAGCGAAAACGCAGAATACAGCGCAGCCAAAGACGCTCAGAATGCCAACGAGGAAGAGATTGTAAAACTCAATGAGCTTCTTAAAAATCTCTGCATACTGACCCCCGCTCACGTAAGTACCGACAGAGTAAGCGTGGGCACCGTCGTCACCATCGAAGACGAAGACGGCGACACCGACACCTTCACGATACTCAATTCTCTCGAAGCCGACAGCAGGCGCAACATAATCAGCATCCAGAGCCCCTTGGGAAGCGCGCTCGAAGGCCGCAAGGCGGGCGAAACCGTGGAAGTCAAGACACCCGGCGGGAAATATTCGGTAACGATAGTATCCATAGAAATGTGCAGCGACCTGTAAGGAGTCAAAATGGACATCAGCACCAACAACACACCCGATGTTAAGAACGATCTCAGTGAAATCGCGGTAAGGCGTAAGAAACTCGCCGATATGCGCGAAGCGGGATTCGACCCGTATAAAATTACCTCTTACGACCGCGACGCGACCGCGTCCGAAATCCTCGCCGATTACGCAAAATACGAAGGGAAAGACGTAAAAGTGGCAGGAAGGCTTATCTCCCGCCGCATAATGGGCAAGGCAAGCTTCGGACACATCCTGGACGCAGGCACCAGAATTCAGATATATTTCAGACGCGACGAGCTGGGCGATGAAGCTTACGACGAGTTCAAAAAATGGGATATCGGCGACATACTGGGCGTTGAAGGCGACGTCTTCACAACCCACATGGGTGAAATCTCAATCAAGGCAAAGAAGTGCGTGCTCCTGAGCAAGTCTCTTCTTCCCCTTCCCGAGAAATTCCACGGACTTACCGATACCGACCTCAGGTATCGTCAGCGCTATGTCGACCTCATAGTAAACCCCGAGGTTATGGACACTTTCAAAAAGCGCAGCATGATAATAAGCACCATCCGCAATTTCCTCGACGCAAGAGGCTTTATCGAGGTGGAAACGCCCGTGCTTAACAGCATCGCGGGCGGCGCCAGCGCAAGACCCTTTGTCACCCACCACAACACGCTGGACATCGACATGTACCTGCGCATCGCGCCCGAACTTTACTTAAAGAGACTTATCGTGGGCGGATTTGACAAAGTCTACGAGATCGGCAGACTGTTCCGCAACGAGGGTATGGACGTAAAGCACAATCCAGAGTTTACCACAATCGAACTGTATCAGGCTTACGCCGACTACAACGATATGATGGACATCACCGAGAAACTCTTGAAAGAGTGCGCCATAAAGGCACTCGGCACGACCGACTTTACCTACCAGGGCACCGAGCTTCACTTTGGCGGCAAGTGGCCGAGAATCACTATGGCGGAAGCCGTCAAGACATATACGGGAATAGATTTTGACAACGCTCCCCTTGACGAAATTATAGTCAAGGCAAAGGAAATCGGCGTCGAACTTGAAAAGGACGTAACCTGGGGCAAGGCGCTCTATGAAGTGTTTGACGCGAAAGTGGAAGAGCACCTCATTCAGCCCACGTTTATAATTAATTACCCCGTGGAAGTTAGCCCGCTGGCCAAGCGCATGCCTTCCGACCCCCGCCTTACCGAGAGATTTGAATTCTTCATTATGGCAAGAGAAATGGGCAACGCCTTCAGCGAACTCAATGACCCCATCGATCAGAGGGGCAGATTTGAACAGCAGGCCAAAGAAAGAGCCAAGGGCGACGACGAAGCCCAGATGACCGACGATGACTTTGTCACCGCGCTCGAATACGGCATGCCCCCCACGGGCGGCCTCGGAATCGGCATCGACCGCTTGGTCATGCTCCTTACCGACAACTACAGCATACGCGACGTGCTCCTATTTCCCACCATGAAGCCGAGAAAGTAAACCTTAATCAAACAAGTTTCACCCGCTCCGCACAATTGGGAGCGGGTTTTTTATTATTTATTACTTCTTGTAAATAATGCTTTATATATGGTAAAATATTAGTCAGGTAATTTTACAAGAGGACATTATGAAGAAAATAAAAGGGTTTATAACCTTTGAAGGCTGCGAAGGGGTGGGAAAATCCACACAGGTAAGGCTATTGACCGAGTATCTCACCGCAACAGCTCAGGCGTTTATCGTGACGCGTGAGCCGGGCGGCACCCCCTTGGCGGAAAGAATAAGAGAACTTATACTGACCATGGAAATGGACATATACTGCGAGGCGAACCTCTTTGCAGCGGCAAGGAGCGAGCACATAAACAAAGTCATTCTGCCCGCGATAAGCGAAGGCAAACTTGTCATCTGCGATCGCTATATCGACTCATCCGTCGCCTATCAGGGCTACGCGAGAGGCTTGGGCGAAAAAACCGTGCTTGACATCAACAAGTCCGCCTACGAAAACTGCATGCCCGAGTATACGGTGTTCATCGACATGGACCCGACAAACTCCTGGCGTAAGCAGAAGGGAAAGGTCATACAGAACGACCGTATGGAAAAGGAAAACGACGAGTTCCACCTCAAAGTCTTTCACGGCTTTAAGGAGCTTGCCGCAAAATACCCCGACAGGTATATCAGCATAGTGCCCGAATGCGACAAA
The DNA here is from genome assembly GCA_035381305.1 of Clostridia bacterium. GTDB lineage: Bacteria > Bacillota > Clostridia > Christensenellales > DTU072 > CAG-1782. The sequence continues at coordinate 41,168 of DAOSYK010000006.1, forward strand.
CTCGCAACAAATCAGAAAATTATCGGTGAGCTTAAGAAAAGGGGCGTAATAAATTGAACCTTTCGTTACTCGATAACAATTCGGGATACAAAACTCTTTTATCCGACTTTAGGCGTAACGCCTTCAGCCACGCCTATCTCATCGTGTCCGACGATCCCGAGGCGAGAAACGCGGTATTTACCAAAATCTCCCTTGCGGTGTTCTGCCCGACTTCGTGCGGAAACTGTGCCGCATGCAGGCAGGTACTTTCGGGAAACCACATCAACATCCGCAAGATAGACGGCAAGGACAAAATCAAGGTCGCCGAAATCATCGATTTTACCGACGACACCCACATCCTGCCCCCCGACGGAGGGAGAAAGCTGTACTTTATAGACAATGCCGAGCTGCTTGACCCGAGAGTGCAAAATAAACTCCTGAAAACCTACGAAGAGCCGCCCTCTTATGTCACGATAATATTGGGCGTTGCCAACGAGTCGGGGCTGCTTAACACCATTAAGTCGCGCGGAAAACGGGTATTTGTAGAGCCTTTCAGCGTCAGGGACATATATGAAGACCTGAAAATGTCGGGATACGAAGATGACGTTGCGAAAGAAGCCGCAAGCTACTCCATGGGTAACTACAAAAAGGCGTTATTGTTCGCCGGCGACGAGCGGTATAAGACCGTCTATGAGGAGACCTTTCACACCCTGATGTCGCTGAAAAACTCCTCGCAGATCATAGACCACCTGTATAAGGATATTTTCACAAAGGACAATATCGGGCTTACCCTCGACTTTCTGGAGATATTCTTCAGCGATATACTCAAAATAATCACAAAAAGCAATGCGGAAAAGTTTACGCTTAACCGCGCATACGACTTAAACGCGCTGGCTGCGGGTTTTTCCACGGCGGGAGTTTATGTGGCGTTAAACGCCGTAAACGAGGCGAGGAAAAAGCTTGCTTATAACGTAAGTACCGTGAGCGTGGCGGAAAAAGTAATGTTCGATATATTGGAGGCAAAATATAAATGGCAACGGTAATAGGAGTGCAATTCAAAACTTCGGGGAAAATTTACTACTTCTCCCCCAAAGATATAACTTTTGAGGAAGGCGACGGCGTAATCACCGAGACAATCCGCGGAGTGGAGTTCGGAAAAGTTATGATAGGAAATAAAGACGTGCCCGATTCCGAAATAGTCGCGCCCTTAAAAGAAATAATACGGAAGGCGACTCCGGAAGATATCAAAAGACACGATGAGAACACGGCAAAGCGCGAGTACCTCATGAAAGTCGCCATGGAAAAAAGCTCCTTCCACGGTCTGAGCATGAAGGTGGTCGACGCCGAATACACCTTTGACAGACAGAAAGTAATAATTTACTTCACCGCCGAAGGCAGAGTGGACTTCCGTGAACTTGTAAAAGACCTTGCAAGCGTCTTCCATGTGCGTATAGAGTTGCGCCAGATTTACGAAAGAGACGACATAAAAATGCGCGGCGCGCTCGCCGTATGCGGCAGACCATGCTGTTGTACGACCTTCTTGCAGGACTTTGAAAAGGTATCCATAAAGATGGCAAAAATCCAAGGCTTAAGCCTCAATCCACAGAAGATCAGCGGCTGCTGCGGCAAGCTTATGTGTTGCTTGAAGTATGAAAACAGCTACTATCAGGAAATGTACAAGAAGATGCCTAAAGTAAACACCACGGCAGTTACTCCCGACGGCGAAGCAACGGTTGTCAACAACGACATTTTAAGGCAGGAGGTCACCGTCAGATTCACATCCCGGGACGGCGACATCGAAATAAGAAAATACCCCCTGGAAAAAATAAACGCCCGCGTAAAGCAGGACGTCGAAGAAATCAAGGAAGAAGACCTGAAACTGGAAGAATAATCAGTATTCCACGTCAAGTAAGGTCAGTCCGTAGGGCGGGAAGGTAGTTCCGGCGCAAGTTCTTGCGCCCGTTTCCAGCGTCTTTGTTATGGCGTCCTCGGGGAGAATCCCCACGGCTATTTCCACAAGCGTTCCGATTATTATCCTTACCATATTGTACAAAAACCCGTCGCCGGTTATCGTAAAAACGATTTCGTCTCCGTTTTTTTCGAGATCGGCGGCATAAATCGTCCTGACGGTATTTTTTATGTTGCTTCCCGTGGATGAAAACCCTTTGAAGTCGTAGGTTCCGATAAGGCAATTTGCCGCTCGCTTCATCTTTTCAAAGTCAATGCGGTCGACATCGTAAAAAACTTGCGCGTATGTAAAGCGGCGAATTGGGCTAAGCGTCTTTGACGCATAAAGCCTGTATTCGTAGGTCTTTTTCTTCGCCGAGTACTGAGCGTGGAGATTTTTATCCGCTTCCTCGGACTTAACTATCCTTACATCGTCGGGCAAAACGCTGTTTACGGCAAACGCGATTTTTTCGGCAGGGATATTGCCGTGGTAGTCAAAATGCGCCTTCTGACCTTTGGCGTGCACGCCGCGGTCTGTTCTGCCGCTGCCGTGGATTTTAACAGGCTCATTCAAAACTTCGGTCAGCTTTTCTTCCAGCACCTGCTGGACGCTTACCGCGTTGTCCTGCCTCTGCCAGCCCGCAAAGTTAAGCCCGAAATATTCGACGGTAAGAAGTATCCTTCTCATATTTCACCCGATAATGCCTATTCTGAGCAAAATTATCACCGCAAGGAAGGCAAGAGAGAATAATAATGCGAGAATGTCGCGCGCATTGAAAGACAGCACCTTCATCTTGGTGCGGTTGGGCGTTGCGTTATAGCACCTTGCGTCCAAAGCGAGGGCAAGTTCGTCGGCTATTCTGAACGTGGATACAAACAAAGGAATAAGTATGGGCAACAGCGCCTTGACCCTCTTAATGAGGTTGCCGCTGTCAAAGTCGGCTCCGCGCGCCTTCTGCGCCATCATGATTTTGTTGATTTCGTCCATAAGCGTGGGGATAAATCTCAGCGCAATACTCATTATTATCGCGACGTCGTGCACGGGGAACCTTACAAGTTTCAACGGCTTCATCAGGCTCTCCATTCCGTCGGTCAGACTCATGGGAGTAGTCGTCAGCGAAACAAGGCTTGTCCCTACCACAAGAAAGACAAGGCGCATCGCCATGAACGAAGCAAATCTCGCCCCCTCCCAGGTGACTTTTATCTTCCACCACGAGAATATCGGCTCGCCGTCGCCGTAGAAAAAGAGGTTGATTATAACGGTGATTAATAGTATAAACAAAACCGCTCTTACGGTTTTTAGGATACTCAAAACAGGTATTCGGGATACTAAAATGCTTATAACGAGAAACAGGAAGCTTGCGAGAAACGCCCAGTAAGTCCTGCACAAAAAGACCGCCACGATGTAGACAAGACTGATAAGAAGTTTGGTTCTTGGGTCAAGCCTGTGCACGACGGAATCTCTTGGATAATACTGCCCGAATGTGATGTCTCTCATATTCTTTCCTTCCCAAAGAAAGCGGTCAGTCTTTCCAGCAGTTTTTCCTCGGTCACTATATCTGTGCCGAGGTCTATGCCTTTGTCTCTGAGTTTTTTAACAATCTTGACTACGTGCGGAACGTCCAGCCCGAGAGTTGCTATATCGTAGTTGTAAAAAAGTTCGGCGGGCGTTGTGTCGTACAATAGTTCGGATTCGCCCAGGACTATTACCCTTTCGCAGTATCGGGCAATCTCGTCCATGTTGTGGCTGACCATGATGACGGTTTTGCCGCTGGTCTTCCGTAAAGAGCTGATAAGATTGAGCATCTCCCTCTTTCCCGAGGGGTCAAGCCCCGCGGTAGGCTCATCGAGTATGAGGATCTTGGGATTGTAAGAAAGTACTCCCGCTATCGCCGCGCGCCTCTTTTGTCCGCCGCTTATCTCTAAAGGCGAGCGATCCTTTACTGCGTCAAAGTCCAGCCCCGCCAATATGAGGGCTTCTTTTGCCGAGGAGTGCGCCTCTTCCTTGCTCATTCCGAAATTGAGCGGGCCGAACATTACGTCGGCCAGTACGGTGTCGGCAAAGAGCTGATACTCGGGATATTGGAAAAGCATACCGATGCCGCGGCGCAAAGCTTTATAATCCACTTTCTTTGCCGCAAGGTCGATATCGAGCACGTTGAGCTGTCCCGACTGGAGCTTAATAAGACCGTTGAAATGCTGAATAAGGGTGGACTTGCCGCTGCCCGTCGCGCCCACTATGCCCAAAAATTCGCCTTCGTTTACCGTGAAGCTGATGTCACGTAACGCCTGCTTTTCATAAGGGGTCTTTTTCGAGTAGGTATATGAGAGATTTTTTACCTCAATCTGCATATACTCTCCACAAGTTCATCGTCGATAAGGCTGAGCGGAACGTCATACCCTTCGCCCAAGAGCCTGTATGAAATGTACGCCGCCACGGGAAGTTCGAGCTTGGTCTTTGAGATAAGCTCCTTTTTTGCGAAAATCTCGCGCGGAGTGCCCTGAATGAGAATTTTCCCTTCGTGTAAAACCACTACATTGTCGGCGTCGAGCGCCTCATCCATGTAGTGGGTGATGAGAATTACCGTAATGCCCTGCTCTTTGTTGAGCGCCCTTACGGTTTCGAGCACTTCCTTTCTCCCCTGCGGGTCGAGCATGGACGTGCTTTCGTCAAGGATAAGAACGGTAGGCTTCATCGCAAGGATGCCCGCAATCGCTATCCTCTGCTTTTGTCCGCCGCTAAGTTTGAACGGCGTGTGGGTGCGGTATGCGTTCATTCCTACGGCATTTAATGCCCAATCCACCCTCTCGACTATTTCTTCACGGGGAATACCCAGATTTTCGGGTCCGAAAGCTATATCGTCCTCGATTATGGAAGCGACCATCTGATTGTCGGGGTTCTGAAAGACAAGGCCTACTTTACTCCTTATCTCAAACACCCTTTCTTCGACCTTTGTGTTTACTCCGTCGACAAAAACGTCGCCGCTGTCGGGCACGAGAAAGCCGTTGAGAAGCTTGGCAAGTGTGGACTTGCCGCTCCCGTTGTGCCCAAGAAAGACCGTAAAACTTCCCCTCTCTATATCCAGCGAAATGCCGTTTACGGCATCCAACGTCCCGTCTTCCGATTTATAGGAATAGAAGGCGTTTTTTACCTCAATGATTTTTTCCATAACTTAAGTTTATCACAAAGTTTAGTATTTGGCAATTATATCAAACCTATAAGAAAAAGACCGCAAAAAGCTGTGATTTTACGGCCTTTTTGACATTTATTCGGGGTAAGTTTACGGGTTTTCCGCGGCCGCCGCTGTTTCGGCTTCGGCTGCCTTTCTCGCGTTTACTTCGGCTACTGCCTCTGCCTGCTTCTTCTCGGTGAAGTTGTAGAAGAACAAGGGTATTACGCTGAGCAGCATGCTGATTGCCGGGATGAGCACCGATACAAGGAACAAGGTGTCAAGGCCCTTGGGGTTGGTCTCCATTGCAAAGGTGGTGGCGTCTGCCGCGTTGATGCCCGCCCAGCCGAGGCCGAAGCAGGTAAACGCCGCGCCTATCGCCATACCAATCTTATTGATGAAGGTCTGCATAGCAAAGCAGATACCCTCGGCGCGCACACCCTCTTTCCATTCGAGATAGTCCACGCTGTCGGCTATTATAGCGTATGTAATAATATTGGCAAAGCCCTGGGGAATGCCGAGAAGCACAAGTCCGACGAGGTTGATTACAAGTCCCGCGGTCGTCTTCCAGCCCACAAAGTACATTACAAACATGACTATTGCGCCGATAAGGTGGGAATAGAGAAAGGTGTTTCGCTTGCCCCACTTCCTTGTGCACCACGGCACAAGCAATGACGCGATAAGTCCGCCGGGCACGACCGAAAGGGTAATGATTGTGAACAGTCCCGTTCCCTGCCAGCCCATGAAGTTTACGTTCATGGCGGTGAGATTGTACTGGGCAAAGTAAAGACCCGAGTACATATAGAGCATCTTTCCGCTTCCGAGTATGCCCGAAAGAACAATGAGCATGAGGGGTTTGTTTTTGAATATAAGTCTGATGTTTTGTCCGAGAGTTCTTACGTTGTTGTCCTGGTATCTCTCTTTTGTATATTTAAAACCGATAAAGAACGCGGGAGTAGCGATAATTACGATGACGAGCGCGAGCCACCAGTAGTTGGCCCTCAAGGCCGCGGCGGCCGCTTCTTCCTGCCCTTGGAGAATGGAGCCCGAAGAGTCGGTAAAATTCTTTATCCAGAAGCCCGAAATATTGGGCACGAGTATGGAGATTATGCCGCCGCCCGCGGTACAGAACAGCCTTGCCACGGTAAGCATAGTGCCGCGCTGGTTTGTGTCGCTGGTCATAGAGCTTGCAAGTCCCCAGTAGGGCACGTCAACTATCGTATACAGTACGCTCCAGATAAGGTATAGCACCGACATTATCCACGTTGTCGCCACAGTCCGAGCCGGAAGGGGCAAAAACAGCGTTACCGTCGAAATGGCAATAGGTATGGGCATCCACAACAAGAAGGGGCGGCATTTGCCGTACTTTGTGTGGGTCCTGTCGATAATGCTTCCCATAATGGGGTCGTTTGTCGCATCAAAAACGCGTACGATAAGCATTATTATACCAACCGTCGTGGGCGCGAGCAGAAGCCCGTTTGTAAAATAGTAGCTGATGTAGGAGCCTACGAGGCCGCAGATGAGGTTTTGTCCGAGACCCGCCACGCTGTAAGATAGCGCCTCTCGGGGCTGCATACCCTCTTTATCGGCCGGATTGGTGCCGAAAAGCTTGTGCAAAAAGTTCTTTTTCATCATTTCTCCTTTGTTCTTTGTTATATTTCACGCCCACCTTTTGTGTTTGCGGATGCTTCTTTTTCTTAATTTCCTCGCCTGGCTGCCGTAGGTGAAGAACGCGACATACACTACCACAAGTACAGCTGCTCCCACGCCTATCGCTATGACAAGTGCGCTTGTGTCTTTGGTGTATGCCGAAACGGTCTTGATTACGGCAAACTCGGTCGCGCCGTTGCTTTCAAAGACAATGTAACCGTCATGAAACACGTGTGATAGTTCGGTAATCTCTCCGTCGATTACGGTGAGGATACGCACCGTTGAGTCTGCGGTAATGCCTTCAAGTTTTATCCTGACCTCGTTGTTGCCGCTTATATCCTGTCTTACTCCGTCCACGGTCATGAAGTAGTAATATACGCCGAATACGCTCTCAAGCGTCTCCTCTGTGCTGACAAGGGAAGCAGAATAAACTTGCGCCGCCGCAGGAGCCGTGTTTTTAACAAACATCAGCGTGGAGCGGGGGTCAAAGCCTTGCGGGTTTTCCCCTTTCATCGTGATTATCGCCGAAGACGCCGTGCCGCTCGTGGAAATACTCAGCGGCGAAACCGTAAGAATGGCGTTTAGTTCGAGGTTGTGGTAATTGGGCTTGGACACAATAGCGGTAATCGGGTATCTGCCCACGTTTACTATGTCGGTATCGCTGTAGGATACGTTAAGCTCTCCCCACACATTCGGATTGTAAACTATGCTAAGAGAATGGGGCTTGCCGTCATAGATGAAGTTGACATTGGGAAGGGTTATTCCCGTCAAGGTGGCGGGAGTAACCGTATAGGTGCCGTTATTGAAGACAAATTCGTAATTGTCATTGTCTGCAAGACAGTTTACCCTTATGGTATAGGTTCCGACATTGCTTTGGCTTGTCACGTCGTGGGTCGCAGTGATATACCTCTCGTAGTATTCTCTGTCCTCGTTGATATGGAAACCCTCGGCGGTATACGCAGGCGCGATTACGCTTTCGCCGTAGACGCTTGTAAGGCTTTCGGCGGTTATCGTGACTTGAGCTTTAAGTATGTCCACAAAGCCGCTCCGGGTATAAATCTGGTATTTATTGTTGAGGCTTGGGTCGGTTGTGCCCGGTGTCAAAAGCACGGCGTATCTTCCCGTGCCGGAGCGCAGTCTCGACTGCTCCGTCAGGACGACGGAATCGATAATTGCGGGCGCGTCGTCGGGTCTGAAGTTGCCGAAAATCTGATACTCGATTATATAATCGCCGTTGCCGTATTCTCTCGAAAAGTCGACAACCACCACGGAAATAATCGCGGGCGTAACATAAATCTGGAAAATGTCGTCCTCGACAACAATCTCATAATTGCTGTTGCCCGAAAATTCGACGTAGTTGGAATACGAGTTGTCGTATCCCACTGTATACGGCAGGAACGCGGCAAGCCACTCATGTACAGGCTGTGAGGAATGCAGCGTAATGGTAATTCCGAGCGCCTCAAATTCTTCAACCGTGAGCTTTCTTTCAAAGCCGCCCTTTTCAAGCGTAATTTCGGCATAGTCGAAGAAATTTACCTCGGTGTAATATTCTTTGAAAATATCGCCGATAACGACCTTCAGAACAGCTTTCTGCGCGTCAAGCTCTACAGGAATATCGGAATATTCGCCAAGGTACTTTTCGGTCGGCGCGAAATTGTACAGGTAATTGGCTTTACCTGCCGATAATGTGCCTGCTCTCTTTATGTAATTTCCTGCCACGTTTTCGCCCCCGAAGAGTGCGCTACCCGTTATCTCGGGAACAGGATTGCCGTAATAGAGCGCCTCAGCCGCCGCGACATCGTCATCGGGAACAATCTCTGCGCTCACAATCTGTATCCTTATCGTGACGGACTCGGCCGCAAGGTAATTGTCGTTTCCGTTCTGTACTATGGTTATGGTAACCCAGCCCTCTTCCCTCGCGGTAAATACGCCTTGAGAATAAGTCATCCTGGTGCCTGTATTGCGCTCATAGGTTATGGGAAGACCTGTGTTGTGATTTGTCGCGCCGATCGTGGCGTATGAGAAAGCTTTGGGCGAATATCTTCCGCCGATTGCCATGACGTAATACACTCCTTCGCCGTCGGTATGCTCAAACGCCGACGGGATATTGAAGTCCAAAGTCTGCGCCTTTTTCGCACCCGTAATCTGAAGGGTAATTATGGCAAATCCGCCTTCTATTTCGTAGTTTGTCTCGCTGAAAGCGGCTTCCGTCCTTATATAGAAAATTCCGAGGTAAGAATTTGTGTCAAAGTCGACAATTTCGCCCGTTCCCGCCTCGGCGGCCTCTCTCGTATGGTGGAAGGATGTGTAAAGCATGACGTCGGAAGGCGTCGTCCGTATCGCGGGTACGGGCTGACCGCTTATTAAGTGGAAGTAGCTGTCGTTTACCGTAACCGTTGCCTTTTCGATTTCGCCCGAAAGGGTGATGTCGTTGACTTCATAGCTTGCTATTATCTTGCTGTAAGCGGGGTTTTTGCTACGTAACGAGATATTCCTTACGTTGACCTGCTTTATGCCTGCGTTGGGGTCGGCAAACTGCGCCGATTCGTAAACAAGTTCGAAATTGCCGCTGTCGGCAAACACGCTCGCGTCGCCTGCGATGATGCCCGAAGAAAATACCGCGCTGTTTATAATAACGTCGGCTTTAAGCGTAGCGTCATACTTTTTGGTAACAACGTCTAAATCGGACGACGCTGTGTCAACGTCGAGCGTTTTGGGAACAATCCTGCCGCTGACAAGCCCTTTGGGCGTCCAGATCTCGGGTATGAAACGGTCAAAACAGGTCTGATCGGTTATCGTGAGGCTGACAGGCACGTTCTCTCCCGCATAAATGTCGTCAAACGCCGCGCTTATGCTGTCAAGGAGCAAGACGTCGTCCTTGGGCACTCCCATAAACTGTAACGGGGCCTTGTCGGCCGAGCCGTAACGGGAAGCTATGTCGGAAAAGTTTATGGACGCCGTATCCGTCCCGTCGTACTGCTTGTCACTGATTGTCAGTATTGTGCGGTTTTGCGTGTCGGTATTTTCGGTCAATTTTATTGCGATAGGATCAATCCCGACGTATATCTTTTCGACACTCGCTCCGCTCTTTAAGACGTAGTTGGGTCCGAAAGAAGCTTTGTCAAACACAAAGTAGGTCGTGCCCACCGTGCCCGCAAAGTGCAGGTTTTCAAGTTTAAGGGAGTCGTCATCGACAATTCCGCCGCTTGTAGAAAAGACAAAATCGCTTGTGTCGTATTCATAGGCGTATGTCGTGCCGTCGTATGCCTTACCTTCCATTGTGACGCCCGCCTTTAAGGCAATCGACGTAATCTCCAACGGAGTAATTACCATAGACAGAGTTTTTACGAGGGTGTCTTCGATGTAAATCTCGGCGGTGTATTCGCCGGCGTCGACGGGCGGAGACGATAATAATCGGCCGTATCTGTAGTATTTTACGGTGCTGTCAAGCCCCGAGAAATTGTCAAACACCAGAGTCTTTCCGGCGCCGTCATATTCAAATATACGTTCGGGGTTTCCCGTACTGAAACGATATTCAGAATTCACCGGAAGGGTTATGTAATCGGACACAAACGCGTTGTAATACGCGCTCTCCTGCACCGTTACCCGGGTTGTGTACGGGCTTGAGGAAGGCTCTGTATAAGATATTAAGCCCGCTTGCGCGTTAATTTTGTCGCCGTCTGCGTTGTAAAGTGCGACATGGTTTATATATATGGCTTCTGTGGTCGCTATGTAGTCGACTTCGGCTTTCGCAATTGTGCCTTTGCCGATTGTAAAGGGCCTTTCGGTAATCTGGACAATCTCGTTGTCTGCGCCGTGAACGAGTAAGACAAGGGTATATGAGCCTAAGTTTACGCTCTCCGACAGTTTGTAAGCTGAGTTTAGCACAACTTCCTCAACGCCGTATTCATAATCGGGGTCGGAGCAGGTGACGGTATAGGAAGGAATGAGCCTGTGCCCTGTGTACGCTAAGGTCGTCGTGTCAAATTCTATTATAAAACCGGGTGCGGTGCCGCCGACCGGAGTCTTGGGCAAAAGATTAAAATTCCTGAGGTAAATACCTTCGTCAAGGTCGTTTGAATGATATACTTTGAGGTCAAAACGTATATATTTTGTATTGGAAGGGATGTCGAACGCCGCCGAGGAAAATTCTCCCAAATTAGAGTCGTACACGCGGGAAACTTCCCCTGCCTTTTCAAATTTTACTCCGTCGGCGCTTACAAAGACCGCAATTCTGTTGGCAAGGTCGCGGGTGCGCGGGGAGAAATGGTCAAAACTCAGCGAGTACGTTTCGTGGGAAGGATTTAAGTAAATCTGCGGAGAGGTAAGTTGCCCTTCCATGGAATAACTTGTATCCGCGGCGTATCTGCCGAAATAAAGGCAGTTTTCGCCGCCGTAAGCTGTCTCTGTCAGGCGATAGCTTTCGGGATAGGGAGTATAAAAACCCCATTCGCCGATACCCAGCTCGCTCACTATGCCGTCAACTCGGGAATAATACTCGTCGAGGGACGCCGAGGACGGCGGAGTCTGGGCGTAAATACGGGAAAATGACTTCTGTCCGTCGAGAGCAAAAAACGTGCTTAAAGCAAAAAGGCAGACACTGATTGCCGCCAAAGCCGTAAACAGTATTAATTTTTTTACTTTACGTCCCGCCATACTACCCCGTTTAAATGATATACGTAATTTATTATATCATAATAAATTTAAACATACAAGTATGAAGTTTTCGGGCAAAACGCCTCGAAAACCGCCTTGCGGGGCAACAAAAAGACAGGCCCGAAAGCCTGTCTTTTGTTGTGATTTTTGTTGACCTGAAAGTCGCTCTTTATGCAGCTTTGTAAGCTTCGAGGAGTCTCCAGAGGTCAGCCGCGAGATTAAGTGCGTTCTCGTACTTCTTGTCGTATACGAAGTCGTCGCCGTCCATCTGATAGAGATATAATATAACTTCTTCGCTGCTGCCGTCAAGGTCTATCTTCTTGGTGCCGTCTTCCCACCTGAGGATGACTTTGTAGTCGTCGTCTTCGGTCTCTACGGAATCAGTAAGTTCCTTGAAGGTCGATTCGTCGTAATCAAAGTCGGTACCTGTGGTAATGTCCTTGTCGACTACGCCGATATATCCTTCGATACCAAAGTACTTGATCTCTTCGTCATCGGTGTTGCCCCAGATGCCGAGTCCGCCGTTGAGTCCGCCGTCCTTGATGCATACGATCTTAACCGTTACGCCGCTGTTGATGAAATCAGCGAGGTAGTCGGAACCGGTTCCTTCAAATCCGAATATCTCAGCCATAACCTTGTTGGCAAAGTATTGAGCCGTGAGGGTGGAGTCGCCGTCAATGCCGTTCTCAAACTTGAGAGCTTCATAGTGGTCGTCCTTGGCCTGGTCATACTTAGCCTTGGCGCCGGCGGCGTTGGGGTCGGAGAGATATTCGTTCTTAGCGAAGAGGAGCTTGTTGTCGATTTTTTCAATAGCCGCTTTGTACTTAACAACATCGGGGTCGAGGTTGTCGGCGCCGGAGAGCGCGAGTATAGCAAGGTATCTGTTGGCTTTCTCTGTAAGGAATTCAACAGTTATGTCATCGGGTACTCCGTCGGTCTTTCCGCTGCAGAAGAAGAGGTTGATCGCGTCGAGGAGATCGTTATCGTTTCCTGCCTTGGTGAGGAAGAGGCTGCCTATCCAGGGATTTCCTGCGGCAATATCTTCCCAGGCATCGTTTTCGGCGATAATCTCTTTAAGGGTGTCTTTGTTATCATTGAACTCGTCAATAATTTCTTCGATAGCATCGGCATAGCTTGTGGTCTTGATTTGGAATCTGACATAGTCGCCGACCTTATTCTTGATTGCGGTGAGCATCTGAGTCTGGGTAGGATCGGCGCCGTTGAGGGCAGCTACGTTTCCACCGAGGAACTGATAGATGGACTGCATAAGAGAGAGATCTTTACTTGTATCAGCTTTGGCGCGAGTCTTAACTTCATCGCGCCATTTGGTAAGACCCTCATGCATAGCATTGTAGAGTTCGGCCTTTACGCTGTAAAGCGTGCCGTTTACAGGAGCTGGGCCCACAGCCTCAAACGCGTCGTTGAGGTTGATGAGAACTTTCTGTCCGTTGTAGTATGCTTTGGCAACGCCCGTCTTCTCGCCTTTGGTTACGGTAAGAGTTCCGTTTGCGAGCACGGAGCTGGTATTAATCATGTTGCCGGTCGCATAGAGGTCGAGTATAGCAGAGGTCTCCTTCTGAGTCATTTCGGCGCCGAGGGAGAGCTTGAGGCTCTTTGTCTCATAGGCAGGAGCGCTTACGGTGACAGTGGAAGAAGTGCTGAAAGTGTTGAGGTCTATGTAGAGAGAAGCATGTTTGTGCTGGTCAGCTGTCTTGGCCTCGGTTACTCCCGCATAGTCAAAACCGAGCTTAATGCCCTTAAGAGCGTTGTTGGTAACTTTAGCTTCGACAAATATCGTGGGGAACACGAAGCTTGCGCTGGTGAGGTAAGCAAAGCCTTTGTCGCCGGCTTCCTCGAAGAGCATGTTAACAACGGCGTCAGCGATGGGCTTGATGGTGTCGGTGAGAATCATGGACTGCAGTATGCTCATTATGGTCTTGGCGGAAGCCGAGTTGATAATAAGTCTCTTTGTATCGCCATCGGTGGTGAGGCTGAGCAGTTCGCTTAAATCCAACGAACCGAGCGAACTGGTGATGCCCTTGAGAGAATCGCCGAGCTCTTCAAAGTTGAGGTCGAGGCTGACGTCTCCGAGAACATACATAAGTACGTCGGTGAGGATGTTGATGTCGTCCTTGATTGCCGTAAGATCGGCGCTGGTGACATCGGCATCTCTGCCGGTGTTTACGGCTGTAAGGGGCTGCTTGAGATAAGCTTTGCCGTCCTTGTAGGCAAGAAGTATCCACTCTTTGTCAGAGGTCTTCTTGTTGTCCTGGATAGCAAGCTGAACTTCGCTGTTTGCCGCCTTTACATTGCCTTTGAGAGCGAGAGAGTAGTCGTGCTCGTCGTTTGCGTTGTCGCTGAGGTTGTAGTTAACTCCCAGACCGACATCAAGACCAACGGTAGAGTCGGCTTTGATTCCGTTGAGAGTCTCAACGAGGGGATTGACTGACCTGACGATCTCGATGATCTGGTCGAACAAATCGGGTGTTTCTTGGTCGCCGCCTTTATCGCCGTTTTTGTCGTCTTTGTCACCTTTGCCGCCGCAGGCTGCCAAAGAAACGATAAGGGCAATAAGCATGACCGCGAGGATCAATCTGACCCATATGTTTTTTTTCATAATACCTCCATGAGAATTTTGTGCTTTTTGTATTAAGGTAACATTGTTACACAGAAATTATAACCTAATTACTTATCACTGTCAATAGCAAAAATTTTCGGCGGGAAATGGCAATAAGCCCGATAAAATGGGCTTTCTCTCGTATATATCGGCGACAGACAATTAATGGTATATACCTTGTTTTAAATCCCTCTGTTTTTACGTTTTACGTCAATGGAATTTACCCTTATCCCCTTGTCGGAGAGGAAGGCGGCAAGAGCTTTCCCGTCGCCTGTCGAAAGGTCGGCGTTTATTACTCTCTTGTTCTGCCTGAAGGAAAAGGTAAATAGGTTTTTCTTCTCCTGTCCGATTACATAGAGGTCGGCGGTAAGGGTCATGGTCTCTTCCTTTTTGCCCTTTACAAGGACCAGTTTTTCCTCATCGGCTTTTATTTTGCCGCACCTCGAAATTACGTCAATAACCGCCACAATCGCCGCAAGCGCAAGGCTGATAACCGCCACCACTATTATGTTTATGGCTTTCTGCGAAATTATGTTTGCGAAGAAATTGAGAAAATCCTTCATAATGTATTCTATGAATACAATGAGAAACAGAAGGGCGAAGATAATGACGGCATCTCTCATCGCCTTCAAAACGATTTTTGTATAGTCAGGCTTTAAGCATACCCATTCTTTCATTTTTGCTCCGGATCTTGTCTTTCGATGTATTTATCGAGTATCTCCACGGCGTCGAGCACAAACTTTATGCACGGGCGGGTGGAGTAGTAGGCGTTGTCCCTTATCTGGGGAACATACCCTTCGGTGATATTTTTTATGTCTTTAAGAAGATCGCCGCAGTTTTCATAGGCGTTGCGCTCCTTAAACTCCTCGACGAGCTCTTGCACATCTTTATAAGCTCCCGCCTTGTCGGTTACGTCCGATTTGCCTTTCGCGCGGTAAAGTCCTACGACAAGACCTATGCCCGATATGGCTCCGCAGAGGTTTCGGGTCCGCGCAAAGCCGCCGCCGAACGCTATCGCGGCGTTAAGCAGGTATTTCTTATCAAGACCCAGAACGTCGTCATACGCCGCCGCCACCGCCTGAGCACAGTTGTACCCTTCGAAAAACAGGTCGTATGCCTTTTGTTTTCTGTTCATTTCCTCACTCCAGCTTCTGACTGAATTCGGCGAGATAGTCTCCTTCGTAAAGCTCGATAAGCCCCTTGTCGCAAAGGCTGGCAAAGTGGGGGTCGACGGGAAGCTTGCCGACATTTGTTATGCCCAGTTTTTTCGCCCTCTCCCCGATATGACTTTCGCCGAAAATCGGGTGCTTTTCCTTGCATGACGGGCAGACAAAGTAGGACATGTTTTCCACGATACCCAGCACAGGAACATTCATCATTTTTGCCATCTTCACGGCCTTTTCCACTATCATGGTAACAAGCTCCTGCGGACTGGTCACAATCACTATGCCGTCCACGGGTATGGACTGGAACACCGTGAGGGGCACGTCGCCCGTTCCCGGAGGCATGTCGATGAACATATAGTCGATATCGCCCCATATTAAGTCGGTCCAGAACTGTTTTACAACCCCCGCGATCATCGGTCCGCGCCATATGACGGGATCGGTGTCGTTTTCCAGAAGGTTGTTTATGGAAATTGTCCTTATCCCCGTCTTGGTGACCACCGGAAAAATCCCTTCGCTGCTCGCCTCGGCCTTTTCCTTAAGACCGAAGGCCTTTGGGACGGACGGACCCGTCACGTCGGCGTCGAGAACGGCGGTTCGGAACCCTTTCCGCCTCATATCGACCGCCAGCATGGCGGTGACGAGGGACTTACCCACGCCGCCCTTGCCGCTTACAACAGCGATTACCTTTTTGACGCTGGACAATTCGTTTGTCTTTTCCTTTTCAATCTGTCTGCTCGAGCAATCGGCTTTACAGCTCGCGCAGTCATGTGAACAATTTTCTGCCATTTTTTCTCCTATACTACTTTCTTATGTAGATTGTTTTTATCTGATGCGGTGTAAGTATCACAGTCGCGTCTGTCTCCTTCCTGTCTTCCTCGAGCAGGTTGCATTCGAAAATGCCGCTGAATGCAAAGTTCGGCTTGATAATCACCGTCTCGTTACTTCCGTAACGCTCGTAGAGCCTTACGACGATGCCCTCTCCGTCCTCGGACGGCTTGATTGTTTCCACTATTACGTTTTCATTGTTGATGTCAACTATCGGCTCGATTCTGACGTCCTTTTCGACGACGATGAGAGGATTGTTGTAAAGATATGCGTTTTCCACGACCTCTTTCATGCTCTCGCAGCCCTTGACGGCGTAGCCGAAACTGTGGGCGCCCATGTCGCACTCGGGGTCGGGATATTTGGGCGAGCGAATGAGGTTCAGGCTTATCACGCCCTCTTTTACCCTGTGGCCGTACTTGCAGTCGTTTATGAGCGCAAAGTACCCCTTGTCGTCATTTACCGCCACGTACTTGTGGGCGCAGATTTCATACTGCGCTTTTTCCACCGAAGTATCGTTCTTGGTCGAGCGGTCTATGGAGCCGAACTGAATGTCGCAGTTCACTTTGTCGCCGTAAATTCTGGGATAGAACTCGGCTCTCAGCATCTTGTGCTTTTCGTGCCAGTCGGCTTTGGTGTCGAAGTTAAGAAGCCGGTCGCGGAGTATCACCTTCTGCGTGACGGTGGAATCATTATAGACATAGCTGTTTTCCATAACGACGTCGGGCCCGTCGACATAGCTCCTCGAGGACACCAGGGTGAGCGGCGAGGGCGCGTGCTTTGTATATGTGCCCTTAATGTCCCACGCATTATAATACATCTTGGGGTCTTTGTAAACAACAAGTCTGTTAAGTCCGCGTTTGGAGTATTCCCTGTTTTTAGCTTTGTCAAAAAACGAAACGATTACGCCGTCAGAATCAAACTTGACTTTGAGGTACTCGTTTTCGATATAGTCTTCGCCCGTTGCAAGTTTTCTCTCCTCGTCCCAAAGCGTAAGGGGCGCCGAGGAATAGGGCATGCATAACGCTTTATACCAGTTTCCGTTGTGCTTAATGTAGTCCTTTCGCGTAAACGAGGTAGGATTAATTGCGGTAAGACCCTCTTTGTCCGAAAGACTGTTCAATATCCCGTCCTCGGTTTCGCACAAAGCACGGTACATCTTTTCGTAGGACGCGCGGCTCTCCTTGTACACCCTGTTAATGGACGAGCCGGGTATAATGTCGTGGAACTGGTTTAGGAGCGTTTCCTTCCAGATTTCGTCGAGGTTTTCATTATTTCCCGACACGGCCTTAAGCCACTCCACGTTGTGGAGAGCTCTTTCCATAAGCCTGTTGTATAACTTGTTGGCGGCTTGCGAGGTGTATGTGCCCTGGTGCTTTTCGAGGTACAGTTCGCCCGTGTATTTTTTGAGTTCCTGTTTTTTAAGCTCTTCGAAAAAGCCTTGGGCGCGGCCTTCTTTTACCACGTTTATGCCATTAAGTTTTTTCACCCTCTCCAGCATTTCGAGGTGCCCTTCGCCCGGACCGCCGCCGCCGTCGCCCGCGCCGAAGATAAGGAGAGCCATCCCCGTTTCCTTGTTGACGTTGAGCTTTTCGGCTTTGGTAATGTTAAGCGGAGTCGCGTCGGAATTGTAGTTTCCTTCGGGCGCGATGTGCGCGATTATCTCACTGCCGTCTGCGCCCTTCCACACAAAGCTCTGCAAGGGGAACTTGTTGTAAGTGTTCCAGCTTAACTTAATCGTCATGAAGTAGTCTTTGCCCACGCCCTTTATTATCTGGGGCAGGGTGGCGGGATAGCCGAACACGTCGGGTAGCCACACCATGCGGCTTCTGACGCCCATTTCGCCGATAAAGAACCTGTCGCCGTACAAGAATTGGCGGATAAGCGATTCGCCCGACGGCAAATTGCAGTCGCATTCCGTCCACATATTGCCCTGGATTTCGATTCTGCCCTTGGCGACATACTCCTTTATCCTTTCGTAAAGCTCGGGCTGTTCCTGTTTTATCCACTCAAACATCTGCGCCTGGGATGCGCCGAAGACGTAATCGGGATAGCGGTCAAGATTTTTGAGGGCGGTAGCCAGTGTTCTTATCGCCTTTCTCTTTGTCTCGCGGACGGGCCACAGCCAGCCGAGGTCGAGGTGGGCGTGTCCTATCGCCGTGTATATCGTAGAATTGTAATTCTTGTCCTTTTCGTAGGCTATCTTTATGGTGTTATCGGCAAAAGCATAGTCCTTGGCGGCAAAACAGCGGTAGCTTCTTGAAAGCAGCTCTTCAAGCTCGGCCTTTCTCTCCTTGTCGAGGAGCTTGTTCTCGCCGTAGGTGGTCGTAAGCAGAAACACCGCAAGATAGTCGTAATAATAGCGGAGCGCGGCGTCGTTTACCACTGCGATACAGGCGGTCTTAACTTTGGGCTTTAAGACAAAGTTGCCGTTTATGCCGTTGTTTCCGCAGTCAATGTACCAGTCGACCTTCTCCCCGCCTTGGGCGTCGGAGGTGATTTCGGCAATCTGCTTGCCCACTCGGGGCTGAGCCGCTTCCACAAAAGAAAGAATGGGCGTAATGCCCTGAATTACTCTTCCCTTGTCGTATATCGCGCCTTCGCCGTTGAAGTTCAAAATGGCGACGACGTGCTTGCCTTTGCACTTAGCGGGAACTTCGCCTTTGACGTGAAACCAGCAGCAGCCGAACTTCCCGCCCCACTCTTCCCCTTTTTTCATGGGGACAAACTGTTGTTTGTCGAGGTCGGAATACTTAATCGGCTCGTCGGACTTACACCCCGTGACCTCAAGGTCGGCTACGGGCGTGTAAACTCTCTTTCTTATCTCTAAAAGTCTCGTAATGTGGGTGGGGTGAATTAAAATCTTTTCTACCATAATTATCCTTCTGTGCTCACAGCGCCTTTATGGAGCGTGGCTTTTGCGCCTTTCTCGTTGGCGGCTTTAAGTATTTCGGTGAGGTTTTCCGTGTTGAGGTTTTCAAATCCTATGCGGTCGATATGGGCAAGCGCCGCGCCGTAAAACGCGTCCCCCGCGCCCGTTGTGTCTACCGGCTTAACTTTTATCGTCTCCACTATGCGGCTTTTGCCGCCGAAGGCAAACATGCTGCCTTCGCTGCCAAGCGTTATGAGGAGAAGCCCTTTGCAGTTAAGTTTTTCAATGGCTCTGACGAGGGACGTTTCCCGCGTGTAGTCGAGAATTTCGTCCTGGGAGAACTTAAGAATGTCGGCGCGCTCGATAAAGGGCTTGTACGCCCTGAACGCGTCCTCTTTGGTCTTATAGAGGTCGTAGCGGAAGTTGACATCGAAGCTGAACAGATATTCGCTTTTTTTTATCCTCTTGACCATTTCCTCGGCAAACTCCACGCCTTTTTGCTCACTCAGCATCAACGAGCCGAGGTGGACAATCCTGAGGTCTTTGAACTCATTGAAGTTTATTTCGTCGAGGGATAAGTTAAAATCGGCGGTGTCGTGGCGGAAAAAGGTAAAATATCTTTCGCCCGTCTCGTCGAGCGCCACAAACGCAAGCGTGGTATTCCGCTCTTTGTCTTCCTGCAGGCTGACGTAGTCGAGGTTGAAAGCACTGATTTGCTGCTTTATAAACCGTCCCGCGACGTCCTTTCCTATCCTTCCCACAAAGCCCGTTCCGGCTCCGGCCTGCCTTGCGTTTACCGCGACATTGAATGGCGCGCCACCTATAAACATACGATAGGCGTTTTCCTTGTCGCCTATCATATCCACGAGAATTTCGCCTATGCTCAGAATCATATTAAAACCCCTTCTTGATACTTAAATGATACTTTAGTTGAGGCGTTTTTGTCAACCGTTGACTTTACCGTCTTTGTGCGCTATGATAAAGGAAAACAACCTATCGGAGCGGTAAATTATGGACAAAAAACAACTAGCAAGTCAGCCTTTGTTTTTCGAAAGAAACAGGGTTTTCCGCGTATATTTGGGCGGAATGGGCTTCAATGCCTTCTGGGGCGATGAGCCTGTCGACAACATGTTCCCCGAAGAGTGGGTGGCAAGTAAGGTTAAAGCGTTAAACCCGAAGTATTTCGGCGTGCGCGACGGCGTGTCGAAAATCAAGGACACCGACATATTTTTCGACGACCTGCTCGAAGAATATAAAGAGGAACTGTTGGGCAACCGAAAATACGACTGCCTGGTAAAATTCCTCGACAGCGCGATACGGCTTCCGGTACAGGTTCACCCGACAAAGGAATTTTCCAAAAAGCATTTCAACTCCGACTACGGTAAGACCGAGGCATGGCTGGTGGCGGCGACAAGACCCAACGCCAAAATCTACTTCGGCTTTAAGGACAAGATAGACAAAAAAACCCTCTCTGAGCTTGAAGAAAGGAGCGAAACCGAAAGAGACATTATGGCGTCGGTACTTGGAAGCGTGGACGCCAAGGTGGGCGACATTTACCTGATACGCGCGGGGCTTATTCACGCGATCGGCGCGGGCTGCACGATAATAGAAGTGCAGGAGCCGACCGACTTTACCATTCAGCCCGAGAGGTGGTGCGGCGACTACCATATTAGCTACAACGAGGAGTATATAGGGCTGGACAAGGATACCGCGCTCGACTGCTTTGACTATGACCTCTACGGCGAAAAGGCCATACAAATGGCGAAAATAACGCCCAAAACCATATACGACAAGGACGGCGTAAAGAAAGAAGCGTTGATAACCTATGACGATACCCCCTGCTTTGCCCAGAACAGGTACACAATACGGGGAGGATGCGTAAAAATGTCTTTTGGCGTGTCGGTGTGGATATGCCTGGACGGCGAAGGGGAAATCGTGGGCGAAAACTACCGCAAAGCGATTGAGAAGGGCGACTACTTCTATCTCCCCTATGCCGCCGAAAACAAATTTTCGGCGCGTTCGGAAAAAGGCTGTACGCTGATAGAGTGCCTGCCCAGCAAACAGGACTGAAAAAAATAAAAAAAGACGCCGTTTGCGGCGTCTTTTTCGTTAATCATAATTTTCGCCGAAATAATTCATCTAAATAAAGATTTCTATATTTTTATCGGCTACGATTACTGACACTATCAGTTTGAGCGGTGTCGGAAAAATTATTCGGCCCTGAACTGATTTTTAAAGTCGGGGAGCCTTCCTAAATTTACCACTCTTTCGGGCGGGATGTTGTGCCTTACGATAAAGTCGTAAATCTTATCCATGCTGTTTACACGCCTCACGTTGTGTGAGTCGGTGTTGCCGATAAACAGGCACCCCGTGGGTAAAATTTCGTCAATGACCTTTTCCATAAGGTCGAGGTGCTTGATGTTGAGTTCGACATATATGCCGCGTTTGGCGCACTCCTCGGCGACTTCGCGGCAGTTTACCTTCATGTTGTGGCTGATGTGGGCGAGAATGTTGATTCGGCGTGTTCTTAGCGCCGTAAGTATGGCGTCGGTGTTTTTCCGCACCAGCTTTTCGGAGTAGCCGAAAAACCTGGAGAAAAAGCCGTTGTTGATGACGAAAGTGAAAATCTCTTTAAAACTCTTGGGGGTTATGTAACGGTGAAAGCCGAGTAATATGACGTCCATCTTCTCCATAATCTCGTCGGTTATGTCGGTGGTGCCGTCAAAACTTATTAAATCGCCCTCATATCCTTGATATATGGTAAGGTCGGGATATTCTTTGCGAAGCTCGTCAATTTCTCCCGACAGCTTTTTTATCTTTCTTAAATTCAGCCCGCCGAACTTGTTGGCAATGCCGTGGTCGGTTATGGCTATTTCTTTATAGCCCTGCGCACGTGCCATTTCAACAATGCCTTTCGCGGTGTTTACGCCGTCGCTGTAAAAGGTATGGGTGTGGTAGTCGCCCAAAAATTTACTCAATTTTGTCTCCCGCGTCTTTGACGTTTTCTGTGGTATCTTCGGCCTTTTTCTTTTTCCCGAAAGTCTTTCCCAATACTATCGCGATATCAATGACCACACCGGCCACGATAAGCACCCACCACGGATGCCACGGGATAAGTTCTACCAGCGCGAGCACGATATACTCGAGCGTGAACGCAACCGGGATAAAAATAAGCAGGTTTATAAGGCGGCGGGGGCAGTTTACCCAGTACGCAAAGACGGTATCGGAGCCAAGTACCGCTATCGCCATGATGAGGAACATTATCCACGTCTTAATTACGTCGGTCAAAATAAATATGCAAAGGAAAACAAGGAGAAAAGCAAGAACTATGGTAATCGCAACGGCGATTCTGGGGACGGTGTAACGTCCGTTTTTCATAAAAGGCGGAAGGGCAATCGCGCATACGGCAATTGCGGCAACAGACACGCCTCCTGCGGCTATCAGCCAGGCTTTATCCCACTTGCCCGTAGCAAGCGAGACCGCCAAAAACGCGATAAGCGCCGCACCTATTACGGCCGCCGCGACTATGGCGGACAAACGCAGATTTTTCTTTACCGATTTGTCCATATGGTTCCTCCCTTATTCACCCGATTTTCATTAATTAAATAGTATCACAAACCTCGATATTGTCAAGTAAGATTATACCCTGTCATTGCATAAAACATATTACTTTATGCAGATTTATGTTGATTACGCACCTTGAAAAGTAATATAATATCGCTATGGACATTTCTGTATACCCTTTTATCTGCCCTGTGTGCGCAAAGCCCCTTGTCTTGAGCGGGCGAAGTTACGTCTGCCCCTCCCGCCACCTCTTTGACGTGAGCCGGTCGGGATACGTCAATCTACTCCCCGTAAACAAGAAAAATTCCCTCGACCCGGGCGATAACAACGAGATGATAGTCTCCCGCCTTGCGGTAATGGACAAAGGCTATTACGCGTCCCTTGCCGACACGATAGTAAGTCTTTTATCGGATTTTTCCCCCCGCAGCATACTTGACGCGGGTTGCGGAACGGGGTATCTTACAAGCCGCCTGCACGAGGCGTTTCCTTCCGCGCTTATCTTAGGCGCCGATATATCGAAATACGCCATAAACGCCGCAAGCAAACGCTACAAGGACATTCCCTTCACCGTCGCAACCAGCAACTATCTGCCTGTGGCAACGTCCTCGGTGGATGCCGTTGTTTGCGCCTTTGCGCCCGTATTTGATAAGGAATTTACAAGGGTGTTGTCAACAGGCGGGGTATTTGTAAGGGTTATTCCCGGACCGAAACACCTCTTTAATCTCAAAGGAAAATTATACGAAACACCTGTGGAAAACGAGCTTGACCCCGAAAACGTCGAGGGGTTTGAGTTTGTAAAGTCGGAGATATCCGAAGGCATTTTCCGCTCCGAAAATGCCGAGGAGATATTAAGTCTTGTAAAAATGACGCCCTACTTCTATCACGCCCCGAGCGAAAAAATCGACGCGCTTTCTTCCGCGGGCGGTTTCAATATAAATCAGCAGTTTGTCGTAAGGCTTTACAGGAAAAAATAGTCAACGAAAAATTCTCTTTTTACCTTCCCCTCGTCGTCAAATTTTACGCCCTCGTTTTCGAGGAGTTCTCTCTGCCTGCTCCCGCCGCCGAAAACGAAAGTCGCGGCGACAAAACCGTCTTTTGTCACCACTCTGTGGCACGGGATAACGCCGGGACAGGGATTTAAGTGCAGCGCCCAGCCCACCTGCCGCGCCATGCGCGCGTTGCCCGCGGCGGCCGCTACCGTTCCGTAGGAAGCGACCCTGCCGCAAGGTATCTGTTTTACGACTTCGTAAACCCTGTCAAAAAATTTCATGAATTTCTTTTTTTATAATTGTGACAGGAATCTCCTCCGTCATAAGTAAAGTTTTCGGTAATGTAGTCGGGCAATTCATCGGTATACTGCGTTGTCAGGCAGAGATTCAACGCGGTTTTTATAAGTTGACCGCATGCGTCTTCGTCGATAAGACTCGCAATTATTGTAACCGAGTCTATCGTCACACGAAATAAATAATTTAACCCTTGGAAGGCGTTTTCGCATATCTCGGTGACGGTTTCCGCTATGAAAATATTTTTAAGATTGGTATTTTTGAACGCCTCGGCGCCAATAGTTTCCAGTCCGGCACGGAGAAGGACATCATCCCCGATATTGCCGCAGTTTTCAAACGCATTGTTCCTTATCGTTCTGACGCTTTCGGGCAGTTCGCAGCTTGTAAGGTTACCGCAGGTATAAAAAGCGTACGGTCCAACTTCGGCAAGCCGGCTGTCTGTCGTAAAAATTACATCGGTCAACGAGTTGTTTTCGCTAAACGCGTACGCGCCTATTTTGGTTACGCTTGCAGGCACATTTATCTTTTTTATATATGAGAGCGAAAACGCCCTTTCGCCGATTTCGGAAATCGCGGTCTCCGGGTTGAAAGACAATTCGTTAATTGTCACTTTCTCAAAGGCATAAGGCCCAATAGCCGTTACCATGGAATGAAGCCGGACGTTGCCGTTGGTCTTTCCTTGCGGGTATCTTACCAAAGTGCCGTCTTTCTTGTAGAGTATGCCCTCGATAGCCTTATAGACAGGGTGGGACGCTGTGTTCACATAGAAATTGGCAAGTTTTGTAGTGCCGGCAAACGCCTTTTCGCCTATCTCCGTCAGGCTTTCGGGGATGGTTACCGACGTCAGCTCGAAGTTGTTGTAGAAGCACAGTTCGCCGATGGTTTCCAAACTTGCGGGAAGGTCGACGGCAGTAAGGTCGGGATTGCCGTAAAACGCCCCTCTTTCCAATACCTTTACGCCCTCGCCGATTGTCACTTTGGTCAGGTTGTTCTTGTTTATAAACGCATATTCTTTTATTGCGGACACGATTTTCAGTCCGTGCTCGCCGTCGTTATAGTGTCCGGGAACGCTTATAGTATAGCTGTAGAAGTGAATTTCGGAATAACCCGTCACTTTGTACACGTCTTCGTCCTCGTCGTATTCAAACGTAAGGAAGGGCGACATCGTCTCATACACGGGGACGATTTCCACATCTTTTGTCACGGTGAAGGTGTACTCTTCGTCCTCGGAGACCATTTCGCCGTCGGCTTTCCAGCCGAGGAACACAAGGTAGTCTTTTTGCGCGGCTTTTACCGTCGCTTCCTCGCCCTCGTCATATTCTCCCAGGCCTTTTATCACCAGCCCTTGCGTGACGCTCTTTGAATCGGTCTTTACGGTGAAAATGTTTATCCTGTCGCGGAACAAAGCCGTTACTGTGACGTCTTTTTCGACAGTGAAGATATAGTCGACGCTGCGCGATACCACTTGGCCGCCGATTTCCCACGCGTCAAACAGTTTCCCT
>DAOSYK010000006.1:66405-79945 GCA_035381305.1 Clostridia bacterium
AACGACGACCGTCGCTCCCTTTTTGAAGGATCCGCCGCCCGTGCCGCCGTTTACCGTGACTGTGTAGTAGACGTCGGTCTTGTTATTGTCCTTTCCGCCGCTTGACGTACAGCCGATAAGCACAACCGCGAGAAGACAGAGTATTATCGCCGCAAAGAATATTCTTTTTTTCATTTACTATTCCTCTAAGTAAGCTTCCAGCTTGTATATGGGCAAACCCATTTTTGAGAACTTGTATTCGTGCTCGGTTATTATATTGTCGGCCTCTCCGCTGTTGTGGAGATCGTAGGTGACGTTTTTTACTATAAATCCACAGTCTGAAAACTGCTTTAAACTGTACTCGAAGAAATCTTTGTCGTCGGTCTTCTGATATATGCTCCCGCCGTTTGCCAAAAACCCCTTGTACATCCCGAGGTGTCTCGGGTGGGTCAGACGCTGCTTTTCCGACGACTTCTGGGGCAGCGGATTGGAGAAATTAAGATAAATACGGCTTATGGACTCAGGCGGTATGTATCGGGGAAGGTACGCCGCGCAGGTAGGGATGAACTTGACGTTGGGCAAATTTCCCTGCATTGCCTTTTCACAGGCGGTGACTATGACGTTTCGCGTCCGTTCTACGCCTATGTAGTTGATTTCGGGGTGGCGGCGTGCGCACTCGCAGATAAAGCCGCCTTTGCCGCAGCCTATTTCGAGCACAACCTTGTTGCCGTTGCCGAAAAGTTTCTCATAGTCGATGTATGCCGTGTCCCGTATTGCTTCGAGCGCGTTGAGCTTTTCGCCCTCGGTGGAAACAATGTACGCCGAGCAGGCTTCCAGCCTTTCGTCGAGATAACGCTTTCTTCTCATTCTCATAAGTCTTCTACCTAAATTATATGTTGTATATGATTTTACCGCTTTTTCGGCAAAAAAGCAATTTCAAATTATGTAAAAAGCGCCCGCCGGGAAGGCGGGCGCTTTTACTATGTGTCGCTAAAAACTTACTGATTGTCGCTTTCGGCAACAGCTTCCGCTACCGCTTCTTCTTTGACTTCCGCAATAACTTCTTCTTTGGCGGCTCCCTTCTTGCCTTTTTTGTCTCCGATGGAGAGGATGATGTTGAGGAAGATACCGAAGATTGCAGCACCCGCGATGCAGGGCACGTCGATTCCGAAGAAGGGGATGTTTCCGCCGAAGGCATAGTTTCCGCCCAGGCCGATGACCATTATGGAAGCTATGACGGCGATGTTCTTCGCGCTGAACATGTCGACGCTCTTATCAATCATGATTGCGATACCCTGTGCGGCGATAGCGCCGAAAAGGTAGATTTCAAGTCCGCCGATAACTGCCAGCGGAATACCGTAGATACCCCTTATGAGAGGAGTGAAGAAGGAAATTACCATGGCGATAATACCCGCAAGGAGCAGAACCGCTGTCGAGAACACTCTGGTAATCGCCATCGTGCTGATGTTTTCTCCGTAGTTTGTGCCGGCGGGACCGCCCACAAAGCCCGATATCATATCGCCGATACCGTCGCCGATAAGGTTGAGCCAAAGTTTGCTGATGAGGCTGTACTTCATCTTCTTGCCCTTCTTGTCGGCAACGTCCTTTACGTATATGTCAAGCTGGTACATATGCGCGGTGGACTCGGGGATAGTCGCGATTGCGATAGGCATTATCGCGGCGACAGCTGCCCAGGACGCCTTGGGAATGGTGAAGGCGGGTACTGCAAGGATACCGTCGGGTGTGAACGCGGGGGACGCGGAGAGCAGAAGCTCCTTGTCAATTGTACGGAAGAGGTTGTAATCCTGTCCGCCTGCGGCAAGGATAATCGCGGCTGTCACGCAGCCCACTGCCGCGCCGAGGAGCAAGGGAAGCTGTCCCCAGATTCCTTTGAGATATTTTGAGAAAAGAACCGTGGAGAGAAGCGTCGCGAGGGACACAACCCATACCGCCCAGCCCGTGCCCGCCTGGATGGCTGCCATGGAAGGAGCGGCGTCGCCCAAAGCGTTACCCGCAAGGGTAAGACCGATAATCATAGCGATGGAGCCGGTGATGGAAGGAGGAAGTATCTTTTCAACGGCTTTCGTGCCGAAGAACTTGATGAGAAGACCTGCGGCTATGGACACAAAGCCCGACATTATGATACCGAACTGAGCGTAAGCTATAGCCTCTCCGGGAAGAACGCTTATTTCTCCTGCCTGCCAAGCGGTGAGCTGAGCAAGAGCCGCCGGGCTTAATTTGCTCATTATAGCCTGGGTGCTCATAAGGCTTGATACAGCCGTAAGATACGCAAAGCTGGAGCCGTAGTAAAGCGGAACCTTTCTGCCTGTGATGAAGATGAAGCAAACCGTGGCAAGGCCGCTCGCGAATATCGTGGTGGAGACCTGGAAGCCCGTAATGAGAGCCACCAGCACCGTCGCGGGGAACATTACAATAATCTGCTGGATCGCGTACAGGAACAGCTTCCAGACCGGCGGACGCTCGTCGGGAAGATATCCTGTCTGGTGGTCGTTACTGAACTCTTTCTTGAACCAAAGTGAAATCTTTTCAGTCATTTTTACTCTCCTTTATTTGTTAGATTCTGTATCTTAATTTTTTTCGTAAAGAGTTACCTTTGTCTCCCCGTCGGTCTCCTCGAGGTTTACCGCCACGATCTCGTTGAGAGAAGTCGGAATGTTTTTCCCCACAAAGGTGGGGCGGATGGGCAGTTCGCTGTGACCGCGGTCGATAAGGACGGCGAGATACACTCTGTCGGGACGGCCCAGGGTCATTACCGCGTCCATGGCGGCGCGGGCTGTGCGGCAGGTATAAATGACGTCGTCAACCAGTATTACTTTCTTCTTGTCGATGGAAAACGGGATTTCGGTGCTGTTTAAGACAGGCTCGTCGCTCAAGGCGGAAAGGTCGTCGCGGTAAAGTGTGATGTCCAGCGCGCCGACGGGTATTTCCACATTCTCGATGGACTTTATTATTTCGGCAATGCGCTTTGCAAGCGGAACGCCCCTTGTCTTAATGCCGACGAGGCAAAGCCCGTCTGTGCCGTGATTTTTTTCGATAATCTGGTGGGAAATGCGTATCAGGGCGCGGTTTATGTCGCCCTCGTTCATTATTTCGGCTTTTAAGATGCCTTTGTCCATAAAAATACCCTGTCTGCTGCGTGCATACAGGGTTTGACCTCAGAAAACATAAGCTTACAGATCTATAACCTTGTTGGCATCACAGTACCAAATTAAAGATTTTTAATCTTTATTCAGTATACCAAAACAAGGTCTGATTGTAAAGTGTTTATTCGTCTTTTTTCGCAAGACCTTCGACAAGTTTCGCAATGGTATTTGCGGCGTTTTCCACTCCCACCGTGCTGTTTATGGTCAGGTGATAGTTCTTCGCCTCGCCCCACCTTCGGTCGGAATAGTGGTCGTGATACCTCTTTCTCATGCGGTCGTTGGCCTTGATTATCCGTCCGGCTTCCTCTTGGGAAACATTGTGCCGCGACATAACGCGCTTTACCCTGTCCTCTATGGGCGCAAACACAAAGACGTTGAGGACGTTTTTACGGTCGCTTAAGACACAGTCGGCGCACCGTCCCACGAGTACGCACGGACCTTTTGCCGCGAGATTTCTGATTACTTCGCTCTGGGCAAAGAAGATTTCGTCGTGCATGGGCTGGAGTTTTACGTAGGAAAACATGCCGTACGTAAAGGCGCCCGGCGTCTTGTCCTCGGCATTTTCAATCGTCTGCTTGGAAAAGCCGGTCTTGACGGCGGTAAACTCGTTGACCGTCTTGTCATAGCAAGGGATATTGAGAATTTCGGCCACCTTTTTTCCGATTTCCTTGCCGCCCGAGCCGAACTGACGGCTTATCGTGATGACATAATGCATATTTCCCCTCCTTATTTACAGTATACCACCGCGAGGGATAATATGTAAAGCCCCCTTTTTTACCTCTTGTCCATGGGGACATATTCGCGGTTGGGCTGGACAGACTTGTACGCGGGGCGGATAATCTTGCCCGAGGTTACCAGTTCTTCTATTCTGTGAGCGCTCCAGCCCGCAATTCTCGCGATTGCAAAAATGGGCGTAAAGAGCTCTTCGGGAAGTCCCAGCATCTGATACACAAATCCGCTGTAGAAGTCGACGTTGGCGCTGACGCCTTTATATATCTTTCTCTGGTGGGTGATGAGGTCGATGCCTATCTCCTCGACATTCTTATAGAGCCTGTACTCTTTGCCGAGTCCCTTTTCTTTGGATAGTTTTTCCACCGACGATTTGAACACCTCGGCTCTCGGGTCGGAAAGGGAGTATACGGCGTGTCCTATGCCGTAAATAAGCCCCGAATTGTCGAATGCGTCTTTACTTAGTATCTTGTTGAGGTACGCGCTGATTTCGTCGCGGTCGTTCCAGTCCTTGACGTTCTGCTTGATGTCCTTGAACATCTGTACAACCTTAATGTTCGCGCCGCCGTGTTTGGGACCCTTGAGGGAACCGAGCGCCGCCGCTATTGCGGAATAGGTGTCGGTGCCGGAGGACGTGACAACGCGCGTTGTGAACGTCGAGTTATTGCCGCCGCCGTGTTCGGCGTGAAGGACGAGCGCCATGTCAAGTACTTTTGCTTCCAGTTCGGTGTACTTGCTGTTAAGCCTAAGCATATAGAGTATGTTTTCGGCGGTGGAAAGTTCGGGACGGGGCTCGTGGATGAAAAAGCTGTGCTTTTCCCTGATATAGTAGTCGTAAGCCTGATAGCCGTATACCGCAAGCAACGGGAACATCGCGATAAGCTGCAGGCACTGGCGTAAGACATTGGGAACGCTGACGTCGTCCGCCCTCTTGTCGTAGGAGTAGAGCGTAAGGACGCTTCGGGCAAGGGAGTTCATCATATCGGCGCTGGGCGCTTTCATGATAATGTCCCTGACAAAAGAGTTGGGCAACGTGCGGTAATCGGCGAGAATTTTTTCAAATTCTGCAAGTTCGTCTTTAGACGGGAGCTTCCCGAAGAGCAAGAGGTATGTAGTCTCTTCAAACCCGAACCTTCCGTCGGTGAGAAACCCCTGTATCAGTTCCTCGACGTCATACCCGCGGTAATAAAGCTTACCTTGACAAGGGACTTCCTCTCCGTTTACTGTCTCTTTTGATTTTATCTCGGATATTCTCGTAAGTCCTGTCAGCACGCCTTTGCCGTTAAGGTCCCTCAATCCCCTGTACACCTTGTTTTCCACAAAGAGCTCGGGTGCTATTGTGTCATTGGAGACGATCCTTGCGGCAAGCGCCTGTATTTCGTCGGTTATTCTGGAACTGTTTCTCTTCATTTACACTCCTCCTTTTTTTCGTATAGCAAAAAACCACCAAAACCTTTTTTATAGGTAATTATTTGGGAACACGCGTGATATGCGCTTGAAATTTTCAATCGGCAACGTTTATCCGTTACACATTTAAGTGAAAAAAGTATACTATAACTTTTGCCGATGTGTCAAACCGTTTTCGCTTATCCGTCCAAACGGCGGTATTTACAATATATGCGATTTTGAATACAATATAATCAGAAACTTAACGGGGGTTTTTATGCGGAAAATAATATTTTGGTCGGTTTGTTCATTAATAATTATCTCGGTTGCGGTAATTTCGGCGATTGGTTTTGTCTGTTCCGACGCGGCAAACAGAATCCCGCCTTTAAGCGAAAACTTCACGATAACCGCCCACACTGGCTGCGAAAAAACTCCCGAAAACTCCCTGGAATCGATCGTAAAAGGCATCGCGAGCGGCGCAAACGTCGTCGAATTCGACATAAGGTTTTTAGAGGACGGCACGCCCGTCTTATGCCACGACGAGGACGAGAAAAGCTATTCCAGCGTAACGGCGCCGGCGGCACTTGCCCTTCTTGCCCAATACTCCTGCAAGGTAAACCTCGACTTAAAAGAGACATCTCACCTTGAAAACCTTGCCTATTTTGTGGAACTCTACGACCTCGGCGACAGGTGCTTTTTTACCGGCGTTTCCGCCGACATGGTAGATGACGTTAAGGAAAAAGCGCCTGAGATACCCTATTATCTCAACATTAAAGTGCCATTAACGAAAAAACACAACCTTGCATACGCGAAAAAGCTAGGGAGTCAAGCGCTCGACGCAGGCGCAATAGGCGTAAACCTCAATTATAAAGGCGTGACAAAAGAGAATGTCAGTGTGTGGAAGGATATGGGGCTGCTTGTTTCGGTCTACACGTTAAAC
Source organism: Clostridia bacterium (assembly GCA_035381305.1). Taxonomy (GTDB): domain Bacteria; phylum Bacillota; class Clostridia; order Christensenellales; family DTU072; genus CAG-1782. The sequence continues at coordinate 72,604 of DAOSYK010000006.1, forward strand.
CGCGCGATGGATATAAACCTCGCCCTGTACAAAGGCGTGGACAACATTACTACCTTGAAGCCCTCTCTTGCCAAAAAGATTATCGGAAAGCTTTGAGATTTTTCCTCGAGGCGGCCTTTGCCGAAAGGTCGAGGAATAAAAGCGGGTTGCACTGGTCTTTCTCCAGGCTCTTTTCCACTGCCAAAGACATAATTACCATGGAAATGAAGAACGTCGGCCCGAAGAAATTTACGTCCACCAGTCCGTAAAGCTCAAAGAGTATCATACCCGCCGCAACCGCGAGTTTGGGCATGCGGTAATTTTTGGTAAGCAGGCAGCTTCCGTATCTCCAACCGAAGAACGGCAAATAGAAGATAAGCCCGACGATGCCCATGTTTGCCATAATCTGCAATACGGTGTCGTGGAACCAGTAAGGCGTGTAGCTGTCCCCTGCAAGCTCGCCCAGCCGGTAATCCCAGCCCGCGCCGAAAACAGGGTATTTTCTGAATACTTCGAGCGCCTCCCGGTAGAGGGGAATTCTGCCGTTTTCGCTCAAGCCCAGTTCAAACATGCTTTCAAACGCAGGCAAGACCTTTTCGGCTTTCAACGCCGCGAAAATTACTATTCCGGCAGACAGCAGAGAAATGGTAAAGCCGTTTGCCACCTTGTTTTCCGACTTTGCCATCGTATAGCAGAGAAGGAAGGGGAACGCCAGCGTGGTAAACAGTATCGCCCCGCGGCACTTGGTGGTAAATATCAGAAGATATTCTATAAACGCAAGGATAATAAATAAAAAGCCGTAATGCTTCTTTTTCGTGGCGAAATAGAAAAGACACGGCCACGTCATGGACAGAAAGGGCGCGACGTTGTTGGCGCTCGCCCAGCCCAGTCTTATGTTTTTTAGTCTGATGTTTGCAAGGACGTTCTCCACGCTGCCCAGTCTTACGTAGTAAGTGATAAGCTGCGCGCTCATGACTAACCCCGCCACCAGCATCATAGTAAGGACGTACCGTAACATATCGTCGCCCTTTTTATCCTCGGTCGTCGCGAGGAAAAAGAGGTAACAAATACCTACCAGCGCGAAAAACCCGAATCCCACAAGGGCGGCTACGACGTTGCGCTCTCCGCGGGTGATTCCGCCCAAGGCCGCAGGAATGGCGAGAAGGACAAGGGAAACGCTGAAGCCTTTGACTTTGAACTGAGAAAACATCGGCTTAAAACTGACCTTAAAGCGTATTATGTGAACGATAATTCCCGCAACCAAAAGGGTGATGGACGCAATGAGCAGCCATCCGAATCCCGCCAGTTCGTGGCTGTTTTCGGAAATAATAAGCACTATCATGTAGAGAATGGCAAGAACCCGGGCTGTGTCCTTAAAGAGAACGAGAGAAAAGGCTATCATTACGCACACGACGAGCACGCCCACCGTCCACAGATTGAGCGCCCAGAAGGTAAAAATAACGGCGCCGGCGAGCCATACAAACAAGTATTCGCTCATAAGGGCGCCAACTATTTTTTTCCCGAGATTTCGAAAACTATTTTGTGTCATCGGATTTTCCCCTAAAAACAGCAGCATTCCGGGGTATTATATCACAGAAATCCCATTTTGTAAAATTCATTTACAATTTATAGCGGAAAGTTATCGTAATAACTATGCTGTCATCTTTTTTTTCGGGGAGTTTTTCGTGTTTTGTAATCGTAATAGCGTTTCGTAAAAGATCATAGATTATGCTTCTCACGGGAGGAGCGGACAGGATGGTTTCTATTCTCGTTATCGTTATTTCGGAATTGTTTTGTTCCATCCCACCCCTCCCGAGCCATATAAATATATGATCGAAAAGGGCTTTATGCTTATGCTATCCTTTCCAGGCTGATTTTGTATTCGCCTTCCTCGGTAATCAGAATAAAGCTCTGTGGGATGGCGGTGTTTTCGGGGTATCTGACATCCCGCGCGCCCTCCAGTTCCAGCAGCAACGTTTCGCCCACTGCATAAATTAACTCGTTTTCCATAACGGACCTCCTGTTGTTTGTGATTGTTATTATATATGGCTTATCGTCCCGCTCCCAAACCTTTTACAGCCCAATGCAAGGCAAATATTGACTTAAATTGCCTCAAGGTGTCGCATTATGGCGAAACAGAAAAACGGTTGAATTTGTTTTGGGAAAAATGTAAAAATTACAGCGTTTTATGTTGACGCATGTATCTGAATACTTCTTTTTGTCCTTTTTCTTCTAAAATTATCATAAGGTTTTCCAGCTTTCTCTGGGTATTCTCGTGCATGGCAAAATGGTTTTTCTCGCGGTTGAAAAATTCCCTTAGGCACCCGTTTGTGAAGTTTTCCTTTTTGTAGATGAGGCTTGCCGCCAGCCTGTCGCAGAACATCTCCTTGATATACTTGTCGGGCATATCGACAGGGAGCACCTTCCTCTCCTTGGGATTGAAGTCCGACCAGTACTCATAGTGGTGTTTGTTGCGCCCTTTATGGTGGAGCCACGCCGTGGAATAGCCAAACAGTTCGCGCTCGCGGTCGTTGGGACTGCGATTGCCCTGATAGTACCTTGCGCCAATGGAAAATTCGGTAAAACTGTATTTGGAAAGGTCATGCAAAAGTCCTTGGACGGGGATTCCCGCCATAAGGCAGAATTTAATAACCATATGTCTGTGCTTTGTTATCGTGGCAAAATGCTTAATTGCTTTTATCATATCAGATATAGTAATCCCATACACCCCGCGAGTAAGATTATCACTATCGTGGGGATGTTCTTTTTCGTAAGTATTTTATAGCTGGTTCCGACAATAAACAGAACCGAAATTATGCAGATAGCCAGCACCGAGACGTCGCCGTTTACGGGGTAAACGTTTATCACCGATAAGAGGAAAGATATTCCCGTAAAGAGTATCATGCCGACGACGACGGGACGGATACCTTTAAGCACCGCCTGAACGTACCTGTTCTTAATAAAGGTTTTCAACAGCGTGGCGATGATGAGGATTATTACAAACGAAGGCAGCACAACGCCGAGCGTTGCGATTACCGCGCCGAAAAGTCCGCCCTGGGACGAGCCGATAAACGTCGCGAGGTTTATGGCTATAGGTCCCGGAGTGGACTCGCTGACGCCGATGTAATTCAACATCATGTTCTCGTCTATCCAGTTGTGCTTTGCGCACGCTTCCTGCATGAGCGGAATCATGGCATATCCGCCGCCGAACGAGAACAGGCCTATTTTGAAAAATTCCCAGAAAAGAAGGAGATATATCACGATTTACCGCCCTCCTTCTTCTGCAAAAATCCGAATATGATAAGGCCGAGAAATCCGCCGATTAATATAAAGTATATATTGGAAAAACTGACCGAAAACACGCTAAGAACCGCCATCGCCGCGATGATTAAAACGGTGACGGTAAGGGTGTACCAGTTTTTCTTCATCTTTTTGAACATTCGTATACCCGCCGTGACAATGAGGTAAACGACGGCGCACTTGATGCCCATAAATATAGCCGCCACCACCTTGTTAGCGATGAACTTGTCAAAAAACATGCTGATTGTGAAGATTATGATAAGGGACGGGAGCACAACGCCTATTGTCGCAAGCAGACTTCCCAAAAAGCCCTTGACCTTATACCCGCAATAGGTCGCCAGGTTTATGGCAATCGGTCCCGGAGTCGACTCTGCGATGACAATGACGTCGCTTATCTCGTCCTCGGTCATCCAGTGTTTCTTTTCGACGACAATCTCTCTTATGACGTTTATCATGGCGTATCCGCCGCCGAAGGTCACAAGCCCGACGTAAAAGAAAGTCAAAAAAAGATCAAGATACTTGTTTTTCAATTTTTTACATTTTCCTTGGGGTTTTGGTAAGGGCATTATACCATCTTTCACCCATTATGTAAAGTTTTTGGGCATTTTATGCTATTGTGCATGCTTGCAATTCGTGGTATAAATAAAGTATGACAAAATACCTCATCATAAATGCCGACGACTTTGGGATCCTGCCCGAAACCAACAAGGCAATAGCCGAACTCTATACCCAAAAACTGATAACTTCGACAAGCCTTCTTGCCGTGGGAAATTATGCGCGCGAAGCGCTCGCTCTTGCAAAACGCAACAACATAAGCGTCGGCGTACACTTTGCTTTCAACTCCGACTATGACCACTCACGCTGGAAAGCAATTTCCCCCGCCGAAAAGGTCAATAGTTTTGCCGACAATGACGGGTATTTTTATCACGAAACAAAGTATTTCAATAAAAACGCGAAGAGCCGTCAGCTCGACCTCGAAATCGAAAACCAGTATAAATTAATCTCGGAGAGCGGCGTTATTGTCGACCACGCCGACAGCCACAGCGGTCTGTTATACGGCATAAACGGGCGGCTTTTCTTTATAAACGCCTTCCGCTTTGCCGCTAAATACCGCCTGCCCTTCCGTTTTCCAAAGCGTCCCGGCTTCTTAAGCGGCTTTTTCGGCGGCAACGTCCCGCCTATAATCAAGGCGGCGCATAAAGCAATAATCGGCTTCTCCCGCCTTTACCGAGTAAAACTCATCGACGACATGGTCTCCAATCCCTATAAAATAAAGGATATTCCCGACTATAACGCTCTGGAAAGCTACTATGTGGACAAAATAAGAAATCTAAAAGACGGCGTGAACGAAGTTTTCCTTCACCCGTCCTACGACGCGCCCCACCTCAACGACCCCGAGTGGAAAAAGCGCGTGTACGAGTTGGAATTTTTAAATTCCAAAGCGTTCAGAAACGCTGTGGAAGAGAGCGGCGCCGTGCTCTGCTCATACGATATATTGAAAACGCCCGATTAAGTCTCGGGCGTTTCTTTTTTATTCACTTTCGGCTATTTCTTGACTTTCGGGTTCCGAAATACTTTCGGCTTCTCCTTCGGGCGCAACCACAACGTTTTGTGTATTGCCGTCAATTGCTGCCGTGCCTTCAAGAGCTGCAGGCGGGTCGAATTTTTTGAACTTGACAAAGAACGCGAACACAACGCCCAGCGCGACCAGGACTAACGGAAAGAGTATCAAAAGGAATCTGGACGCGTCCCCGGCCCTGAGTCCCGGATTGTCGCCGCTTTCAAAGCCGTAGATTTTGGACGCAAGAAGATAGCTTAATGACACAAAAAGACCCGAGAGTCGGTTCATAAAGCCCATTGTGCTGGAATAAATCCCCTCTCTCCTGATACCGTATCTTCGGTAGTCCTCGTCCATAAGCATGGCGCCCACAATGTCCATAGTGCTGATGACCCCCGAAAAACCTATGCCGATTCCTACGCTGAAGATTATTGCCATGACAAGGTTCTTTGCAAAATACAGGGGAACGAACGCAACCGCAAGGGCGATAAGCGCGATACGCCACATTCTCACCGTGCCGAATTTCTTTACGAAATAGCTCCACAGCGCCACGCCGCCCATTGCGACGATGATGACCGTGCCGAGTAAATAGGTGTTTTGCGATTCGTCAATCTGCAGGGCGTATTTTGTAAAGAAGGGCACCGACGCCATGACCAGCGCCATCGCCGCCGAGTAGAAGGCGTTTGCGATGCCGATTATCCAGAAGTTTTTGGATTTTATCATGGAAAGGAGGGCGGGCAGAATCTGCACTTTTTCCTTGTGTGCGACAATGGGCGGCTCTTTTATGCCGAATGTCATAAACCAGATAACGCCCAGCGCAATCACCGCATAAATTACAGCCGTCCAGGTGTAGCCGTTGACTCCGAGCGCCGAAACTATCATGGGCGTCAACGCGATTCCTATTACCATCGCGACAAGCTGGAACGTTTGCCTTATTCCGTTGGTCTTTGCCCTCAGACTTTCTTCGGGGAAGAGTTCGGGGAAGAGCGCGCCGTAGTTGGCATTTATTAGGCTGTCCAGTGTGCCCGTTATTATGTAGGTGAACATCGCCCAATAAAACAGTCCCGTTTTCGACATAGCCGCAGGCGGGGTAAAGAACATTATGAAAAATATCATAAAGAGGGGGGTCCCGATGAACAGCCAGGGCTTTCTTCTGCCCCACTTTGTCCTCGTGTTGTCGGACAGAATGCCGTAGACGGGGTTGTCTATTGCGTCAATGAAGGTGTAGATGAAAACGACAAGCGATAAGTCTTCCATCGTAAGTCCTTTTACAAGGACATAGAACGCCGAAGCAAGACTTCTGAACATGTTGATGGGGAGAGATGTGCCGAACATGCCGATGCCGTATCTGAAGGAGCTGGTTCTCTTTTCCTGCATATTGCCTCCTTAATTAAATACGGGGTTATGGTGCCATTATAACAAAAAACGCCTTGCTCTTGTCAACCCCTACTCTTTTCAGGGTTAAATTCCCGCGCTTTTTGAAACTTTTCCCTTCCTATATGACAATACCCGAACGGGTTTTTGTCTAAATATTTCTGATGATACTCCTCTGCGGCGTAAAAATTTATGAGCGGCACAACTTCAATCGCAACGGGCTCGCGCATTCTTTTTGCGAGGTTCGCAACCGCCTTTTCAACTACCTCTTTGTCGTCCTCGTTTACGTAATAAATTCCCGTCCTGTACTGCTCGCCGACGTCGTTACCCTGCCTGTTGACGCTGGTCGAGTCTATCGCGTCAAAATATACGTCAAGAAGCTCGTAAAGACTTATCTTTCCGGGGTCATAGACGACCTTTACCGTTTCGGCGTGCCCTGTATCGCGGCAGCATACGTCCTCATAAGTCGGGTTTTTCGTCCTGCCGTTCGCGTACCCCACTTCGGTGGAAACCACTCCTTTAACCAAGGACAGATATTTTTCCAACCCCCAGAAGCACCCTCCCGCGAGATAGACCGTCATGACACCGCTCATTTCTTTACCTCAAAAATCTCTTTGGTCTCAGTTTGCGCAAAAAACCAATTCTCTTTCTTATTTTATGTGCTCGATAAACTGAATTTTCAGCCCGTTGGGGTCTTTTACAAAGAAAAATTTCACGGCCGGCGCGGGCGAAAACGGACCGATAATCTCCATTCCCTTTTCCCTGACGATTTTCATAGTTTCCTCAATTGAATCGGTCTCGAATCCCCACGAAATATCCTTTCCAGCATCGATTTCGGTATGATTTTTGTCATAAATCAGCTCGACTTTAGTCTCCCCTTCGCCGAGAAACGCAATCTCCATTCCGTTTCCCGCCGAAAATCTTCTTACGACCCCAAGCCCCACTATCTCCTCATAAAACCCTATCGATTCCTCAAGATTTTTCACATTAAGCGTACTGTGGCAGAATTTCATATAGACCTCACAGAATATTTGGTTATTTATTCCTATTATCACATATAGTGAAGAGTTTTGCAAGATTGGCCCCTGTCTGATTCGAACAGACGGTCCGTGCGTCAGGCATAGCCTTCCC
>DAOSYK010000007.1:0-79913 GCA_035381305.1 Clostridia bacterium
CGATATCTTACGGCGAACTTCCGGCACCCCCCGTCAAGCTCGGATTCAAGGGCGAATGGCGCACCCTGACCGGCGAAGCCGTCACAAGCGAAATGCTCACGGGAATAAGGACTGCCTTCAGCCTCAAAGCCTATTACACCGTCAATAAAGTCAGTGTCGCTTATTATGTCAACGAGGCCGACGCCGATCCCACTCATATATATCTGGACGTAGAGGAAGCCGCGCTTGACGGCTACAAGCTCTTTTCCTACGATCACGGCGACCCCGCGGCAGTGACCCAGGTCCCCGCAAAGCCCAACAAGGAAGGCTATTACTTCATGGGCTGGTATTTTGACGAAAGGCACACCGAAAAGTGCGTCAGCCTGCCCGAGACTCTGCCCTACTCCGACCTTGTTCTGTACGCCTACTTCATCAACGTATCCGACATGAACAAATATCTGACGTTCGAAACGATAATGCAGGGGGGACAGAGCTATTACCGCGTGACGGGTCTTACGCCGCTCGGAAGAAACCAGGACACCATTGTCATTCCTTCCAGGGTGGACGGAAAGACGGTAATTTCCGTCGGCCGCGACTATACGGGCGGCTCTACCGACGACTATAAGGTCTTTTCCGGCAACTACCTCACCCATGTGACAATACCCGACACCGTGACAACTATCGGCAGTTTTGCCTTTGCGGGCAATACCAAATTAAAGACCGTGACCATTGACGGCGGGCTTGTATCCATCGGTACGGCGGCTTTTGCGGGGTGCACGTCGCTTAAGGAAATCATTCTGCCCGACAGCGTGACGACAATCGGCGCATACGCTTTTGCGGGGATAACAAAGACCAATGGACAGAACGCGGTAAGCGTGAATTTCCCCTACGACGCGGGAGCGTGGACAAGGGACGAGGCATGGTACTACACCGAGATGTCATTGGAAAAACTCAACATCTCGACAAGGAGCGTCCTTAACAACATAAGGCCTTATGCGTTCCTTAATACCGCGCAGCTTACGTCAATAAATATCCCCAACAGCCTTACCGAAATCGACTATACGATGTTTGACGGAAGTTCGCTCGAGAGTATCAACGTCTACGGCGGAAACACCGACCTTATCAACGTGGGCGACGCCGTATACTCGCTTGACAGGACGATACTGTTCTACTATCCGATATACGGAAGCGACGCTTTCACGCTGCATCCCAATACAACTTCAATAGCTTCAAGGGCGTTCTATAATAACAAGACGCTTATAAACATTACTTTTAACAACAATCTCGCCTCAATCGGCGCAAATGCCTTCGAACACGCCGCCGAGCTTGAGAATGTCGTCATAAATGCGGGCAGCGCGCTTGCCTCTATCGGCATAAATGCGTTTGCTTACTGCACAAAACTCACCTCCTTCCAATTCCCCGCGAATATCAACGCCTTAGGCGAGGGCGCGTTCCGAAACTGCGAAAGACTTACGAGCGCGGTATTTCACGGCAACAGCTTAAGCGCGCTTCCGAGATACGCCTTCTACGGATGCGTACTGCTTGACAATGTCACCCTTCCCGCCAGCGTGAAGACCATCGGCGACTACACGTTCTACGGCAATTCGGCGTTAAGAACGCTCGACATGAACGCTGGAAGCTCACTGCTTACCTCAATCGGCGCGTATTCCTTTGCCGAATGCGTAAACCTCGAGCCGTTCACCCTCCCCTATGACCTTGCCGCAATAGGCGATTATGCCTTTGCGAGCGAAAACGGTACAATGAAGGTGGAAGTGGAGCTCAACTCGACCAAACTGACCCGTCTTGGCGCGTACGCATTTAAAAATTGCGCAGGAATGAGCCGCGCAAGCCTTCCCAACACGATAACCGACCTCGGCGAAGGCGCGTTTATGAATTGCACAGGAATGACCAACGTAAGTCTTCTCGGCGCGACGCTCCTTACCGAGATACCCGCAAGGCTGTTCTACAACTGCCCGCAGATACGAAATACGATTATCTTCCCCAACAACTTTACAAAGATAGGCGACTACGCGTTCTATAACTGTTCGTCTTTGACCGAAATAACATTCAACAATATACGCGACATAGGTAAGAGCGCGTTTGAAAACTGCTCCAACCTGCGCGAGGGCGCAAACGCAAATCAATTTATTCTACCGACAAATCTCGACACACTCGGAGAGCGGGCTTTTGCCAACTGCGTGCGACTGACCAGCATACACATACCCAATACCCTGCTTGCGATAAGCAAAGAGGCGTTTTTGAACTGCTCGATGCTTACCGCAATAACCTACAACTCGGGCACAATCCTTGAAACTTTGGGCGAAAACAGCTTTGCTTACTGCACGTCGCTTGCTTCCTTTGAAATCCCCGCCACCCTGAAAACACGCGGAGTAAATACGGGATTTATCAAGAATCCGTTCTTCGGCTGCTCGGCACTGACCGCCTTTGTTTCCCACACAGCCAATCTCAACAATCTCGTCGTCATAAACGACATCATCTTCGAAAAGACAACGAGCTTTGAGGAAATGCAGCTGTACTCAATTTACGCATACCCGACGGGAAAAGGCTCGGCATACGAAATAGCGACAAACGTAAGTGAAATCGGCGACTACGCCTTCTACGGAAGCGCAATCCCCGCGCTTACCTTCACGGCGGCTACGCCCGAAGGGGTGAGAGAACTGTTGACGCTCGTAAAGGTCGGCAAATACGCCTTTGCAAACTGCGACAGGCTGACCAGCGTCTCGCTCTCCAAGCGAGTCTATGAGCTCGACGAATACGCATTCTACAACTGCAGAACGCTCAATGAACTCAGCATCGACCCGACCTACGCCGCCGACGGCGGAGTGACCCAGACGGGCGGCATTTATTACGAAGTGACCAACAAGGGCGTAAATGCAGGAAACGACAATCTCTTGACCATCGGTGACTACGCCTTTGCTAAAGCCGCCATTACCGAACTGACTGTAGTGCCCAGGGTAATCAATATAAATAGCGGCGCGTTCAGCGACTGCTACTCTCTGCTCACCCTTACTTTCATAGATTCGTTTGACACAAATCTCCTCACGATAGGCGATTACGCGTTCTACGCAAACAACGGTCTTACCTCGCTGGAGCTGCCCGTACACCTCGAGGCTATAGGCGAATACGCATTTGCCTACTGCGTCAACATCCGCGACATAAACTTCAAGACCAGCGTAAATGCAAACGGCGGCAATCAGCTTGTGCTCGACATCGGCGCGTACGCATTCAGCAATACCCACTTCCTCTACACGCTGAGCCTGCCCTCGTCTCTTAATTCCATGGGCGAAGGCGTGTTCAGCTACGCTTCCCGCCTTAAATACGTCAATTTCGCGCCCGCACTTAACCTCGGCCGCACTTCGGTGGAAATCCCGGCAAGAGCGTTCTCGGGCGATAAGGTAATAGAAAAAATCACCATTCCCGCCTATGTCACGCTCATCGGCGACCATGCCTTTGACGGACTTATGCTTGACGAAATCGTCTTCTTAAGTAACGGCGCGGGCGACGAGAATCTCGTCATCGGCGACTACGCCTTTGCCAACCTCTCCCGACTCACTTCAATAGCCCTTCCCGACAGACTGACCGGCGTAGGCAATTACGCCTTTGCAAACAGCAATATATCCGCCCTCACCTATTCTCCCGACGGAAGAAACTTTACCGCGGGCGACGGCGCGTTTGCCAACATCAGGATAAAAGAGTTTACCGTAAAACCGCGCATAACGTCGCTCGGCAAATACGCCTTTGCCGAAAACGCGCTCCTTGAAAGAGTGATTTACGAAGGACACACCGACCTCGTCATAGACGAAGGCACCTTCCGCAATTCGGCAATTCGGGAAGTCCGCTCCAGCCTCGTACCCGCAACCGCGTTTATCGGTATGCGCGCCTTTGAAAACACGCCCAATCTTACCGTGGTGTCCTTAAGCGGAAACGGAATGACGCTGGAAGCGTCGGGCGCGGTAATTATCGGCGATTACGCGTTCTACAGAAGCGCAATCGGCGCAGTTTCCTTAAAGAGCGGCGAATTGACTATTGGCGACTACGCCTTCAGCGAGACAAAACTGAAAACTTTCTCGATAATCGAAGCGACGCTTGTAAGCGTGGGCGAGCTGGCGTTTGCGCGTAACACGCTTCTTACCGCGCTTTCTATTAACGCATCCGTAAAAGTCGACTACCTCGGGTACGGCTTTGCGGCGTTTAACACCGCGCTTACCGCAATTGCGGTAAATGACCCGAGCTACACATATCAGGTTACAGACGGCGTGGTTTACTACGGGACGACGTTACTTATGTACCCCGCGGGCAAAGTGGGCGCAACTTATATGGCAGAAAACGGCCTATTTTTCGCGACTCAGACCGACCCGGGCGACCTTAGTGAAAACTACGGCATCTACTATATCCGAGACGGACTCAGCTACGTGAGGCTGGAATCAGCCCCCGGCGCGTGGATACCCAACACCTATTACACCAAGGCGATAAAGACCATTGCGCCTTACGCCTTCGCGGGCAACACACATTTAAGAAATCTCATACTCGACGCGGGCACGGCGGTGATTTCCAGACACTCGACGAGCTTTGCCGAAACGTCGCAAGGACTTACCTTCTTCACGCCAGCCGAGCTTGTCAACTCCTACATAAACCAGTGGGCGGTAAACAACGTCTCCAACATCAGCGTCGATCTTAACGGCATGGTGTTAAAACAGCTTATCGGCGACAGGTACTCCCTTGAGAAATACACAGGGACGGAGACAGAGCTTACCATAAACAGCAGAATAGTCGACGGCGAAAAGACCTACAACATCGTTTCCATTGCCAATGAAGCGTTCAATCAGAATATTTCGATACAAAAAGTAGTCTTAGGCGCGGGAATTGAGACCATCGGAAAATACGCTTTTGCCGACTGCACCGCTCTGACCGAATTTGTGTGCGGCGCAATGCTTCAGACAATCGACGCCTACGCGTTCAAAAACTGCGTAAACCTTACGACCGTTTTATTCAACGACGGACTTAAGACGATAAGCAAATTCGCGTTTGAAAACTGCTCCTCTCTTGACAACGTCGTCCTGCCCGACAGCGTGACTACGCTTGGACAATACGCGTTTGCCAACTGCACATCCCTCTCCGACATCGTCCTGGGCGCAAATCTCACTACGATAATGGATAACTGCTTTGAAAACTGCGTAAATCTCGTCAGTATATCCATTCCCGCACGTGTCGCCGAGATAAACGCCTACGCTTTTGCGGGTTGCGAAAAACTATCCTTTGTCTACATCGATACGCCCACCGTGCCCGGTCTTAAGAAAAACGGATTTGCCCGCACCCTGGACGGTATGCGTATACTCGTTCCGCAACGCCTGCTTGCAAATTACGTTTCGGCAGTAAACTGGAGAGACTACTCCGACAAGATGCTGCCCGTGGAGTACGTCTGCGACGTGGAAGGATATGAAAACTACATAATAGAGAGAATAAGCGGAAACTCCTACCGCCTTGTCGGCTACCTCGGAAACGAGAGCAATCTTACCATAGATTCGGTAATTTCTTCTGACATAATAATCACCGAAATCGGAAGTTATGCGATAAACCACTTCGCGACAAGCGTAACCCTCTCCGAGGGCATCGTTAAACTCAACGACTACGCCTTCTACAACGCGAAGAGCCTTGTAGAAGTATTGCTCCCCTCTACCTTACAGGGTATCGGAAACTATGCCTTTGCAGACGTTTCGACCCTCACCTCGGCAGTTGTAAACGACTATGTAAACGGCCAGTTTGTGACGCCTGTATTAAAGACAATCGGGAATTACGCGTTCTATAACACATCCCTTACGTCAGTCGTCTTTCCACAAAAAGTGACAAGCATAGGAAATTACGCGTTCGGCTCGTCGGGAACAGGTTTGCTCAGCGAGATAACCTTCCTCATGACCGACCCGCAGAACCAGAGCGCGCCGTTTGACATGCTGAAGATCGGCTCCTACGCCTTTATCAACAACATCTATCTCACGAGCGTAACCTTTAACTGCTTTGTGGAGAGCTTAGGCGCGGGCGCGTTCAACAATTGTACCTCATTAAGAAGCGTATACTTTAATTCGATAAGGGTTAACCCGACCGACGGAAAGGCAACAAAGACAACCACCCAAACGGCGTTTGATTCTTGCGAAAACCTCTCGGTCTTTGTGCCGCGTTTGGAAACCCTCAACAGCTTCAAGCAGTCGTGGCAGAACGACAGAGACCAGGCAAGACTGCTCCTCTCGTCCAACGTGGTAAGGGACGTCAATAACTCGGTTATCTACGAATACGAGTCGGGTCACCGGGTAGCGGCAGACACCTATAACTACTTTGTTTTGGAAATCCCCACAGGCTCGACTTCTATAGCCTACATCAAAAATTACATAGGCGAATACACGGGAAGATACGTCGACCCCGACCACGCGCAGACGGGCGACCCCAAGGACACCGACATAGTGATACCTGCAAGGGTAATAATCGGAAGCAACACCTACACCATAACGCAGATATCGGCATACGCGTTCAACAACAAGATAACGAGCGTGGTAATTCCCAACACCGTAACGGTAATAAGCGGATATGCGTTTTATAACGCGACGAGCCTGCGTTCGGTCACCTTCTCCGATAACAGCACACTCGAGAGCATAAACACCTCGGCGTTTGCCAACTGCACTTCATTAGTCAGCTTCCGCGTGCCCAAGTCGGTCACCCAGATAGGCGATTATGCCTTTGCAAACTGCACATCGCTCAACAACCTGAGTTTTGAGGAGTTCGGCCAGTCCGATATAAGGAGCAACCTCTATGTCGGAAACTACGTCTTTGACAACTGCACCGCGCTGACCACCGTCACCATATCGAAACATACTCTCGAACTGGGCGTGGGCGTATTCAGAAACGCAAGTAAACTTGCAAGCGTACTCTTTGACACCGACGCGAGCGAGCTTAAGACCATAAGGGAATACGCTTTCCAAAGGACGGCGCTTACCACGATAACCTTCCCGAAATCCCTCGAGGGTGTGGGCGACTATGCGTTTGATACCTGCCTCAACCTCAATTCCGTGTACATCACGAAATCGGTCGGGCAGCCCACCAACACCAACAACAACGTGTTCAACAACATCCCCAACCCGTTTATACGCGTATACGTGCCGCAGCAGAGCTACGACGTGTACAGACCGCTTGCGGGCTGGAGAAGCCGCTCCATTCTCGCCGATCAGAAGGACGACACAAACACCTTCAACTATATCCTCTCGGGCGCGGTGGGCAATGAGACGGCGACTATAACCAACTACCTCGGCACGTCGACCACCCTTACCATACCGTCCGAATTGAGAATAAACGGTGTATCCTACCGCGTTACGGCAATAAATCAATACGCGGGCAACACAAAGATAACCAAGGTGGAGTTTACGGGCACGTCGTACCTGAGCACCTTGTCGTCTTACGCCTTTGCTAACTGCACATCACTTCGCGAAATCCACCTGCCCGACACCATTACGGTAATGGGCGAATACGCCTTCTCGGGTTGTACTTCACTTACCGATATCACACTTCCGAGAGGTATTTCGACGATAGCAAACCGCACCTTCTACAACTGCACATCGCTTAAAGAGATTACACTCCCCTCCAACGTGACGCAGATAGGCGAAGCGGCGTTTGCAATGTGCACGAGATTAAACCGCGTAATAGTGGAGATGTCGGGCTCATCGGTGTCGACGCTCGGCACGGGCGCGTTTGCGGGAGTAGGCAGCCACCTGATAATTGTCGTACCCACTGAGTCCAAGACGAACTTCCTTAACGAGTGGTACGAATATGAAGACGTAATCTACGCACGCAACGAAATGTACGGCGACTATATCATAAAAGAGTATGCCGATTCGGTGGCGATAGTGCAATACAACGGCTATACCGACAACATTAACTACAACGAAATAACAATCAAAGGCAAGAGGGTCGACGAAGTGTATGAAGACGCCTATGTCGACGAGTCGCTTACCTATATATTCGATCGGTAAGGAGAACACAATGAGGTATTTTACTGTAGACATCTGCGGAAGAAAAGTTGACTTGCCCATACTTAACATCGGCGAAAACCTCAATATCGCGTTTTTTAACCTGCACGGCGCTCAGGAACTTACCGAGTACTGCGCAAAACACCTTGCTCCGTTGGTTTCGGGGTGCGACGTCGTTTTGACGGCGGAAAGCAAGGGGCTTCAGCTCGCGCACTGCGTGGCAAGGGAGTTGGGCCAGCCCAATTACGCCGTCGCCCGCAAATCCAAAAAGCTCTATATGCAGGACGGGATCGCCGCCACGGTAAAGTCAATAACCACCCAAAACGAGCAGACGCTGTATCTTAGTTACGCCGATGTAAAACTTCTTCAAGGCAAAAAGGTCGCCATAATCGACGACGTAATATCGACCGGCGGAAGCTTGTTGGGACTGGAAAAACTTGTGGAGATGTCGGGCGGAACTATATTTAAAAAGGCCTTTGTGCTCGCCGAGGGCGAAGCCAAAGACCGCGGCGATATCGTCTACCTTGCGACAATTCCGCTGATAAAAAATGACTGAACGCCTGATAAAGCTCTATAAAGAGTGCTTTCCCGAAGACAACGACGCGATAGTCAGAATAATGTTCGAAAAATCGCTCGGTAAAAAGAATGCCCTCATCGAATACGACGGGGAGAAAATCGCCGCGGCGATGTACCTTGTGGATAAAGTTCTGTACCTTTATGGCAAAACCTATCCCCTGCCCTATATTGTGGCGCTCGGGACGGCGGTGGACTACAGGTATACCGGATACGCCGAAAAGCTGCTGAATAAGAGCTTAAACGGGCTTTTTGACAAAGGAATACCCTTTGTGGGGCTGTACCCCTTCAAGCACTCCTTTTACGAAAGATACGGCTTTTTTACGCCCTCTTACGACTATGAAATCGAGGGAGAAAAAGCAGAATGCGACTCGTCGCGCGCCAAAGCTCTTTATGAGGAGTTCTGCCGTCCGATTGACTGCTACATCGTAAGGGACGAAGGGTACTTTGACTTCCTCGAGGAAATCGGAAACGCCGAAAATACCCCTTTTTACGAAATAGTGAAGGATGGAAAGACCGTTGGATACGGGCATATCGACGACTGTATCCCTGTGCGTTTTTATAAGGGTACCGAGAAGGGCGCGATGCTTAGAATAGTCGATGCAAAACGCGCGCTGGAAGCTGCCCGAGCGACCATAGACAAGCGCATAAAGATAACCGACCCGATGATTGCCAAAAACAATTTCTGCTGTAAAGCCGTTGACGGACGGGTGGAAATTACCGACGGGTATGATGAAGAGGTCGACGTCAAAGCTTTGGGCGAAATGCTCTTTGAAAAAATGCAAGTCTACCTTGCAGACAGGTATTGAAACGCCATTTCTTAATACTGTTTTAAGAAGGCGGCGCTACTATTTATAAAAGGACAATATGATAAAAATCACTTCTTTGGGAAGCGGCTCCAAAGGGAACTGCGTGCTGATAAGCAACGGGACAAACAGGCTTCTTATCGATGCCGGCTTAAGCATCAGCGCAATATATAAAAAGCTTAAAAACGTCGGGCTTACCTTAAACGATATCGACGGAATACTCCTCACTCACGAGCACGACGACCACATAAAATCGGTTGAGGCGTTAAGCGCCTATATTCCCGTATATTCCCACCCCGCCACCTTGGAATATGTCGCCGATAAGTACGCGATACCCTTAAAACAGCAGATGGAAGTCGAAGAACAGTACTTTAACATCGGCACCTTTGACATTCTGCCCTTCCGCACCAGTCACGACGCGCTACACCCCTACGGCTTCGTAATAAACGACAGCGACTCCAAGCTTTCTTACATTACCGACACCGGTTATATCTCCAAGGGCATAATGGAAGCGGTAAAAGGGAGCGATATAGTCATGATAGAGAGTAACCACGATGAAGAACTTCTGCTTTTGGGCGTATATCCCGACTTTTTGAAGAGACGCATAATGTCGGAACGGGGACACTTAAGCAACGCCGAATGCGCGCTGACAATTTCCACTTTAATGGAGTGCGGCGCGACAAAATTCATGCTGGCGCACCTGAGCGAAAACAACAATCTGCCCGAACTTGCCTATTGGACTACGACCAATTACCTCGCGAGAAAAGGGATAGACTGCCGCGATTACACGCTGAGAATTGCCAATCAAAAAGAGACGGTGTTTTTGGAATAAATGAAAAAAAGGCTTCTGTCGCAGAAAGATGCGGTGCTGATATACACTTTGGGCTTTGTGATAATGCTGGTGACCAACATTATCGCCGTTAGCGTCATCCCAAAAGAGTCCGATCTCTATATCTACGCAAGCTACTTTCTGCCCCAGATTTCCTACCTTATCGCAATTATCGTCTACCCCAAAACTGCAAATGTGGAATATCAATTAAACCTCAAGGAAAACGCGCGAAAAAACAAGTACAGGTATTTGCTTGCTTTACTCTTCGGAGCGGGATTGTTTTTCTGTGCGTTGCTTCTCAATTACCTGCAGCAAAAATTCTTCCGCGCGGTAGGTTATAACGGCGGAGTGACGGTGCCCGCATTGAACGGACCCTTCGACTATGTCTTGTCGGCGTTTATTGTCTGCCTTATTCCGTCCGTAACCGAAGAACTAATGTTCCGCAAGACCTTTGCCGACGGAATGAGCCGTATCGGAGAGATTAACGCCTGCCTTTTAGCGGCAGCGGTCTTCTCCCTCGCCCACTTTAATCCCGTGCAGACGATATACCAGTTTATCCTCGGCTTTATCCTTGCATTTCTCTACATTAAGACCGGGGATATTGTCATCACGATAATAATTCACATCGCAAACAACGCCCTTGCCTTCTTCCTCGAATCGCTCACCGACAGCGCACTGTGGGCTCAGCCCAAGAACCTTCTTCTCGCGTTCGGCGTAGGGCTACCGATCGCGGCGGCGAGCTTTTATCTCATATTAAAAGGAAGCGGCAAGGTAAATAATAAGAGAGAGGAAAAAATAAGCCCGTATATATTTATCCTTATCGGGGCACTACTCGTAATCTGGATAGCGAACTTGTTTTTACAGGAGAAAATATGACGAAAACCTTTAAAGTGAGCATAATATTCTTTCTGAGCACCTTGTTTTTGGTGCTCATGAGAATAGCTTTCAGCTTTTCTTCCCTTTCCGACAACATAAGCGGCTGGCTCTTCAGCTTTCTCGTTCAATGCATCGGAATGGGAGTCATTCCCCTCGTATTGTACAAGTTTTGGGTAAAGGACGACATAAAGACAGGTCTTTATATAAAGACCAGACTCCCCGCGAAGATTTATCTTCTCTCCATTGTCGCGGGCTTTTTGTTCCGCTATATTACCGTGGGATTTTCAATAGTGTTTCAAGCGATATTAAGGCTCCTTGGGTATACCCACGTAAACAGCGCGGGCACAATTTATTCGGGCGTTGAAGTGCTGATATTAGAAATTATCACTACAGCCGTGTTTCCCGCCATATTCGAGGAAATCACCGACCGCGGAGTCACCATGCGCCTATTAGACAATGCGGGCGACGACAAGACCAAAATCATCATCATGGCGATGCTCTTCGGGCTTGCCCATCAGAACATCGTCCAGACGGGCTACACTTTTGTGGGCGGATTGGTGCTTGCCTACCTTGCCGTAAAGACAAAGAGCATAATCCCCGGCATGATAATCCACTTTATGAACAACTTCTTCAGCGTCCTGAGCGGATACTCCGAACAACGCGGCGGGATTATCGCCTACTATGAAGACCGGTTTTTCGACTTTGTCGGCGAACACTTCTTTGTCGCGTTTGTAACCTTTATCGGGTGCGCGGTCGCGCTCATACTGCTCTTACGGTACGTCAAGGACACTATGAAAGCGGTAAACGCCCGCGAAGAGAACGCTCAGCCCGAGGACTTCTACAACTATACGCCCAGCGGTACCAGCATGGACAGGCTGGACGACCTCTTCGGCTTCTCCACACCCAAAAACGCGGTAAAACTCCGCTCCAAGTGGTATGAGTACGCATTTTTATACGGCGCGGCGGCCTTGGCTTTGGCTACTACCGTCTTTACCTTTCTGTGGGGACTGTGGAGATGAAAATAAACGTCATCGCTGTCGGCAAACTAAAGGAAAAATACTGGACGGACGCGATTGCCGAATATAAAAAACGTATTTCGCGCTATGCCGATTTTGAAATAATTGAACTTGCCCAGGGACGAAACCTCGAGGAAGAGGGAAAGGAAATACTGAAAAAACTCTCGGGATACGTCATCGTTACCGACATCGGGGGAAAGATGCTGACAAGCGAGGAGTATGCAAAGATTTTCGCCGACAAATTGACAAACGGAATAAGCGAGTTTTGCATAGTTATCGGTAGCAGCGAGGGGCTTTGCGACAAGGTAAAGGAAAGAGCCGACCTCAAAATGAGCTTCGGCAAAGTCACCTACCCTCACCAGCTTATGCGGGTCATCATCGCCGAACAGACTTACCGCGCCATGGCGATTAACAACAACATTACATACCATAAATAGTTTTTCGCAGGTATAATTGCCGTCAAGGTGAATAGTATTATACCTATGAAATACGAGAACCTTATAGAAACAGTAATTAAACTTGGAAAAGCGACTTTCCCCGCCACCAGTCCGCTGGGGTATAAAATCCCCATGGTAAGGATCGGGTGCGGTAAGCCCAAAGTTCTTATCGTCGCAAGCGTGCACGCAAGAGAGCACATAACGACTACGCTTCTTAATGAGCTCCTTGCCCGATACGACGGCAAAACGGCGATAGACTATATCCCCGTCCTCAATATCGACGGGGTGCTCCTTGCGACAAACGGCTCGTCGATAGTGAAAGACGAAAAACTAAGGTTACGCCTTCTTGAGTATAACGGCGGCAGCGAGGATTTCAGTTTGTGGAAGGCAAACATTCTCGGAGTGGATATTAACGTCAACTTCGACGCCGACTGGGGGGAAGGCGAGCAGAACGTCACCGCTCCCGGACCCGAAAACTACATCGGAATCGCGCCCAACAGCGAGACCGAAACCCGCCTCATAGTGGAAACTCTCAAAAACGACTATCCCGTCGTGGCGGCGTACCACTCCAAAGGGGAAGTGATTTATTGGGGGTATGAACACAACTTCCGCCACTACCATTACGCCAAGAAATTCGCCGATTTTCTGGGGTATGAGCTTACCCGAAGCGAAGGCTCGGCGGGCGGACTTAAGGACTATTATGCGTTAAACTACCGGGGCTTGGGCATAACGGTGGAAGTAGGTGAAGACCGGTTTTCCCACCCGTATCCCGAAAGCGAACTGCCAAACTTATTGAAAAAACATACAGGCAGCATTGAGTTGCTGTGCAAGATGGGTGAAGAAATTGCAAAATTACATGGAGAAGGCGATAGGTGAAGCAAAAAAGGCATTCGACGAGGGCGAAATCCCTATCGGATGTGTAATTGTGCATGAAGAAAAAGTAATCGCCGCCGCCCACAACACAAAGCAGAACAAGAACAATTCCCTCCACCATGCCGAAATGCTGGCGATGGACTCGGCGATGGAAGTTCTTAATACAAAGTACCTCAACGAATGCACCATGTACCTTACCATTGAGCCGTGCGCGATGTGCGCGGGCGCCATGGTAAACTGCAGATTAAAAAAGCTTGTTTTCGGAGCGAGAGAGCCGAAAACGGGCTGCGCGGGAAGCAACTACAATCTTCTTAACGATACGCGTTTTAACCACCGCGTGGAGATTGAGGAAGGCGTAATGGAAGAGGAATGCGCGCAGCTGATGAAGGAATTTTTCAGACTTAGGAGAAACAAATGCTTATCGTAGGCTTGGGCAATCCCACACAGGAATATGAAAACACCTTTCACAATATGGGGTTTATGACCGTTGACGCGCTGGCAAGGAGGCTTAACAAGAAGCTGACAAAGCGCGAGTGTCAGGCCGTGACCGTCGTAAAGGAAGTAAACGGCGAAAAAGTCATCCTCGCAAAACCCCATACATATATGAACCTGTCGGGAATGGCGGTAAAAGCTCTCATGGCCAAGTACGGGCAGACCGCCGACGACCTTGTCGTAATATACGACGACGTCGACATCCCGCGCTTTACGGTAAGGTCGAGAGCGAGCGGCAATCCCGGCACCCACAACGGTATGAAAAACATCGTCGCAACTATCGGCACGAGTATGTTCAAACGCGTCAGAATCGGCATAGGAAAGCCGGAGGGCGACCTCGCGTCATACGTCCTTTCCAGGATACCCGAAGACGACAGAAAGACGTTTGACGAGGTTTTTGATAAGGTCGGAGCCTTACTTGAAGACTATGTCAAAGACGGCGACTTTGAAAAACTCATGAGAGAAACAAACGTAATATAATAATGTCAAAAATTTTCCCACTGAATAGCGGTAAACTCCTCGAAGTAAAAAAGGCTGTCCACTCTAACCTGGACACCATGGTTTTTTATGCCCTCGAGAATAACCGCTATCATATAGCGAGCGGGCTTGAACGCCCGTTTTTGTATGTGTGCGGCGATATAGTTTCGGCTCAGCATGCTTACGACATATTAAATGAATATTGTGACGGCGAAGTCATACTCTTCCCCGAAAAAGAGGATGTGCTCATCACCCGTCAGATCCCAAATATACGGGGGATCTTCGAGCATAACCTCTGCCTCTATAAACTGCAGAATAACCTTGTAAAAGGCGCGGTGATTACGGTCGAATCACTGATGCAGTTGTATCCTCGCGCCGATATTTTTAAGTCCAATACCCTCGTGCTTTCGGTCAACGATACCTTCGACCTTGCCGCCCTGCCCCAAAAGCTTATTGAGATGGGCTACAAAAGAAAGGACGTCATCGAACGGGAAGGTTCCTTCTCGGTAAGAGGCGATATCGTCGACTTATACCCTATCGGCGCCGATATGCCCGTGAGGATAGAATTTTTCGGCGACACAATAGAGAAAATAAGAAAGCTAAATCTTGAGACCATGCTGGGCACCGAGGAGTCAAACGCAATTGCCGTCTTACCGTCATCCGACATTTTAGTGCCCCGAAATGACGTTAACGGTATCCTAAACGCCATTAAGCGCGCAAAGAAGAATGTCGACGTAAAGTTCAACGAATTTATAAATTCCGAGTGCGAAAGCTTTGAAATGAGCCCCAGCGACTCGCTTCGCACTTTCTTCATTCCCTTTATGCGTAACCTCTTTACACGGGTTTACGACTACCTGATCGAAGACGCCGTCGTCATTTTCGACGACGCGAAGATGATATCCGACAAGTTTCAGCTTTACCTGAATTCCTTCAACGCCCGCGTCAAAACCCTGGTCGAGAGTGAAAAACTATTGCCTCCCCACGCGTGCGCAGTTCTCTCCCGAGAGGAGATTTTCGATATACCCTACCCCAAACTGGGCTTTGGGAAGATAACGAGCAACGTCACCATTTTCAACCCGCGGGAAGTCTTAACGGTTAAGTCTCAGCCCATGCCCAAGTACTATCTTGCGCTCGACGAGTTGTTCGACGACCTGAAGAATTTTGAACTTAACGGATTTAAGATACGGCTTTTTGCCCGCGACGAGCGAGGAGCTGTCGAACTTCAGAAGCTCCTTACCGACAACATGCTGGCGTTTGACATCGGCGTCGACGACAACGCGCAAGTCGGCATTCTTGTGGGAAATGTCAGCGAAGGCTTTATATACCCTGCCGAAAAGCTGGTGCTTCTCGGCTACAGGGACTACAGGCGGCAGAGCGTAAGGGCAAAGAGCGAAATTCACAAGCGGCGCACCTTCACCCTGCCCGAAAAAGGCGACTATGTCGTCCACGAAAAGCACGGTATCGGTATCAGTGAAGGCATACAAAAGGTAGAGACAAGTTCGGGCGTAAAGGACTATTACGTCATCCTTTACCGGGACGGCGACAGGCTATACTTACCTGCCGACCAGCTTGACACACTGGAAAAATACAACGGCGCCGACACCCCCACCCTGCACAAAATCGGCGGCGCGGAGTTTGAGCGCATAAAGAAAAGGGTCAAAGAGAGCGTCAAGGAGATGGCGATTGACCTTCTGGGACTATACCAGTCCCGCCACCGTCAGCGCGGCTACGTCTACCCGCCCGATACGCCGTGGCAGGAAGAGATGGAAAACGACTTCGAATATCCCGAGACCGACGACCAGCTTATCGCGATAAGCGAAATAAAGCAGGATATGGAAAAGGGCAAGATCATGGACAGGCTGCTGTGCGGCGACGTTGGGTACGGCAAGACCGAGGTAGCCTTACGCGCCATTTTCAAGACGGTGCTCGAAAACAAACAGGCGGCTATCCTCGCGCCCACAACCATTCTTGCCCAACAGCACTACAACCTCATCTGCGCCCGCTTCAATAAGTTTAAGCTCAAGACCGACCTTCTTTCAAGGTTCGTTCCGCAAAAAGAGATAAAAGCCGCCCTAAAGCGCATAGATAGCGGGGAAACGCAGATTGTCGTAGGCACACACAGACTGCTCGGCGAGGATGTCAAATTCCGCGACCTTGGTCTGCTTGTGCTTGATGAAGAACAGCGTTTCGGCGTGGAGCAGAAGGAAAAACTCAAGGTCTACAGAAACAAAGTAAATATATTGAGCCTTTCGGCTACTCCCATACCGAGGACATTACACATGGCGCTGAGCGGAATACGCGACATATCCACCTTGGAGACTCCGCCCAAAAACCGTCTGCCGGTAGAGACGTATGTTACAGAATATAACGACAACCTGCTTGTCACTGCGGTAAACAAGGAACTTTCCCGCGGCGGACAGGTGTTTATACTCTACAACCGCGTGGCGACAATCGACAGCTTTTACAAAAAAGTGCGTTCACTGTTTGACGAGAGCGTAAAAATCATCATGGCGCACGGGCAGATGCAGGAAGAACTCCTCGAAGACAGAATACGGGAGTTTTACGAAAACAGGGCGCAGGTGCTTGTCAGCACGACGATAATCGAAAACGGAATCGATTTGCCCAACGCCAATACCCTGTTTGTTATCGACGCCGACAGGCTGGGCCTTAGCCAGCTGTACCAGCTCCGCGGACGCGTGGGACGAAGCAACGTCCTTGCCTACGCCTACTTTACCGTGCGGGAAGGCAAAGTGCTGACCGAAAACGCCATAAAACGCCTGGACGCAATCATGAACAACACAGACCTTGGCAGCGGTTTCAAAATAGCCATGCGCGACTTGGAAATCCGCGGCGCGGGGAACGTGCTCGGGCGGGAGCAGCACGGCCAGATGGAAAAAGTGGGGTATGAAATGTACCTCAGGCTTGTTCAGGAAGGAATCGACGAGATTAAGGGCAAGAAGACGGCCGTTTTACGCGATATCGACATGAACGTCGACGGCGAATTCAGCCTGCCCGAAGACTATATTCCCGAAAGCCGCGGCCGCGTAAGTTTTTACCGCAGCATAAGCGCGCTGAATACCACCGAGGAAGCCCGCGACTACCGGCTTCAGCTTGAAAAGACCTATGGAAAGTGTCCGAAAGAAGTCTTAAATATCATAAGGGTCAGCCTTATAAAGAATCTCGCCCGTAAAATCGGCGTGCAACGCGCGGTAGTCGGCGACAAGGGCGTCGGCTTGTATTTTTACGACAATAACCTCTTTTCCGACGAAAAAATCATGGCGGCGGTCAGCGAGTTTTCGCGCTACGCAGTCCTCGTTCCGTCCAATCCCCCCTCCGTTGTATTCAACGGCAAGGGGATGGCGCAGTCGGGCCGCATAAGGATGGTGCTGGAGTTTTTAAGAAAAAGCGCAGAGTGAATAAATAAAAAATCCCTTGCGAAGTAGGGTAATATATAGTATAATCTATATGATATTTTCGCTTTGTATCAGGTATAATTATATACTTGCGCGAAAGAATAAAGAAAATTCGGGTTTCACTCGTATACCGTTTAAGGAGTATATAATGAAGAAAACACTGGTTTTGGTATTGTTGTTGGCGATTATTGTGGGCATTCTGTTTACGGGGTGCACATTTATAAAACAAAACGACGAAAGAGTCGCCAATGCCGTTCTTGCAACCGTCAAATATGATTTTGCCGGAAATGAATATTTCCCCTCGCAGACCATGACGCTTAGCGTTACACGCAGCGAACTGACAAGTTACATCAACTACATCATCTATCTCTATTCGCAATACGGCTATCTCTATTCGCAATACGGCACTCAATACGACCCCAAAGAAATCTTTGAAAGCAGCCTTGACAACCTTATCAGCCAGAAATACCAGATCCTCGAGGGCATGGCATACCTTATGAAAAACTCCGACGCGACAAGGCGCGCGGCCATGTACTACTTCACCGACGAATACAAGAGCGTTCACGGCGACAAAATAACCCCCGAAGGCCTTCTCACCATAGCCGAAAGATACGAGGCCATCGCCTCCACCAACGAAAGCTTTAATACCTCGGTCAAAAACTACATCGACGAATATTACAAAGAAATCCGCGAACTCGAAATCTCCACCGTTAAGGAGAATATCTCCGCCCACTACAACGCGGGCTACAAGGTGGATGCCGCCGACCGCGACAGGGACGGCTGGAGCGACGGCGTAAAATACGCATACCGCAACGAGGACGGCACCTACTCCGAGGGACTTTATTTTTCCGAAGTCTCTTCCGACAGAGCGACCCAGGTAGATTATAAGAAAGTTTATCTCAAGATTATCCTTGTAAAGGAAGGCGCCGAGGACTATATCGCTTACCTTCCCGTAAACGAGGACGCCATCGCGATCATCGACGACGATAAAAACAAGAGCGACAATCCCCATATCACCAACAAAGTCGCCTCTACAGATTACGAAGAGCCCCAGACAACCACCGAAGAGGTAGTAGACGAGAAGACGCGTAAGAAGACCACCAAGGAAGTCACTACCTACAAGACCCATACCGCTGTGGGCTACTTCAAGGTCATCACCCCCCGCACGGCTTTCCCTGAAAGCGAAGATAGCAATCAGACCGACGACCATGATAAGCCCGTCGACACCTACAGATACTACACACAGTTTGACCTGAATGACGAAGAGCAGAAAGAGTTTTACGAAAACGGCGCGATTTTCGCCATCTTCCCCGCAGCAAATGCCGACGACGCCACTAAGGACGCCTACAGGCGATTCAGGGAAGAGAAGAAAAACGCCCTCATCGGCTTTACCGCCGAAACCGACCTTTACAACGGTCTCGGGTACTACTACAAGAGCAGTTTTGAGAGCGCGGTATTGAGCGCTGTGCAGGCAGAACTCAAGAGAGCGGCGCTTGCGGGCAAACCCATTACCGACACCGACCTCAACGCCCAGTATGCCATACTCGCCGCAAAGCAGAAACAGGAATATGACATCCTCGGATACAAGGAACAGGTAGAAAAGTTTGCCGAAATAATCAAGACCGACCTCTCCTCCTGCTATTATATACCTATCGACGCGTTGATGAACACCACCTACACCTATAAGGACGCCCTCGGCAACGAGCAGACCCGTCCCTATGCCACACAGAACATAGACGGCACCTACACCATCGACATGTTCTACATTACCCACGTGCTCTTCAAGTTTGACGACGCGATTAAAACCGTTATCGACAGATATATAACCAAAGACCTCACCGACGAGGACGAAATAAAGGCCGCTAAGCTCAACCTCATCCTTTCGGTCGGACTTCTCAACACCAACAAGAGCAACGAAAACTACAACGAGGAGAGCGGCGATACCCTCGAGGAAGCGTACTATGTCATTCTCGACACCGACGGCAATCCCGTGCTCTATGACGGAGAAGGCAACAAATTAAGCCTCGAAGACCGTTTCCTTACAGAGAACGTAAAGGACGTGTATGCCGCGCTTGTTGACGAACTCAACGGCGCCGCCGACAACGACGAAAGGCTCGGGATATTCAAAAAATACATGACCTGGTACAATGACGACAACGGCTCCATGAAGAGCAAGACTGGCTACCTCATCGCAATGGGCGACATAGCGCACGGCTATGACGGCGACGACTTCCCCAATGCCGGAAAAGAGCTGTATATCGACTACATCGACAACGACGTATATGACAATGGCTACACCCGTAACGCTTTCACCTCTTACGGTCTTCACGTCGAAATGATAAGCTTTATGCCCTTCGACCACATCAACATTGTCGACCTCGGCAACGGCGTATGGGCTATGGGTCTTGACGCCGACCTCGACCTCGAGGGCACCAATTTCAGAGAGTCCCTCGCCCACAGCGTGGAAGATCAGGTAGCCTCCAAGGCTTATTCCGACTGGACTTCCTCTCTTGACAAGGAAGCCGCCAAGAACAATTCCGAAAAAATAACCAAGAAGATAAACAAGCTGGCCAAGAATATCGGAATTAAGTAATTTCTCACAACAATAGCAAAAAAGGATGGCATGGTTGCCATCCTTTTTTTATTTGGTTTATTGTTTTTATAACCCTATTTTTGTTGAGGGCGCGGCGCCCGAAATGATGTCATTTATAAGGTGCTTGCTGTTTGCGATAAACACCGTGGTGCCGTTCTTTACAGGTTCCTTTATATACTCGAGTTTGGCTCTCGCGCCGTTTGCGCCCGCGCGGGAGGCTCCGTCGCAATAGTTCTGATAGTGCTCGATGTTGTCGATAAGTTCGTAGACGTCCTTACCCGAGATGTTCCTTACCAAAGTCGCGCTGTTATTCTTGTCGGTGTAAATACCGTCGGCGCTGGTCATTATGATAAGGTATCTGGGTTTTACAAGAAGGGCTATCTGGCTCGCTGTCTCGTCGTTATCGACGCATTCGACGACCTTGGAGTGAATGCTTCTGAGCGCTTTAATTTCCATTTTACGGACTTCCTCGTCACTCACAGGGTCATTGTAGTTGATAATCGGTATCGCGCCTTGCGCGGGGCAGCGTAGAAGTATATCGGCAAGGTGCTTTTTCTTGGCCTCGTCGTTGAAGTGGTAGTGCTCGACAAGGATCTGCCTCAGGCTGAAGCGGCTGTCCATATAGCGACGGTAGTTGTCCATAAGGATACTCTGACCTTGCGCGGCGTAATCGGCTTTAACCTGGTTGACATCGCCCTCAAGTTCGCTCCCGTTGCGCTTGATGTAGTCCAGCCTGCCGATTTCGGTCGCGCCGCTGGTAATCCACACAACGCCGGGCTTCAATTGCCGCGATATGCGCGAGATTATGTTGTAATCTATATCGTCGTGCTCGCCGTTGACAAGCGCCATTGAGCCGACTTTACCCACCAGTTCGATATCGAATTTCGTCATTGTTTCTCCAAAGAGGTTGTTTTGCGTTTATTATATATAAATATACCGCATTAGTCAAACAAAAATAGCTTGGGGCGTTTTTTGACAAAAAAAGAGGGCAATCGGTAATTCCGTTTGCCCTCTGTAATTATTCTTGGCGAATGACGCATTATTTTGCGTATTCCACACTGCGAAGTTCCCTTATGACATTTACTTTTATCTGTCCCGGATACTCCAGTTCGGATTCCAGCTTCTTCGCTATATCCTTTGCCAAAAATACAGTTTTCGCATCATCTACCTGTTCGGGTTTCACGATTACTCGGATTTCTCTTCCCGCCTGTATGGCATATGACTGCTCAACTCCTGCGAACGAGTTTGCGAGATTTTCTAGTTTTTCAAGACGCTTTACATAGTTTTCAAGTGATTCTCTCCTTGCTCCGGGTCTGGCGCCGCTTATGGCGTCGGCGACCTGAACAAGTATCGCTTCCAACGTCGTGGGCTCGATGTCGCCATGGTGGGCGGCTATCGCGTGCACAACGTCTTCCTTTTCCTTATACTTTCTGGCAAGATCCACGCCGATTTGTACGTGGGTGCCTTCGTATTCGTGGTCAACCGATTTTCCCAAATCGTGCAGTAAGCCCGCTCTCTTGCACACCTTGATGTCGGCGCCCAGTTCCTGCGCCATAAGTCCTGCCAGGTAGCAGACTTCAAGGCTGTGCTTTAATACGTTCTGGCCGTAGCTTGTGCGGAATTTCATGCGGCCAAGGAGCTTCACTATCTCGGGATGAACGCCGAATAGTCCTGCGTCAAACACGGCTTGCTCTCCGGCTTCCTTGATCTGGTTGTCGATGTCTTTTCTTACTCTTTCGGCAACCTCTTCTATCCTGCCGGGATGTATTCTGCCGTCGCTTATCAGCTTCTGCAGCGTGAGCCTTGCAACTTCCCTTCTGACGGGGTCAAAGCCCGTCAAGGTTATTACGTCGGGTGTGTCGTCGATTATTATGTCGACGCCCGTCACGCTCTCGAGGGATTTGATGTTTCTGCCCATTCTGCCGATGATTCTGCCCTTCATTTCTTCACTGGGCAGTTCCACCACGCTTACCGTAGTCTCGGCGGCATGGTCAACGGCGCATCGCTGTATCGCCAGCCCCACAATGTTTTTTGCGCGCTTTTCGGCGTCTTCCTTGGCCTTGGATTCGATGTCCTTGACAAGTACCGCCGCATCTTTCTGCGCGTCTTCGGTAATCTGAGCTATAAGAATTTCCTTTGCTTCGGAAACGGTCAGGTTTGCCACCTTCTCCAACTCTTCCAGCATTTTTTCGTTCTTTTTTCCCAGGTCATCTTCGAGGGCTTTTAGTTGCTTTTCTTTGTCTTCGATTGCCGCTTTTAACTTTTCGATAGATTCCAGCTTGCTGTCCAGCATGCTCTCTTTCTTGTCGATGAGGTCTTCCTTCTGGTTGATTCTGGCCTCCTGTTTGGCAATCTCAAGGCGTCTTTGTTTGCTCTCTCGTTCAAACTCGTTACGCAATCTTAATTGTTCTTCTTTTGCCTCCAGAAGCGCTTCCTTACGCAATGTCTTTGCCTCTAATCTCGCTTCTTCAAGAACTTTTGCGGCTTCGAGCCTGGCATCGCCAATTCTCTTTTCCACAGCTTTCTTGTATATCAACAGCGCGCTAGCTGCGCCGATACCCAATGAAACTACGATCAGAGGAATAAATATTGCATACAATACGCCATTGGAGACGGCAATAAGATTGCTTAACATTTTTACCTCCTGTTTAAGTTACTAAAGTTACACGTCGTTATACTGTCCGTTCGCAAAAAACAATATTACGACAATTAATTATATAACACTATTTAAGTAAAAGTCAACAACCCATGTTTCAGGGTATTTTCTCTATTGACGTCCCTTATGATTTTTTGCTTTTGTCGATGGTTTTTAAACCCAATTTTTCCCTGATGTTGTTCTCGAGAGTGTCGGCAAGGTCGGGATTTGTGTTTAGGTAGTCAATAGCCTTTTCCCTGCCCTGTCCTATCCTTTCGCCGTTGTAGCTGAACCAGCTTCCCGTCTTCTGAATAAGTTCGTTTTCCACCGCGAGGTCGAGTATACAGCCGCATTTCGATATTCCTGAGCCGAAGATTATGTCAAACTCGCAGGTCTTGAACGGCGCCGCCAGCTTGTTCTTTACCACCTTAACCTTTGTGCGCGAGCCGACTACTTCGGTACCTGTTTTTATCGCGTCGGCCTTTCTCACGTCAAAACGCATGCTGGCGTAGAACTTCAACGCCTTGCCGCCCGCCGTTGTCTCGGGGTTGCCGAACATGATGCCCACTTTTTCTCTCAACTGGTTGATGAATACAACGCAGGTGTTGCTCTTCTTGACTATGCCGGTAAGTTTTCTCAATGCCTGGCTCATAAGCCTTGCCTGAAGTCCCACGTGGTTGTCGCCCATTTCGCCTTCGATTTCGGCTTTGGGGGTGAGCGCCGCAACGCTGTCGATTACGAGGATGTCGATGCTTCCGCTTTTCACAAGCTCTTCGGTGATGTTGAGCGCCTGCTCGCCGTCATCGGGCTGGGATACATAGAGGTTTTTAAGGTCAACGCCCAGATTTCCCGCATATATGGGGTCAAGCGCGTGCTCTGCGTCGATAAACGCCGCAATGCCGCCCATTTTCTGCGCCTCGGCTATCATGTGGAGCGCGAGCGTCGTCTTACCGCTGGACTCGGGTCCGTAAATCTCAAGAATTCTACCCCTCGGCACGCCGCCGATTCCCGTAGCCGCGTCAAGCGCAAGGCAGCCTGTGGGGATAATGTCGATATCGACCATCGTCCCTTCGCCCAGCGCCATGATAGAGCCTTTGCCGAATTCTTTCTCTATCTGGGCTATCGCCGCGCTTAGTGCTTTCTTTTTTTCATCCAAATTCATAATATATCTCCTTTTTTAGTTCTCTTGTTTTTTATAGAAAGTTTAATAGTTTTTCCTCAGAAATTGCAGCGCGTAGAATAAACTTGCGTTTTTCGCGCTTCTTCTTATCTCGCTTCGCGTGCCCTTGAATATGTTTCTTATCGCGATAGGTTCTTCCAATGACGCTCCGGCTATTCCGATATAAACAAGTCCCACGGGCTTTTCGGGCGTGCCGCCGTCGGGTCCCGCTATGCCTGTCGTCGATATCGCTATGTCCACTTCGTCGTCGATAAGTCCGTAAGCCATTTCCTTGGCGACCTCGCTGCTCACCGCTCCGAACTCTGCAAGGGATTCGGGACTTACGCCAAGCCTGTAGATTTTGGATTGGTTGCTGTAGGTTACCACGCCTTCGTAAAAAACCTTGCTCGCGCCCGACACGTTTACTATGCCGGCGCTTATAAGTCCCCCCGTGCAGCTTTCGGCTACCGCCGCCATAAGGTTGTTTACGGCGAGGAAGTTGACAAAGGTCTCTTCAAGCGTAATGTCGGCATCGTTGTAGATAATGTCGTCAAGTTCTTCCAGTATATCGTAAAAGTCGTTGTCTTCGATATCGTAAAAGGTGACGACATTGTCGAGGCAGTCGTTGGCTATCTCGGCTTGGACGTCGGGCTTAACCGACCTTATCCTGTCTTCAACCGCGCTCTTTTCTCCGAAACACCTGATTAGACGCATATTTACTCCTTATCGCGCGGGTACGGTCTTACCCGCAAGGTCAAAATCGGCACTCTCGATCAGCACATTGTAGATATTGCCGACCTCGAGCGGGAAGTCGGATGTGAAAAGCACCCTTGTGTCAATCCCCGGCGCCTGAAACTCAGTCCTGCCGTAAAAGCGCTGTCTGTCATAGTCAATCCCTTCGTAAATCACGCTAAGCACTTCTCCGACATACTTCTTTTGTCTGTTTACCGTGGTGAGACTCTGCACCTTTTCCAGCTCTTTTTTACGCTTTTTCGCGACCGCGCGGCTCACTCTTTCGGGATAATTGTACGCCGGTGTGTCCTCTTCGGGCGAATATACGAAAAATCCCGCATAGTCAAGGCTTCCGTCAATAAAGGACAGGAGTTTTTTGTGCTCTTTTTCCCCTTCATAAGGAAATCCCGTGATAAACGTGCTGCGTAAAGTTATCATCGGATACTTTTCCCTTATGAGCGTGACCAGCTTTCTTATGCTCTCCTCGGTGCTCCGTCTGTTCATCTTCCGTAAGATATTGCCGTCGATGTGCTGCAACGGTATATCAAGGTATTTCGCTATCCTGTCTTCCTTTGATATAAGCTCTAAAAGCTCCTCGTCGATTAGTTCGGGATAGGCGTACAGTATCCTTATCTTCCAGAAGTCTGTCTTAACAAGCTCGCGCAATAAGGCTTTCAGCTTTCTCTCGCAGTAAAGGTCGACGCCGTAATTGGTGGTGTCCTGGGCGACGAGGATAAGTTCTTTGACACCCTGCTCGCGTAACGCGCGCGCCTCATCCGCAAGCTCCTCAATCGGTCTTGACACATACGGTCCGCGGATTAACGGTATCGCGCAGAAAGCGCAGCGGTTGTTGCAGCCGTCGGCTATTTTGAGGTAGGCGTAATGCGCGGGAGTTGTGATTATCCTTCCGAGGTCTGCGCACGGCGCGGGAGCCTTTTCGCCAATTAGTTTTTCCACGTGTCCGACGATGTTTTTCTCTTCCTTTATATCAAGGAAGAGGTCGACTTCGGGTATATCGGCAATTTTGCCGTATCTTTGCGCAAAACACCCCGTGACAATGAGCTTCTGAAGCTGTTTCCCCTTCAACGCCGCCATTTCCAGAATGGTGTCGATCGCTTCCTTTTTCGCCTCGTCGATAAAGGCGCAGGTGTTTACGATGACGACATCGGCGCGCTCGGCGCTGTCCACAATGAGGTAGCCCGCGTTTTTAAGTAAGTAAAGCATATTTTCACTGTCTACTCTGTTTTTATCGCAGCCCAGTGAAATCATTCCTATTTTCATGTGTTAATCCTTAAAGTTTTTATCTTCGACAAGGTCGGGGTACATCGCGTAAAACTCTTCCTTGGTGATGAGAAGGTTGCGCTTGTTGTTGACCTGCTCGGACACCCAGCCTTTACTTTCGAGGTAGTCCATGACATTGGCAATGGTGTTGTAGCCCTTCTGAAGTTTTCTCTGCACAAGGGATGTGCTCGCTCTGCCGCTCTCCACGCAGATTCTCAAAGTCTCTTTGACAAGGTCGTCTTTGGGGTCGTTGCCGCGCGGCTCGTCGTCCTCGCTCCTTGCGGGCATTCCGTCACCGTAGAGCGTGGGAGGTAGCTCTTCCTTGCTGCCGTGGAGTATGCGGTCTATGGCTTCATAGTCGAATTCCACGAGGTTGTTCTTCTTAATCTCCTCGACAAGGTCGTCCACTTCCTCGGTGCTTATATAGGCGCATTGGGCTCTTACCATGTCTTTGCCGCGCTTAATGTACATGTCGCCGTTTCCGAGCAGGCTCTCGGCGCCCTTAGCCTTGAAAATTACCATGCTGTGGTTGTAGTCGCCCACGGCAAAGGCAATCTTTGTGTTGAGGTTGTTCTGAATCTCGTTGGTAATGACTTCCTTGACGGGGTTCTGCGTGGCGAAAATAAGGTGTATGCCTGCGGCCCTCGCAAGACGGGCAAGACTGCTTAAGCTCGCCTCAACGGGTTTTCTTACGATGGGATTGGTCATGAGTTCGCTTGCTTCGTCGATGACGATTACATACCTCGGCAGGCTGTGCTCTTTTCCCACTATTCTGTTGTACTCGCTCAATTTCTTTGCGTGAACGTCCTTGAAGGCAATATACCTTCTTTCGGTCTCTTCTCTCAGCCACTTGAGGGCGTTTATTATCTCGTTCTCGTTGTCGAGCGGCTTTTCCACGAGCATGTGGGGAAGCCCCGCAAAAAGTTCCATCTCCACGCGCTTCAGGTCGATGAGCAAGAGTTTTACTTCCTCGGGTGAATACCTGTAGAGGATGCTCGCAAGAATTACGTTTATGCAGACGCTTTTGCCGCTGCCCGTGCTTCCCGCAATGAGCGCGTGGGGCATGTCGGCGAGGTCTTCGATAAGTATGCGGCCGTCGGCAGTCTTTCCGAGCGCGATGACGATATCGCCCTTTGCCTCGGCGTACTCTTTACTGGAAATTATTTCCTTAAAGCTGACTATTCCGCGCACCTTGTTGGGCACTTCGATACCGAAATACGGGCTGTCGTCCATCTGGGGCAGAATGGTGATTTCCTGCTTGGTCATCAGCAGTCTGTTTATGTCGGGCTTGACCGAAATTACCTTGCTTATGGGGCACTTGTCGTCAAGTTCCACTATGCACCTTGTTATCGTGGGGCCTTTAATGGCGTCGATAAGGCGGGCGTCAATGTTGTAGTTTTTGAGTTTGACTTCGATTACGTCCTTAAGCTCTTCAAAGTTTTCGACATAGGGCACAAAACCCTTTGTCGTGTGGTCGATAAAGACGTCCTTGGTGGGATATTTGTAAGGCAGTTTAAGCACCAGCTTTTCCTGCACAGGCACGGTCTTTTCCTCGGATTCGGGAGCGGGAGCAGCTTTTGCGGGCGCGGGCTTAACAGGTTCGGGTTTTGGTTGGGGCTTGTACTCGAATTGCGGCTCTTCTTCTATCTCTGCCTTTTCCTCGGG
This sequence comes from Clostridia bacterium, assembly GCA_035381305.1. Lineage (GTDB taxonomy): Bacteria > Bacillota > Clostridia > Christensenellales > DTU072 > CAG-1782. The sequence goes on from DAOSYK010000007.1 coordinate 27,867, forward strand.
CTGATACTCAAATACCTTTTCTTCCTCAAAATCGGCTTCGTCGATTTCGTTAAAGTCGAACTTGTCGGCTATCTCCACGTCCCTGACCTCGTCCTTGGGCGTATCGTCGTAGAGAATTTCGTACGGCGTATAATCGTTCATCTGCAAGGTGGGCTTGAGTTCGTCCTTAATCGTAGCTTCCTCGTTTTTGTTGTAGAGGCTCTTGTAAAACTCGCTGTCGCCAAGTCCAAGTTTGTTGGCGGCTTCTTTTCGCCGCTTTTCGTCGTTTCTGCTAAGATAGGAATTGCTGTACAAAGATGGATTGGGCTTTACTTTTACCGCCTCGATGTCGTCGGCTATAAGATAGTCGTTCTTTGGCTTGAACTTGTCGGAAAGCAGGTCGGGAGGGAGCAGTTCTTCCTGCTTGGGAACGTCGGGAATGGGTATGGAATACTCCTCGCCGAAAAGTTTCTTCCCCGCTTCCTCTTTGGGGTCGGCGGGTTTTTCCTTCTCGGTTTCTTTCTCCTCGGCTTTTTTGCCTTTTAAGCGCTCGAGGAACTTTTCCTTTTCAATGGTTTCTTCGGGCGCGCCGTCCTCTTTTTCCACTTTGATAACGGTCTTCTTTCTGCTTCCCGCAAAGATATATGGGTAGATTGCGAAAAAGCACAGCGCCGCGCTGAGCACAAAGAAGATAATCGTGCTGGCAATATACTTAAGGGGGAGAACTACGGGTGCGCTGATAAGGCTCATGATCACGCCGCCCACCGACGGAACGTTATAGACCGCCGCTATGTAGTCGGAAAAACCTTTGCTTACGGCTTCTTTCAGAAATCCGATATGTATCGTAATAACCACACTGAAAAACGCCGCAATAATAAGCGCCGTCTGCTTTGCGGGAATCGGTTTCCACTTGCCTTTTCTGACAAGGTCGAGGACAAAGAAAATATATCCTATCGCGAGATACCCGTACGACATATAGCCGAACACGCCGATTAGCGCGCTCCGCGTCACCCTCACCGCCATAAGCACGGTGACGGCGACAAGGATAAGGATTCTCAGTAATATAAGCTTACTTCTTCTCGACATCGCTTTCATATAGAAACCTATCTTTTTAGGCATTTTTTACTCCTTGCCCATGAAAATATCGTAGGCGTTGAAACTTGGCTTTCTTCCGACATAGCTTACCGAGGCTTTGTCATAACGGATAGAGTTGTGAATCGTCTCGTTCACGTCGTCGTTTGTTATCGCCTCAAGCTCTTTAAGCTGCCTGTTTACGTTGTACTTTTTATTGAGTAAAAGCATGCTGCGGGCGTTTACGCGCATAACCGACATTGCGCTCTCCATAGAGAGGATAAGAGCGGTTTTGCTTTGAATGAGCGTCCTCTTTAATTCTTCCCCGGTAAAGCCTTTTTTCTTGATTTCGTCCAGACTCTTTCTTATCTCCTCAAGCGCGAGAGGAACCTGCTTGGGGTCGGTGGCAAAGTAGATATACCAGTATCCGTCGTCGACGTAGGACACGGGCGAGGCATAAATTGTGTATACAAGACCCAGTTCGTCCCTAATCTTCTGGAACAGTCTGCTGCTCATGCCTCCCGCAAGGAGATTGCAAAGAATGGCGTTTACCGTGCTCTTTTTGTTCTTCAAGCCGTACGCGGGAAAGGAGATCGCGACGTGGGACTGCTGACAGTCGCTTTTTGAAGTTTCGAGGTACTTATTCTGCGGCTTGTTGATACCGAATTTCCGCTTGGAAAATTCGGCGTTTTTCATCTGCCTTTCAAAGTACTTGTCGACAAGTTCGGCCGCCCTTTCGGCGCTTATGTCCCCCGCTATGCTGATGACGGTATTTTTGGGGACGTAGAACTTCGCCATAAATTCTTTAATCGCTATCTTGTCAAAACTCAACACATTATCAGCCGAGCCGAGAATGGGATAGGCGATGGACTTGCCTTTTCCAAAGTGCGCCTTGACGAGATTTTCCAGGCATTTGTCTTCGTAGTCGTCCTCGCTCATCTTGATTTCTTCGAGTACAACAGTCTTTTCCTTGGCGAGAGTGGACTCGTCAAACTTGGAGTTAAAATACATGTCGCTCAGCATTTCGGCGCAGTTTTCGGCGTAGTCGCTTAAGCCCACCGTGTAAAACGCCGTGGTGTTCTTGGACGTGTAGGCGTTTACGTTGACGCCGATGCTTTCCAGCTCGTTTACGATTTCAAACGCCGTCCTCTTTTCGGTGCCCTTGAAGAGCATGTGCTCGATAAAATGTGATATTCCGTTGGTTTCCCTGGATTCGTACAGGCTTCCTACGCCCACAAATACGCCGATTGATAACGATTTTGTATTTCTTATGCTTTCAACAACCAGCCTCAAGCCGCTGGCAAATCCGATAACTTTATTCATTCACAAAAATTCTCCGCAAAGGAAGTATTCCCCCGTTTTCATATAATTATATACTATTTAAGATATTTTTTCAATATAATGCGCGACGCAAAAAGGTTTATTATTTTGCCCAAGGCTGGGCGGATTTCGGGACAAAAAAAGTCGACTAAGCGCGCTTTTTGCCGCGAGGACGAGGCATTGTGTCATTATAGCTCATCTCAAGGAGCATTTTTATCACGTCGTCCGACGCGCTGCCGTCCAATGCTACGGTAATCCAGTTTTCCTTGTTCATATGATAGGCGGGAAAAATGCCTGGGAGATTACGCAAGGAGCCGTTGAGGACCGGATCGCATTTGAAGTTTACTACATTTATTTTTTCCGCATCCTTTAAGCCCAGTTTATCCCGCGTAATTTCCATGACCAGCGCAAACCACTTCCTGTTTCCGCCGTGGCGGAATACTCCGTACTCGGGAAACCCGACCCAAGGGAAATCGAGTTTTACGCCGTAATTGTCAAGGATAAACTGCTCGAGTTCTGCACGCGTCATTAAATTAGTCCCATAGAATGCAAGTGTCTATGTATGATTATATCATACGCAGCCTCAATGCTCAAACAAAACGCCTCTTTCTCGTCTGATGTTCCGTAGTGTTCGGGGGGGAGGGAAGAAACCGATACTTGTTTTTGTGTTGCAAATACCGCGTCTTGCCATTATAATTTATGTGATAAAAGGGAAAAAGAATGGAAACATTTTTGGCACAGATAGCACTGTATTTCAACGAAAGCCCGCAAGCGGTCATTGAGAAAGCCCTAAACTACGGATACAAATTGGAGATATGATCTACATCCTCTATTTGTACAGGCTAAACCTCAAAGACCCGTTTTTAGAGCACGAATTTTATGCAAACAGTTTAAAAAAGCTGGGAATTAAGCATATTATTAATACGCTTTACACCATTCGCACCTTGCTAAACACCGAAGAAAACAAAGAAACCGCGAACATTGTCATGTCGGATTACGGCGTAAATCCGCCGTTTGTTCCGAGGTAAAAAGTTTTGTATCCTTTCTGCTCAAAACAGTTGACAAACCGTCGGAATTATATTATTCTTATAAAGCATTAATGACGCGGGGTAGAGCAGTCCGGTAGCTCGTCGGGCTCATAACCCGGAGGTCGTGTGGTTCAAATCCCACCCCCGCAACCAATAAGGCAAATCTTAATACATGGCGGCGTAGCTTAGTTGGTTAGAGCGGCCGGTTCATACCCGGCAGGTCGTTGGTTCGAATCTGACCGCCGCTACCAAATACTATGGCCCCATGGTCAAGTGGTCAAGACATCGCCCTTTCACGGCGGTAACCCGAGTTCGAACCTCGGTGGGGTCACCAACAAGCGGGAGCATAGCTCAGCTGGGAGAGCGCTTGCCTTACAAGCAAGATGTCATAGGTTCGAGCCCTATTGTTCCCACCAAGAGAAGACCTGAAAAGGTCTTTTTTTATGCGAAAATCAACGAGCGTTGTTTTTCGTGAGACAAGAGACCGATGATCGATTCCCAACAGGCTAGTAGATTTAATTGTAATGAAATTAACGAAAAAGCGGCTTTCGGCCGCCTTTTTTATTTTGATTTTACGGCGTCTTCCACCGCGAGGCGGACAGCTTCAACCGCGGCGGTTTCGAGGAGCATGAAGTTAAGCACCTTCTTTTTTCCCGTCGCAAGACAAAACAGCGTGTCGCCGTCATAATCGGTGTGGACGGGGCGTATGCTTAGGGCAAGCCCGTTGTGACCTATTGAGGCAAGTTTGTTGGCTTCTACTTTGCTTATTCTGGCGTCGGTCATAATACAGCCGATAGTCGTGTTTGTGCCCATAATAAGACGCATAAAGTCGCCTTCCAGTATGGTCTTTTCTATGTTCAGAAATCCGCCTTTGTTGTCGCGGGCGCCCGCGATAATCTTGTTGTCGTGGTCGTAAATGTCGCCGAGGGCGTTTACCACAATGAGTGCGGTGACGATAATGCCCTGCACCTTCACGGTGCCGATGCCAAGGCCGCCTTTGTCGGCGTATTTTAAGCCCCTGATCTTTCCTACCGTCGCGCCGCGTCCTGCGCCGATACGACCCGATATGACGTTGTCCTCAACGGCGTTTGAGGCCGCTTTATAACCCATTTCGAAATCGGGATAGTGGTACTCCTTGTCGACAAGGTCGAAAATTACCGCCCCCGGAACGATTGGCACGACCTTTCCTTCCACTTTGTACCCGATGCCCTGTTTTTTCAGGCAGTCCATAACCCCCGCGATTGTGCCAAGTCCGTATGCCGAGCCGCCGCAAAGCGTGACGGCATTTATCTTCTGCATCATTTTTTCGCTTCTTATCAGGTCGGTTTCGTGCGTTCCCGGCGCGCCGCCTCTTACGTCGGCCCCGCCTGTCGCGCCTTCTTCACACAGTATAACGGTGACGCCCGTGTGGTCGTCGTTTGCGTGTCCTATCTTAATCCCCTTTGGCAGTATCTTTTCCATTTTCTTCCTTCCCTTTCTTTTTCTGAACTGATTTTACAATGATTACTATTCCCGACGTGACCATTCCCGCCGCGCACAGCGCAATAACTCCGTAAACGATGTACATGACTATCAGCGAGCCGAATATGTTGGACGGCTTGGTGTATCTGGGGTCTTCGTCGGCGCAGAGCGAAAAGCGGATATTGTAGTCGGGTGCGCCTTTCTGGGTATAACTATACTCGTTTTCCCCCGTCTTTGTAAATGCAACGTTGCTCTTAATGAGATACGGCATCTTTTCGGGCGTAATGACCTTGACGAAGAATGTGTCGAACGACGCCCAGTTTTTTGCGGGGCTGCTGATATAATCATACGTAAACAGCGTGGGATTGTAATGCGCGTCAAACGCTCCGTCCATGGTGTAGGTTATGCCGATAAGGTTGCGTTCTCCGGCCTTCAGCGTCACTGTATATCCGAGGAGAATAACGCACGGCGAATTGAATATCTGCTGTTTGAATTCAAATTCCTCGACAAAACGCTTGCCGCCGTTCTTTTTGTCGGACAGCGCCACGCTGATAAGGTCGTATTCGCCGGGGGTTATGTCCTCTTCAAAAGAGAGAATATAGTTTCGTAAAGACATCTGCTCTGTGCTGAATACGTGCCCGTATTCTGCGCCCGCTTTTTTACTTTCGTCGTCAATTCGGCGAACCTTGAGGTTTTGAACCTCGCCGCCCACCGCGTAAAGATTGATATAGGACGGCTCGTCTTCTGACCTGACCGTAAACACCTTAAGGGTGACTTTTTCCACAGAATCATCGTCGCCCTGATAAGCGGTTGAATAACCCGAAACATTGTCGGCAATCACAAAGGTGTCCGATTTGGCGGCTATCTCATACTCGATTTCCGCGTTGCGCGTTTCGTTTATGTCGCGGACGTCTATCGTATACTTCCATACCGAAAGGTTTTCATCCAGCCTCTCAAGGCCGTTTATTGCTTCCAGAAGTTCTTCAAACGTCGCGTCCAGCAAGTTTTTGAGTTCGGCGAAGGCAAAGTAGGGCGTATATTCAACAGCCTGACCGTTTATGGTAACCGCCGCAGAATGCTCCCTGAAAGTTTTCAGCGTAGTCGATAGCGGAAAGCCCATAGTTACGGTCTTGTCCTGAGCAGAGAAGTTGCGGATATCATAGACCGCCGTGGTTGCGGACAACGGGGCAAATTCTCCCTCTTCCCCTTGGGAAAAATCGAAGGTAAGCTGCTCGTCGGATACGCCTATCTCGGGGTCTTTTACGGGCAGCAGTTCGGCATACTCGCCGTCGGCCTTCCGCTGCATGAGCGCGCTGTTTGCATACGCGAAATTAACGGGCGCAAAGCACCCGAGGCAAAACGCTATGGCAAATAGAATTACGAGCGGCTTTTTCACTGTACTGTTTCCACGTTCCGATTTTATTCTCATTTTAACATAAAGCCATGGCCATTACAATAAACAGGCGCGAATAATGAATTTTCTGTTGATAAAAAATTATGATGTCAAGGTGGTTTTATTTATTCACATATTATTCGGTTTTGGCATGTTTGGTATCCCGTATTTTGGTTTTAAGTTGTCCGTTTGTCAATTTTGATTAGATTTCTGAGCGGTGCAACGTTTAATTTCCACGGTGGACGCAGGCGGCGTTTTTTTACGATCGATTAAACTTCGGGCCGCTTTGTTTCTTTTTATTTATGCCCGGCTTGTTAATAATATATTTTTCCTTAGTCAAAGTTTGTTATGCCGCGGTTTTATCTTAGGCAATATTATTGCCTGAAGGGGCATTTTTCTGTATAATTATAGCGTCAAAAGGAAGTTTTGTTTATGGAAAGATATCAGGAAATCGAAAGAAGCATAATAACGACGTACCGCAAGACCATTTGGAGCCCGTTTATAAAGGGCGTCAAAGAGTACCGCCTGGTTAATGAAGGCGACAAGATAGCGGTGTGCATTTCGGGCGGCAAGGACAGCATGCTCCTCGCTAAGTGCCTGGAAGAACTAAAGAGACACGGCGAAAAGAAGTTTGAGCTGGAGTTTATTTGCATGGACCCCGGGTACAATAAAGAAAACCGCGAACTCATCGAGGAAAACGCCAAGGCTCTTAATATCCCGATAACCTTTTTCGAAACAAACATTTTTGACGTCGCTTACTCGACCGAGGACAATCCCTGCTATCTGTGCGCGAGAATGCGCCGCGGGCACCTCTATTCGAAGGCGCAGAGCTTAGGCTGCAACAAGATAGCTCTCGGACACCACTTCAACGACGTAGTCGAGACCATAATGATGGGAATACTCTATAACGGACAGATACAGAGTATGATGCCGATTTTAAGAAGCGCCAACTTCCCGGGCATGGAGCTTATTCGTCCCCTGTACAAGGTCAAGGAAAAGGACATAATAAACTGGCAGAACTATAACGGGCTGAAGTTTTTGCGATGCGCGTGCCGCTTTACCGAGAGTATAGCAAAGAGCGACGACCACGTGGGCGAAAGCAAGCGGCAGGAGATGAAAATGCTTGTAAAACAGCTTGTCGAGATCAATCCCAGAGCCGACGACAACATCTTTAACTGCGTGCAGAACATCAATCTCGACACCTGCCTCGCCTGGAAAAAGGACGGAAAGCTCACGACCTTCCGGGATGAGTATTTCAAAGACTGAAATAATGCCTTATCCGTCTATTGCGGGTTAAAAGCGAGAGGATATTTATTGCTTTTTTTCCTTTGGCGTTGTATGATTATAGATATAAAATTGTATAATTTATATACACAAAAAGAGGTTATTGAAAATGTTGGATCTCAGATTTGTTTGCGACAATATCGATCTTGTTAAGGAAAAACTCGCCAAACGCAACAGTAAACTTGACCTTACCGAGGTCATCGAACTTGCTAAAGAACGCCGCGCCACAATAAAGGGCGTGGAGACACTTAAAGCCGAAAAGAATCAGGTAAGCGCCCAGATAGCCGACCTTAAGCGCAATAAGCAGAATGCCGACGACCTTATAAGGAGCATGAAGGCAAAGGGCGATGAAATAAAAGCTCTCGACGAAAGGCTGGAAGAAATCGAAGCGCGCCTTCGCGAGCTTATGCTTACTATCCCCAACCTCATTGACGACAGCGTGCCATACGGCGCCGACAGCGAGGACAACGTCGAGGTAAGACGCTTTATGGAGCCGACCAAGTTCGACTTCAAGCCCAAAGCTCACTGGGAAATCGGCGAAGACTTAAAGCTTCTCGACATCGAGCAAGCCGCCAAAATTACCGGCACACGCTTTACCGTATATCACGGACTCGGAGCAAGACTGGAAAGAGCGATAATGAACTTCATGCTCGACACCCACACCGCCAACGGCTACAACGAGGTTTTCCCTCCCTTTATGGTAAACCGCGACAGCATGATAGGAACGGGTCAGCTTCCAAAATTTGAGGAAGACATGTACGCTATAAAGAACACCGACTTTTATCTCGTTCCCACGGCCGAAGTGCCGGTGACAAACCTTCACCGCGACGAGATACTGAAGGAGAGCGACCTTCCCATACGCTACTGCGCCTACACGGCATGCTTTAGAGGCGAAGCGGGCAGTGCCGGCCGCGACACAAGGGGTCTTATCCGTCAGCACCAGTTCAACAAGGTGGAGCTTGTCAAGTTTGCCCACCCCGACAACAGCTTTGAGGAATTGGAGTCGCTGACCCACGAAGCCGAGATTATTTTGCAGCTTCTTAAAATCCCCTACAGGGTGGTTATGCTGTGCTCGGGCGACCTCGGATTTTCTTCCTGCAAGACTTACGACATCGAAGTGTGGATGCCCTCATATAACAGGTTTGTGGAGATTTCCTCGTGCAGTAATTTCGTGGATTTCCAAGCCCGCCGCGCCAACATCAAGTTCCGCGACGCAAGCGGCAAGACCCGCTTGGTCCACACACTCAACGGCAGCGGACTTGCCATCGGCAGAACGACGGCCGCCGTACTTGAGAATTACCAGAACGCCGACGGAACGGTCACCGTACCCGAAGCGCTCGTAAAATACATGGGAGTTGACATCATAAAGTAATGATAAAGCGCGCGAAAGGGTGTGCATTCGGGCTTCTTATAGGCACCTTGCTACGCACCATGTTCGTGGTGATAGAGTTTCTTGCGCGCATTGTTGCCAAAATTCTCGTACTTTTCGGACTGTGGATACCCCTTATTTACGCCATTTTCGGAGTAATCTTATATTACTTCTTCCACTTCAACCCGTTCGATTTCTCGCTGTATTCCACGCTGTATCTTTCGGGCGCGGCGGCCAGCGTCGTCGGGAGCCTTATTATCAGCATACGAAACATCGTCTTAAAGCCCGCGCATTCCATAATGGAAGGCTTTAAACACCCCCTGTGGGAGAAAAACCGCGAGGAAAATATAGAAAAAGAAGAAGCGGAGTTTGCCGAATTTGTGGTAAAGAAGAAGGGCGAAAAACTTTCGCCCGAAGAGCCCGACGACTTCGAGATGCGAAAATACCGCAAAAAAGAGGTGGAATACCTGCCTCCTGCCAAGGACTTTGGACAGAGCGAGCCGACAGACGGACGCTTCTGGGGTCGAAAACACAAAAAGGATAAGGAAGAACTCAACGTCCTTGCCTCCGACAAACTCGCCTACAACACAAGCTACAACGACGTCAATCCACCCTTCCCATATTATGGCAAAAATGACTTTTCGCCCATAATTAAGTCGGAAAAGCCCAAGGTCTATTTCAGCAAACTGGAGCCCGACCTGCTCGTCCACGAGTACAGCGACCGCTTTGAGCTGTTCAGGATCGAAAACAACCGTTCGGTTTTCGACAGGGTAGAATATAAATGAAAACGAGGGCGAAAAACCGCATCTGGGAGCTGGATTTTCTGAGGGGCTTTGCCATACTCATGGTGCTCGTCGACCATGGCATGTTCAATTTCTTTTCGGTCTTTGACGGCTGGGGGGTGAGCGGAAACTCCTTTCTCGAATTTTTAAACTCCACCGGTCTTGCTTACGTAAATTCCGATATACGCGTCTTCTGGCGCCCCGCGTTTTTGTTCCTGTTTTTCTGCACGTCGGGGCTTTGCACGGCGTTCAGCAGAAACAATTTCCTTCGCGGTATAAAGCTCGCGTTTGTCGCGATGCTTCTGAGCTTAGTTACTTACATAGCCGACAAGACCTTCATCCCCGACAGCTTTGTAATGTTCGGCGTGCTCCACTGCATGGCGGCGATTATCCTTATCTATTCTCTTGTCGCCTTTATCGTGGAAATGAGCGTTAAAATCGGTTTTAAACTTGCCCGCAGGCAATTTGACGACAGAGTATACAAATACGTCCTGAGCGGCATTTGCTTGGTTTTGGCGATAGGGTTTTTCTTTATCAACAAAAAATACAACGTGGGATTTATCGACGCGACCGGGTACTTCCAAACGGTGGACACCGGCTCAAAGTTTCTCGGCTTGTTTTTCTATGCCGACAACTGGTGGACGTCCGACTACTTCCCGCTGTTCCCCTTCATTTCGTTCTTCTTTTTCGGCGCTTTTCTCGCGCCCTTGCTTTACCCAAAAAAGAAGTCCCTGCTCCCCTGCTTAGACGGCGTGTGGCATACCCCCTTTACCTTCCCCGGCAGACACTCCCTCGCGGTGTACCTTTTCGGTCAGCTGATAATTCTTGCAATATGCGCCGCGCTTGACGCAATTCTTCTATGATTTAATTTATTATATGTAAAACAAAAGGGCGGTAGACCGCCCTTTTTTGTTGTAATCAGATATTCTCGCTCTGATTCCTGAACTTAATTCTTGGCGGAATAGAATCCGCTTCCTCTGCTTTGCCTTACAGCGACTTGAAGTCCTCGCCGTTGTTTCGGAACTCGTTCTGTATAAGTACCGTGTTCCTTCCGTCTTCGGCGGCCATTACGGCGACGAGGTTGCCCGTAAAGCGGCACTCAAGCAGGATATAGTTGTCGTTTTCGAGGACGAGCGCCTCGTTGCTGGTGTTGACAAACTGGCAGTTTCTCATATACACTTCTTCGTTTGTGAACGAGCGTACACCAAAGCTGTTGGCGGTAAATACCGAAGAGGTTATTTCGGCTCTGCCGCTTAAGATTTCCACGGCGCGGACGTAACGGGTGATGGTCGTGTTGTTGATATAGAGGAGTCCCTCATAGCCGTCGCTGGTGACTATCGCTCTGGAAGACGCTGTGCCGTTTCCGTCAAAGTAGCAGTCGAGTATGCTTATCATGCCCGCATTGTCGCCGACTATGACCGAATCCTGCGCCGACTGCCCCGTCATTCTGATAATTCTCAAGGTGACTTCGCCTTCGGCTATCGTTATTCTCTCGAGGTGGCTTATTATGTTGGCGTCCTCGTCATAGCAGCCGATGAGGGTTATCGACGCGTTGATGTCGATGTAGAGCGCCGAATAGCTGCCCTCCGCAAGGTAGATTGTCGCTCTGCCGTTTTCAGGTATGGCGGCTATGGCGTCCTGAAGCTCTTCGTCGTTGCTTACAAGTATCGCCTCGCCGTCGGGATAGATTGTGTAAACGCTTTCGGCAGCGATGTAGACGTTGTAGTTGGAGAACTTGCTGATAAGGCTATCGTAGACGTATCTGCCGCTTTCGTCGACCTGTAAATACAAGCTGCCCGGCTCGGAAGCGTTCTTAAGTTCGAGCTTATAGTACTGTCTGCCGTTTATTTCGTACAACGTATTGACATCGAACTTTGTGTAAGTCTGCAAATCGGCGGGGCTTAACTTGAAGCCGTTTATGAATATGGGATACTGTCCGAGGGTGTAGTAGCTCTTGACGTTGCCGGAGACCACGGGTGAATAGAAGTCGTCGGGTCTGTCGGCGCCGACTAATCCGTCAAAGCGCAGGTGCTCGCTGTAGTCGACTATGTCGGATAGATAGCTGCTCCTCGTCTTGGTTTCGTCAAAGTCGACAAGCAAGTCGCGGCTGACGATGTTTACGGTGAGGTTTTCGAGGGTGGCGCTGGGATAGTTATTGCCGCCGTTTATGGTCACCGTGAGGTAGTACGTGCCGACGTTCCTTATCTGACTGATCGTTATCCACTCGAGGTTTCTTATATACCTGTAGCTGTAGGTCACGGTAACGCCCGTCGGGAGTGTGCCGTTGGACTGGTGCAGGTTGTTGATGAGCGGATTCTGATTTGCGCCGTTGTAGACAAGGTTGTTGCTGACAAGGCTGTAGGTGATGTCGGGCCGGTTGATAACTATCCAGCCTGCAATCTGGGTGGTCCTCGGGTCGAGGACGTAGTTGCCGTTGTTCTGCGCGCCGTCGATTGTGTATGTGAACATGTACGTTCCTACGTCGACAGGCTCTCTCTCAAGGATGACGTCGCTCATGTTCTTGTAGACTATCGTGGGCACAACCTCGCAAATGTAGAGGTCGTGGTCAAGCAGGTCAAACACCTTGGCGTTGAGCTCGTTTTCGCTGGTTATGTTGTATTCCGCCCTCACCTGCGCCTTAAACCTTGTCAGGAAGGTCTGTGTGGCGGGTGTGACGATGGAGTACAGCTCGTTGAACGCCGCGCTCTTGGCTATCGTTACTTCGGCGGCGGTGGGATTGGGACCCAATTTGGACTGATATAGACGGTCCTTCTGGTCTCTGGTGCCGGGCCAGTTCTCCACGCGAACGAGGGGCAGTCCGCTGCTTACCACTACGCCGCGGGCTTGTCCGTTGTAGACGTAGTAGATGTAGTTGTTGGCGTCGGCGCCCGCAAACACGATATCGGTGACAAGACCCGTCTGTCCGCCCAGGCCGCCGGGGATTGCACCCTTGATTCTGTACGGCTCTATGGTAAGAGTAATAACTACCATGCCGTAGAAGTTGTAGTCATCGACGGTTATGCGTATATAATAGGTTCCCGCATTGAGCGGTCTGTAAGCAGTCGAATAGTTAAAGTCGGTCGCCGTGCTTATGCGGTATTCGATTGTCACATTCAGCGGGTCTATCTCGGCAAGCGTTCCGTCGGAGCGGAGCATTGTCAGCCTCGAGTAGTCGAGGTTGTAGACATATCTGTTGCCGTCGTAGACCTTGGAAAGCGTCGTCGTGGGCACCATTACCGAGGTGATGTCCTCGCGCAGGATATAGATGTTGACTTCCTTGTAGAGCCATTGCGCGGCCGAAGAGTAGTAGTAGGCTCTGACGGCATAATACCAGTCGGGACCGGTCGCCAAGTTGACGTTTACGTTGTCAAGATCCCACATGAGCTCAATTCTCTCGCCTGTTGCGGCGTCATACGCCTTTGGCAGGAGGCTGGGCGACATGGAACGTCCGAGCGTCCAGTACAGTTCGCCGGCTTCCTCAAAGGTGTTTACGCTCTTCCACCTAAAGTTTTCGCCCGCGTCGGTAACGAACCTTATGTCGTTTATGCCCGAGTAATTGTAGGTGGTGAGCGGCAGTACGGTCTTGAACGACAGGGTCATAAGTCCGTCGGGACCGCCCGCGATTTTCTCGTCGGCACCGCTTATATAGTAACGGCATTCGTAGGTCACTTTTTCGTTTACAACATCATACGTTGTGCCGATTATGTTGAACATAGTCGGGTTGTTGCCGTTGTTTAACTGTACAAAGTAATTGCCGAATATCTGCGGCATATCGCTGCTCGAGGATATGACGCGGCTGTTTCCGTCTATCGGCATGCTGACCGAGTCGTAGACTACGTGCTGATTGGTGTCGCCGTTAAGCTGGGCAAACAGTTTGGGGCTTATTACCCTTACGGTGAAGGAGATGTTGGCGCCGCTGTTGTTGTTGCCCAGAGTCGCGAGGATGCCTGTATAGACGTTGCCTTCGTTAAGAACGATGTTCCTTATCGCGTTGGCGCTGAACGAGAGCGGTACCCTTCTCCAGTCGGTCACGTATCTGTTGTTGGAGAAGTTGTAGTAGAGGTAGGGGTAGAAGGAAGCAAGCTGGGCTTCTTTCTCAATCGTATATGTGGGCGTTTTTGCCAAGAGGTACAGCGTGCCGCCGTTTATGTAGCCCTGCGTTGTGCCGCCGCCGTCGGGAATCTGTGGTCTTACAATCTCGATGTCGTCCACCATGAGTTTTATCCAGATGGTTTCGCAGATGTACTCAAAGCCCGCGACGATGTAACGGTTGTTGGGTTCCTGTATGGACTTGTTGACGATTTCTCTCAGCTTGTCGACGCCGTTGGTCGGGTGGTACAGCCAGTCTATCGCTTCGCCCGCGTCAAAGGAGTCGCCGTCGCTGAATTCGAGGACAAGTCCCTGATAGAACTCGACGTAGTACGGGTTGACGGTAAAGCCGCTTTCTGCGACCAGCCATCTCTCATCGTTGCCGATACCGCTTATGTCGTCGCTGACAAAGCTTGCGAGTAAGGTATTGGGGCCGTCCTCGTTCTTAAGGTAGACTTTGTCGACGGTCTTTGTGTTGACGGTAAGGGTCACGTTCCATACAGCGTAGGCAGGCACTCCCACAAAGGTGCTTGTGGAGATGCGGGTGTTGTCGACTTCGGAGTATTTGGAGATTGTCATACTGTTGGACGAATAGTCAAAGCTCACCCTGTTGTAGGTGCCGTCGCCCATGCTGGTGTTGTAGCTGAGTATGCGCATGGACTTCTCGCCAAGGCCCTTAAGCGAGTAGCTTATACCCGCCATATCCCATACGACGTTGGTGTAGACCATCGTCCTCGGGCTGCCGCTTCTGTAGGTGTCGCTGTCGTAGTTGGTGTAGTTGGCGACAAGCGTTGCGGGCATTCTGTAGGAGATGTTTTCCTTGTCGACGGTCTCTTCGGTCGTCGGGTCGATGATTATTCGGTTTATGCCGGCGTTGGCGTCAAAGAGGTTGTAATACCTCGCATACTCGCCGCCGCTTATCATGTTGGACGAGGAAGTGTAGCCCGCGCTGCTGACGTAATAGCTCTGCACCGTCCTGTCGAGGTAGAATACCGTCAGACCGATTAGGAACTGTTCGCCCTTGTTGTTTATGGCGGTGATCTTATAGCTGCTCGTCGCGTCGCCCTCGGGCGCGTTGCCTTGGAATTCGTTTTCGAGGGAGAGGAATATCTCGTCGTAAGTGACGTTTATCATGCCCACGTCGAGTATACCGTACGCGCCGCCCGTCTTCCTGTAAATGCCGTATGCGTGCACCTTGGCGGGCAGGTCGGGATTGAGCGGGTCAATCGTTATCTTGTTGAGGAACTTGTTGGTGGAAGTTTCGTTGCCGTCGAATTTATCCTGGGCGTCGTCCACCGTCGTTGTGCCGTAATAGTCAACGTAAGCTATCTCTATCTGCGGATAGACAAACCTGTAGCCGTCCTCGGAAATGAGGGTGAGCGGGTTGTTCTTCTTCCTGAGGTTGGTAAGGTAGATCTTATTGATGTCCTGTGTGGAGGAATTGCCTTCATCCTGCAATAACTGGACGTCAAAGTACAGTAAGTGCTTGTTGCGCGCGTCTTTCTTTACGTCTGCCTCGGCGATGTGGTCGCGGGAGTAGAACTTGTATTCGACGGTTATTGTGTTGAGCATGCTTTCAAGCACCGCCATGTATGTCGCGTCGGTGTAGTCGCTTACGCCTTCGACGTATTTCGCGAGATAGTCGTTGAGTCGGGTGGTCAGCGCGCTGTCAAGTATGGTGAAGAACTTGCCAGTCTGTATAAACGTCTGGTACTGCGACGCCATCCTGCCCATCGAGGTGAACAGCAGCTTGTTGTAAATCTTGGTCGTGTACGCCACGTATTCGGCAAGCGCCGCGTTATAGATCGCTCTTTCCTCGGGAGACAAGCCTTCGGGATTGTCTTCGGCGACAAAGTCGGTATGGTAGCGGTTTAAGGCGACTGCCTTTTCGAGATATGCCGCCGCTATGCGGAAGCTCTTGGACGTGAGGTATGCGCACAGAAGCTCTATCGTCTCTTTCTTGGCGTCGTCATTGAAGACCGTCCTTAAGCCGCTCTGAATATCGCTTATAGCGACAAGGTCAAAGTCAATGTTGAATACGATAGTATTCTTAACCTCGTTAATTATGACGTAGTACGCCATAATGGCTACGGTCTTAAGGTAGTCGACATTGGCGGCAGAGCCTTTGGAGAGTATTTCCTGTCTGTAAAGCGCTTCCAGGAAGGCTTTTTCCATATCGTCCGCTTCAATCATAAACTCGTCGTAGGCTGTGACAAGGTTGTTGTCGACGAGATTGATGTCGCGCGCGTTTATAAGGTTTGCCTCGGTGTAGACGGGGAGAGTTCTCGCTTCTGCGCCATAGTAAGGAGCGATAACGTTGTCAAATACCTTGACAAAGCCTTCTCTTATCTCCACTTCCTCGACGGCAGCGACGATTTCGGCGCGCATTTTCTCAAACAGCCTGTCCTTTATCGCGTTGTAGGTCTGATAGTAGCGGTTCTTGGTAATTGCGTTCTGATAGCTCAACGCCTCGATTGTGTCAAGAACCGCCGAGCTTTGTGCAAATATCTCATAGTAACGCGACTTATCGCCCGCAAGCAGCAGGTCGTTTATTATATCTTCATGCTCAACGTCAAGTCCCGCGGGGATGAGGTTGTAGAGTCTGTAGTAGAGCGTGTCGGCTCCGTACAAGGTGACGCCCTGTCCGTCGAGGATATTTCCGAGGCTGTTAAGGTAGATTTGGTAATAAATCTGTTCCCTGCCCTGCGAAGCGAGGGTGCCGCTTGTTATGGACGCCTTCCTCGAGAGGTAAGCCCTGAGGATTACCTGCTCGATCTGATAGGTGATGTACGCTTCTTTTGCAAACGCGTTTACAGCCGCTTCGGAATAGCCGCCCGTACCGCCCATCTCGTTGAGTTTGGTATGATACGTGTTGACGTAATTGTTGTACTCGGCGCCTGTGGGCGACTGGTATACGCTTCTTACGGTGTTAACGATGTTTTCATACGCATAGTCGAGCAGGCAGTAGTACCTTATGGCGGTGAGGTTGTCGACAAACGCCTGTCCGAGGTCGTATCTGTGGACAAGGTATCCGTATACGCCCTCGGGCGCGCGGAACTTGCCTCCTTCGAGGTAGTTTCCGAATATTCCGCTGGAAGACTGAATGTAGAGCTGTTCTTCCTCGGTTGCGAGGTTGTAATAGTAGTAGTCGACGGCCTTCCTCTCCACCGCTCTTTCCTCGGAGACGGTAAGTTCGAGGTAGTTTTTGGGCGTCGGATCGGTCGCGCTGGTGATATAGACGAATCCGTTCGATATCATCATCTCTTCATAGAGGCTGACGGCTTGCTTGTAGAGGTTTTCGGCGGCATAATCGCTTATTTTGTTGTTGTAGACGGCGATTACGGCGTCGGCATCGGTTTCAAACGCCTTGACAAGGTAGTCAAAAGCTATCGCTCTGACGTTGCCCTTGGTGCTCTTGAAGTCCTCTCTGCCCGCCGAATACGCCGAGAACAGGTCGTTGTACAGTGCATAGAAAGCGGCGTCTCTTATGTCGATGAGCACCGAGTCATAGATGTCCTGAATGAGCGCCTTATAGGTGGCGGCGTCGCCCGCGAGGTTGGCGTAATAGTTCTGGAGATTTCTGAATACTCTCGCCTTCCTCAGGCGCAGGTCGTACTGGCCGTTGGTATAGCCGAGGACGGCGTTGTCAAGATAGGTCGTGAGCGACTCTTGCGTTTCGGTGTAGCCCGATGTCGTCTTCTGATAAAGAAGGTCAAAGAAGTCCTTGCCCGCGTACTCGGAGATCTTGACATAGAAGAAGTCCTGAACGGCTTTGCGCACTTCGGCAGAACCTTCGGGATAGTAGAGGTAATGGTATATCGTGCGGATATATCCGTCGGAGCCGAATGTGCCCATTCTTCCTTCAAATTCCGCCCTCTGCGCCGAATTGAGGCTGTCTCGCACCAGCGTGTAGATGTCATTGGGGCCGTTGTATCTTCCGATAACCGAGCCGTATATTTCAGTAAAGACCTGATAGGTCTGTATATCGTTGTTGCCGACGACGTCGGGGTTGGCGAGCAAGCTTTCCACAACCACTCCGTTTACGTACTTGTCGGCATAATCGATGGCGACATCGTAGACAGCCGAGGCTTCGTCTTGGAGATACAGTTTGAAGGCGTTGAGCGCGTTGAGATAACTTCCCGCGTTTTCGTTAAGTATCCTGTTCATCACCGCTATCGTCGCGGTATCCTGCTTGAGAAGCGCGGCGCCGTACAAGGAGTTCCACGCGTTCTGAGCGGTGGATTCGTTGGAGTAAGGCAGAATGTGTTCGATAGCTTTTGTTCTGACGTACTCGCGGTAAGCGTTAATTGCGAGTGCCTTCTTTTCGGCGGGCCAAACGACGTTCTTGTCCACGGCGTAATCATACACGTGATAGGCGAGGTCATAGTAGAAGGAGATCCTCTGTCCGTTGTCGTCGACGGGGACCATGGTGTTTACTATGCTCGCCTTGAGGGCATTGAAATACTCCTGAAGCGCCGCGGAGATTATTCCCTTGCGATAAGCGTCTATGACGTCTCTTAAGGACGTTTGGATAAGTTCTTCAAATATAGCTTCCTTGTTGTACTCAAAGAGCGCCGTGACTTCCTCGTCAAGGGAAA
Source organism: Clostridia bacterium (assembly GCA_035381305.1). Taxonomy (GTDB): domain Bacteria; phylum Bacillota; class Clostridia; order Christensenellales; family DTU072; genus CAG-1782. Next base: position 46,241 of record DAOSYK010000007.1, read on the forward strand.
GGTTGGTGTAAATGTTGAAGTAGAAGGTGTCACGGTTGTCCTTAAACTTGTCAAACGAAACCTTGGGTGCGCTTATTTTGGCGCTGGCGTATTCGCCGTAGCTGCCCACGGTCTTAAGGTCGGATATCATGAGGACCTTAAGTGCGTTGGCGCGGGAGTTGACGTTGCTGTCCTGACCTAATATGGCGTTCATGCGCGCTCTTTCGTCCCTGGTCGCCATGTCGAATATCTTGAGCCAGATGGCGTTGTTGATATAGTTGGCGAGTTTCTTCTGCGCTGCGGCGTAAAGTGCGTCGTTGTAATTATACTCGTCGCCGTAGAAGTAGAGGTTCTCATACGCCTTGTTGTAAATATCCCTCTTGAGCTTCTGATATGGGGTGAGGTTTTCTGCGTCGATGTTCTCAACGTATCCCGGATAATTGCCCTTGAAGTTGTTGTACATATCCACCCAGTTGAGGTAGATAGTCCTGTCCTCGGTCTTTATGTCGCCGCCGTTGTACTGGGTCCTCAGCATGTCATAGAGGAAAGCTATTCCCTCTTTCTCGTTCTGCAATTGCGGATTGTTGCTCATCACCGAACGCAGTAAGACGTTCTCCATGCGCTTAGCCAGGCTTGCCGTATTTTCGGCGGCGTTGAACCTTGTAAGGAGCATATCGAAGGTCTGATTCTTGACCTCGACCTCGATCTCTTCGAGGAGCTGCTTTAGGTTGTTGATTGTCGTGGTGCTATAGTACGCGAGAGGCACGAGCTTGCCGTTTTCCACAGTGAAGAAGCTGTCCCACGTCATGGACTTGGAAAGCTCGGCATAGGTCGCTTCCACCTCTTCCTTGAACTTGAGGTAGAGGTAATTTATGTTGGTGTTCTGCGCAAAAAGGTAGCCGTCCACGCTCTTGTCGCGGAAGCCTTCGTAGGAGATGAAGGAGTCGTCGACGTACCTTGACCAGTCAATGCCGGGAAGCACAGGCCCGTCGCTTATCGCCGAATAGTAATATTCGGGTGAAATTCCTTTTGTGAAGAATGCTTCGGCGTAATACTTGTCGTAGTCGACAAACATGTCTTCGTTAAGTTCGCCGCCGATGTCTTCCAAGAGTCCCGCAATCGGGTCGTCGTACTCGTAGCTTGTGGAGTACGGCACCTTGAGTGAGCGGTTGAGGATGACGACGATGATGTCAAAGCCCTGCTCGCCGATGCTTACGCCCGAGGCGCTTATTCCCATGGAGATGTAGGCTCTGAGCGTGAACACGCCGCCCCTGTATCCGTCGGAGGACGAGTTGAAGTAGGCGTATCTTATATTGGAGTTCTGACTGCTAGCCTGAGAGTAAAAGTAAGAACTTGTGTTGACGTCCTTGTAGACGCCGCCCGAAAGTATCTCCCATCTTGTAATGGGCAGCACGGTATAGTTGTCGCTGTTAAGGAAGAAGATATTGGCGTTTACGGGCAGACGGTGAGTAATGCTGTTGTACGGGTCGACGTAGTATAGCCTCGGAAGTTCGATTTCCTCATATTCACCCTCTTTTACGACGGTGTTGGGAATGTTGGCTTCGTCAATCACCCTGCTTAAGATGTTGATGGTAAGGATAATCTCCTGGCCTGTAAACATGACCATTTTGACATAAAGAAGGCCGTTTATCGGGAGATTTGCGTCGGGCAGGTTGTAACCGCTGTAGCCGTACGGAATTTCGGTTAGGCTCCTGATAAAGCGCATATCGTTGTCGAGAAGTTCAAAGCGCCTGATGTCGTCGGTTATTCTGCTTCCCGCAGGCTCGCCGGGCGCGGGGGTGACCGTGTAAGTCTCCCTGTTCTCAAAGCTGAGCACAAGACCGACGGTGGGCAGTCTGAATATACCGTTATAGCCCACCTTGTCATCGTACGGGTCTATGACTATGGTGTTTCTTACCCTGTTTGCGTCCTCTCTTATATCGAGGCTGACGCCGTTTTCGCTGTAGGCGATGCCCTCAAAGACCATGGCGTCCATTTCGATGTAGACGGTGACGGTCTGAGTAACGTGTTCGCCCTGCCCGTTGTAATAGCTGAGGATTGTCGCCGTGGCAATCGCGCGCCTGTCTTCGCGGCTGATACCGTTGACTATATCTGTTTCGGTGATAGCGTTCATTACCGGCACCCACGAAACGGTGAAGAAATTTACGCCCGTCGCGTCGAACCAGTCGGGCACAATGCGCGCGTAAATGACGTCGGGGAGCTTGGTAAAGTCGTAGCCTGTGTTGTAGGTTGTACTGCCCGAGGTGTAGGTCGCGGTGTTGTTGTAGAAGAGATAGGCGTTGGTTATCTTTATATAACCGTCGGTAATGTTGTAGAGGCTGTCCTCGGCCGAGGCGTAGTAATTTACGTCGTTGAGGTTTTTCCTCGGAATGTTGACGTTGAGGTAATAGTACCCTTCGTCCTGAACGCCGTCCTTAAGTCCCTGGAGGGGCAACACGTAATAGTAGCTGAAGCTTAAAGCGTTTCTCGACAAAACATTAATGGACGTAAGCGGTATGCTTGTAGCCCTTCCCAAGCCGCTGTGGTCGCTGGTGTACCAGCCCGACTCGTCGAGGTAGTACCTGACTACGCCCGAATTGATGTACGGAACGTCTATATAGGTGGGCAGGATATACCCTTCGGCTGTGCAGCTCTCGCCAAATTCGTTGTAAAGTTCGGCGGTGATGTTTCTGCCCTGGCTCTCGCGGGTGTCGACCTTGGCGACTATCCTTACCTTTATATTCTCTTCGGCGCTTCCTGCAGAAAGTTTTCTAATATAAATAAACGTGGTCGTCTCGTCGGTAGGACGGTACAGCCCGTCGGTTATGCCAAGCACCTTGCGGTTAAAGGTCTGCTCGTTGTAGTCGCCGAAGTTGAGTTGCGGAATAATGTCGCTATCGGTCATGCCGTTATAGTAAACCATCATTATTCTGCTGAACACGTGGTTAATATACTGATAAGGCGTGGCGTATCTCTCAAGGTTGTTGACAGGCACGGTCAGCGCGAATAGCTTGGGAATGTAAATAATCAATTCGCCGTCGGCGGTTATCGTCGACATGGCTATTCTGCCGTCGTTGGCCTTCTGCGGGAGCGATACGGCGTTTACGTTTTCGGAATACTCTGCGTTAAAGAGCGTGATGTTGCTTATAACCAGTCCCGCGAGCGAGAACGTGACGCTCAGGCTCTGCTCGTTGACGGTGCCTGTGAAAATGGTGCCCCTTAATTGCATTACCTCTTCGCTTATCGGGTTTTTGAGGATGTACGCAAGGTAGTCAAGGCTGTTGCGGTAATTGGGGTCGGAAGGCACAGCTCTGAGCCAGTCGACGTAGAGGTCGTACCTGTCGAGGACGAGGTCGGTCCTTGCTTCCTCGAAGCCAACGCCCACGCGTAACGCCTTGGCGGTATCGTTCATGAGCGCGGCAACGCGGTCGGACAGGATCTTACTTTCGGGCTTGTAGTAGTTTATGTCGTGATAACCCGCCACCAGGGCGCCCGTTTCATAAATGTTGATTGTGTCGGAAACGATGGTTCTCGGCTCGACGGTAACGTAGATGAAGAGTTCCTGCCTTAATACCGAGCCTGTCGCTTCAAGAATGTAGCGGATAAGATATGTGCCGCCTTCGTATCCGAACAGATATTTCCCGTCGGGTCCGTACAGCGCGGGGTCATAGTTTCCGCCGGTCGGCTTGTCGATGGGCACCCACTCTGTGTCGCCCTCTTTTCTTACCATCCACGCGATATTGGAGCGGTAAACTCTCTCTCCGCTCTCAAGTACCGCCGTGAACATCGCAGGCAGTCTGTATGTCTTGTAGGGATCAATCGTAATCTCGGCAGCGTCAACGGGCATGTCTTCGTACTGAATGCTCCTCAATTCGCTGGCAAGGTTCTTTACTATCGCCTTGACGGTGACGGTAAATCTTCCCGTGCCCACGACGCCGTAGATATAGAAATCGTTTTCGTCGGTGGTCGGATGCTCAAGGCGGGCGTAACCGTTGTCGTCAATGTAGAGAATATTTGTTTCCTCTCCGCCGACTCCCGCGGTGGTAAGCCATCTGACAGTGTACTTCTTGAGCACCTTCATGCTGTTGGCGCCCGATCTTTCTTTTACCAGCATATAAATCTCGTTGGGGAGTTTGCCTTCCTCGTCGTAGGGATTAATGCTGAAGTAGTTGTAGATATTGCCGGACTCGCCGAACCTCAGGGGCGAAATCTGCACCGAGGTCAGTTTGTCGAGGGTGAACGTGCCGTCGGGATTGACGTTTATCTTCTTGACCGCGTTGGCGCTCTTTAAGTCGGCTATATCTTCCCTTCTTTCGGGGACTTCGACGGTCAGTCTTACGGTGTCGGTGCCCAAAGAGCCTATGCTTATCTCGGCGTAGGTCTGGTTGCGCATACTGGGTCCGAACAGCTCGGTCGCGCCGTACTCGAGCGTGACGTTTCTCATATAGTCGGGATTGGGAATATGCCAGCGCAGTTCGATGGGAAGGTACTGCGCGTAATAATCTTCGTCGCTTATGCCGTCGGGTCTGACCATTCTCACTATACGGGAAGTGCCGTCCTTGAAGTGCACGGTGACGCTTGTCCCGACGCCCGTCTGGGTGGGAATGGCGTAAGTCGACTCGACGAGGCTGTCGATGGTGTAACGGTTGAGTTCCTCATCGTTTATTCTGACGTAGTCGACGACTTTTGCCGTGACGTAGACTTTAATCGCTATCTTTATTGCCGAGGGACCTTGTCCGTAATACGCGTAAGCAAACAGCTCGCCGCCGTTGTACTTGATGCGGGTCTGGTCGAACTCCCAGTCGAGATTGAGGTTGTCGAGGAAGAAGAAGTTGTATCCTTCGACGTTGTAGGTCAAGGGTTCTCCCGCCTCGGTGTACCCGTACACGTTGTAGAAGTTGAGCCTCATGTTCTGAGCGGCGATTCCCGCCCTGATCGGGTCAAATGACGCGTCGGCAAGCTTCTTCATGGCGTATTCGTACGGGTCAATGGTGATTGTGCCGATGACCGGGTTGTTCTCGTGGTCGTTCATATCCTCGCCGCTTTCGGTGAGCGGTATGACTGTCCTGTTGTGAATGGCTATATAGACGGGGAAGGAAATTTCCATTATGCTGTTGCCGCCGATTCTCAGCGTGTAGGTCGCCTTCTTGTCGTTGGCAAACACGTTGCGGTTTAGTCCGTCGTAGGTGACAACTTCGTCGGTAAGTCCTTCTATGCTGCACTCGAGGAACCCTGTCGTGCCGTTTGTGAACTCAACTTCCACTTGCCTGGGCAGTTTGTTTGTGAAAGCGGGGTCTATAATGAGCGTATCGGTGACAAGGCGCCTTACGGTATATGTGCCTATTTCCTTATATATAGTGACTATATAATCGGCGGTAAGCCCAAACAAGCTGCAGACGGGATTGTATGTCTTTCTGTCGCCGTCGATTTTAACAGAGTCAGGCAGATAATTGGGTATCATTTCGATAGTACCGACGTCCGCAAAGGTTACTTCTATCGTGTCTTTCCACTTACTGTTGGGGCTGTAAAGGCTATCGATACCAACCGCACTCTCAAAGCTGCCGCCGTTTACCGCGGGCGTGAAATACTCTTCGGGCGTGATGTCGTTGAGCACAACTTTTTCAAAGAGGAATCTCGCTTTGATCCTTGCCCTTAAGTCGGATACGCCTATGAGCTTCTTGACGGGGTCGTTCTGCTCGCCCGTCTCGGGGTTGGTCTCCACTTCGAGCACGAAGTTGAAGTACCCGTCGGAATTGGTGACCTGGGCGCGGGAAGACTTGCTCTTTAGAATCTCGCTGATAAGTCCGAACAAGGACGTGTCCTCAAAGGAATTGTTTTCGCCCAATATGATATTGAGCGCGGCCGCCACCGCCGACCTCTGTATCCTGTACTTGATGCCGTTGATGTTGGGGTATGGTCCTTTGCCGAAAGGCATGAGATACTTTATCAGGAACTCGTTGGCGTTCTTGGGATTTGTATACACGCTCATGAGGGGCTTCTCGCCGTCTCTGTCCCTTAAACAGAGGTCAAACCTCATGATGTATTCGGAGACAAGTCTGTCGGTCCCAAGCGCGACAAAGCTTTCGCTTGCCTGCGCGCGCAACACAAGCGTCTGGTTTCTGGTTATGTTATACGGCGTGTTCTTGCCCGAGGCATCGCCTAAAAACGCGCCTAAAATCTTGCTTGCGTCGCTCGCTTCCTTGGCGTTTGTCACCTCAAATTCCACTTCTATTTCGGTCTTGATGTCGTCGGGAAGGACGAGCCTGTTGTATGCGTTGTGTTGCAGTGTGGTGTCCTCGGGGAAAATAATGGGGAAAAAGTCCTCTCTGTCGGCGCGCATGCTGAAGATAACTGTGTCGCCGTAATAATAGGTCATGCCTATCTGCCCATTGTCGAGGTTGTAGCTTAAGCGTATGGAACTGAGGTTGAAAAAGTCCTCGCCGATTATGCTGTCGAGTTTTTCAACGTCGATGTTAAGCAGATCTGCGATGATCTCCGCCGTCCTTGTGTCGTCGTCGCGTATAAGCTGAATGAGTTGCTCGTCTATTGTGTAATAAATGGTGTTTCCGACCGTAGTGAAGTTGTCCATTATTATGGAATAGAGATTCTCGTTTTCGGGGTCGCCGATGGAAATCGAGCGGTCAAGGATAATCGATATCATCTTAACGCCGCTGTTGTAGATGGCGTTGATGAGGTTGGTCAGATTAATGCCCTGGAAATAGACCTTGGGCAGGTTGAACACGTCGATGTCAATCGCGTTTCGTATGTACTGGCTGTTCAGACCCGACATGTCGAAGAAGAACACCTGGTCGCGGTAATACGCGCTCATAAGCTGATTGTTCTTGGCGTCGGTGATGTCGATTGCCAGCTTGTTGTTGGTGTTTTCCTTGGTATCAAGGTCGGTCGAAATCGTGATGTCGAAGTCTTCTTTGCTGAGGGACGGAATATTTATCGAGCCGACATACTTGTTTTCGCCCATGTTTACGTGCTCAAAAGACGCGGGGGAGAAATTGCTTTTTTCGGTTATGTCTATTCTCGAGGCTACTTTATAGCCGATTTCACCGTCAATCTGGTATTTGCTGGAGTCTCTGAAAGAGCCGTCCATGCTGACTTGCGCAAAGTCGGCTACTCCGTTTTCGCGCTGGACGTTGATGAGTCCGACGTGGATATAGGAGAAGCGGTTCTCAATGACTCTGCTCAGTCTGAAGCCCAAAAATTTCTTGGTGATTACGTCAAACTTATCCCCTATCTGTTCGAGGTAGTTGTCCATATAGGTGTTGACGGAGTCGGAGATTATGTCGAGTTTTATGTCGGAGTAGGTTGTGCTGTCCCTGGTCTCTGTGACCTTTATGCGGTCGACGCTTCCCGCGTCAAGAACAAGACCGAGGTTGAGACGAGAGTTGTCCTTGTCGAAAATGTAGGCGCCGCTCTCGCTGAACACCTGTTCGGAGAGGTCGGCGTATCTGACAAGGTCAAAGAATGCGTCGAACATCGCCGTCATGCTGAAGTTTTCGATATACTTTTTCTCTATCTCGTACTTGTCGCCCTTAAGGGAGTTCTCATTCTCCTTGTAGTAGACTGCATACAGGTTTTTGCGGTCGTAGTAGACCGAAAGGCGGTTGGCGTTGTTATCATTGTCGAGGAAGGAAAGATAGATTTCGGAGTCCTGCGGATTCTGGGAATAGTTTGCCTTATACGTTACGGTATAGTTTAGATCTTTCTCGGTGCGGATTGTGTACACGCTCTCCACGGCATAATAAGAGGCAGAGTCAAGCGCGGCCTTACCTGCGATAAGTCCGTCGTATGTGCTCTGCATCGCCTGGGGCACGGTTATGCGCTCGCGCGTTGGGTTGCCCGGATCGTTACCGTCGTCGTCGAGGTCGCCTGTGTTGCCCGAGCAGGCGAACAGAGTAAACGCCATCGCCACGAGAAGGAGCATTATTAAGATAAGGCTTAATTTCCTTTTCATCTATTTCCCTTTGTCATTCCACCATGAAGGTGATGAGATCGCTTATGTAAGTTATTCCGTTTATCTTGAACGAGGTGGACGAAACCTGACCGTACCTTATGCCGCCGTAGACGATGTCGGTGACCTTGATGAGGTTGTAACCCGCGGTATGGGGCTTGTCCACATCGATTTCGTTAAACATATCGAGCAGTTTGTAGATGTAGGTGTCCGTTGTGTTGTAGGGGCTAATTATTCCCTCGGCGGCGTAACTGTTCCTTACTTGCGCCGCGTTCCAGTAGTTTGTCCTTACCGCAATGTAAACGGTGGCAGGCAGGGCGTTGGACGCGACGATGCCATACTGGGCGTAATTGTCGGGGTCGGTCTCGCTCTGTCCGGCGTCTACGAGGTAGTAGTAGCCTTTCGACGTGAAGTCGCCGAAGACCACCTTGACTTTTACGGTCGTGGTGTACAGCGCAATGGACTTGCCGACCTGAACGATGACCGTTATGTCGCGGTTACCGTTAATGCCGCCGGCAAGGTAGGACTCATTGCCGGTATAGTCGTATCTCTCGCGCAGGCAGAGGAGTTTGTACGCCTCAAGTTCGCACCTGTCGCACTCGATGCCGAGGTGCGTGCACCCGTCGCGGTACTTGACGTACGCCATGGCGTCTTTTACAAGCTGGGCTTCCTCGGTCTCGGAGCGGTCGAAGTTCATGAGAATGTTCTTGGCGCGGGATGTGACTTCGTTGGTCGCGGTGTCGGGATAGGAGTATCTGACAAAGCCTTCCAGCCTGTTTATCGCCGCCTCATACGACGCGTTCCAGACAAGCCTTACCTTGATGTCGCTGTAGGTGTAGTCCACTAGTCCGTTGTGTATCTGAACTTTGCCGGAAACGGGCAGGTACATGGTCGGGTCGGTAACAAGAGTGGTCTCGCCGCTTCTTGCCATAAGGTACGGTCTTACGTCTTCGTAATATATGCCCGAGTCGATGTCGATGAGCTGTATCTTGTCTATGACCATTTCCTCATAGTAGTACTTGCCCCTCGTTACCACACCCGAAACGCTCGTGTCGGAAAGACCCGTGAGGTTGAATTGTCCGACCGTCGCGTTGCCTAAGAACACGCTGCCTTCGGAGTTGACCGCGTTGCTGGCGCTGTTGATGACGGCGGCCTTGACATTGGTATCCCAGTAGATTATGTATGCCTTTCTCTGCTTGACTTCTTCCATGTCGTCGTCGTTTGTCGTGTTGACAAGCAGTCTGCTGTCCTCGGGGTAGAAGTTTACAAATCTCGCCGTGCTTTGGCCAGAGCTCGAACTATATACGTTGAACACGACTTGGTAATAATCCTCGGAGGAGTACTCCTGATAGCCGTTGAAGTAGAAGCTGAGGTATCCGTTCTGGTTCATGTAGGTGAACTTGTCGCTTCCGTCGGGGTTGGTGCCCGAGAGATATCTCATGCCCGTGTATGCCCACTTGTTGACAACAAGCCGTAAAGATACCTGCTGGCCGTTGCTGTTCTTGATGTTTCCGTAAATTGTCTTGTCGGCGGCGCCAAGGTTGCCTGCGGGACGTATGGTGACATTCTTCCATATTACGGGATAATCCACTCCGCCGATTGTGACGAAACCGGGAATGTCGTCCACGGTCTGGGTGAACGGGTTCTCGATGACGTATTCGGTGTAGACGGTACCCTCTTTGTCCTTAATCTTGATGTCGCCGGGGTCAACCGTCCTGTCGAGCACCTTGACTACCATCCTCAGTTGCTGAGTTTCCATCGTGGTGGCAAGATACAGACTTGCGGTAAGCGTGACGTACTTGTATTCGTCAAACGTCCTTACTATCTCGTCGCTGTTCATACCCCACGATGTGTTGATGGTGAATGGCTCGTTCTTGGCGCGGTTGTAGAGGTTTTGTCCCGCTCTGTAGTAGGTATAGAGTATGATCGACTTCTCGTCAATGGACAGGCTTTCGGGATAGAGTCCGTAGTTTTCAAACGTCCTCGTAAGATTCTGCTGGATATTCATGAGAATATCGTAAATCGCGACGTTTTCGGTCTTTATCTCCGCCCAGGTGATTTCGGGTGTTGCCGTAAGCAGGAGTTCGTCCAGCTTCTCCCTGGAGATTTCGTAATTCATGTACTTTTCGTATATCCTGAGCCACATCTCGATGTAGGCGTACTCGTCGGCTCTTGCGTTGCCCTGAGCGGTCGCTTTGCCCGAGACTGTGTCGTTGGACCAGGTCACTCTGAAGGTATAGCTGAAACCGCCCCTATCCTCGTTGAAGTCGGCAATCAGCCTTGTAGGCACATAGAGGTAATCGCCATAAGGATCGAGGATATAATAGCTGTCGGTGCGCACGCCTTCTTTCTGTACGCGCTTAATTTCGGCGGCTATCTTCGATTCCATATATACCTTAGAGACGTAATTTCCTACCGCTCTTGTAAACAGGGTCTGTATCGCGGTTGCGTTGGAGATGCCGGTAGTTATGTTGGACCTTATGGCGGCGATGCTGGTGTTAAGGCTGGCGGTGGTCGCGTATGCCTGCCTTACGCTCAGATTGATGATGTCGCGCATCTGCTGGGTAAGGGTGGGAACTCCGCCCACTTCATAGCTGAAGTCCATTGCGCGGTCTATCATGCCGTTAATAATCTCTCTCATCTCGACCTTGGTCGCATTGAGTGAGTTGTTTATAAAATCGTCCACGGTGTAGCCCGTGACAGGTCCGTAAACGCCGTAACCCGAAATGAGGCCTAACTGTGCTTTGAAGATGTTGCCTATCATTTCGCTCATTTCGACGTTGTTGCCCGTATCCTTCCGGGCGTTGGTTTCGGCAAGCGTTATGTTGTCGGCAAAGACTCTTGTTATCTCGTCGTCGCGACGGGCGGGAGTGTAAACTCCGCTATCATAGAGTTCGTTTACTCGGTAAATACCCTTTATGATTGCTTCAACGTCAATGTATGCCTCAAAGATGTTCTTGTAATAAATGGCATAATTTAACTGAACGGGACCTATATCCTCGGTGTAGCCGATGAGAACACGCAAGAGTTCTTCCTCGACATAGTTGTAGATAATCGTCTCGTAGCACCTGATAACCATGTCGTTATAGCAAGCGTCAATAAATTCGGCAATCTTGGTGTTGCTGGACTTGTTGCGCTGAATATTGCTGATGTAGGGCGAGAGGTTGGCGTCGTTGTCTATGTACGCGCTCATAACGGCGTACGCATAATCCCAGCAGTAGTCGGCGGGATACGCCTGTTTCGGGTCGGGCGAAGCGGCGCCGTAATCGGTAATGCCGTCAAATGCCGCCTTCAAGAGCACGCGGATCGCATCGGCGTTGTTAACGACCTCGGCAATCTGCGTTACCGTCGGTATGGTCATCCTCTCCCTTATCTGTCTTGCCTGGAGCACGAGGTTTTCGAGGTTTAATTCTATTCTCGTCAGGTTGAATTTGTCGATTAATGTGCTCTCGGTTCGGGAGGCTATCGCGCTCATGGCAGAGGATATTCTGCTCCTTATCTCCTGGTCGTCGAGTTCGACTACCGCCACAATATTTTCTATGGTCTTATCATAGAAGCGGAAGCGGATGGTAATTTGCTGTCCGAGACCGAGGTCAACGGTAAGGTTAATTACCTGGCGGTCGAAGTAGGTTTGCGGGAAACCGAGAGCTACCGCAAGACTTGCGATGTTTATGCCCTGGATGTTGTAGGGTATGTTCCTTACGGGCACGTTGCGGAATCTGTATTCCACATTGTTGAAGGTGTGGGTAAGTCCGCTGGAGTACTTAACCGTAATGCTGGCGGGAAGGACAAGGTTTTGTCCGTTGATTGCCGGACTTGTCGAATCGTTATATGCGTCGACGTCGACGACAAACACGTTTTCGTCGTTTTCCCTTATGGTCATTGTGTCAAGTTTGGGATTTCTCTCCTTCCACGGCAGGCTGACAACCTCTGCGCTGTCGATGTTGATGTAGAGCTGAACCTTGACCGTGTCCATCTGCACCGTTCTGCCGTCAACGACCATGGACCAGCCGAGTATGTCGGCTTCGGCGATACGGTCGTTGCTGTTGAAGCCCATTGCGGCATTGTAAGTGCCCAGGTACGTCATGTCGTACAGCTTGCCGCTTGTGCCGTCGTTCCAAGTATTGAGTATCTTCCACTGTACATCGGAAACCCTTATCATCTGGCGCCCCGTGTCTATCTCTATGGTGGAAGGCAGCATGCCCGCCGTCGCGAAATAAGATGTCAGCGGGAAGTAGTTGTAGATATCCTTAATATAGATAATGCCGTTTTCTATTTTCAGATCGCTGTTGACGCTGTTGTAGCTGTTGATGTTGTCGGCGACGCCGATAAAGCTGAACGTCCTTCTGATGCGGAAGCCCTGGCCGGTAAGCGTGCTGAGTGTTATCGTCTCGTCGGAATTTGCGTAAACGACCTGCTGAGGAATGGCGGTGATTATCGTGCCGGGGACGATCTGGGGGTACCCGCTGGCCTCGACATACCAATAAACGAGTTTCTCGGTGTCGGGATAGCCGAAGTTGTAGGTCATTTCGCCCAGCGTTATGTCCTGCTTGGTGGCGGTTATCGTCGCGATTATCTCGTTGCCGAGCACATAGCCCATTTCGCCGTACTGGGCGTAGCCGTTGGCGTTATAGGCGTAGACCGTGATGTCGTCGGTAAGTATGCCCGTGGTAAGACCGCCGCTGAATATGAGGCGGAGCGTCAGGTCATAGGAATTTGCGCCCGTGCCGATGTTTATCTTGTACTTTGTGCTCTCGCGGAACACTTCGGTCTGAGAAATTACTATGTCGTTAATATTGAATATGCCCTGCATATCGGTGATTGCGGTGACTTTGTTGGAGATCATGTCGGGGGTGCGGCCCTCGATGAGGTGGTTGCGGTAGTAATTGAGCCTGTAGATGAGTTCCTGATAGCTCATCCTTGTCTCGGTGCCGCCGTCACGCAGAGTGATGTAGTCAAAGACTATCTCGTTGCCAAACTCATTATAGAAGGTGTATACGCCCCTCGAATAGCCGTAGCTGTCGGCGAGGGCGACAACCTGCGAGAACGTGTTTGTCTCGCCGTCCTTTTCGGTGCTGTCTATGGTCTGGGAGACGATGTCTTTGGTCATCTCGCGGAAGATTATAGCATTGGTCAGTTCCTGCAGCGATACGGTGACGGCCGTTTCCTCAATCATGCTGGCGTCGGAATAGAGCTTTAGGAGGTTGCCCTGGGTGAGCTGGAGATAGAATTCCATACCCTCGACGATGGAGTATTCCACTGTGACGGTATCTTTCTGCCTGCTGTAATCGTAGACGTATCTTATTCTCGCAACTTCGGACAGTTTCTTTGTAATGCTGCTGTCGGTGCCGTTGTGGAGTCTTACGTAGACATTTTCGTAGTCAAACGGGTACTGCCAGTAGGTCACCGTCTGTTCGGGCGCGAAGATGATGTTCATGCCTGAGTACAGACTGTTAATAAAGTCATATGGGTACATCTCGTTCTGGAGTTCGTAGTCGTCGCCCCTTCTTAAGTAGAGTCCTATCTTGCCTATACTGACCGCGCCGTCATACGCGCTGCCCGTGCTTACCACGATATAGCTCTCGCGCAAAGTTTCGGGGTCGAGGAAGTAGAAGCCGAGCTTGTTCTCGTCAAGTATGCTCCTCTGATAGAGGTCGAGGAGAGTGACATAGCGGTAATTTATGTTGTCGCCCACTTTGACGTAATAGTTCTGCAAGGGGCTGGTGAGGTCTATTCTGCTGATTGTGTAGTTCTTTACAACCACCGACAGATAGATGTCTATGGTAACTTCGCCGTCGCCGATTGTCGTGACAAGGGTCACGATGCTGTCGGGGCGGTAAACGGGCACGTTGCCCACGACCGCTCTCCAGTCGGTCTCGTAAATCTCGATTCTGCGGTTGTCGGCGGTGCCGAATGTCGCCGCAAGGTATGCGGGAAGATTGAAGTTGCCAAATGTGTCGACGTAATAGACGTAGCTTACGTAGTTTCTGTCGCTGACGATGACGCCCTGGTCCGTACTCGGGTCGTAGACGACCACGCCGCCCATGTTGACGTCGAGTTCTTCTATATCCTTATACTTGTTGGCTTCGGTTGTGTCTGACGAGGAGTAGAATTCTACCTTCTGCGGGTCTTTGCTGAGCACCTTAATGCACAAGGTTATGTCCTGGAAGCCCGAAATGACGCTTCCCACCTTGGCGACAACCTGCGTCGTCATGGGGATTTCGGTGGAGAGATTGAAGTAGTATCCGCCATCCTGCGCGTTGTAGACGATGACGGGATTGCCTTCATCAAAGTTCTTCCACTCGATGCCCGCAAAGGTGTGGCTGCTTATCCTGTTGCCGTTTTTATCTCTGAAGTAGATGACAATGCGGTCGGGAAGGCGTTTTGTCGCGTTATTCAGCGGGTCTATCTGGTAATAGCCTATCGTGTTGGAGCCGATACCGATTGCCGAAGGCGTGAATGTGACGCCGTTGACTTCGTCGTATTCGCTGACCCCGATATCGTCAACGTCGAGCTGCGGGCACTCCACTTTGACCTTAAGCACTATTTCGCTGAACCACGGGTCGGCGTCTGTGCCGCTTATCATGGGTATGGCTACTTTTCGTCCGCCTTCGTATCTGTACAGGCACAGAGTGTACCTGAGGTTAAGCGTAGCTGTGTCGATGTCGGAATTATTCTTGGTCGGTGTGGGCGCCTTTTCGGAAATTATCTGTCCGTTTTCGTCCCTTTCGACATTGCTTATATAGAAAGGACGGTTGATGAGGTTGCCCACTCTGTAGAACGTGTTGGGCCGGAACTCTGTCGGCTCTTCGAGCGCTGTGTAGAAATACGGATCGCCCGTCGTGCCCGAGCCTTGCCTTGTAAAGTAGCTTTCAAAATCGGTGGCAAAATCGGCCGGTTCTTCGGTTAGGAGGTCGTATTCGTAGAAGTACGAGCCCATACTGCCGATGTTGGTGATTTCTTCGTCCGACCAGTCGATGCCGTAGGGGCGTACTCTGTAGTTGCCGTTCTGGTCGAGGTCGTAGACGTAGCTGAAGTCAAATATGCGCCTGAACTCCTTGCCCGTATTGTCCTTGAAGACAAATATCGGTCTTGCGGGGACTATAAAGCTCGCCGAGTCGTAGTAATTGGCAATATAGTGGCCGTTTATCTCCACGCCGTTTAATTCGTATGTGCTGAAATCATCGTTTTCGGCAAATATAACCCTGTCGAACTTTCTTTCTTCAACAACTACGCGCAAGGCGATAAGCTGTCCCTCGAAATAGGTGTGGAGGAAGATAATCCCGCCGCCGGGATTGATGTTTTCCTCAATGTTGAGGTTGGAGCCCGAGTACTGGTCGAGGCGCCACTCGTAGAAAGCCATAGTGTTGTCGCTCAGTTTGTTGGCGTAGTCTTTTGCGATATATTCTTCCTTGACTTCCTTGGCGCGCAGAATGCTGTTTGCCGCGTTGAACTGTATGCTGAATTCGTAGGTCTTGAAGTAGTCTATATTGAACGCGATTTCGGCGTTCTTGACCTTCTCGGGGAACTCCGCCGAGCTGTACTGGGTGGGGTTAAAGTTGTTGGTGTTCATGAAGAACTCGTACTTGGCGAGTATATAGTCGTACGGGTCTATGGAAATGGTGTCGACAACGGGCACGTTTTCGGCCTTGATTTCGGTGTCGGCATTGTAAAGGTCGGTGGTCGCGATGGCGATAATCTCCCTGTTGGTGACGATTATCCTGACGGGGTACGTCGCTTGTCCCATGGTGCCGGGAGCGATTGTCACGGTTGTGACCATCATTTCGCCGCGAAGGGTTATGCTCTCCCAGTCGATGCCCCATGCCGCATTATGGCTTATCGTCGCCGTCTTTGTCTTGGGCGTGTCGACGATTGTGGAAACCGTCTCGGCAAGCGGCTCGGCAGGCTCCATGACGTAGAGCGGAATGGGTATCACTTCTTCCCCTATCTTTACGCCGTCGTCGTCAAAAAGCTCCACGACGTTGTACTGATCTTCGGGAGAGTAGTACTTGTTGTTGTTAAGCCCCGTCACTATGCAGATTTCTTCGGAAATTCTGCTGGTTATGAGAAGATAGTACCTTCTCACCCTGCCCATGAAGGTTCCGTCAATCCTTGGCGCGTACTGGGTCTTTTCCTCGTTGGTTATCTCTATCGATTTCTCGTCGTAGTCAAACAGGTAGTTCCTGCTGGTCTCAAGCTCTATGTAGATGTTTTCGCCCGTTTCGGTATCCTTCAGGGCGAGGTTGTCGTTATAAAAGAAATAGGTAGTCATACTCTCGGAGTTCTTTCCGTCGTAGTAGACCCTGTCGCGTATGCCCTGCCACTTAATATAGATTCTGCCGCCGTCGTTGACGATATATCTCTCCTCGATCTTGACTTCCTCTCCCTCATAGTCGAGGTAACAGAAATCGCCGTCGGGATTCTGGTAGACAAGTCCGCTGAGTTTTTCAAAGGCAAACATTACCTTGGTAATATCTTGGTTGTCGGGACCTTGGTTGTTGAAGAAGGAGTTGGAGCCGTTTTCAATGGGTTCGCGCGTAAATTTCACTATTCCCGACTCTATCTTTTCGCGCATTGGGATCTTGACTTCGGTCTCCACGCCGTCCACTATGCGGGTTTCGTAGGTGTATCTCTGCTCGTAGTAGATTATGCCGTTTTCCCTGTAAACGCCCTCATAGTACACCTGGAGCCTGTAGTCGTCGCAGACTCTGAACACGTACTTGAAGGGATTGTAGACGTCGTGATAGTCGGTATAGAAGTAGGTGGGAATGGTCTCCTGTAAAATTGCGTCCTCGTGGTATGGGCTGTAGAAGGTCATGTCGTAGAACTGACCGACTTCATAAAGGGCGTAGTCTTTCTTTACGCTTTCAAGACCCCGCACTCTATAGCTGAAGCCTGCGTCAAACTTGATGTTACCGATAAGGCTCTTGACGCGGAAGAGGTTCTGCACCGTTTCGTTGGAGGTCGTAATCTCAATCTTTTCGGGCTGGGCGACAACGTAGCTGTCTTCCATGAGCGCGAAAAGTATGGTCGTAATGGAGAGGTTCAGGTCGCTCTTTCCGAGGTCGGCGGCGTCGTCTTTTATCGACGTGTTGTTCATATACGCCTGCATGGACGCCATGAACACGTCCTCACGTATCTTCACCTTGGGGATGCGGCGCGTCTTACCGTCCTTTTCGTATACGCACTGAATGTCTACCCATACGTAGCCGAGTTCGTCCTCGGAGTCGGGCAGTCGGTCGTAGACCTTGTTATTGAATGCGACGTCGTCGGACGCCAGCCTTATAAGCACGCTGGCTTCGCGGCCGGTTATCCACACTTCGAGGTTGAAGCTGCTCCTGCCGCCTTTATGGAATACCCCCTCGACTTCCTGGTCGAGCACGAACTGGTCGTAGGTAAGGTTAAAGCTTACGCCAGCCTCGGGCGCAAGCTGATAGACGGTGTTTTTGCCCGAACTGTCGCCGATGGTGGCGCCCAATAGTTTGCTCAGGTCCACAACTTCGGCAGTGCTGAACATGAAGTTGCCGTCCATTGTGGCGCTGTAGGTGTAGATCTGTCCGAGTGGTTTAAAGTTGCTGAAATTGACTTCTGCGATGTCGACGTATTCACCGAACTTGGTGGGAATTACGTCCAACTGGAATATCATTATGCTGGGTTCGCCTATCTTCACGCCTACGTCCGTGAACATCTTGACGGTGATTTCGTTGGTGTCTACGTTCAAAGTGAAGGTGAAATAGGTCTTGTCGAGCATGATTTCGGCGCTCGCAACGCCCAATATCGTCGCAATCTGGTCCATGGAGTAGGGGCTGAACGAGTCGATGATGTTGATGATCTGTCTCGTGGTGTAAGTGCCCTTGCCGGTCTGCTTCAATACCTCTTTTACAAGGGGCATGTCGACGGTCAATGTAACCGTGTTTTTACTGAAAATGTCCCCCGCAATCTTCTCGGTGGAACTCATGTTGTATTCCATGATATAGTCGAGCAGGCTGTTTTCCTTGTCCGACTGGTCGGGGCTTAGAATACTGTCGACAATACTTATGATGACGTCGTCGACAATCTTTTTCCAGCTGTCCAATGCGTGCGCAAGGTTAATGCTGTCGTCGTAGACTTTGGGGAAGCCCAATTCGTCAAGCGCGATGGCTCCGTACAGGTATTCAAGACCGCTTATGTCGAGGTAGGACAGTTCGTTCTTGTAATAAAGACCCATCATCAACTCGCCGTTGGCTATGTCGCGGAACTCCATAAACACGTTGTTGGTTTTGTTGTCAAACCTGTTCATGTCGGTACGGATGAGCGCGTCGTAATTGCTGTTGAGCATGGGGATGTATAAGTTGCCGACAAACTCATAGCGGCCGTTTTCGAAAAGCTTGTAGTAATCCTTGTCGAGCTTCATGTCCTCGGGCGGATATGCGCCGTATTCGAAGCTCAGGTCGGATACATAGTCGTAAAGGTCGCCGCCCCTGTCGGTCGCCGTGCCGTCAAACGTTATGAACGCGCCCGTCACTATTTCCTTGGTGCCCTCGGGGTTTAGCTGCGTAAAGAACTGCATGTCGCTGTTTATCGTGTTGGTAACGGCGTTGGCAACCGTGGAGAACTTGAACCCTAAGTATTTTCGGGTCAGCGGGTCGATTCTGTCCCGGAAGGGACGAAAGATTTTCTGATAGAAGTCGGTGATTTTACCGGCGAGCGCGGTACCTGCAAGGTTGTAGAAAAGGGTGCTGGTGACGGGGTCGTTAAGGACGACTTTATAGTTGTCGTCGACGGCGAGGCGTAAGAATTCGCCGATTATGCCCGTTCCCGCGTCGTCCTGACCGTTTAAGGAGACGAGAAGTTTTTCAATGGAAATGCTGGTGAGCAGCCTGATAAGCTGTCTGTAAAGCACGGTGTCGCCGAAGTCGAGGAAGTACCTCTTGCTGCCCTGTATGTTGAGGTAAAGGATGTTGCCGGGGTCGTCGGCGTTGTTGTTGATGCCGTCGTAGTACATACCGATGAGCATCTGATTGGT
This sequence comes from Clostridia bacterium, assembly GCA_035381305.1. Lineage (GTDB taxonomy): Bacteria > Bacillota > Clostridia > Christensenellales > DTU072 > CAG-1782. Next base: position 65,191 of record DAOSYK010000007.1, read on the forward strand.
GACGCCGTCGTACCATTCGATGAGGATGTTGCTCTTCTTGATGACTTCGTTGTGGATGTCCTCTGCCTTGGTCAGAATGCGTGTGTTCTTGTCGTTCTGCTCGTCGTAATAGGTGCCGTTGGACTTGTCGTAATATTTAAAGACCGCCTTGACCGGCACAAGGGTGCCTTCGGCGTTCTGCGTCTCGTAGTATTTGCCCGTGGTTTCGTCATGGTACTTGACTACCTGGGTGCCTTCTTCGTAAGGGTAGGTGTAGAGATGTGCCTGTATTTTCAGGCGGAAGTTTCCGCCCTGAAGGGTCTTTGGATTTACGGTGTTAATGTTGAACTCAACTCCCATGTAGTAACCGGTGGTTGCCATGCTGGTCTCGTTGAGGTAGTCTCTGAGGTTGGTGATACTTTCCTGAACGTGCTCGATCGCCTGCTCTTCGGTGGTGTTGTTTTTGAGCTGCTTGTTGTACTCGTTGTCGTTTATGTAAAACTTGGCTTCGTTCTGGCTTCCCTCGTTGAATTCGCAAGCGGCCGCAGTCAGCACAATGAGCGCCGACAGTATGCATAAAAGTAAGATCTTCACGATGCGGTTTTTCATGCTGGCCTTTTCCTTCGGTCAAAAGGGCAGAATACCCCTTTTGATTACTTGTATAGATATTATATCATAACAGGCGCGCTTGTCAATATGCATTCAAACTGTTTATAAAAATAATTTATTTATGCGTAACGCGCGCGCGTGATAAGGGCTATGCCATTATTTTCCGAAAAACATCGCAAAAATTGCTTATTTCGTTTTTCCCTGATTTCTCTGTTTTTGTCTATGCGGATTTTACGAGAGAAACAAAAAAACGCGGCAGGCGAAAACTCTTCGCCTGCCGCGTTGTCCCGTTTAATTTGCGCCTGCCTTATTATTCTCCCTTGAAGGGTAGCAAATCCATTATTCTCGCTCTCTTGATTGCTGTTGCGAGAAGTCTCTGGTGCTTGACGCAGACACCGGTGGTGCGCCTCGGAATTATCTTGCCGTTTTCGGCAACATATCTCGGCCTTCTTTCACCGCTTCTGTCATAGCTCTTTTCGCTGTTCTTCTCCATCTCTTTGGCAAGAGCGATATAATCGATTTCTTCCACTTTGTTTGCGCAGAAGGGGCAAACTTTTCTTCTCGGGGCGCGTTTGTAGTTGGTCGTGCCTTGCGCACCGCCCCTGAAATCTCTACTCATATAGACCTCCTGACGGACTGTGCCGTCGAACTGATTTTTAAATTCTTAAGCTCTCAGCTTATGGCGTGCCTGTCTTTTCAGAAAGGCAGTTTGTCGTCATCCGCAACCGGAGTAAGTTCGGAAATTCTTGCGGGCTTGGCGGGTTCGATCTCCTCGACCTGCTCGTCATCCACCTTGGACGTCAGGAACTGAACTTCGTCTGCGACAATCTCGGTGGTATAACGCCTTACGCCGTCGCTTCCCTCATAATTCCTGTTCTGAATGCTCCCGCAGATACCAACTTTGCTGCCTTTTCTGAGATATTTGCCGCAATTTTCGGCAAGGCCTCTCCAGCACACAACCGTAAAGAAATCGGTCTCTTTTTTGTTGTAGCTGCGCGTTACCGCCACCAAAAATTTACAGTTTGCGATGTCGGAGCTGGTAATGGTTATCTCGGGGTCCTTGGTCAAATTCCCGATCAAGAAAACTTTGTTCATTTCTTCCTCCCTTAAATTCTGGTTATCATCTGACGAATAATGTTATCGTTGTTCTTCATCTGGCGATCGATTTCGGCGGGGACTTCGCTCTGCGCGGAGAATTTCATCAGGACATAGTACCCTTCTTTCTTGTACTTGATGGGATAAGCAAGTTTCTTTGCGCCCCACTTCTCAATAGAATTTACGGTACCGCCCAGTGATTCTACCAACGCGGAAAACTTGTCGACCAAAGCCGCTTTTTCCTCTTCGCCGATATCATTGTTAATGATATACAACAACTGGTAATTGTTCATCTAGCACCTCCTTATGGACTTAATCGGCTGTCTGTCGCGCAGACAGCAAGGAAAGTAAAATATATTTACTGTGCATAAGTATACATTACAAAGTCTTATTTGTAAAGCACTTTTTTAAATTTATTTTAAGATTATTCGCAAAAAGTGAAATTTCAAAAACGGTTTTAAAACACCACAAGCTTAAGTTTTCTCTGCAATATTTTTACTTCGGCTTCCTTGTCAAGCTCTATTTTTTCGCCGTCAACGGTAAAAGTCTGGGGTTTTTCAAACGTCATTTTCGCCTCGGCAAATGACACAAATTTGATATTTTTGCCATTCTTTTCCTTTCTCATTTTCATGAAAAATACCCGAAACAGCGGGAAAAACACCTTGATTTTTGCCCAAAGTCCCTTGCCGCGCGGAGCTTTTATCAAAAGAAGCTGGGCTTTTCCGTCGTTGTGGGCAAACAGCTTGTTGAAGTTAAATCCGAAGCACCTTGCGTTGTTGAGCACCATCATGAGTGTATAGTCGTCTTCAAACGTGTGCCCGTTTACCTCTACTTTTGCCTGTATGTGGTGAATTCTGTATTCTTTGATAACCTTGAGAAGGTATGCGAAAAACTTCAGACGCTTTTTTGTCCTTATGTCCGTGCAGTAGCCTATGGGGGTAAAAATGCCGCCCGCAAGAACGTACGCGAACATAGTGTCGTTTACACACCCCATGTCCACGCGGCGTATACGCCTGTTTTCGGCGCTGAGGCGTTTGGCAAGCCGCAGACCTTTCGCCGTGTCGTTAAGGGTGCCCGTGGGGATATATATTAGATCAAGACGGGTGTTTTTTGTGGCGTTTATGGCAGAATTTAACGTTCCGTCGCCCCCGCATACCGCCAGCGCGTCGTACCCGTCTATCTCGTTTTTCATGTTGATGTCGTGCTCGGGGTCTATATAGACGGTGTCCACATTTTCGTAGGTGCTCTTTATAAGCTCTATCCAGTCGTTTTCCCTGCGGACGGTGCCCGAGTTTCCGCTCATACGGTTTATTATGAGTTTACATCTTGCCAAGTTTTGTTCCCCGTTTCCCGCTTTGGGCGTTTGGTTTCCCAAAAACGCCTCTCAATTCTATTTTTTAACGCGGGTTCATTTTTATTATATTTCTTTGACACTTAGTTTGGATTATACCTTAACGGGGGTTGTTTGTCAAACTTAAAAAAGGGCACGGTTGTCCGCGTCCACAGTTTCGGTAATCGGGTATAAAACTATCTCGTTTCAGTCTCCAGATAGCCCACTATTCCGCCGTATATGCAGAAGGCAAGCCGCTTGCAGTACTCGTTATCCGTAAGGAGTATCTCGTCCTCGGGATTACTTAAAAATCCGCATTCCATGATGACCGAGGGAGCCTTGCTGCACTTTAGGAGGAAATAGTCCCCTGCCAGCGCGTCAAAGTCACGTTTTACAAACTCCTTGTTGAGCAGATTTACGTTGGACTGGATACTGTCGGCAAGCAGCTTCCCCGCATTGTTGTATTCGTCAAAGAATACTTGCGCGCCACGCCTTTCGCTGCTGGGAAACTTGTTTGCGTGAATGCTTATAACGATGTCGGGCCTGGCCTGCTGAATTATCTTTTTCCTCGCTTCCATGTCGGCTTTCTTGCGTTTTTTGACGGCGTCGCCGTAAAGTCCGTTCTCGTTCTCGCGTGTGAGCACCACCTTAAATCCCGCTTCCTTGAGGAGATCACGCAAAAGGAAAGTCATTTTGAGGTTGAAGTCGCTCTCCTTCACGCCGTTTTTGCTTACAACGCCCGTGTCCACTCCGCCATGACCCGCGTCAATGACAATCACTTTCGCGTCGGCGGGAGCGGCGGCGGCTTTGGACGCATAACTCAAAGACACGCACAAAACAATTGCCGCAAGAATTATTAACGCAATTATCAAAAAAAACGTCTTTTTCTTCATTACTATTATTTTCATTTTTTCACCTTCTCCCCGAATTTTTGATTATAGCTGTTCAGCACCCTGAAAACCCTGCGCGGCGAAACCTCTTCCACGCGTCGCATTTTGTCGACTTCTTTCCAATCAGCGTGTGGAAAAGTGTTTTCAAATACCGTTTGGGTACCCTAAATTACGGTATTTTCAGGTTATGCGCACTATCGAAAGTATTTCCCACATACTTTTCCACAAAGTTATCCACATTTTGAAATGTGTTTAAATTGCGCGGTTTTCTTGCGTTTTCGCGCGATTTTCTGCGATATTTATTGGGCCGCCCCCTTCCCAACGTTTGCTTTGTGTGGATAAGTAGGGTTTTTACACAATTTTGCCCATTAACTCAGTGTTAAAGCGGCTTTTGACTTGTTGCCGCGTTTGTCTTCTCTGCTCTTTTACCCTATGCCCGACCCCCGCAAGGATATTCCGAATTTACATATTTTGTCATTTATCGCCTGAAAAATACAAGGTAAAAACCAGCACAACTCAGCAAAAATGTATAAATCGAGAATATCCAGATTTTGTCGTTATTCAACACTTTTATAAACGTTTTTATGGCGAGAATTCCGCTCATAAACGCAAATATCATTGCGATAACAGCTTCGCCGATATTGATTGTATTTGCTCCTTCGTAGCAGACAATCTCGACAATCGCACTGCCCAGAATTATCGGAATCGACAACAGAAATGTCAGTTCCGAACTCTCCTCTTTTTCCAATCCGAGGTGGCGCAAAACCGTGATTACCGAACCGCTTCTCGACACCCCGGTAAGGGACGCGACGCCTTGCGCAACCCCCGCCAAAAGTGCCGTTTTGGTATACCCATTGTTCCACTTCAATGCCATGTTTTGGCTTTGAGCTATTTTTGTGGATGCCAGCATGACCGTCGTCACCATGAAGCAAAACGGCAACATAACCTTGGTATAATCGTACAAAAAGTAGCGTACAACCCCCGCTAAAATTGCAGTCGGAACAGTGGCGACAAGGACAAATTTCGTTTTTTCGCTCAGGGGATTTCTAATGAGATTTAAAATGCTTTTCCGATAAATTACCACTATCGCAATAAGGGTGGAAATGTGCAGTAATATGTCAAAAAACAGGCTCTGGTTTTCAAAGCCCAACAGGTTCATTATGAATAGGTGCCCGCTGCTCGATATGGGAAGGAATTCGGTAAGGCCCTGGACTATGCCTCTTAAGGCCGCTTCAAGATAGCTTCTCATCAGCAGTTTTCCTTTACAAAAAGCTTATTTGGTAGTATACTCTATGAAAACGGCCGCGCGTTTATGCGACAAACTTAAAACGCAGCAGGCATTCGAGGAGAAGTTATGAAATTAGGCATTGTGGGGCTGCCGAATGTGGGAAAGAGCACGCTTTTCAACGCGCTTACCGACGCGGGCGCAATCGCGGCCAATTACCCCTTCTGCACCATTGAGCCCAACGTTGGCGTTGTGCCCGTAGCCGATGAGAGAATCGACAATCTTACACGCCTTTACAACAGCAAAAAGACGGTCTACGCCACGATAGAATTTGTGGATATCGCGGGTCTTGTAAAGGGTGCGAGCAAGGGCGAAGGACTTGGAAACAAATTCCTCTCCCACATAAGGGAAGTAGACGCCATTGTGCACGTGGTGAGGTGCTTTGAGGACGCCAACATAACCCACGTCGACGGCAGCATCGACCCGATAAGAGACATAGAAACGATAAATCTGGAGCTTGTCTTTGCCGATATGGAAAGTCTGCAGAGGCGCATAGACAAGACCCGTTCTTCCATGAAGGGCGGCGACAAGAAATATCTGCAGGAACTCGAACTGCAGCTCAAAATTATGGACTGCCTCGAAAAAGGAAAGCCCGCAAGGTGTCTTGATCTGACTGCCGAAGAAAAGGACCTTGCAGACGGGTATTTCCTGCTTACATCCAAGCCCGTAATCTACTGCGCCAACGTCACCGACGTCGAGGATTCAAACAAGTACGTCGAGAGGGTACAAGAGTACGCCAAGGCCGAGGGCAGCGAAACCGTGACCATCTGCGCACGCCTTGAGGAAGAATTAAACGGCCTTGAGAAGGACGAAAGAGAGCTTTTTATGGAAGAAATGGGGATTGCCGAGCGCGGTCTTGACAAGCTGGTTAAAAAGTGCTACTCCCTTTTGGGTCTTATAAGCTTCCTTACCGCGGGCGAAAAAGAAACAAGGGCGTGGACGATAACCAAGGGCACCAAGGCGCCCCAGGCCGCGGGAAAAATCCACACCGATTTTGAAAAGGGCTTTATAAGAGCCGAGGTCGTGGACTACGGCACCCTGATGGAGTGCGGCGGCTACAACGGCGCAAAGGAAAAGGGAAAGCTACGGAGCGAAGGAAAAGACTACGTGGTTCAGGACGGCGACGTCGTGCTCTTCCGCTTCAATGTGTAAAGGCTCCGGCAGGAAATTTCCTCTTGCCAAAGATAATATTATATATTATAATGGAACTACTATAGGGAATTTGACGCTAAAAGCCAAGTTTTTCAAGCGGAGGAGAGATGGCCGTTAAAGTCGTAAATACCGAAAACATACGAAAATCAAAGCGTTGGAACGAACGGGACGACGCCGCTCTTGTTCTGCTCCTCAAAAAGAAAATAAGAGAAATGGACATTTCTATCCGCGAGAGCGACACGCCTTACGAGCGCTCCCGTCTCAAAGAGACCAAGAGGCACTACAAGGAAATGCTTAGAAAGGTGGAAACGGGCGTCTACAACGGCGACATAATCTTTGCCGAGCTACAGGCCGCCGCGGCTCTTCGGGGCGAACAGCAGGGCAAAATGGAGTTTTTCAGCAAGGCGGGAAACGGCCGCAAGTACGTCAACTCCTATATGGATATGGATTTTGACTACGAGTCGGCGTTCCGCAGAACACGCTATTTCGGCTTTGCTCTGCCCTTCTTCATGCTGCTTTTTGCGGCGATATTCATATTTGTATTTGTGGCGGGATTTTTGCCCGCTTCAGTAAAGGAAACGGCCGTGGAATACGGCTTTAACCCCCACGCCATGTTCACCTACAAGCTGTCGGACACCTTCGATATCGAAGTGCCCAATGACGGAAACTGGCCCACAGGCACATGGGAGAATGAGGCGCCTGAACGCAAGGAATACAAGGATCTTCATGGGCAGACCCCCGACACAGTAAAACTCTACGGCGACCTCGGCATGACGAGCATCGACGTCACCGCTTTCGACATAATCAAGGCCTGGTTCCGCACGCCCATGCTGGAAAAGACGAGGCTGGACTTCATCGAAGATGTCAGCTATTTCCAGGGCTCGAGCTACTATTACCTGTGCTTCTTGTCTGGCGATAAGATGGACGATTTGGTCATAAAGAAAGACGCCGACGGCAACTTTGACTTCTCGGTCATCATAAGACATATCGGCACATACGGCACGATAATGTTCATTCTGGTTGCGTTTATTCTGGGAGTAATTAACCTGATTTCTATAATAATCAGGATGTTTACGTATACTACAAGAAAGTGCCATGTGCTGGATATACTGTGTTTTGTGTTCTCATTGCTGCTGTTCCTCTGTCCCGCTCTGGCGTCGATAGAGGGCACCGAGATAGGCGCGGCTTTCTCCAATTACTTCATGAGTCTCACCGACATCGACGGTTTTCTCGCCTCTCCCGACACGACAGTGGGAATCGGAATACTGACGCTTATACCGGCCGCCTGCAGCCTGTTAAATATCATCTTACCCAAGATTTTCCGCAACAAACTCAAGAAACGCGTTACGTTTGTACCCCGCGGAAACAAGAGGCGCCCGGCCGAGAACGACCCTTACCTTGCAAACGAGGACGTTCTCAAACATCTGGTTTAATTAAAGAGAGATTAATTTATGTGGAAGGAAATAAAAGCGGATCTCAACGCTGCTCTTGCACGCGACCCTGCGGCGAGGAGCAAATGGGAAGTCATTTTAACATACAGCGGTTTTCGCGCGCTCGTTTTATACCGCTATGCGCACTGGTTCTATGTGCGTAAGCACCACTTGATTGCCAAGCTTATTTCGGCAAGGGCAAAGAAGAAAACGGGCATAGAAATTCATCCCGGGGCGGTCATCGGCTCGGGTATTTTTATTGACCACGGTACGGGCGTGGTTATCGGCGAAACCACCGAGATCGGAAATAACGTTACTATCTACCAGGGTGTTACCCTCGGCGGCACAGGAAAAGATGTCGGAAAGAGGCATCCCACCCTCGAGGACGATGTCATGGTCAGCGCGGGCGCAAAAGTATTGGGTCCCGTTGTCATCGGCAAAGGCTCAAAGATAGGCGCGGGAAGCGTGGTGCTAAAAAATGTACCGCCCTATTGCACCGTGGTCGGCGTGCCCGGAAGAGTGGTCAGGCGTTTCGGCGAAAAGTACGTCGACGAGATGGATCAGAAACTCCCCGACCCCGTTCTGGAAGAGTTTGCCCGCTTAAACAAGCGCATTTCCAAGCTGGAAGACCAGCTCGGCATACGCACATGCAGGTATTCCATCGCTCAGACCGACGAGAACCCCATCCCCGCCGAAAATCCCTGCCCCGTGGACAAACAGGAGTGATTCATGCTGAAATTATATAATACGCTTACAAGGAAAAAAGAAGATTTTGCGCCCTTAGACGGCAAGACCGTGAGAATGTACAGCTGCGGACCTACGGTGTACAATTACGCACATATAGGAAACCTTCGCACCTACATATTCATGGACATTATCCGCAGGGTATTAAGGTTTGACGGCTTTAGGATAAAGGGCGTCATGAACATAACCGACGTAGGCCACCTCACCTTCGACTCCGACAGCGGCGAAGACAAAATGGCACTTGCGGCCAAGGCCGAACAGAAGAGCCCCTACGAAATAGCGGAGTTTTACACCAAAATTTTCTTTGAGGACTTCAAAAAGTTAAATATCGGGAAGCCCGAGATTGTTCCCAAGGCGACCGAACACATCAAAGAGATGATAGAGTACGTTCAGGCGCTTGAAAAAGCGGGTTTTGCGTACGAGACCAGCGACGGAATTTACTTTGACATAGGCAAGTTTCCGCGATACGGTATGCTAAGCGGAGCAAATCTCGACGACCAGATAGCGGGCGCGCGCGTGGAAGTAAACGCCGAAAAGCGTCATCCCGCCGACTTTGCGCTGTGGAAAAAGGCCGAGCCCAACCACATCATGCAGTGGGAAAGCCCCTGGGGTATGGGATATCCCGGCTGGCATATCGAGTGCAGCGCAATGAGCAGAAAATACCTCGGCGACCACTTTGACATTCATTCGGGCGGCGTAGACCATATCCCGATTCACCACGAGAACGAAATCGCCCAGAACGAAGCTTTAACGGGCGACAAGAGCGTTAACTTCTGGATGCACGGCGAGTTTATGCTGGTGGACGGCGGCAAGATGAGCAAGTCCTTGGGCAACGTGTACACAATCAGCCAACTCGAGGAAAAGGGCTACGAGCCCCTCGACTTCCGCTTCTTCTGCCTGAACGCCCATTATCGCAAGAAGCTCAACTTCACCTTCGAAGGTCTGACCGCCGCGAAAGTGAGTCGCGAAAGACTCAACGACTCCCTCTACCGCCATAAAACGGCGAATGGCGTATCTACTCCTCAAAATGTTATTGACGGCTATAAGGCGCAGTTTGTCGACGCAATAAACGACGACCTCAACATCCCGCTTGCTTTAGGCGTGCTTTTTAACATGCTCAAGGAGCCCAAGAGCCGCGACATCTACAATCTCGCGCTGGAATTTGACAAGGTGTTCGGCCTGTCCTTTGACGCGGTTATCGCGCCCAAGGAAACAGAGGAAGAAAAGATCGAGGTTCCCGAGGAAGTCGCGCGTTTAATCGAGGAGAGAGCCGCCGCAAAGAAAGAAAAGAACTTTACCCTCGCCGACGAGATAAGGGCGAAGATTAACAGCCTTGGCTACAACGTAATCGATACAAAAGACGGCGTTAAGGTAACCAAAAACTAACCCCAAAACGCAGAGCATTTTGAGTGCAACCCTGTTAAACAAACTATCCCCGAAAATGCGTCAGCGTTTCCGGGATTTTTTTTACGGCGCTGTTTGCGGTATTTCTGTAGACTATTTTGCCTTTCTGAGCAAGATAGACGGTTTTGCGGAGCCGTTCTCTGGACAACAATGTGCCGTTGTCGTCATAAAACTCACGATATGATGCCGAGATAAGCCCGTTTTCGGGCTTTTTTATTATCCTGAACAGTTCATTCTCCTTCCAGTCGGTAATCTCGACTTTTTCTTCTGCATAGTCATCGCAAGGGAGTATTTCCAACACCTCGGAGCGGAGCTTTACGTTCATTCCGCACGGCTTGCCGTATATTGCGAATTTTACGGTGTCGCCGCCGAAATACGAGTCGATATATACAGGGTACTCGCTGTCGTTTAAGAGCACAAGGTCGCTGGAACTTGCCACCATGGCGTCCAGCCCGGGGCGCACATAGTGGACAGGAAGTGAGTGCGGCGCGCATCTTGCCACTTTAAGCCCGGCAAGGCACCAGGCATTATAAAGTGTGGTCGACACCTGGCAAACCCCGCCGCCCACACCCTCGACAAACTCTCCGCCAACTATTATTTTCGCGGTGCGAAATCCCCTCTCCGTTGTCCTCGGCCCCACCGTCTTGTTAAAGGAAAATTCCTCGCCCGATTCAACTTTGCTGCTCTCGATGAGCGAGCAGGCAAGGGAAATGTTGTGCTTTCTCTCGGCGCTGGAGCCTGCGCAGGATGTGGAAAACTCGGCGATTTTCCTTGTCGCGCTCAGCATTTGGGTTTCGGTAATTTCGGGCTCAATGACGTCTTTAAAAAGATTCGCGCGACCGCCTGTGTCAAACGCGCAAAAGACGTTTTCGACGGTTTTTTGTAAATCTGTTCTGTATCCGATTTCTTCTTTTGTATAAGAAAATTTGCCGTTCCCGAGGTATTGCGCGGTTGCATTCTTGGGGGCCTTGTCGCTCTTTTTTGGCAGAGAATATATATCGTCGTTAAGTTCTGCGCTAATTTTGGAAAGCGGAATTTCTTCCCCTTTTTCCAAAAGTTTTTGGTAATATCTGCCAAAGCTCCCCTTGCAGAACAGCTTTACGTAAAGCAGGGCGCGGGTGTCGATTTCGTAAGTTTTATTGAGAATCATCTCCTCTCCGTCGTATACCGTTATCGCGTAAGACTGGTTAAAAAACGCCATTCCGCCAAAGACAAAAAGAGCTATGAAAACGAGTATAAAAACCGCGGGGAAAAGTTTGTTTTTCATCATTATTTAGTATTATTTTCTTGCTCCGATATATCCCCGCCTCGATTGACTTTTTTATGTAAATACTTTACTATTATTGTATATTATAACAAAAGAGAAGGGAGGAATTTATGAACAACATTCTCGACTTTTTCACAAAACGCGTAAACATTTCGGACACAATAACGGTGCAATTATGGGTGTTTTTTACCATCGCGCTCGCTGTTGTCGTCGTGGCCGTCATACTGGCGTTTGTCATAAAGGGTATCAGAAAAGCAAAAGACGAGGAGACGGAACCCCTTGTCGAGGAGCCTAAACCCTTAACCCCCGAGGAAGCGAGCAAGGAGTATTTTGACGTTATTAACAGCAAAATAGACATCCCCGCCCCATCTACACCCATTATCATAGAGGAGGTAACGGCCGAAGAGGAAAAATCCGCTCCCGCTCCCGCGCCCCAGCCCAAGCCCAGCGAAAAAGTCGAGGTAAAACAGGTAAAAGAGGAAGTCGCGGCGACCGCCGACGATATTCCCTACATCAAGGAAGAGACCATCGAAAAGCAGATTGCGGGAAAATTCGCAATCGTAAACAGCAGCGTAGGCGGCTTCCGCTATGCGCTTATTGCCAACAACGGTCAGCTTTTGTATGAGAGCAGGGACTATAAGTCCAAAAATACCTGCATCGAGGGCGTCGCAAAGTTCTGCAGCGCGGTGCTCGACAGCACATTCACGGTAAAAAAGGACAAATTCGACCGGTATAAATTCGTCTTGAGACCCAAAAACAACCCCAACGCCATTTTCGTGGGCGAATCGTTCAAGGACAGAACGGCGTGCTTAAGCAACATCGAGAGCGTAAAACGCTTTGTGTTTGCCAATTCTCCCATCGTGGACAGAACCAAAGACGACTACGTCGCCGAAAGCGAATGTTATGAAGTGCCCCCCGAAATTAAGAAGGCAGCGCGCGAAAAGCTCGGCATGCCCGGAAAGTGGGAGATTGCCGAAATAGAGGACGACGGCGAAAAATTCTACGAGTATCTCCTTTTTGCCAACAACGGCCAGCTGCTTTACGAGAGCAAGGAGTACAAGAGCTACTCCACCTGCAAGAGCGGTCTCATGACCTTTATCGACACCGTTAAGAATGGATACTTTATCATAGACTCCGACAAAGCGGGAAGATACAAGTTTGTCTTGCGCAGCAACAAGCCCGGCTCCCAGGCCGAATATATCGGTCAGTTCTACCGCAGTCTCGACGCATGCCAAAGCAGCATAAACAGCGTATACAAGTTCGCCCTGATAAGTTCGGTCGACGCGCTTTAATACTCAGTCTTAAACAACACAAAACGCAGCCTCCGAAGGCTGCGTTTTGTGTTGGTGTAAAACGGTCTTATTCTTCGTCTTTTGCTTCGGTGATTTCTGCGCTTTCGGCGGCGTCGTCGGCGGCGTTTGCCGCTTCTTCCCTCGCCTGCCTCAAGGCCTCTTCGTCCACTTCCACCTGATCGAATTCCGCCGTTTCGTCGTGGGGCGTTCTCGCCATGGCGACTACCTTGGCGCCGTTTCTCAGCTTCATGATGGTGACGCCCTGGGTGTTGCGGCCTATCTTGGAGACCTGATCTGCAAGGATTCTTATCATGGTGCCGTTATCGGCGATGATGATTATGTCCTCTTCGGGCTCGACGAGCTTCATATTGACAAGAAGTCCTGTCTTTTCGGTGAAGTTGCCGGCCTTGATGCCCTTGCCTGCGCGGCTCTGGCGCCTGTATTCTTCGATGTCGGTAATCTTTCCGTAGCCGTTTTCGCTTATCGTTATGATAGCCTTTTCGTCCTTGATTACGCACATATCGACGATATAGTCGTCTTCGTCCAGTTTCATGGCGCGCACGCCCTGGCTCCCGCGCCCTGTGCGCCTGACATCGGCCTCGTTAAAGCGGATGCTCTTACCCTTCTTGCTGCCGATTATTATATCGTTTTCGCCGCTCGTCATCTCGGCGCCGATGACCTCGTCGTCGTCAAGCAAGGTTATGGCAATCTTGCCGTTGCTTCTGACCACCTCGAATTCCTTGAGTTCGCTCTTTCTTATGAGGCCTTTCTTGGTGCACATGACGATGTAGCCTTCGCCATACTCCTTGACCGCCAAAAATGCCGTTATTTTCTCTCCTTCGCCCAAGGGTAACACATTTATCATGGCGCGTCCCTTCGCCGTTTTTGACGCCTCGGGAATCATATACGCCTTTAAGCTGTAGGTCTTGCCCTTGTTGCTGAAGAAAAGCAGGTCGTCGTGGGTGTTGCACACAAACATATTGGCGACGAAATCCTCGTCCTTGAGTTTGTGCGCGGTCACGCCCATTCCGCCCCTGTTCTGACTGCGGTATTCGGTGAGTGCCATGCGCTTGATGTAGTTCTGATAAGTCATGCTGATAACCACATCCTCGCGGGCGATAAGGTCTTCGATGTTGATTTCGCTCTCGTCGTAACTGAGTTCGCTTTTTCTGTCCTCGCCGTATTCCTCGGAAACGGTATGAAGGTCTTCCTTGATTATCGCTCTTACTCTCTCGGGTTTTGCGAGAATGTCCTCAAGGTCGATTATTGTGCAGCGGAGCTGCTCGAGTTCGGCCTGGAGTTTTTCCACCTGAAGTCCCGTAAGGCTGCTGAGTCTCATGTCGAGAATGGCGTTTACCTGCTTTTCACTCAGTAAAAATCTCTCCATAAGGGAGTTCGCGGCGTCTGCCCTTTCTCTGCTCTTCTTGATGATTTCCACCACTTCGTCGATGTTGGCAACGGCGACAACCAAGCCTTCCACGATGTGGCATCTCTCGGTAGCCTTTCTGAGGTCAAAACGCGTCCTTCTTTCGATGACTTCGATTTGGTGGGATATATATTCCTGTAAGAGCTCTTTGAGGTTTAAAACGGTGGGTTTCCCTTTTACAAGCGCGAGGAAGGTAATCCCTGTGCCGACCTGGAGATTGGTCTGCTTATAAAGGGTGTTTAATACGACCTGGGCGTTGGCGTCCTTTCGCACTTCGATGACAAGGCGCATGCCGAAGCGGTCGCTCTCTTCTCTTATGTTGGTGATGCCGTCTATTCTCTTATCCTTTACCTGGTCGGCAATGGCCTTAATAAGATTGCTCTTATTGACCTGGTAGGGAATTTCGGTGACGACAATCTCTTCTTTGCCGTTGTGCTCTTCTATTATCGCTTTACTGCGGATAACCACGCCGCCGCGTCCCGTTCTGTACGCCTGTCTTATTGCGGCGCGTCCCAGGACAAGTCCTCCCGTCGGGTAGTCGGGCGCGGGGATGTACTCCATAAGTTCATCTACCGTCATTTCGGGGTTGTCAAGTAAAGCTATTGTGCCCGCCACGACCTCTTTGAGGTTGTGGGGCGGGATGCTGGTCGCCATACCTACGGCTATACCCTCACTTCCGTTTACAAGCAGGTTTGGAAAGCGGCAGGGTAAGACTTCGGGCTGGGTTAACGTATCGTCGAAGTTGGGATAAAAGTCGACGGTCTCTTTGTCGATGTCTTTCAGCATCTCGCAGGCTATCTTGCTGAGTTTTGCCTCGGTG
>DAOSYK010000008.1:0-49485 GCA_035381305.1 Clostridia bacterium
TATCTTCATGTCGCCGTCGTTTTTCACAAGCGTTATTTCGCCGCTTCCGAACAGCCTGTTCTTAAGCCCGTCGATAAAGTCGGGCGAATAGTTTGCGACAATCCGATGAATCGGCTCAAAAACAAGCCCGTCGTCATAGAGGTTTAAGACTTCCGCAAGGCAATAGCGCGCGGGGTGATTTTGCCGCTCTGCCTCGGTGAGGTCCTGCTTTATGCTGTTCCAATGCTCTTTGGCAGTCGCCATGCTGTGGTTTCCGTCGCCCACCGCAAAAGCAATTCCCTCGTCTTGACCGTACTTTTTAACCTGAACTTCGGGGTCGAGGAGAGTGTCAAATTTTTCGATTAACCCGTCACGGTCGGTCACTTCATAACCCACTATGTGTCCGCCGTTCATGTTGAGGTCAAAGTCATAAAGTTTATGTAAGGTGTCGCGCTTGGCGTAAATCGGCTCGATTATCGACTTTTCGGGGTCGTCCATAAGGAGAATGATGTGCGGAAGTTCCATGGGCGCGCGCTTTCTTATCTGAATGCGGACGGGAAGCCTCTCCATAATGGTGTCCTCTGTCGCCCTTATCCCCGCTCTGACCCTGTGGTAGTCGTAACTTTCGAGGTCGACGCTTACTACAAGGCTTACGCGCTTCTTGCCGCTCTCGACAGTCCTTTCGATGAGCACAAACGAATCGAGGGGCTGAAACAAGCCGCTGCAAAGATATTCTTCCATGGTGGCGTTGATATGTTCCACCCTCTCCTCGCGGTTGTCGTTGAGGTAAATTTCGGGATAGGTAATCTTAAGCGTGCTGGGGCTGTCCCCGACAAACTTATTAAGCTCCTCCCAGTACGCGGGCTGCGAGGTGAACTGGTCACAGGCAATAACCGCCCATTTCCGAAAATCTACATCTTTGGGAAGAAGAATTTGGCTTTTGTGTACGATCGACATGATTTCCTTTGTTGGTATCAGATATATTATTTTTACAAAACAGAATGTATTTGACCCGCCCTTGGGGTTTATTCTGGGGGTCCCCCGAAATGCTTGCATTTTGGGGGTTTATTTTGGGGGTCCCCCGAAAGCCGTTGGCTTTTGGGGGTTTCTCATCGGGGGGTCCCCCAAAAATCGCTGATTTTTGGGGGCTTATTTTGGGGTTTTGTCTCGGGGGGTCCCCAAAAATCGCTGATTTTTGGGGGTTTCTTTTGGGGGTATATCTATTTGACGTTTTCTTTAGAAAAACCGTCTGATTCCCGTCGGTGTTCTTCCCGGCATTATCGTCACGCCGAAAGTCTCATGGAGTATGTCGGAGAGCCTTTCGGGAGTGATGTATCTGCGCAAGACTCCCTTTATGGACACGGAAATTATACCCGTTTCCTCACTGACCACTATGCTTATATTGTCGGTTTCCTCGGTTATGCCTATCGCGGCGCGGTGACGTGTGCCGAGGTCCTTTGCTATGCTCTGGGACTGTGACAGAGGCAAAAAGCACCCTGCGGAAAGAATCTTGTTACCTTTTATGATAACGGCTCCGTCGTGCATGGGCGCGCCCGTGTTGAAAATGCTCTCCAGAAGGGGCGCGGTGACAAGGGAGTTAAGCGTCACGCCGCTGTCGAGGATATGATTGCTTATCTGGTGGGGAACGATGACCATAAGTGCGCCCGTGCGCGCCTTGCTAAGGCTCTGGGTCGCCTTTACGATTTCCTCAATACTTATCTGCAGTTCTTCGTCGGAGAACAGCGCCTGGTCGGATTTCTTTCCCGTCATGGTAAGGCGGGCAAAGAGCATTTTGATGTCGTTCTGATAGACTATCAGACCTGCGACGGTGATGCCAACCATGGAGACGCCCATTATCCAGAGCGCAAATTCCATACCTTCGTAGAACCACCCGAGCACGTTCAGCCCCGCCCACAACAGGGTCATGAAGACATAGAAAATGATCAGCTTGACTGACCTTTTCTTTGCGAAAAACCAGATAATAACGCCGAGCAGCAACGCAAGCAGCACCAGCGAAATAATGTTTCCAAGTCCAAATTCCCTTCCCGTCATAGCTTTTTCCCTTTATATATCGAAATCCTTGAATACCATGTCGCTCTTTTCCTCGATTATCTCAAAGCGGTAAGGTCCGCTTCCGTCGTTGTTATTGTCGTCGTCAGAATGCTTTTTGAGTTTTAACGAATAGATGTACGCCGCCGCCGCCATGGCCAAGGTCATACCGAGGCGCAATGACAGCGCGGCGATTTCGATTACGGTAAGCTCGACGTCGTAAACGAACATGTAGCTCAAAAAGTAGTAGCCGTTAATAACAATCGCTATCGCAAAGTATATCCACGAGACAAACGAAAACAGTCTGGACTGGAACTTCGCGGGGGCGATTCTCTTTCTGACCGCCTCGAAAAACCATATAAACAAGCCCGCAACGAGCGGCGCCTCAATAATAGCGTCTGCGATGTAAAACGCGTCCTCGCTGACAAAATACAGCAGGCTGAAAAGCCCGAAAACGAGGTTAATAATAATCGCAAGAATGCGCACCATCATGACAAGCTCGGCGGCTTTTACGTTAAGGCGGTATCTTCTGACGAGGTCGCCGCTTATCCAGTTTGCGATAAGCTCGAAGGCGAGCACGGCAATGACCACGCTGCCCGATATCATCGCAGCTTGAATTACGCCTTCGCTCCTGACGCTCATGCCCGCCATGCGGTATGCTTCCATAATCTCGGCGGAGAGGGTCGCGCTGTCGGCAAAGAGTTCCACCGCGTTGCCCGCAAAAGCGGCCGCGGCAAAAATGAGCACCCAAACAAAATAGGGTATCTTGCGGAATTTCTCCATCAACTTCTCACTGAAAAGCGCCTTCAATTTACCTCCTTGGCAAGGAGCCTGGCTATCGCCGCGTCAAATGCGGCTGCTTCGCTCATCTCGCCCGACTTGAACTTCAATTCATAACCCGTCAGCATATCGATAATGCCTTTGAGTTTTACCGCGCCGTATCCGCGCGTCTCCCGCGCCTTCTGTATGGCGAACTTGTGCACTTTGAAAATCTGTGAAAGTTCGTCATCGGTCTTCTTCGATATCGACGCGTGCAGCATTCTGCGAAATTGGCTTATCAGCATCGAGAGCATAGCGGAGTTTGATTCTCCGCGTTTTTTCAGCTTTTCGAGCTGTTTTATCGCCAGCGCGTTATTGCCCGCGATAAGGCTGTTGGCAAAATTATAGACCTGCACTTCGGCGTCTTCGCACACGAGACTTTCCACAATCTCTGCATTCACCTTGCCACCTTTTGTGTAGGCGTTGAGCTTTTCGCTCTCGTTTTTTATGCGCATTAGGTCGCCGTTTGTGTACCTTACCAGCCTTTCCAGCGCGACGGCGTCAATCCCCGCGGCAAAAAAGCCTTTGGCGACTTTTGCGCACTCCGCTTCTTTTAGTTTGTCGCAAATGACGACATTTACCTGCTTTTTTTCCTTGGAGTCAAGCGTAGGATTGACCAGGACAAGGACGTTTGGCTCGATGCCGCCCGCGATTATATCCTCGAGCATGGCGTGATTGGGCTTATTATTGCCCATAAGGTCGTCTTTTACGATGACCACGACGCGCCCCTCGCCCAAGGGGAAGGAGTACAGGCTCCCCACTGCGTCCGAAAACGTCGCGCCCTTGTCGAAAACGTGAATGTTGAGTTTGTCGGTATTTTGCGAGAATTTCCTTACCGCTTCCGAAAGGAAAAACGCGTCCTCGCCGACAAGGCAGTACACCCCGCTTTCGGGATTTTCGGGCAAATTGCTTGCGTGCACGTTGATTACCTGCATAATATATTAATTATATACTATTATTGAGTATACGGTCAATGATATAAATCCCGAAAAATAACCCCAAAAATCAGGATTTTCGGGGACCCCGAAAAATAACCCCAAAAATCAGGATTTTCGGGGACCCCGAAAAATACTCCATGTTTTTTGCCTCACCCCCGGACTCCCCCGAAAGCCGTTGGCTTTTGGGGGCTAAATTCGGGGGTTCCCCCGAAAGCCGTTGGCTTTTGGGGGCTAAATATCGGGGGTTCCCCCGAAAGCCGTTGGCTTTTGGGGGCTTCTCACCGGGGGTTCCCCCGAAAGCCGTTGGCTTTTGGGGGCTTCTCACCGGGGGTTCCCCCGAAAGCCGTTGGCTTTTGGGGACTTCTCACCGGGGGTTCCCCCGAAAGCCGTTGGCTTTTGGGGGCTAAATATAATTCGGGCGTCCCGTTTTTTCTGAGACGCCCTGCCGTTTGTATAAGAATTATTGCCCTTTTATGTGTAATTTTATTTACTCAGCTTTCTTACCTTTATTATGGCGTCGCATTCGGGGATCTCTATCTCCTCGTCGGAGTCGAAAACGGCGTATCCGAGTCCGCGTTTGACCGCGGTTTTGCCGTCGGCTTTTATTTTGCCGATAGTCTCGCACCCCTCTTTGAACAGTATGCAGGTGCGGTATTTCTTAGTCCACTCTTTAGCGAGGCACGGGAAGTTTACCGAGTTTACGATATTTCCGTTTTCGATGTAGTCGGTAAGCTGTTTTGCCGCCATAACCGCGCAGTTATCCTCGGCTTCCTCGGTGCTTGCGCCAAGGTGGGGAATAACTATGATATTTTCGGTGTTGAGGACGTCCTCTGTCGGGAAGTCCACGACGTATTTTGCCGCTTTCCCGTCCGATAAAGCCTTTTTGAGGTCGGCTGCGTTTACAAGCTGGGCTCTGGACATATTTATGATAATGACGCCCTTTTTCATTTTTTCCAAAGCTGCGGCGTTTATCATGTTCTTTGTCGTGTCGGTCAACGGCACGTGGAGCGTCAGAATATCGCTGCCTGCAATAACTTCGTCCAAGTCGGCAATTTTTACTTCGGGGCTTAACTTCGCCTTGTTTTCCTCGGTAAGACAGGCGTCAAAACCGATAACTTTCATCCCGAGTGCAACGCATGCGTTGGCGACGAGTATGCCGATTGCGCCAAGGCCTATTACGCCCAATGTCTTGCCCGTGATTTCGCATCCGCCAAATGACGCCTTGCCCTTTTCGGTGGCTTTTTCGACGTCGGAAGTCAAGGTGTTTACCCACTTGTTTCCGCCGATAATGTCGCGGCTTGCAAGGAGCATAGAGCAGATAGTAAGTTCTTTCACCGCATTGGCGTTTGCGCCGGGGGTGTTAAAGACCACTACGCCCTTTTCGGTCATTCTGTCAAGGGGTATGTTGTTTACGCCCGCGCCCGCTCTTGCGACGGCGAGGAGTTTGTTTCCGATAGCGTATTCCGCCATGTTAAAACTTCTCACGATTATGCCGTCGGGGTTTTCGCACGCGTCGCAAAGCGCGTACTTGCCGTCAAAGAGGCAGTTGATAACAGGGCTTATTTTGTTAAGTTTAAGTATTTCGAACATTTTCTTGCTCCTTACTTATTCTCCATTTCGAACTTCTTCATGAAGTCGATAAGGGTCTGCACGCCTTCGACGGGCATTCCGTTGTAGATGCTGGCTCTCATACCGCCCGCCGTCTTATGTCCCTTAAGGGATACCAGACCTGCGCTTTGGGCTTCCTTAATGAACTTTGCGTCAAGTTCGGGGGAAGTCGTGATAAAGGGCACGTTCATAATGGAACGGCAGTCCTTTCTCACTTTGTTGGCGTAGATGGTGCTGTTGTCAATGAAGTTGTACAGAAGGTCGGACTTATAGGTGTTGAACTTTTCCATTTCCTTTACGCCGCCAAACTTTTTGAGGTAGCGGAACATAAGCATCGCCATATAGATGGAGAATGTGGGCGGTGTGTTGTAAAGGCTGTCGGACTCGGCTATGACCTTCCAGTTGAGCATAGTCGGGCAGTAGGGCTTGGCGCGGCCTGCGAGGTCCTTTTTGACGATGACCACGGTAAGTCCCGCAGGTCCGATGTTCTTCTGCGCGCCGGCGTAGATTACGCCGAACTTTGACACGTCATAGTATTTTCCGAGTATATTGCTGCTCATATCGGCGGCAAGCACGGGCACCTCGGGAAGCTCGTTGTACTGGCTGCCGTAGACGGTGTTGTTGGTGGTGATGTGGACGTAATCGGCGTCGGGTCTGTACGCTATCGATTTAACATCGGGAATATATGTAAAATTGTCCTCTTTGCTGGACGCGACGCAGACGGTGTCGCCGAATTTCTGACTTTCCTTAAACGCTTTGGACGAGAAATTGCCCGTGACGATATAGTCGGCCTTTCCGTTTACAAGAAGGTTTAACGGCACGGCTTCGAACTGGGTGGAGGCACCGCCCTGGACAAACAGGACGTAATAATCCTCGGGGATATTCATAAGCTCTCTCAAAAGGGACATCGCCTCAAAGTGAATCTCTTCGTACCACTTGCCGCGATGGCTCATTTCGACAACGCTCATTCCGCTGCCCTTATAGTCCATAAAATCTCTCTGGGCTTCGAGTTTGACTTCAACGGGAAGCATTGACGGACCGGCGCTGAAATTGTATATCTTCATGATTTTCTCCTTATAAAGTGTATAAATTTTTAAACAATTTTACTACTTTAATTCGGCAATGTCAATTATACGCAACATATCTTTGACATTCTCGCACATAAAACATTTTTCCTTGATATGTTTTTGGTTGGGTTGCCCTTTGAGGTAATAGGCGATGTGCTTTTTCATGTTGTTTGCGACCACTCTTTCGGGCAGAAAGTCAAGCTGCGAAATGTGATACCTGATTGCTTCCTTTATGCTGTATTCGTAAGAATTGCCGAGAATTTCGGCAAATATGTATGGTCTTCCTATCGCACCGCGCGCTACCATAACGTAGTCGACTCCGCCCTTTTCTTTCATTTTCAGGTAGCTCTCTCTGTCGACGACCGAGCCGTTTCCGCAGACGGGAATTTTCACGCTGTCTTTGACCTTTCTGATCGTGTCGTAGTCCACTTCGCCCGAGTAGTACGCGTCGCGCGTTCTGCCGTGGACGGTGACAAGGGAAGCTCCCCCTTCCTCGCAGGCGACAGCCACGTCGGGCGCGTTTTTGTCGTCGGGGGAAAACCCTGCGCGGAACTTTACCGTCACGGGCTTTCCTTTCGCGCCTTTGACCGCGGATTTTACGATTTCCTTGACAAGATAGGGATTTTTCATAAGAAACGAGCCCTCGCCGTTCTTTACGATTTTGGGCACGGGGCACCCCATGTTGATATCGATTACGGCAAAGTCGTCAAACTCGCTCCGTCCGACCACTTCGCCGATAATTTCGGGCTCGCTGCCGAAAATCTGCACGGCGGTCCTGCCCCGCTCTTCGGGGTTTTGGTGTAAAAGCGCGCTTGTATTTTCATTTCCGTAAAACATACCTTTCGCGCTGACCATTTCGGTAAAGCACATCGCCGCGCCGTATCGGTAGGACAGCATACGCATGCCGACATCGCTGTAGCCGGCAAGGGGCGCGAGAAAAAGGTCGGAATCAAATGCGGGCAGTTTATTCATCGCGTTCTGACTTCTTATATTCCTGGTAGTAGCTTTCCATTTCGTCCAGGGAGAGCTCTTCCACCTTCTTTCCCTGTTCCTTGGCTCTTTCTATTATATGTTCAAAACGCCTGATAAAGCGATTTACGGTTCCCATAAGCGCAACTTCGGGATCTATATCTGACATTCTTAAAACATTGACCACGGCAAACAGCAGATCGCCGCCTTCCTTTTCCTTGTCGGCGCCTTCGGCGGTAAACTCCTCTGTTTCCTCGTAAATCTTCTTTATCGCGTCCTCGATGCCGGGAAAATCGAAGCCCGTCTTCTTGATTATTTTCTGAACCTTGTTCGCCCTCATAAGCGCGGAGAACGTCGCGGGCACTACAGATAGCTTATCCTCTACGCTCTTAAGCGACTTCTCTTTGGCTTTCGCCTTTTCCCAGAACGACAAGGCTTCCTCTCTCGTCTTCGCCTTATCCTCTCCGAAGATGTGGGTGTGACGGTGTATCAGTTTTTCGCAAAGTTCGGTTATCGCGTCGTTTACCTTAAAACGCCCCTCCTGCTGGGCGATTATCGCGTTAAAAATGCCTTGCAAAAGCACGTCCCCCGTTTCCTCGCGTATTTTTGCGTTGTCGTCAAGTTCGACCGCCTCGCAAAGCTCGTAGGCTTCTTCTATCGCGTTTGTCCTTATGGTCATATTGGTCTGCGCCCTGTCCCACATGCACCCGTCGGGATCGCGCAGCCTGAAGATTATCTCCACAAGGTCGTTGAAGGAAAATCTCGTCTTTTTGGTAAAATCGCGGGGCGGAATAACGAGAATTTCATTATCCTCCGCCCTTATTTCACACTCGCCGAAGACGTCGGAAATCTTCTCGAGACAGGCGTTTTTGTCGGTGACGTTGTAGATAATAAGGGGGATATTTGTGTTGAATTGGTGGAAGCTTCGGTTCAGAAAACTTTTGCCCGATAAAATAAGGGCGTCTCTCAGTTCGGCAAGGACGTTTTCGATTTTCATTTGTGCTCCTTACTTGTGTATTATCGCGTCAATCTTTACGAGGATACCGCCAAGGGGCATGCTTTTCAGCTCGTCGGGCGTAAAAACGCGTAAGACAAAGAGCATTACGGCGTAAACGAGTATGCTCACCCCCGCCGCCAGAATGAGGCTTACGGGGCTTGTCAGTATCTGTATGGTAATGACGATTATCAAACTCATTATAGCACCGCAAAGCGTTATTAGACTACTGTTTTTAGCCAAGTCGTCGACAACGCGGGCATATCGGAAGAAATACGCCATAATGACCGCCGCCGCAATCAGAAACGCCGCCGTATTTGCCGCCGCCGCGCCGGTCATACCGATAAACGGAATCAGAATGCAAGAAAGTATCGTCTTGAAAATGACGCACCCGCCCATCACCTTGACGGGCACGGTGATTTTGCCAAGTCCCTGTAAAATTGCCGAATATATCTGAAAAACGCTTAACGTCAGGATATTTACCGCGCTGATTGCGAGCAGTTTTCCCCCCAGCATTATGTTTTCCGCGCCGAGGTTGGGGTACAACAGATTAATTACCGCGTCGCCGAGGAAAATAAAAATCAGCGCAAACGGCACGCACACGGCAAAGATAATCTTGGTCGCCGTGGTCGCCTTGTCCATAATAAAGTCGACGTCGCGCTTGATTTTACCCTCCGCCATTTGGGGAGTTATCGCGATGCCGAGGCTTATGCACACCATAATGGGGAGGTTGATAATGGGCGTTACCACGCCCGAAAACACGCCGTATGAGCTTGTCGCCCTTTCCGCCGGATTTGTGCCGGTTTTCAAAAGGTTTACAAACAGCAGGCTGTCGGCAAACTGGCTCAAGGGGAGCACGATGCCGCCGATAAGTAGCGGCACAATGGTCAAAACAAGCTTTCTCGCCGCGTCCTTGTTGTCCTTAAGACGGACGCGGACAAAATTCTTTTCCTCTTTGATATAAGTGAAAAACAGTAGAATAAGCGTCACAAGCTCGCTCGCGCCTACTCCCAAAAGCGCGCCCGCCACGGCGTACTTTTCGCCATACGGCGCAAGAAAGTACGCGGCGGTAAGACCAACGGCGAGTTTAACAATGCCCTCGGTTATCTGACTTATCGAATAGGGCAGCATATTTCGCTTTGCGGCAAAAAAGCCGCGGAACGCGCTTATTACCGTCACTATAAACACCGCGGGCGCAATGGTCAGATACCCTAAAAACGCCTCTTTAGACTGCAACAGGCTGACAGGGTAAGCGATAAGGAGTAACAAGAGCGTGCCTGACATGCCGGCAATCAGGCAGATTTTCAGCGCGATTGTAAAATCCTTCTTTGCGCCTGCCGCGTCTCCGCGCGCCTCGCTTTCGGACACGACAAGACTTATTGCCGTGGGCACCGCCCCGCTCGATAAGGTCAATATAAGCGCAAAAACGGGGTATACGAACTGGTATAACCCCATGCCCTGCGCTCCTATTATGTTTGCGAGCGGAATCCTGTATACTGCCCCGAGAATTTTGGCTATGACGACGCTTATCGCAAGCAGCGACGCCCCTCGGATAAAATCATGTTTTTTCAAGGTTTTTCGCCTTAATTATATCTGTCTTGCGAGAAATCCGCTGACGATTTCGGCAATTTTTACGCTGCTTTCTCCGCTCCCGTTTGCGCTGACCATAACAACGCCTCCGAGGACGTCCCCGCCGACAAGTATGGGCGACACCGCCATATCTTTATAGCTCTTTGATTCGTCGGCGAGAAGGTTTATCGTATTGTCGCCCTTGAGATAGGCGGATTTTCTGCCCGTCAGTATGTTTTCAAGCGTCTTACTTATGCGTTTATTGAGGTAACTTGTCTTTTCGGAAGCCGCCGCGACAAAGTTGTCGAGGTCGCAGATCAGGCAGTTTATGCCCGTTGTATTGTGGACTATATCGGCGTAGCCTTGCGCAAAATCGGCAAGCTCTTTTACCGCCGAATATTTTTTCAGTACAAGTGAATTGTCGGGAGCGACGAAAACTTCCATCTCCTCCCCTTCCTTAAGATGCATCGTGCGGCGAATCTCTTTGGGGATTACCACGCGGCCGAGTTCGTCGATTCTTCTTACTATGCCTGTCGTTTTCATAAATTTCCTCCACTTTTAGAGTGAGAAAATCGCTGTCAAATATTCAACGGGCTTTTTGCGTTCTTAAGCGTATAAAGGGGGAGAAAACGACCGCCGCGGCAAGGTACGCGCCTGTAAAAACGCCCATGGTCGCCGCGTTGAGTTTCGCAAGGGGAAGGACGGCAATTAGGTTGGTCACAAGTCTGAGTAACGTAATGGGATAACTTATCGGCACATACAGCACGCCGAGGGGCGCAAAAATCAGATTCAAAACGGCCACGGGCATGAGCGCGGTATATATGACCGTCACCAGCGGCAGAAGAAGCATATTGCTGATCGCCTGATAGGTCGAAAACATATTGAAGACATTAAACGACACGGGCACCAGAAAGATATTTGCGCTGATTGTCGCGGCGAGGGACGCGGCAAGGTACTTTTTCGCCTTTGACGGACGATTGCCCGAAAGTAAACGCTTTAGCGGAGCGTAATAGCACACCGTGCCGAGGATTGCCGCCGCGCTCATAATAAAGCTGACGTCAAACAGTTCTCTGGGATTTGTAAGGACAATTATCATAACCGACAGGCTCAAAGTGGTCAGCGAGTCGTTTTTTCTGCCCATAAGCACTCCGAAAAGGTATACAAGGCTCATTATCCCCGCCCTCTTTACGCCCGACGGAAAGCCCGTCAGAAAACCGTAAGCAATCAGCATAACGAGAATAATCAAAAACCTGTATTTTGCGTTTAATCTCAGCCTTTTCGCGATAAAAAGCACAATCGCAATGAGAAAACCGACGTGAAGACCGCTGACCGAGAAGATGTGGGAAAGTCCTGTATTTCTCATGGCGGAGTTGTCCTGTTCGGTTATGTAACTCATTTCGCCAAACACAAGGCTTATCGCTATCCCGCCCTCTTCCTCGCTCATGAAGCAGAGTATACCGTCATTTACGCGGTCGCGTATTGTTTCGTCGAGCTTTTTTGTGCCGAAAGCGGTCTGAATATGCCTGACATCTCCCGCCTCGTAATACACTTTATCACGGTATTTCGCCATGCGGTAGGAGTCGAAGATGTCGACGTCGTTGGTCGTGATGTCGGCGGTAAAGCAGACTATGTACCCTGTGTCGCACTCCTCGAAGCCCGCATTCGGCGCGGTCAGCCTGCCCTTGTACTTTGTCCCGTTTACGGTCAAATTGTCAAAAACGGCGTACTTGCCCTTGTTGTCTTTGATTCGGGCGGTAACAACCGCGTTTTTCTGTTCGATTTCTCCCGAAAAAGTGATTAAATTGTCGATTTTGAAGCTCGCAAAGCCAACCGTAAAAAACAGGATTACGAAAAAAACCAACTTTTTCTTCAGGAAAATGAGCATAAAAATACCCAGCGCGACCAGCACGATGGGTATCGATATCATTAAAAACGAGTCCTCATAAGCCAATCCGCCCGCCGCTAAGCCCAAGAGCAGGCTTACAGTCACGAAGACAACGGGACGGTAATTGGTGATTTTCATTTTTTATCTGCCGGGGCAAAAATGCTTGCAGTAGTCTTCTCTCGCCTTCTTTATGGTCTCGATGGCGGTTTCGCGGTTGTGAATGGAGATATTCGCCGTGCGCTTTCCTTCGAGTTCCTTGTAGACGGTGAAGAAGTGGCAGATTTCGGCCATTATGTGCTCGGGGAGCTGCTCGATGTCGGTATAGCCGTTGTAGCTGGGTTCCTTAAAGGGTATGGCGATGATTTTCTCATCGTTATATCCGTCGTCCACCATTTTTATCATTCCGATGGGATAGCAGCGCGCCATCGCCATGGGCTGAATGGACTCCGTGCAAAGCACCAGTACGTCCAACGGGTCCATATCCTCGCTGTAGGTGCGCGGGATAAAGCCGTAGTTATTGGGATAGTGGGTGGAGGTATACAGTATTCTGTCAAGTATCAGAAGTCCCGTCTGTTTGTCAAGTTCGTACTTGTTTTTGCTTCCTTTGGATATCTCGATAACCGCGATAAAATCCTCGGGGCTGATTCTGTCCCCGCTAAGATCATGCCATACGTTCATATAGCCATTCTCCTTTTATTTTTATTATAGTAAGCAGATAAATGACGCTATGCAGATCTGTGCGGCGTAGTAGAGCACGTGGTTTACTATGCAAAATACGCTGTTTTTCTGCGCTCCGCCAAAGTACATCTTGCTCAATACAAGGTCGCTGAGCCAGAACAATATCATTCCGATCATGGGCTGGAGCATGAGAGTGTTTCTGGTCTTTATCATAAGACCGACGGTAAACACGCCCATAAACGTCAGTATAAACGCGTAAACGATGGAATGCACGAGGAATTTTCCGAAATTAAGTTTCATTACAAAAATTCCCGCAAGAATTATGACCGCCGTAATCGCAACCGAAACAGCTATGCAGATGCCGATAAAGTCGCCTGTGACCGAAAACTTTACCCACGGTATCATAAGCAGAGCAATAAGGTAAAGGGCGTGGCCCAGTCCGAAGCTGACCATACCCGAAGTGAGGTAAATACCCTCTTCTTCCCTGCCGCCGTATACGACCTTGAGGTCAAGCACAATGTCGCCGACCATGCCCAGAATCAGACCAAACAAAAAGTATATGGCCGCCTGGTTGTTGCGCACTCCTTCCGAAATGGCAATAATGCCCACCATGATAAAGCCGAGGCTCGCCAGGGTCTTTGCCAGCATGGCGATTACTCCGCCTTTTACGCTTCTTTGTCCGAAAGCCACCCTGACGGTAATGAATATGACAGCGAGCACGCTGGCAGCAATCATCATCAGAATGACAGTCATATTATCGTTCCAGTTCATCATAACCTCCGTGTTCCCGAGAAATCAAACTCTTTTAATATTTTATCATTATTTACAAATAATGTAAATAACATTATCCGTTTTTACCCTCAATTATTACCCTTTTAGCATATCTTCATAGTAAAGATAGTCGATTTTGCCCATTTTGTTGCGCCGAAGCTCGTCCACTTGCTCAAAAAGCGTGGGCGAGGCGTACTTAATGACCTTGTTTTCGACCATCTCGCGTATCGTGTTTTTCATCCTCGCATTGAGCGATAACCCCTTCTCAAGCTCGATAAACGCCTTTGTGCGGGTTCTGCCGTCGGTGTCGGTGTATCTCGCGACGCACGCCGCCTTCACGCCCGCAACGCCTGTTATGACGTCCTCGACTTCCTGCGGGTAAATGTTTACTCCGCCGATAATGGCGATACGTTTTATTCTGTCCCTGAGGTAGATAAAACCTTCCTCGTCAAGGTGTCCTACGTCGCCTGTGTGGAAATACATTTTGCCGCCGATTTCGGAAAATTTCGCCTCGGCGTCGAAGTAACCGTTCATAACGCATTTACTTGCAATGCAGATTTCGCCCGTTTCGCCTGCGCTTAGCTCTTTCCCGTCGGGTATGGAGAGTATTTTGACGTCCACCCCGGGCAAGGGCAGACCCTGCGACTTATTCTTTTCGGGATGTATGTTGATACTCACCACGCTGGTTAGTTCGCTTAATCCGTACCCTTCCATGACGACGCAGTCCGAGCCGTTGCGCTTAAGCAGGGCGTTAAAGTCGTCGCGGATTGCGTCGCTCAGCTTGTCTCCGCCCGAAAATACGAGTTTTACCGAAGAAAGCGCCTTGTTATCCGTCCTCTTTTCGGCGGCAAGACGGCGCAGCATATTGGGTACGGCGACCATAAAACGGATTTTGTTGCGCCTTATTATTCCCGCCACGTCCCTTGCCTTGAAAAAAGGAGCCATGACTACGCGGAAGCGGTGAAGGGAAAAATGCACGCACACCCCAAGCCCGAAACCGTGAAAGACAGGCAGAGTCATCAGCATTTCGTCGTCGGGCCGGAGTTTATACCCCACCTTCTCCTCTATCATCTCGCAAAGCCCTTCGCTCAGGGCGTTAAACGCTCTCGACGACAGCCGCACGGTCTTACTCTGTCCGCTCGTCCCCGAAGAGTGCAGGTATACCGCGTCATTTTCGCCGTCGGCGAAAAATTCCTCTCCGCCCGAGTATTTAAGCGTTTTGCGGAAAGGCACAATATCCTTGCCGCAGGCGATAAACGGTACTTTATAAAGCCTTTTTACGCCCTTAAGGTAATCGGCATAGGCGCAAGCGACGACCTTAATGCCGTTTTCACGCAAAGCCTTTATGTGCTTTGGGATAAGCAGGTCGTACAAGAAAATTATTTTTGTATTTGTCTTTTTGAGCGCGGAAATCAAAGCGTCGCCGCGCAGTCTCGGGTGAATGGCGTTTACCACCGCGCCCAATTTGTTTATCGCATAAAATGCCGCTATCGCCTGAGGGATATTGGGAAGGCATACGGCGATACTATCCCCGCATTTCACCCCTTCGCTCAATAAAAAAGCGCTTACCGCGTCTATATCGGCGATAAGCTCTTTTGCCGATATTTTTGTGTCGCGGTAAACGACTTTTATTTCATCGCTGTTTTGCACGCTTTCCTTGAGGTAGGCGTACATCGAAATGTCGGTGCGCATCAAATTCTTTTGTTTTCCCCCGTAATCGGGCAAATATGCCTCGCTTTCTTAACCTTCCGCGCTTGCTTCCCCGGCGTCCGCCTCAACAATTTCTGCGGGAGCGGCTTTCCCGTTTCTCTTTTCGAGTATCTTTTTCCTTATCAGTATGACAAGGAAACGCGCCAAAAATACGCCGATTATTCCGATAGTTCCGCCGATGAGCACGTCGCTCATAAAGTGAGCTCTTGCCACAATGCGGCTGATTGCCACCGCGACGGTGTAGATAGCGGGAGCAACGTAAAACCAGAGTTTGTGCTCTTTGAGTTTTTCAAAGATGTCGGGAAGCATGATTATGACAAAGCTGAGCGCCGCCGCCATGGTGTGACCGCTGGGGAAGGATTTAAAGGCGTCCTCGTCGGGCATACCCGCAAAGTCGCTCACAAACGCGCCGCCGTTGCCCTTCCTGAACATGTTGGGTTTATACCACG
Organism: Clostridia bacterium; assembly: GCA_035381305.1. GTDB lineage: Bacteria > Bacillota > Clostridia > Christensenellales > DTU072 > CAG-1782. The sequence continues at coordinate 15,486 of DAOSYK010000008.1, forward strand.
GAGTAAAGCCCGAATAGTCGTCCACGGGCATATTGCGGAAGCGGTGTCTGCCCCACATCGATTTCAAAACGGTGGTGACCGCCTGGCTTATAGCGAGCGCAGCAAGCATAACGGCCGCAAACACGACCAGCTTTTTCATTATCGCCTTGTCGACTTTGGCGGTGCCGAGTATACTGCACACGGTAAAGATCGCCGCGAAGAAGATTTCGTACAGCGTCTTCCATTTCATGTCGACAACTATCTCTTCAAAGAAGTACCTTACCGAGAGGAACCAGCCCACAAACGCGAGCGCGCCCCAGATTATCCACAGGTAAACGCGGTACTTGTTGTCCTTGGTGACCGCCTGGAAGAGAATAACCGCGGCTATCGGTATAAGGAGCCACGCGGTAGCTTCGCCGAACAACGCGAAGAACTGCCCGTAAACGCTGTCGGCGTTTCCGAGCGCGATATTTATGTCAAGGTCGAAAAACGTCGCGACCAGCAATAATCCGACAAAACAAACTGCAAGAATGATAATTGTGATAATTGACCTTTTTGTCATGAAAACAACCCCCTTGAAGGTTTAGTATAATAAATTATAACATAATCACGCGAAATTTTCAATAAGCAGACCCAATATAAGTCCGATAATTCGGCGAATTCCGGCGATCCCGTCTGCCCGCATGATACGCATAGGCAGGATCAGTAAGAATCGAACCAACGTTTTCGCCAAAAAAACCTTGTTTTCGGGGAAAGCGTTTCATGGATTTTTGGGGTAAAAAAACGCCCCGCCGCGGCAGGGCGTTTAAGGTATTTATTTCTCCAGACTCTGTTTCGTTATCCCGTATTTGGCAAGTATATCGTTGACAACCAGATTATCAATGCGGTAGGAGTTTTCGATTATCTCCCAGTCGGCGTTGATTTTGCAGATACGGGCGTAGTTGCGCAGGATAAAGTACACAATGTAGCGCGCGTCGGTAAGCTCCACTTTGGGCGCGAGCTGTTCCGCTTTCAGGATAATGTTTTTAAGAACGTTACACTTCAAGGGCATATTGACCGACCAGAAGGGCATATCGAGCACCAGCTCGCGGAAGATGTCCTTGTAGAGGTCGTTTTCTATCTTGTCGCTGCTTATCATGGTGGAAAATACGAGTTTTCCCTCGATATAGGCGATATATCTGCCCTGATACCCCGCGTCATAGAGCATAGTGAGGAGCTTGCGCTTAATGGCGTTGGCGATGGCGGGATTGCGGATAAGGTAGAGAATTACGGCGTGGAGCTTTTCTTTTTTGAAGAGAGTGGGAAGTAAGGGCAGTATGAGGCAGTCCTCTTCCTTTTCGCACGCGCTGATTATCTGTGAGATTTCCTTAAGTAACTGCGCGCTCAATTCCTCTACCTTGCGCTCGACAAGCTCTCTCGTCACTTCGTCGACAAAGTTGGGGTCGAGATATGGGTAGTATACGGGCACAATGCGCGCGTAGCCCGATTCGAAGTACTTTTCGTACAAGCCAATCGGCAAAAAGGTGTTTTCAAACAGCACCTTGTACCTCGCAAACTGCTTGTCCGCCTCAACTCTGTCCCCTTTCGAGTACAGTATGGCGGTATAGTGGAAAAGCGCGTCCTCGTTGCAGGGGCTGAAGGTCAAAGCTTTCGCGTACATATCCCTGGCGACGTTTGTTTCGCCGTTGATGTAGTACACTTCGGCAAGGGCAAGGAGCCTCGACAGTTCGTCAACGTCCTCGAGAAAAACCTGCGCGCCGTCTATCGCAAGGTCTTTGCACGCGCCGCCCGAGGCAAGCATAACGCTAAGGAGCTTTGTCTTATCGTCAAGCTTTGCCAACATGGAAATGGCGGGCACAAAGTAGTCGTTAATATTGAAAGACTTGTCCTCTTCGTACGCAAGGCAGATATAGTCGGAGAGCCTGACCAGGTACTTTTCGCTAAGGTCTGCGCTCAAAAGCTTTCCGAAGGCGTTTACGTAGTCCCTCGCCACAAACGCGTCGCGTATCTGGCTGTAGACGTAGATTTCTCCCGTCCTTTCTTCCTCGTCGTTCACCATAAAGGCGTCCTCGGCGGTGATAAACTCCTTAAAGTCGATTCTGCCGAAGTCGGTGACAAGTTCGGGCGCGTTTTTTATGACAATATCCGTTTTTGCGGCGTTGTTGTCGGTGTTCTCATAAAGATTTATGAGAAGCTCGAAAAACTTCGCGCGCATTTCGGCATTGAGGTCGGAAAGTTTCAGCCCTTCGTTAATATTCTGCGCGCACAGCAAATAATCGCCCGCTTCAAGGGCGTCGCTTGCGTACAGATATAAACTTTCGGCATCCAGCCTGTAATCTATTACTTTTCCCATATTTTATCCACGTCCTCAAGGGTGTAGGTGTATCTCTTTTCGCAGAACTGGCAGACAACTTCGATTTTGCCCAGTTCATTTATTATATCTCTCGCCTCTTTTTCTCCGATGCTCTTGACTATGCCCTCGATTTTCCCGTCGGAACAAGCGCATCTGAGCGTGATATTTTCGGCGGGCAGCATTTCGGCGTCGAGGGGTCCGAAATAGAAGTCAAAGATTTCTTCGGGCCCTTTTTGCGCGATAATGTCGCTTATGTTGGCAAAATTGGTCACGATGTCCTCAAGCATAAAGAGCTGATCCTCGTTATCAAGGTCGGGAAGGGCTTCGATAATTATTCCGCCCGCGCCCAGGCACCCCGAGGCGTTTACCTTAACGCCCAGAGCGACCGCGCTCCTTACTCCCTCGCTGACAAGCAGGTATTTCGCAAAGTCTTCGGCAATTTCGCCCGAGGCAAGTTCGCATTTTCCGACATACGGCTCTTTTAGTCCGAGGTCTTTAATAACGGTAATAAAACCGTCTTTGCCCACGGCTTTTCCCACATCGAGGTGTCCGTCCTCTTTTACGGGAAGGTCGAGGGTGGGGTTCTGCACGCAGCCGCGTATATGGTTTCCGCCCTCGCCCGCGATTATTATGTTTCCAAGCTCTCCGCCGCCGTTTATAACTATGCTGAAGGCGTTGCTTTCGCTCTTAAGGTTGGTGCTGATATACGCGCCGGCGGTCATGGCTCTGCCCAGTGCGGCGCATGCCAAGGGCGAAAGCGCGTGAATTTTTATCTCTTCATTAACAATATCGGTAATTTTAATGACGGCAACCCTGGCCTTTCCGCCGAAAATTATGCCCTTTACAAGCCTGTCGCTCATAAAACTGTACTCCTTACTTTTTCCGCAACTTCTTCGGCCGTGTCGGCAAACCAGACTATATCTTTGCCGATAAAGTCCTTTTCACGCCCGAAGCCGTATCTCACTATGGCGACGGGAATTCCGATTTCCTCTGCGCCCTCGACGTCAAAAACCGTGTCGCCTATAAGCAGGCACCTGTCTTTTTCCACGCCCGCGTTGAACAGAGCGTTAATTACCGCCGACTTGCCCACAATCCCCGCTTTTGCGTTGGAGCCTTGCACAAGGTCAAAATAGTCGCGAATACCGAGAATGTTGAGAATTTTTTCGGCAAAGACGTAAAATTTGGTCGTGGCAACGCACATCACGTACCCGTCGTTTTTCAGCGCGGACAGCATTTCGCGCACGCCCTCAAAGACCGAGTTTGTCGCTGCAAGGTCGACGGTCGCGTAAATCTCCCTGAAGCGGTCGCACACCTTTTTGGGGTCGCCGTCATAGTACTTGACTATGACTTCCTCAATGGGCGGGCCGATAAAGGTCTGCATGGTCCTGTCGTCGGGAAGCGGTATTCCCAGCTCATTAAAAATATCGGTGTACACTTTGAATATACACCGACTGCTGTCAATTAACGTTCCGTCCAGGTCAAACAGCAAATACTTTAATTTCATCGGTAATCCTTAAGCCGGGCGTTGAGTTTTTCAAGAAGCTGTTTATTGGCGGAGAGCTTCTCTTTTTCGGCGTCGACAAGGGCGGCGGGCGCTTTGGCGACAAAACCTGCGTTGTTGAGCATGCCTTCGCTTCTCTTGATTTCCGCCGAAACCTTTTCGATTTCCTTTGTTATGCGCGCGGTTTCCTTCTCGAAGTCGACAAGCTCGCCAAGCGGTATAAACATATCGGCGGCGGTAGTCGCGGCACTGCACACCTTGTCTCCCGCTTCGGCTTTGTCCGACACAAACTTAATCTCCGACACCTGCGCAAGCCTCTCGATATAGAGAGCCGACTTTCCGATCAGAGCCTTTTCTTCGGTCTTAACGTACAAGCGGCACTTCTTTGTCGCGGGCACGTTCATTTCGGCGCGGATATTTCTTATCTTGACGATGATTTCCTTGATTTTCTCGAAGTTTTCAAAGGCTTCTTCGTCTATCATCGCTTCGTCGCACTCAGGGTACGCCGCCAGCATAATAGTCTCCGACACGCCGAGCTGCTCCCAGATTTCCTCGGTAATAAAGGGCGCAAAGGGGTGCATAAGCTTTAAGATATTTTCCAGCACGTACTTAAGTACACTTAAGGCGTTGCCCCTGACTTCCTCGTCCTGGCTGTAGAGCATGGGCTTTGTCAGCTCGATAAACCAGTCGCAGTAGTCGCTCCAGATAAAGTCATAGAGCTTGCCCAGGGCAAGACCGAACTCGTACTTGTCGAGGTTTCTCCTCACTTCGCGCACGGTCATATTGAGCTTTGCCAGTATCCACCTGTCGGCGTCGGTAAGTTTTTCTTTTTCGACGGGCTTGATTTCGCGCCCTTCGAGGTTCATTATCACATAGCGGCTGGCGTTCCACAGCTTGTTCATAAAGTTGCGGCTTGCTTCCATTTTGTCCTCGGAGAACCTTATATCGCCGCCGGGCGCAACACCCGTAGTGAGGCTGAAGCGGAGCGCGTCCGCGCCGAACTTATCGATTAACACAAGCGGGTCCACGCCGTTTCCTAAGGACTTACTCATCTTTCTGCCCTTTTCGTCGCGCACAATGCCGTGGATGAGCACTTCGGGGAAAGGCGTTTCGCCCATGTGTTCTATTCCGCTGAATATCATGCGGGCGACCCAGAAGAAGATGATATCGTACGCCGTGACAAGCAAGGATGTCGGGTAGAAATACCCGAGGTCCTCGGTCTTATCGGGGTAACCGAGCGTGGAGAACGGCCACAGCGCGCTGGAAAACCACGTATCGAGCACGTCTTCGTCCTGGCGTATATGCATGCTGCCGCACTTGGGGCATTGCGTGGGGTCTGTGCGTGACACAATGACCTCGCCGCACTCGTCGCAGTACCAGCAGGGAATGCGGTGTCCCCACCACAATTGACGCGATATGCACCAGTCCTTTATGTTCTCCATCCAGTTGAAATAGGTCTTTTCAAACCGCTGGGGGATAAATTTCGTTTCGCCTGATTTTACGACCTCGATCGCGGGCCCGGCAAGCTCTTCCATCTTGACAAACCACTGCTCGCAGGGACGGGGTTCTATCGTGGTCTTGCACCTGTAGCACTGTCCTACGTTGTGGGTATACGGCTCGATTTTTTCCACAAGACCGAGCTTTTTGAGGTCCTCCACTATCGCCTTTCTGCACTCGGATATTGTCATACCCTTGTAATGCGCGGCGTTTTCGTTCATTATTCCTTTTTCGTCGATTACGTAGACGATGTCGAGGTTGTGACGTCTGCCCACCTCAAAGTCGTTGGGGTCGTGGGCGGGGGTGATTTTCACCGCGCCCGTTCCGAAATCGGCTTCGACATAGTCGTCGCTAATGACGGGAATTTCCTTATTTATGACGGGAAGCAGCATGGTCTTTCCGACAATGTCTTTATACCTCTCGTCGTTGGGGTTTACGGCAACGGCGGTATCGCCGAGTATGGTCTCGGGGCGGGTGGTCGCTACCACCATATACCCCGAGCCGTCGGTATAAGGATACCTTATGTGCCATAAAAAGCCGGGCTTTTCTTCGTATTCGATTTCGGCGTCCGACAATGCCGTGCCGCAACCGGGACACCACGTAGTCATGCGGTATCCGCGATAAATAAGCCCTTTTTCGTAAAGCGTGACAAAAACCTCTCTGACCGCCTTGGAGCACTTTTCGTCCATAGTGAAGGCTTCGCGCGTCCAGTCACAGCTGGAGCCCAGCCTCTTTAGCTGTTCGATTATCCTTCCGCCGTACTTTTCCTTCCACTTGTACGCCCGCTCAAGAAACTTTTCTCTTCCCACCTGTTCCTTGGAAAGACCCTCTTCGCGCAACTGCTCCACTATCTTAAGCTCTGTCGCGATGCTGGCGTGGTCGGTGCCGGGCACCCACAAAGTCGGTATCCCCTGCATTCTCTTATAGCGGATGACTATGTCCTGAAGGGTGTTGTTGAGAGCATGCCCCATGTGAAGCTGACCTGTTATGTTGGGCGGGGGAATCACTATTGTAAAGGGCTTTTTGCTCCTGTCGATTTTGGGGGAGAAATAGCCGTTTGTCGTCCATTTACGGTAAATCCGACCCTCAAATTCCTGCGGTTCATAGGTTTTGTTCATCATAATAAAAACTCTTGTCCTTGATTAAATGTAATTTACTTTTCTTCTGTTTCGTTGCTTTCTGATGCGTTTTCCGCTAAAGCTGCCGCGGCGTCGGCGGCCTTTTTCGCCTTGATCTGGCGGGATACGTCGACGGCGTAGTTAATAGCCGCCGCCCAGTTGAGCACAAGGCCGATTGCCACTATGAGCCAGTCAAACGCGAAGCCCTTGCCGAGCTGCCACCACTGGATAAAGTAGTTGTGGAAGAAGCAAAGGAACACGCCGCAGCTTATCGTCGCGCTGGCGACTTTGCCTAGCATGTTGGCTTTGATGTTGACGTCGTTTACGAGGAAGCTTCCGATAATTATCATGCAGGCTTCTCTCAAAACGAGGAGTATGATAAACGCCCAGTGGAGATATCCGCCCACCGACAAAGCTACTACCGCGCCGATATGCATGGCTTTGTCTGCGATGGGGTCGATACACTGACCTACATAAGTACCCTGGTCGTGCTTTACTACATACTTGCCGATTTTGGTACCCGCTTTGTACTTTCTTGCGATTTTTCCGTCCAGTACGTCGGTAAACGCCGCAAAGATGATTATGCCGAGCGCAGTATAAAGAAACACGTTGTGCTGAGCGGCATAGGCAGGCTTTGCGCTGAGGATGATGAGCGTCATGTAAACGGGAACGCAAAGGATTCGGATAAATACCAGAATGTTGGGAATGGTCCAGAGCGTATAGCGGTTAATCACCAGATTCTTCTTTGGTTGCTGTTCTTCTTTTTTTTCAATGACTTCTGTCATAAAACTCTCCTTCCGGCTGTTGTTTTGCCGTATGTTGAAGATAGATTTTATATCATCAGCAAGGCGCGCCGCCCTCTGTTGTTTTTACGGGGTCGAAACCGATATAATTGTATAATATCGACTCCCCGATGTCAAACCAATCGCCCGTTACCTCTTGTTTTTCTTTTTCTTCTTGCTCTTGTTTTTGGGGACGTAATTTGTCTTTGCCTTTTCTTCCTGTCTCAGCCGTGCAATTTCGGCAAGTTTTTCGGCTTTTTTCTTCTTAAGTTTCTTTATAACAAAGTATGCGCCCGCTCCCGCGGGGATAACGAGGAGCGTGAAAAACCAGTAGAACGGGCTTATCTTTTTCTTTCCGAAAACAACTGTTATTACACCGTCGGAATAAGGCATCTGTATGCCGACATAGTTTTTATATTCGATAACCTCCAGCGTTTCAAAGGTCTTTGCTCCGTTTTCGTCGATATTTACGACCATTGCCGAAACCGCCTTATAGTCTTTTGCGGGAAGCTGAATTTCGATGGGACTTGTAAACGTCGTCTTTACGTCGCCCGTAACGCTGTTCCGGGTGCTTAACGTGAGGTTCATGACCCTCTTGACGTCGATAAGTCCGGAGGCGGCGATCTCGGCGCTTTTGTCGGTCTTTTTGAGGTCAAAATCGGCAAGCGCGATGGTAAAAGTCGCCTTTTCGCCCCAGAGGAGCGCGGTATAACCGGTATTGACGTTGCCCACGGTCACCCCCGGCATATACTCTGTGTTTATGAGCTTTACTTCATAGTCCCTCACGCCGTTTTCGGCAAGGGTACGTATGCGGGCGTAGTCGCCGAGCAAGGTATAAATGGCGTTTTTCTGCTTGTTGATTTCGGCGACAATCTCCACGCGCTGAGCTTCGGTCGCCTCGTAAAACTCCTGTACGCGCTGGCAGTACTTGGCAAACTCGTCGCTCATGTTCTTAATCAAGTACGGCGAAAAAAGCTCGCCCGCGCGTTCGAGTTCGTTAAGCTTATTTATTACCGCCGACTCGAAGCCTTCGTCGTAAGAGCCGATGGCGACAATCAGTTTTTCGCTCTTGTTGTTGACCCAGTCGGTCACTTCGGCGTAGTAAAACGCCTGCACGCCCGTATCTGTCCGCAACGTATAATAATATGGAGAATAAGTTATGTTTTCGATGGTGTCGATTACGGTTACGGTTTCGTTGGGGCTAAGTCCCGTCACCTTCTTGATGACTATCTTCTGAATGCCCGAATTTGCCGTGCGGGTCGCTTTGGTTTCGTTGCCGTTAACAACTACCGAAAAGGTATACGCGCCCTCGTCATAGCTCCATGTGCGGTAATACGCCGTGGGCGGGCTGTTGTCGATTTCTGTGACCATATGGACATAAGACTCGTAGGTCTTTTTTTCGCCGCCTCCGTCGTCGTAGGTGACGTCAAGCACTATGGCGCACCACTCCTTAACCGTTATGTCGATATAGGCAAATTTTGCCCACGTGGCGTTCTGATAATAATGAAACTCGCTACTTACCGCGGTCTTTGTTTCGATAAGCTGCTCGCTTGTGATTGCTCTGTTGTTGATAAAAATATCGTACTCGTCAAAGGTCACGACGTCGCCCGCGGTCTTAATTCTTACGAGGGTGTACCTGATGCTTATGATGCCTTCGGCCTGGGTCTCGGAAAGGGTCAGGCGGATTTTCGCGCCGCTTTCCCCGTTGGCGTAGTGGGGGCTGGGGATATTTTCGTCGGGCTCAAAGGAAAAATCCTCTTTAAAAAAAGCGTAATCCAGCTCGGTTGCGTAAGCGGTATCCGCGCTGACACTCAAAAAGGATATGGAAGCAATTATACTTAAAAATAATATTGCAAAACAGACAAATGCCGTCTTTTTAGCCATTAAAAGCCGCTCCTGAGCCTCTTTATTATCGCTTTTTCCCTCGAACGGTCCGTGGTCTTCGATCTGCTGTGGAAGGGGTTGAGGATAAACATTACGACGACGCCGATGATGATTATGCCGATGCTTATGACCGTCACCGCGAAGCCGTACTTGAACTGGGTCTTCTCGAACACCACGCTGCCTGTCGAGTTTGTATAGAAGGTTATGTAATTTCCTTCGCGGTCAAACAGTATGGTCTGCCCCTTCATGTTGCCGTAAGGCTTGACCTCGAAGTCGGCGTCGAGGAACTCGTCGGGGATAGCGATATATACCTTCACAAGGTCGGAAAGTATGGTCTCCTCGCCGTTTTCCTTGAGCGAGAAGCCTATAACTTTGGACTCGATGCCCATCGCCTTTGTGAAAATGTTGGTCTTGTTTTCCTTTATGTCAAGCTCCTTGACTTCCACGGTCGTGCCCGCCTTAAAGCCTGTCGGGCTTGTAATGTACGAGCCGCCGTTGGATGCGGTCACCACCTTGGTGTAAATGTTGACCTGTCCGTCATAGACGGGTTTTGCCACAACATAGTTGGAGGCCGCAAGCCCTGTTATCCTGTACTCGGTGATTGTCACATAGTGCGCGCCCACCGACGGGTCGTTGTTGGCGGTGGTCGCCTTCATGACAAGCTCCACCTCGTCGTCGGGTCTTACGCCCTGGAGTTTGCCCTCTATTTCTATGGACGAAACGCCGTCATAAACCTTGTCCCTAACCGTAATCTGTCCTATGTTTATGGGCATCGGGTTGATACGGAACATCGCGAAAATCTGCTTCTTCTCATAGTTATTATCGTCAAAATACACCATTATATTATAGGTGCCGGCGTCGGTCGGCATCTTGGTGCCGTACCCTTGGTAGACGATATAATAGCTGATATTGGACGGGCGGGTGTAGATTATGGGCGCGGTTACCATGCCGTAAATCTGATTTTCGAGGGAAGACGTATCAAAGATAATTTCCTCGATAATGCCGCGGTTAATGACATACATAATCGTGCCGGTTGCGGTGTAATTGTCGCTTATTATGCTGACCGTCACTTCATAGCTGCCGCGATCCCTCGGCGCGACGTGCGCGTCGTAGTTTGCGTCCTTGTCGGTGCTTCTGTAGCGGGTTTCCCTCCTCTCGCCCAGTCTTATGCCGTTTTCAAACTCGTCCTTCAAGAGGTACCCCCTCTTTCCCTGGGTATTATTGGCGGGGTACAGCCTGATGTCGGCGTTTAAGGGTACGCCGTAGGTCGTCACATACTGGGTGACCACTTCGCCGCTTGCGTTGACAAAGCTTAAGTCAATCGCCTTTTTCCTTATCGTTATCGCAAACTCGAAGGTGTTTTCCTCGCGGGCGTAGTTGGGGCTGGTTATCCACACTCTGAAGTAGTAGGTGCCCGCGGCGATGACGTCATTCGGGTTATACGAGCCGCTTGTCGGGTCGTACTCGTTGAACGTTATGTTATGGGCATAGGTCAAGCCCGCGGGATTTGTCGTAAAGGTGGGCAGTCTGAAGCCTTCGCCGTAGACAAACTCGGTATTGGCGACCGAAATTGTCGCAAACGCCTTGTTTACGGTGATAGCTACAGTGCCCGTATAGGTGTCAAAGTTGTTGATGTCGTCGGGCGTGAAGATGTAGCCGGTAGTATACGTGCCCGCCGTGTTGAAGATAAGCGCGCTCTGAACGTAAGTAAACGAGCCGTCTATCGGCATATTGAAGCCTTCGTAGTACACTTCGCCGTATCCCGCGCCCTTGGAGAGGCTGGATTTTGCCAGGCTGTCGCCCGCGGTAATGGGCAACGCGACGGGATCGTTTATTCTGTAAACGCCGTTTATCATCTGCACTTTGGCTTTGGATATGACAAGGCGCGGCGAAAGCGAGCCGTCTGCGCTCTTGCTGATTGTTACGTTGTAGTTATTGTTGAGGCTGACGGCGTTGATATAGTAGTTACCCGCGTTGGTCGGCTCTGCGATGGTTTCGTTTTTGCTGTTTGTAAACACTATCGCCACCTGCACGCCCGTGGGCTGAACGGTGACCGAAATGTGGCTGCGCTTGCTTGTGCCGTCGTATTTTGCGTAGAGGTTGTCGACGATGACCTGCGCGTCGCCCCTTGCGACGGTGATGTCAAGGTTGGCTTGCGCGGACGATAAGTTTGCGTTAAACGGCGTAAAGACTATGGTTATTCTGTACGTTCCCGCGTTGGGCTTGACGGCGGTGTTGGAAATAGAGAAGGTACCGGGCACAGGCTCGTTGTTTCTCCTCGCTTCGCCCCCCGTCATCCTTATATCGCCAAGGGTCTGACCGTACTTGAGGTGGTAGGTCTGTCCGCCCGCCGCCGTGGCAAGGACAATGGGCAAGGTCGTTATCTGCACCGAAGCCCGGTTTATCGTGTACAGAAATTCGACATACGCGCCTTCATACGGTGCGTAATTTGTATCGTCGATGACGCACCTGACTGTGTACACGCCCACGTCGGACGGCTTGTTGGTCGTTATCGTGTAATTATCATTATAATAATATAAGGTATAAGGAAGGATAATCTCGTCCTCGCCCAAAAGCGCCTTGAAGGTCACTTCGGGAGCGCGAGAAGCGTCCAGCGAGGCGTACAATACTTCCCTGTTGTAGGCGATTACTCTCACCCTTACAGGCTCGATAACGTATGTGAACACCGCGCTTCCCGTGTAGTTTTCGCTCGAGATTGTCACCCTAACGCTGTAAGTCGCCGAGTCGTCACCCATATTTGTCGAGTAGCTTGTGTCGGGAGCCGTCGCTCTCTTGTACATTATCGTGTAATAATTCTTGTCAAGCTGCTGACCTTTGTAAATCACCCTCGGCACTTCGCTCTCGCCATAGGTGGAACTGCTTTCCGAAAGCGAAATTTCGCCCGAGATGTCCCTCTTTGTCACGGTAAAGCCGCTGACAACTTTTGTGCCGTAATATTCGCCGTTGTCGACGATGACGGTTATTGTATACGTTCCTATCTCTCTGCCGTCGGTTATATTGCCGCTTCCGTCCCTTATCTCCAGCGTAATGTGCTCGTAGCCGATACCTACGGCGGCGTTAATAAGAGGTCTTATGTCATTTACGGTAATGCCGACGTCCTCGGAGTACTCTTTGCTCATATTGCCGATGTTTATGTCGGACGGGGCGATTCTGTTTAACACCTCGATAGCGACATAACCTTCGATGTCGTCGTAATTTAAGGACGAATAGACGATATAGACGTTTTCGCCGTTGGCTTCCTCGTAATAAACGGGCAAGCCGAGGTCGAAAAGCGTGGTTTTTGTGCTGTCTGTGTAAATTGTCAGACTGCCGCCCTTAAGCGTGGTCTTAGCCGGGCCGTTGTAGAGTTCGAAGACCATTTCGTCATTTAACGTCTTGCCCTCAAACGCCTTAAGTCTGAAGGTAAGCGCAGGCGCGTCAATCTTTGTCACGGGCGCGAGGATTTCGCCGTACATCTCGTTGTAGACATAGCCGTAAAGCGCATTCTGCGACTCGTAGGGCGTAAAATTGACCGCCACTTTTTCGCCCACGTCGGGAACGTGTGCGGGATTAACAAAGCCGAGATATCCGAACAAGGTGTAGTCGGTGTTTATCGAGCCGTCGGATACGTTTATAAAGAACAGCTCAAACCGGCTGAGGTTTGCGCCGTACCGGGCGTAGGTGCCGCCCGCAACGGGACGCATTTCTATTCTCACTTCGGGCAGGGAAAGTCCTGCGACGTTGCTCGAAATTGCCGCATTTGTCCAGTCGGTGTTGTTGGCAACGCCCGACAAGGGATTTACGCCGTTTACTTTGACGTCGATAGTAAACTCCGCTTCGGCAAAACTCCCGTCCGACGGCGTGAATATTCCGCTGAGTCGGTTTACGTTGGCGCGCTTAAGCTCCTGCACTCCGTCGATTGTAAAGGTGCCGCCTATTCTGGTGGACGTGCCCGCTATATATGCCTCGCCGCCTACTATATCCCCTGTGCCCACAGTAGGATAGATATAGGTTGAACCGTCATAAATTATGTTAAGGCTGACCGACTCTTTGACCGTCGGGTTGACCCTGATTTCGGGGACGCCCTTATTGACGATCATTTTGCTCGCAAACGTCTTGCTTCCCTGATAGTTTTTGGACACTATCTCGGCGCTTAAGATATATTCGGCGACCGACCTTGCGGGGGTGGAACTGCCGTTGTACTTGATTCTTATCGTGAAGTCGCGGTTGTTGGAGCCGATGTTGTAGATAAGTCCGTCCTTGTCGATATCGGACGCGTCATAATGGAGCGCGCAGTCGCAGCCGCCCTCGCCCGAACACAGCACGGCGTAAACATAGTGGTATCCTGTGTTGTAATTTACCGTGAGCTTAATGTCGTCGGGGATAATTATCTTGCCCGCGTCGATTGTCTGCTTGACGATGACAAGCTGGCAGATGCCGGTCGCCGTACGGAAGTTTGTATCGGCTTCGCCCTCGCCGTTAAGCGCGGTAAAGTGATAGGTGACGTTATAGGTGCCTGTGTCGAGGTACCTTATACTTTCAAGCGGAATTTCGTAAATGCCGTTTTCGATTATCCTCTCGTACCCGAACCTGACAAGCCCCTGGGTGATTACCGCGGGCGGTGTGGCGGTGTTGTAAACATATGTGCCGAAGGTCGGGTGGCTTTCAACCGTAAGGTCGGCGGGTAAGATATAGTATCTTATGACCTTTTCGCCCTTGTAGTTGCCCGAAACGATGGTGAATTTAACCTCGTGATAGCCGTCGCCCGTGTTGGCTTCCAGTACTTCCTCTGCCGTAAACTCGGTCGCGCCCTGACGGCGATAGGTCACGGTAAAGGGAAGATTGTAGGGCTCGGTTCTCGCGCTGATTGTGTTGGGTTTTCCGGTATAGACCACGCTGACTACTTCGCTTGTGATTATCGCCGCGGTGTACTTGTCGATAACCAGCCTGTCGCGGTAGGTGACCACGCCCTCATAGCCGTTGTTTGCGGCAGGGTCGAAGAAGAGTTTTACTTCGTACGTGCCCGCGTTTACAGGGAGCGTCGCATACTCGGTGCCCGATATGATATCGTAATACCTTACGGTATAGACCGCGCTGTTAATGCCAAGGGAAATTCCCAGCGGCCTCGGGACGGAATAGACCTGATTTAAGTTGCTTATTATTATCTGACTTGAGTCAACGGCGATAGTGAAGTCGTCGACCAGCTTTTCGCCGTAGTAATACTCATAGTTTACGCTTTGCAAAACAAGCTCTACTGTATATAGTCCGATTGCCGAAGGACGGGCGGTCATTCTCACGCCGTCCTTGAAGAAGGTCTGGCTGACCGTTTCGTCAAGCTTTTCGCCCAAAGTCACTTCACCGCCGTCGATTACCGCAAGATATACGCCCACGTCGGCGTTCTTAGCCTTATTGTCAAAGTACTTGACGTTGTTTTCCACCACCATTACCGCTTTTTTCTTGGCGATGGTCAGCGGCACGGTTATGCTGCCTGTGTAGTACTTCTGGAAAACACCGTCCTCGCTGACGGTAAAGGTCACATAGTATGTGCCCGCGTTGAAATACCCTGTCATGGGACGGTTGGTTATGCTGTATGTGCCCGGTATAAAGTGATAGGTTTCGTCAAGCTTGTTCGTTGCAAAATCCACGCCGTTTGTATAAATGGGGGCGGTGTAGCTTACGTCGGTGTAGTTCCAGTCATAGCGCAGATCGCCGTATACATAGTCGCTTCTCACGCTTAAAGTAAGCTGTGAGGATATGTCGGCTCGCGTTACGGTGACCTGTATCGTGTACGGCGTGCTTCCGTCGCCTTCGTAGATGTTGTAGTTGTCGGTGTCGTTGGGGACAAAGCGCAGCATCAGGTTCTGCCTGCCCATGTCGGTAAACACCGTGCCTGCGGGATAGTTGAAGTAATAGGTTCCTTCCACTCTCTGTCCCGTGGCCGCCGACAGCATGCTTCCGCCGCTGAACGTCACCGCGCTCATAAGTTTGCCGTAGCTGACAGCCGTCGCCGCAAAGTTTATTATCGGGTCGGCGGCGCGCCTTAAGTCGTCCTTTATTATCTCAACGACATAGCGGTTTCCGCCCGAATAGTTGGTATCGTTAAGGTTGTACTCGACGACATACTTCCCGACTACAAGCGTCGCGTTGGCGTAAACTGCTCCCTTGTAAAAATTGGCGGCGTTGTCGGGGTCGTACCTGTAGAAGGTGTACGAGCCTGGCGGATTGTCGGCGGGCTTTACAAGGCTTGCAGTGCTAAGCACCGCTTTCGCGTTGGCGTACGCCCTGTAAGGATAGATATAGGTATCCGTATCGTCGTCGTAGTTTGCGTTCTGCTCAAAAGTCACTCCGATCGGCCTCTTGTTTACCGTTACGCTTACCGTGCCGTTTGCCTGCTCGAAGTTGGCGGTGTCGTTGGGACGGAAGGTAATAATGACGTTATGGGTGCCCGCGGGGAGCAAGGGATTGGACACACTGTAAAGTGAATATGTGTACTGATCGGCGGGCATGTAATAGTACTGCGTGCCAAGGACGGGATCGGTGTAGAGCTTGAACTTGACCGCATGTCCGCCTGCGCTGTCCTTGCTTATCGCAAGGTCGTCGATTGAGTTTATCGTCTTGCCGTAGGTTATCGCCTCGACCGTCACGTCGTAGAAGACCGGTTGCGCCTTGCCCACGTTCACAAGGCTGGCTATATATATAAGGTTAAAGTTTACAAGGTTTTCTTCGCTTGGCACAAAGTAGAGGTACAGCTGGTGCTGTCCCACCGTCAGAGAGGAGTACTGGCCCATCTCTTCCACAAACGCCGCGACGTCCTCGGGGCTGTGGTCGCCTTCATAGCGGCGGTACGCCACGATAAAGCGTCCGTCCACTCTCTCATAGCGGTATTTGACCTTGCCAAGGTCCATATAGTGATAGCTGTATCTTACTATCGTATCCTGGTTTGTGGAGATGTTTATCGCCTTGAGGGGCTGCAAGTAATTCAGGTGATAGCCCGAAGTCGCGCTTGTCCAGCTGAGATTGGGAAATTCCGCCGTGATATACTGGCTTCCGAGTGAAGAAACCTTATTAATCGTGTATACGATAAATACATCGCTCTCGTTTTCGAGGTTGACGTCGTTTATTCTTATCCTTACGAGGTACTTGCCCGCCGTCTGCGGCATGCCGTTGAACATCTCTTCGCCCGGGACGCGGTTTTCCTCGACCGCCATTTCGGAGTTAGTCAGTCCCGCGGTGTAGCGGAAGTACGCAAAGTCGTAGTTTAAGCCCGCATAGTCGATCGAACCGCCCGCGTAATAATACCTTGCGATGGGATTGGGCTTGACTTCGCGCTGGAAGTCCACCGTCACGTTGTCGGCAAAGACAATGAGCTTGCGCTTTCTGATTACAAACTCCTGCGTCCAGGTGCCCGTGTAATTGCACAGGTTTTTGTTGAGGCTGAAGTTTACTGTATAGGTGCCCGCTTCCACGGGGAGAGCCGCGCTCGTTGTGCCCGTGGCGGTGTTTGTAAACGTATAGACAAGGTAATTGGAAAGTAAAATCGTCCTGCCGTCGTCCACCGCGCTTATATTTACTGTGATGTTCTGCCCAAGACCCGTGTAGTCGGTGACCACCTTGCCTTCTACGTTGACGTTCTCCACCGACATGGTAACGTCGGGCGAATGGTTTACAACGAGCGTCACGTCGGAAATCGTCACGGTAAAGTAGTTGGTGTTAACGACAAAGTTGCCGTTCTCGTACTTCGGGGTGTCGGGGTCGAGCATGACAATGGGCGTAAACAGTACCTTTACCCTTATTGTGCCCGCCGAGGGTTTGGTGTAGTTCGCGCTGGTCTTGGACGGGTCGATTATGGAGAAATAGCCGTAAACGCCGTCGCTGGAACGGTTGTTTACGCTTATCTTTCTGTTCACTCCCGCCGCCTCGTCAAAGTAGGTATAGCTGCAGAATATGCTGTCGCTCATGACGTACCGCCCGAGCGCCTCGTTAAACACCGTGTCGCGCTTTGCCAGGCTGTCGCCGTAGTCGATTGCGGTAACTCTGAGTTCGGAAATTACGGGCGTCGCGGGGACAATGGTCATCCTGTTGGACACAATGCCGTAGTAGGTCGAAGAGTTAAGTTCGCACCTATAATAATACGTGCCCGCGTTCATGGGAAAATCGGGCGAAACCGACCTGAACGAACCGTCCGGACTTTCGGAATAGGTCGTCTGTATGGTGACGTTGCTGACCTTTTTGCCGTTTACCGTAGCTATCGCCGTCACGTTGCGCGGCGTATTGGGCTCGTATACCTGCGTTGTGTTGGACACCGAAATCATCGCCCTTATCTTGAAGGTCAGAATAAGCCGTCGGTTGGCGGCCTTGTCGTCGCCCGAATAGTTGGAGTCCAGTGTAAACGTCGGTATCGCCGTACTCTGCGCCTTGTTGGTCAGGTAGACGGCGTCATAGTTGTCGTACGGGAAGTCAGAGGTATTCAGGCTCATGCCCGCAGGGGTCTGGAAATAGGTTAGTATGTAGTTGGAATAGCCCGTCGCGGTGAAGTCCAGCTTTAAGACGATGCGGTCGCCGCGCTTGAAGGTCGCGTTGTTTCTCGTCTCGAGCTGATTGTTGTCGTTAAGGGCATAGTAAACAAGGCTGAAGGTATCGTTGGTCAGAGTGGTGACTTCGGTCGTGCCTATCTTGGTGACGACGTCAAAGGTATAGTCGGCTACGTCCACCCTGATAATCACGGCGGTGCTGGTTGCCGAAATGTTGCCTACGCTGTCATAGGAGATAAACTCCACCTTGAAAATACCCTGCTTCGGATATGTATACTGTTCGGGCGTGCCTTCCCTGAGCATAAGCTCCATGCCCTGGTAAACCGTGGTCTTGCCCGTAACCGTGTATCTGCCGTTTACCAGGCTGAGCGTGGGTCGGGTAAAGCAGTATATTCCCGTCGCCTGCTCGCGGGTAAAGAGTTCTGCCGTGTAGTTATTCGGCTCACGGTCGAGCTTTGTCACGCGGTAATAGACTATCTCCTCGCTCAAGCCTTGTATAGTCAATGCCTGTGCGCTCATGACGGCGTCGCTTCCTTCCGACTGGCTGCCGATTAAGACGCTCTTGACCTGGCGCACGCCGAGTCCGTCGTTTTCGTAATTATAACCCGCGGCTTTGGTGTAATAGCTCTTGCCCGTGATATATTTCTGATAGAAAGTGCTGGACGCGCTTAAGGCGGGCGCGTTGGGCAGCTGGCTGTCAATGAGGTATGTAAAGACAAGTCCCGAGTCGTCGCCGTAGAGGTCGTTTTCGCCCAGGATAATATTGCCGTTTGCGTCTTTCATGGAGCATTTTATGTTGACCGAGTCTTTGGTAGAGTCGTTGACTAAAAACGCCGCGCTCATCGCCGAGTAGCCGTTTGTAAGATCGATTATATTGCCTTCGGCGTCGGTAAATCGGTAAATTCGCGTCAGCGCGGTCTTGTCATACTGCCACGACACCATGTCGTGATAGGTATAACTTCCGCTCCCTTCCACGAGGTAGTTCGTCCCGGGCAGTACCGCTGTCGACGTCCTTGCCGAGCCTGTTTCGGCGCGCAAATAGAGATTCCGGTAGAATTTTCCCACGGGGTTTGTGTCGCCCGCAGTACCGTTGTTTACGGTAAGATATGTTTCGTTGATTATTAAACCTGTATTGATATAAATGATGTCGCCTTTTTTGACCATGTCGGTTCTGGCGTCGGCGTCGCGGGTGCCTTGCGCGTCCACGATCATGACGTCTTCTTCTTCGGGCTCGATAAATCTGAAGTTCTTGACGGTGACGGTCACGCGGATGGCAAGCTTGGAAATCACCATGCAGAAGTTGTCGCCGTTCTTGATGAAGTCGGACAGCTTGTACTGGACATACGCGCCCTCGCCGCAGGACGACAGGGTAAGCGTGTTGCTCATTATGTACTCGTATTCTCTGTCGGGATAGGGATTTTCGGGGAAGGTCACCTGTCTGGTCGCCTGGGTGGACATCTCGCCGTTGTTGTAAACGATCGTGCCCGTCGCATAGTCGGTGCCGCTGCCCAATGAAAAGTTGAGCATCTGGGCGTAAACCATGATTTTGACGTCCAGCATTTTGTCATTTATCGCTTTATAAAGGTTGCTGTCGGAAAAAATGGGTACCGTGACGGTGATTGCCGCATTGCTCGGGACACTGCCTGTGTTCTGGTAAATAAAGCCCATGTATCTGTAGTCGTCGAAGGTAGAAGAGTCGGTCTCGTCGTAAGAGCGGTTCTGCCCCTTGGGCACCCTCGCGTTTTTCCACACCTGCACGCCGTCGTCGCTTATGTTGGTGGACACCGTGCCGCCCATGTTTGCAAAATGATAGTCGCCGTAAGTTGTGTCCACGGCGTTGGAATGTGTGTTGCTGGTAATCAGGTTGTCGTAAGTGTGAGTGCCGCGGAAATCGGTAGTGTCATAGATATTGAGGCCGCGGTTGGTAAGAAGGGAGCTGTAAATGTCGGGAAGAGCGGCTTCGGCATTCATTTCAGAGCCGATTTGCGCCGTATAAGCGGCGAACATTATGCCTATAATCATACATACGAACACAACAGCCGCCATAAACAGCTTATATCCGTATCTCTTAGTTTT
Organism: Clostridia bacterium; assembly: GCA_035381305.1. Lineage (GTDB taxonomy): Bacteria > Bacillota > Clostridia > Christensenellales > DTU072 > CAG-1782. The sequence goes on from DAOSYK010000008.1 coordinate 35,207, forward strand.
CATTATGGGCATAGAAAAACCACTCCTTATACTTTTACATGTTATATATTACTATATATATACCTCTCTGTCAATAGGTGAGCACGCCAAAACACGGTTTTATTCCCACAAAAACGATGATTCCCGAGTACTTCGGGTGGCATTCCTTCACGCCTGAAAAATATTGATAAAAAAATGCAAAATTTTACTTGTAAATACCAAACGATGATGCTATAATACTTTTAGCAATCTAAAGGCAAGACTGCTAACACGAACAATATTACTATCAAGGAGGCGATAGATATGAACATCAAACCTTTATTTGACAAAGTGGTGATTAAGCAGGACGAAGTCAAGGAAGCTACCGCAAGCGGTATCATTCTCACCGGCTCCGCCAAGGAAAAGCCCTCGGTCGCGACGGTTGTCGCCGTAGGTGAAGGCGGACTCGTTGACGGCAAGGAAGTCGTCATGAAGGTAAAGCCCGGTGACAAGATCCTCTACTCAAAGTACGCCGGCAGCGAATTCAAAATCGACGGAGAAGAATTCACCATCATTCGTCAGAGCGATATTTTAGCGATAGTACAGTAAGGAGGTAAAGATATATGGCAAAACAGTTTAAGTACGCCGAAGACGCAAGAAAAGCTCTTGAAAAAGGCGTTGACACACTCGCAAATACCATAAAACTGACATTGGGACCCAAAGGAAGAAACGTCGTGCTCGAAAGGAAATACGGCTCTCCCCTCATCACCAATGACGGCGTGACCATCGCCAAGGAAATCGACCTTAAGGACCCCTTCGAGAATATGGGCGCGCAGCTTATCAAGGAAGTCAGCACCAAGACCAACGACATCGCGGGCGACGGCACGACCACCGCTGCGGTGCTTGCTCAGGCGATCATCAAGGAAGGACTTAAGAACGTAGCCGCGGGCGCAAACCCCATGGCAATCAGAAAGGGTATCCTCAAGACCAGCGAAAAAGCGATTGAAGAACTCAAAGTTTCCAGCAAGGTCATTAGCGAAAAGAACGAAATCGCAAGCGTTGCTTCCATTTCGGCAGGCGACGAAAATGTCGGCGTTCTTATCAGCGACGCTATGGACAAGGTCGGCAAGGACGGCGTAATCACCGTATCCGAAAGCAAGACCATGAAGACCGAGCTTACGGTAGTCGAAGGCATGCAGTTTGACCGCGGATACGCCAGCCCCTATCTCGTAACCAACACCGAGAAGATGATAGCCGAGCTGGAAAACCCCGTCATCCTCATCACCGACAAAAAGATCTCCTCGATTCAGGAAATCGTACCCATTCTTGAACAGGTAATTAAGAGCGGACTCAAGCTCCTCATAATCGCCGAGGACTACGAAACCGAAGCTCTTGCGACAATCGTCGTCAACAAGCTCAAGGGCGTGTTCCAGTGCGTAGCCGTCAAGGCTCCCGCATTCGGCGACAGAAGAAAAGCCATCCTTCAGGACATAGCCGTTCTTACCGGCGGCACCGTCATCAGCGAAGAGACGGGTCTGGAACTCAAGGACGCCACCCTCGCCCAGCTCGGCCGCGCCAAGACGGTAAAGGTCGACAAGGATAACACAACCATTATCGACGGCATGGGTGCGGCAGACCTCATCGCCGCGCGCATCAAGACCATAAGACAGCAGATTTCGGTTACCACCAGCGATTATGACAAGGAAAAACTTTTAGAACGCCTCGCCAAACTTTCGGGCGGCGTAGCCGTAATAAACGTAGGCGCAGCGACCGAAGTAGAAATGAAGGACGCCAAGCTCCGCATCGAGGACGCACTCTCCGCTACAAAAGCTGCGGTTGAAGAAGGCATCGTACCCGGCGGCGGTATCGCTCTCCTCTCCATAATTCCCAAGGTAAAGGAATATGTCGACTCCCTCGACAACGACGAGAAGACCGGCGGCAACATCGTCCTCAAGGCTCTCGAAGCTCCCGTAAGACAGATTTCCGCAAACGCCGGCGTGGACGGCGGAGTTGTTATCAACAACATCCTCAACGCCAACCGCAAGAACTACGGCTATGACGCCAGCAGAGACGAATATGTCGACATGATGAAGGCAGGCATACTCGACCCGACCAAGGTCACCCGCTCTGCGCTTCAGAACGCAGCCAGCGTAGCGGCTACTCTCCTTACCACCGAAGCGCTCGTTGCCGACATACCCGAACCTCCCGCGCCTGTCGCGGCAAATCCGGGAATGGGCGGAGACATGTATTGATAAAAGAAACCCCCAAAATTTATCCCCCAAAAATCAGCGATTTTTGGGGGGACGCCCGAGAGTATGGAGAAGCCCCGTTGATGACGGGGCTTCTACGTATTGTCGGGCTTTATCTTTTTATCTTTTACAAATTACTCTGCCTTTCTCAAATTCGTATATGCCGTGGTGAAATCAGCCCATGCAGTCCTATAGGTCGGTAAATCGCCCTCGCGCACGAAAATACGGCACCCCTCGAGGCTCGCTATCTGGAAGCTGTTTGCGTTTTCAAGGGTGGGGGGCGTGGAATTACTTGTAAGTACAATTCTTGTGAGGCTGACGCACGAGGAAGTTATCGCAAGGGGGGCTATTCTCTCCACTCTTCCCAAGTTTATTTCGTCTAGGTGGGCAAGGTTGCTGAAGGCGAAACTCCCTATTCTCCTGTACGTCGCGCCGGCATAGTTGCCAAGCGTGTTGAGGTCGATATAGGTTGCGTTACCTGTGTATTTTTTGTAGTAGTAGGTCTTTGCGTGGTTGTCGTCCTCAAACACAAGTATTCTGTGTGTGCCGCGGTTTACGCTCTCTGTTTCCGACACCTCAAGGACGTCCTCATAGCAGAGTATGTTTTTGTACGACGGATACCGTGTTTTATAGGTGTTGACAAGGGTTTGGGGCACTACGATATTGGTGCCCACGCCCATTTTCATGAGGTTTTTGCCCAAAAAGTCATAATTTCCCGTAGTAATCGCGTTGTTTGCGTTGGCAGTGGTGAGATAGAGCGTAATTTCGTTTAGTTTGTCGCCGTAAAACGCGTTGTCGGCAATCAGCGTGCAACCGGTCTTAAGCCTTATTTCTCCGCTGCCCGTACCCGCAACATAGCCGAAACCGTCAATTACTCCGATCGCGATTGTGTCCGCGTAGAACACGGCAAGCGCCTCGTTTTTGGGATTGGAGCCGTTGTACGCCGCTTTGGCGTTCTGATACAGAAGGGAACCGTCAAACGCGTCCTTATAGCACCTTGTTACGTTGTGAGCGTTGGTCACGGTGTTAAGGGACGAACACATCTTGAACGCGCCCTCGAGTATTTCGTCGACGTTTATGAGGTTTACATTATTGATTTTCGTATAGGCAAAGGCGTACTGGCTTATCACCTCCAGCCCTGCGGGAATACCGTCGAGCGCGAGCTTGGAGCACTTGTAAAAAGCGTATGCCCCTATTTCGTAAACGCTGTCGGGGAGGTCAAAAGTCTCGAGTTTGTCGCACAACGCGATTTCGGTGTTGCTTTTGTTGAGCAGCGCGCCGAAAGCCGCTATTCCCACCACTTCGAGCCGGCTCTCCCCGCCCACAAAATTGACGGCGGTAAGGTTGGAGCACCCCGCAAACGCGCTGTCGCCTATCGATTTATAGGTGTGCGGAATGTTGACTGCGGTAATTTCGGCGTCGCCTTTGAAGGCGTTGTCGGCAATGCCCACTATCTGCGTGCCGTTTTCGGTAGTCGCGGGCAAATCGAGTACGGCGTGGGGCAGATTGTCGTAAGTCACCCCCGCGATAAAGCCGTTTGTGACGATATAGCTCTGCTCCCTCTGCTCGAGGTAGGCGTAAAGGGTCAGGTCCGACGTGATTTCCTTATTCTCGTCAAATCTTACCGTACACGCCCTGTCGAGGTACCAGTGGTGGACGATATAGCCTTTGATATACGGCTCGTCGACAAAGTTGGCGTAGCCGCCTTTTACCACCGAAATGGGCGCGCCGTAGTTTTCACTGGCAAGTTTGGCCTCCTGATAATTTGTGATGACAAAACTTATCGTCGCAGTGTCGGCGAATTTGATGTTGTCGGAGTCAAAATCGATGTCGTTGGAAATAATAAGGCGCATTTTGGCAGTCATTTCGCCGCTCGTCGCGGTAATTTCGACAATGCCCTCGCGCAAAGTGATTATCGTAGTCTTATCCTTGATTTTGGCAATGGTAATGTTGCCCGAGCTCAGCTCATATCCCGCCTTTTTCGGTCTTACCTTGACTTCGGGAGCAAACTCGATACCGCTGATTACCGTCTGCTCTTCCTGCTTAAATTTGAGCGAATAGGCCTTTTCACAGCCTGCCAAAGCCGCGCAGAAAAGAACAATAAGAAGCAAAATCAATATACGATATTTCTTCATGTTCGTATTATAACATAAAAAAGCTTTAATGTATATTAAAAGCTAAACCAAAAAATGGCTCTCCCAAAATACCCCCCCAAAAAAAATCCGGTAGGTTTTTCGGGGGGACCCCCTGATATGCCCCCCAAATATACCCCCTAAAAAATGCGGTAGGTTTTTCAGGAGAATCCGCTGTGTCGGACGCCGAAAGTTTTTGCGAGGCAATATTTCTTAATAAGTTACAATATCCAACAAAATTTTGACACGTGCATTTGTTACAATGTTTGTTACCGAGAAGGTTATAAGAATGCGAAAACTATTACTGGTTTTAATAATAATCGCGATTATTGTTGAGTTTACGTGCGTTATCCCGCGCCAAACTGCTTTCGCGCTGGACTTTCCTTACATCGTCGTCGAGGGGGAAGTGTGGCTGCTGGACAGATCGTCGGGTAACCGCATCTTCATCCTGCCCGAAACCTATTATGCAAAAATCGACAACCTCGACGATAATTATTACTACGTCACCTTTAACGGCGTTCAGGGCAAAGTGGACAAAAGCAAGGTTTCCTCAATAGGCTACCACACCACGGCTACAGGCACTATCCAAGACATGCAGATAAGCGAAAAATACCGCATTTTTACGGGAATTAAGCTAAAATCGACCATGGACAGTAGCGGCACCGACATCGAAGTTCCCACCAACGGGACTTTCATTTTCCTGGGCAAATACCCTGCCGACGACATGTGGTACTACGTCAAATATAATGAGATCTGCGGCTATATCAGGGCGGAATTCACCACCCAGCCCAATCTCGTCATTCCCGCCTTTGTTCCCGAACAGAAGCCCGCGCCCCAGCCCGATGAAAACCCCGACGAAAACGGCGGCACCAAGCTCGAACCTTCCGACGACCTTATAAAAATTCTCGTCATTTCGGGGCTTTGCGTTGTGCTTGCGGTCATAATTATCCTCATCTTCCGACCGGGGAAAAATCGTAAAAACCGTTACTATTACGAGGAATAAAAAAACAACCCCCGGAATATCCCCCGAAAATCAGCGATTTTTTTTGGGGGGGGCCCGAATATCCTCAGAACTTATTCCTCAAAAAGAAACCCCTTTTTCGCAAGCGAAAACGGAGAGACCCACGGTACATAATCCCCAAATATAACCCCCAAAATGCAAGCCTTTCGGGGGGACCCCCGGATAAATATCCCCCCAAAAATCAGCGATTTTTGGGGGGACCTCCGATTATGCGGCGACGCCTCACGATGTGCGGCGTTTTATATAGCCCCCGAATTTTATCCCCCAGAATCAGCGATTTGTAGGGGAACTTACGGGTAAGCGGTTAAATAAAAAAAGCCCCAAAATGGGGCTTTTCTGTTGTCATTCCTTTTTACTGCTGTCGCCATAGCGTTTCTTTCGCACTATCGCAATCAGCGACAGGCTCTCAATCAGCTCTGCCTTTACCATTACGTTGTCTTTACGGAGTTCTTTTTCGAGTTCCGTCATGAGCTTATCTTTGAGGGCTTTGTCCTGCATGGAGATAAAGTCCACCATAATGATGCCGCCGATGTTGCGGATGCGTATCTGTCGGGCGATTTCGCGCATGGCGATAATGTTGGCATAAAAGTTCGCCGTGTCGATGTCCTTGTACTTGTGGCGGAATTTGTGGCTGTTGACGTCGACGACGGTCATAGCCTCGGTCTTGTCAAAAACTATCTCCACGCCCTCGACCTCGACTTTTCGCTCGCCGATTATCGTAAGGCTTTCGGCGATTTCGTCAAAGCCGTAAACCACCGCTTCGTCGCTCTCGGCAAAGCGTTTTGCCACCTCAATGCCCTTTTCTCGGTGCAAAATCTGAACCTTTGTGTTGTTTGCCGCCTTTTTCAGTATGGAATTATAGAGTGAATAAAGCTGTTCCGCCTCTGCTTTAACCGCCTCAACGGGCGCGTTTTCGCACACCGAGCGGAAAATCAGTCCCGTCTTTGCGTCTTCCAGGCGAAACGCTTTAAGTTCTGCCGCCTTTTGGGGAGTTATCTTTCTGCTGAAACGGTATTCGCCCACGTCGTTGAGGACAGCGTATCTGCCTGCAAGCGTAATTCTTTCGGTGACGGCGCAGCCCTTTTCCCCCTCTTCCTCTCGCGTGACCTGCACAACGACCATATCCCCGACTTTGAGTTTGTCGCGGTATTTTAAAAGGGCGTTTCTCTCCCTGCCGATGTTGACAAAAACACCAAGCTCTTTAATCACGTTTTCTACCTTTCCGAGAAAAACCGAGCCTGTGACGACGTCGTCATCCAGCCTGTAAAAGTGCTCAAGCGCGCCGTTTTCGGTCACGGCGACCTCGACGTATCCCTCTTTTTTATCGATATAGACTTTGTTCATATAAGACTTCTCACATATTCCTCGGCGCTGATAAGTTTGCCGTCCGTTTCGACATACTGAGTTAATCTAATAATGTCGGTGACTTCGATATCCAGATTAAACAGCGCGTTCAGATGCGCGGCGACCATATCCATGCGCACATTTTTGTTGCCGAACGCCGATAGGACGTAAATTCCTTCCTCGTCAACGTCGGCTTTGTAAATAAGGTGGGTCGCGTTTATCTTTTCCTCGGGGCTTCCTTTCTTCCCGATTTCGAGATTGTTAAACGCGTTTATTATTTCCTCTTTATGATTTATCGCCTCGGGCGAGTATAGTTTGTAGTCGCTCGCGACGACCTTGCCGCCGAGGTTGGGATTGGTCTTTACGACAAACGCGCGCGACGCTTTCAGGGACGGAGGGCAGTTTTCGTTAAAGAGTCTTAACGCCAAATCGGCGTCCGCAAAATCTGTGTCGGCGGTCACCCATTCCTCTTTGCTGGCGACGCCGAAAGGTAACGGCTGCGTCAGCTTTAAGCTCATATGCCTGTTAAAGCCCTTGCTGTATCCGACGTTTATCCCTGCGCGCCGAAAAGTGCGGTTAAGGCTCCTTAATATGTCGGTATGGGCTACGAAAACCGAGTTTTGGGTCTTCTCAAAAGCTATCGTCAGCATGAGCAGACACCCCCTGCCATACGGCATTTTGCAGTCTGTGACGCGCCGCAGCCGTTGCAGTTGTGCTTGCAAGGGTCGGTGGTTTTGCCTTCCATGGCGAGTTTGTATTCCTTCTCAAAATACTTTTTTGACACGCCGTAATCGATAAAGTCCCAGGGCAAAGTTTCTTTGGTGTCCCTCTCCCTTGCGTACTCATTTATATCGATGTCGTTTTCGGCAAGGGCCTCTTTCCACTTGTCAAACCTGAAGTGCTCCGACCAGCTGTCAAAGCGGCACCCCTTATTGTACGCGCTCTCTATGACGAAGCTTAGCTTCCTGTCCCCGCGGGCGAAAATGCCTTCCATGACCGAGTCCCTCGCGCCGTGCCACGAATAGTGCACGCCTTTTATGGAAAACAGCTCTTTTTTCAGGAGGTTCTGCTTGCGGTACATCTCCTCTTCGCTTATCTGCGCCGCCCACTGGAATGGGGTGCAGGGCTTGGGGATAAACATCGCGGTGCTGACGTTTATGTTAATGTCCTTGCGGCGGGTGGTCTCCATATAAATGCGCTTTATGCGGCGTACTATGTCGGCTATCCCCAATACGTCCTCGTCATTTTCGGTGGGAAGACCCAGCATAAAATAGAGCTTAACCGAGCGGTATCCCGCCTCAAACGACGCCTTCATCGACTTTTCGATGTCCTCGTCGGTGATGTTCTTGTTAATGACGTTTCTAAGCCTTTGCGTGCCCGCCTCGGGGGCAAAAGTGAGACTTCCTGTTCGCGAGGTGTCAATAAGATCCTTGCTAAAACTGTCGAGGCGCAAACTGGGCATCTGGAAGGCGACGTTTTCCCTTTCCGAAATGTCTTTAAGTGAAGAAATCACTTCCTCAATGCCTTCATAGTCGCCCGTGGAGAGGCTGGAGAGGCTGAGTTCGTCATACCCTGTGTTTTTGATGAGGTTTTCGGCTATCTCTTCCACCCGTTCCTTTTCCCTGTACCTTATGGGGCGGTAATAAAAACACGCCTGGCAGAATCTGCACCCCGCGTAACATCCGCGGAATAGTTCAATCACTCCGCGGTCGTGTACGATTTCGATATTGGGCACAAGCGGCTTAACCGGATAATGCGCCGCATTTAGGTCTTTTACCGTCGATTTCTTGACTTTTGTGACGCAAATGCCGTCTTTCACTTCGCACACAGAGGGCACATAGACGCCCTCGACTTTGCTTGCCTCTGCAAGAATTTTCGCCTTATTCCCCTTGTATCGCGCGGCGATTTCGCACACCTTTACCAGCGTTTCCTCGCCTTCTCCGATAAAGAACATATCAAAAAAGTCGATTATCGGCTCCGGGTTTGCCGCCGCAGGTCCGCCGCCCACGATTATCGGGAATTCCTCTCCCCTGTCCTTTGCCCTGAAGGGTATTTTGGCAAGGTCGAGCATATACAAAATGTTGGTATAGCTCATTTCATACGGCACCGAAAAGCCCACCATGTCAAAGTCTTTAAGCGGCTTTTTGGTTTCGAGACTCATCAGCGGAATATCGTTTTCTTTGAGAATATCGCCAAAATCAACCCAGGGCGTAAAGCATCTCTCGCACACTATGTCCTTGCGATTGTTGAGAATATCGTACAAAATGCCTATGCCGAGATTGCTCATGCCCACTTCGTATATGTCGGCAAAGCAAAGACAAAAGCGGACGGACGCCGCCTTGTTCATATCGGGAGTATTGTATTCTCCCCCGATATAACGAGCAGGCTTTTCCACCCGCAGCAAAAGTTTTTCTATGTTTTTTTCCATTATTCCATACAAAGCGCGGCCGCTCCCACTATCCCCGCGTCGTTGCCGAGGGATGCCTTTACTATGGGGCAGACCTTGTTTATTCTCCCGCCGAAAGCGTGACGTCTTACACGCTTTTCTATCATTTTGATAAAGTAATCGCCCTCGTGGCTCACTCCGCCGCCTATCATAAAGATGTCGGGTCGGAAGATGTTGACAAGGGTAATAACGCCCGCGGCGACGTTCTTAACGTACTGCATTACCACTTTTTCGCCCGACTTGTCGCCCGCATGATACGCCATAAACGCCGTCCTGCCCGATACCCTCCCGTTTTCGGCGGCAAGTTTATGCATAAGGCTGAGCGGGTCCTTTGCCATAGCCTTTTCGGTCATGCGGATGAGCGCGGTCGCGCTGGCGTACGCTTCCCAGCACCCTCTCTCGCCGCAGGTACACTTTTCGCCGCCCATTCTGATACAGATATGACCACCCTCGGCGCCCGCGCCGCCACGTCCTTCGAGTATCTTGCCGTCCACGATAAAGCCCGTGCCGACGCCCGTACCCAGTGTTATAAGTATGGCGTTTTGCGCGCCTTTTCCCACGCCGAATTTCGCTTCGCCAAGCGCCGCGCAGTTGGCGTCATTGTTGACATAGCAGGGTATTTTTGTATGCGTGGAAAATTCCTTGATTATGTTGACGTTTTTAAAATTAAGATTGGCGGCATAAGAAATTACGCCCTTGTCGGAGTTTACCGTGCCGGGACTGCCCATACCTATGCCTTTTATGTCGCCGAGGCTTATCTTGGCTTCATTTGCCAATTGCCCGCACATGTTATACATATCCTTTACGAGCAAGGAATAGTGCCTTTCGGGACGGGTTTCGCAGCTTGTCTTTGCGAGAATTTCGCCCTTTTCGTTTACAAGTCCCGCCTTTATTGTCATTCCGCCGATATCTATGCCGACATAGTACATAAACGCCTCTCCTTTGTTGGCTTTCGCAATGCATAAAAGCATCGCAAAAGAGCTTTATTTTGTTGTATTGATATAAGGATATATTACCCCAAAAATACCCAAAAGTCAACGGTAAGAAAAAAGCCTTCCGCGTTTATTCGGAAGGCTTTTGAAACCGTAAGTTTACGCCGGTCTAAATGTTGTAAAAGGGCTGCGGATTATCGCCGAGAGTCAGCTTCGGGTTGTAATGATAGTAGAGGTTTGCCATAGTCGCGGTGTAGTAAGGAGCGACGTAAATATAGAGGATACCCGCGGTAATCGCGCCAAGTAAAAACCAGCCGATAAAGCTGAGATTGTAAACAAATATTTCAAACTTTCTGCCCTTTGTTATCTCCTTGCACTTGTCGAGAGCCTCTCTCCAGCCGATGTCGTCATAGTCGGCGAGGACGAAGGGAAGCATGGAGTAGCGGAGCGCGAGGATAATTCCCGGTATTATCAATAAGATTGTGCCCAGGATAATGTAAAGTCCCGAGATAATGTACGCGGCAAGGATATGCCCTATCCTGTTAAAGCTCTTGTAAAACGCGAAGACCTCGCCTATCTTTATATCGTAGTTGCGGTTGTTGACAATCTCTAAGTAGATCTTGGAAATACCCACGACCATGGGGAAAAGGACGAGGTATACTATCGTGGAAACACTGCCGTAGGTGTCCCGCGCCGAAAAGCCCGTAATTATGCCGATTATCGCGGCGTAGATTAACCAGGGCAGAAAGCAGATAAACACTCTGCCGCGTATATCTTCTTTTGCCTTGAGTTTGATTTGCTGTCTTGACATCATAATATTTATCTCCCTTTTTTTATTAAATTTTATTGGTTACGAGGTCATTTTACCACACGCAAACAGCATAATACAACAAATTTCGGCACTTTTTGCATTTCGCTCAGAATACACTTTTCAAAAACGTTTGCTCCGGGCGTGCGTCTTATGTTATAATGCGGTTATAATCCATATTAATTTTTGACAAGGAGAAATTCATGCTTGAAATCAGAAATGTAACGAAAGTTTACAGGCCGAAAAAGGGTGTTCCCGTTACAGCATTGGACGGAGTCAGTCTGAGATTTCCCGAAAGGGGCATGGTGTTTTTGCTCGGTAAGTCGGGCAGCGGCAAATCCACGCTCCTCAACGTGCTAGGCGGACTTGACAAGTGCGATTCGGGCGAAATCGTCATAAAAGGCAAGTCAAGTAAAGACTTTTCACAGAGCGATTTTGACTCTTACCGCAACACATACCTCGGCTTTATCTTCCAGGAGTACAATATTCTCAACGAGTTTACCGTGGGCGCCAACATCGGACTTGCCTTACAATTACAGGGCAAAAAGGCCGGCGACGAGGCGATAAACGCAATTCTCGAGGAAGTCGACCTTATCGGCTACGGCAACCGCAAGCCCAACGAACTTTCGGGCGGACAAAAACAGCGCGTGGCTATCGCCAGAGCGCTTGTCAAAAACCCCGAAATCATCCTCGCAGACGAACCTACCGGCGCGCTGGACAGCAACACGGGTATTCAGGTATTCGACACCCTCAAAAAGCTCTCCCGCGACAAGCTGGTCATCGTCGTCACTCACGACAGAGAGTTTGCCGAGTACTACGGCGACAGAGTTATCGAGCTTAAGGACGGCAAGGTTATTAGCGACATCGAAAAATACAAGGCGCAGGGAGCCAGGCTCAATCCCGCCCTCACCGTCATCGATAACAAGATCATCCAGATAAAGAAAGGCTACAAGCTGACCAAGGAAGACCTTGACATGATAAACGAGTATGTCGCCGACCACGACGCCATAATCTCTGTTGACAACAAGGCAAACGCCGACCTCAAAAAGTATGCCCGCATTGACGACGAAGGCAACCGTGAGGCGTTCAAGGAGACCGACGAAAGCACAATTAATATTCCCGAAGAAAAGAGCTTCAAGCTCATTAAGAGCCGTCTCCCCTTCAGAAATTCCTTCAAAATCGGTGCGAGCAGCTTAAAGAACAAGCCTTTCCGCCTTGCGTTTACCATTTTCCTGTCCATGGTGGCGTTTGCCATGTTCGGTCTCGCCGACACCATGGCTGCATACAACAAGTACACCACCACCCGCTCGTCGATCGAGGACAGCAACATCAATGCGCTTTCCTACACCAAAAAAATGACCTTCCACAACGAGCAGTACGATTACGACACCACAGCGGAGGTCAGGGCGAACGACGAGGACATCGCAACGCTCAAGAGTAAAACGGGCGTAGACTTCAAACCCGTATTCCTGGCGGGTGACGACTATTCTCTGAGTTTTAGCGGAATGTTTAAAGAGGGAGCCAACAAGTACCTCTACGTAAACCAGTTAAGCGGCTTCTACGAGACCGACGCGGAAGAGCTTGCCAAGCTCGGCTACACCTATAAAGGCACACTGCCGCAAGCCTATGACGAAATCGCCGTGTCCGAGTATGTCTACCGCCATTTTAAGGAATTCGGCTACAAATACAATACCAAGGAAAAGTCGGGCAACGACCTTCCGACGCCCGAGGCATTCCTCGCGATTGCTCCTGTATTGCGCCTGGGCAACAACGATTACAAGGTAACGGCGGTCATCGATACGCAATTCGACTATGACCACTTTGCAGGCTTGGACGACCCCGACGCCAACGCTCTTATGAACTATATGTTGAAATGGGAGCTTGACGACACCGTAGGCTACGGCTATCACGGACTGGCGTTTGTAAAGCCCGGTTTTATCGAGTCAAAACTAAACGGCAAAGCGTTTGTCGGCACCAAGCTCTCCAACAGCTATATGAGCCTCAGCAATCAGGATATCTCGCATTACATGAGCGGAAACAGACTGTATAAAATCGACCAGCTTGCCGACCTCGACGCAATATGCGCCTATTTTGACGATAAGACCACCGTGGGCGAAAACGAAATCATGATCGAGGCCGACGAGTACGCAAGCCTTCTTATGAACGCGATTACCTACGGATTCGACGGAAACTCGCCTTCCCCCGAAGATTTAAAGCAGAACGCGCCTGCCTGGCTGTACAAGTATCTGTACGGTTATCCTACCGACCCAGACACCTACGTTTCTTTATACCTGTACGAAAACTACTCGTCCGATTTTGACGCATATTTCTCTGAAAATAATATTGACATCAGCGATTACACCACAGACAATAAGGTGTCCGTGCTCATAAACTATATGAAGATGAATCAGGACGATAAGACCTACACTCTCAAGTCCTATACCGAACTTGCCCAGTACTATGAAGACAATTACCGCGATATGACTCTGCAAGAGTTCCAGGCATCCGTTATTGTCGAGGCTATCGAGTCGCGCGACATTGCCGATCACAAAAACCTGCTGCCCGCGTACCGCGCATATCTCAGCAACTACCTTATAGGCTACTATCAGGAAGATGTAGTCTTCCGTATCGCGGGCGTATACTATGCTCCCGACGTCGCCTTCGACGGCTACATCGACTTTGTGGTAAGCGACAATCTTTACAATAGGATGGACTCGGGCGACGACGGAATATACCGTTTCCTTATTGCTCCCATGCCCTCAGGCGAGATACTCACCGACATAATCAAATTCTCCTATGACTACAAAAACGAAAACGTATCATTCACTATGCGCAACGGCGTAATGGTCACCCTCGACATGGTCAACGACCTTATCGAGACCCTCGCCGACGTCTTCCTCTATGTAGGTATCGGCGCCGCGGTGTTCTCGGCGCTCATGCTCGCCAACTTCATCGGCACAAGTATCGCCTACAAGCGCAGAGAAATCGGTATCCTGCGCGCGGTCGGCGCAAGGAGCAGCGACGTATTCGGCATATTCTTCAACGAGAGTCTGCTGATCGCGGCAATAAACTTTGTGCTCGCGACCATTGCCTCCGGCGTTGTGGTTTTGATACTCAACAGGGTAATACGCAACGATTATAACATTCTCATCACTATCCTCAACTTCGGCATCCGCCAGGTAGCGTTGATGCTGGGAATAAGCGTAGCAGTGGCGTTTATCGCCTCGTTTATACCCGTCTACAAGGTCGCAAGACAAAGACCTGTGGACGCTATCAAAAAGTAGTGCGGTAAAACAAACGTCATAACCTTCAGGCGGCGGCTCAACACGAGCCGCCGCATTTTTATTCCCCCAAAATTTATCCCCCAAAAGCCATCGGCTTTAGGGGGG
>DAOSYK010000008.1:49585-61989 GCA_035381305.1 Clostridia bacterium
TTTTTGGGGGAGCCCCCGAATTGTTTGTACGTTCTTTACCCACACTTTTTATATGTACCCCTACCACAACCGCATAAAACAGCGCATAAAAAACGGCGAGCTTGTCGGCATTTTGGAAAACTACAATCACCCCAGAATCGGGCTTTGCACCCTGTTTGTATTTTCCACACCGCCCTATACCCGACCCGTAAGGGCGCAATCGTTAAACAAGTATCCCGCCGAAATGCTGGAGAATGCCCGGCGCATTTCCCCAAAAAGTGTAAATCTGACATTTTCAGGCGAAGATTAAAGCCCGCCGATTATATGAGGCATTTTTTCTATACTAAAAAGCGGAGGTATACCTATGAAACCATATGAAATTGTCGGCAGCGATTTTGATGCCGAAGTTAAAAACAGCGACAAAACGGTAATAGTGGACTTTTACACCGAGAGGTGCCCGCACTGTTACACCCTTAAGCCCACTCTCGACAAGATAGGCGAGGAAATGCCCGAGGTTAAGGTGGTAAAGGTGGACGTGGAAAGAGACGCCTATCTTGCACAGATGTACGACATAACGAGCGTTCCCACAGTTATTGTTTTCAAAGACGGCGTGCCGTACAAAAAATCTACGGGAGTAGTGCCGAAAGAGAAGCTGAAATCACTGCTCGAATGAAAAATATATCCCCAAAAATCGCTGATTTTTGGGGGATAAAATTCGGGGCTATTTTTTCCCCGCTTCATACTTGTAAGATTTATAGGTTATATACCCGCCCGAAAGGTTGTAGATATTGTTGTATCCCATAGACCTTAAGATATTTGCAGCGAGATACCCCCTCAAACCGACCTGACAATAGATGTAGACAGGCTCGTTTTTGTCGTCGGGCAAGAGGTCGGCTTTTTCGCGCAATTCGTCAATGTTGACGTTGAGTGCGTTTTCGATATGTCCGCGGTTGTATTCAAAAGGAGCCCTGACGTCAAGCACAACGCAGTCTTTTGCCACATAATCTATTTCGTAGTGAAAAACGGGCTTATACGCCCCTTCGGCGATGTTTTCGGCGATATATCCGAGGATATTGACAGGGTCTTTTGCCGAGGAAAACGGCGGAGCGTAACATACTTCCATTGCCGCAAGGTCGTAGATTGTCCCGCCCAGTCTCATTACCGCGCCGATAAGGTCAATGCGCTTTTCGGTGCCTGCGCCGCCCACTCCTTGCGCGCCGTATATTTTGCCGCTGTCTTTATCAAAAAGTAGCTTTAACGCGATATTTGATGCGCCGGGGTAATACCCTGCGTGGTTCCCTCTGTGAGCGTGCGCCGCAGTAAAATCGATGTTCTTTGCCTTGAGCGTCCTTTCGTTCATGCCGACCGCCGCCGCGGTGAGATTGAAAATTTTCAGCACGCTGTTTCCGAGTATCTTCTGCTCTCTTATTTCCCTTCCCGAAATGGCGTCGGCAACCAGCCTTCCCTGACGGTTTGCGCCCCACGCGAGCGGCACGGCATAAGGCGTATTGTCCACGCCGTTTATTACCTCGATCATATCGCCGATTGCGTAAATATCCTGTAGCTTTTCGCCGTTTTCGAGAAATACGTTAAAATTTTTATCGGTGACAAGATGCCCTTTTTGCCCGAGTTTTATCCCGGCGTCTTTGGCAAGAGTATTTTCGGGCGCGACGCCGATACAAAGAATTGCTATGTCGCATTCTATCTGTCTTTGGCTGTCGAGAACTACTATCTTACCCTCGTCGGCAAATTCGCTCACTCCGTCGTTTAAGATGACGGCAACGCCGTTATTTTCCATTTCGCGGTGGGCTATCTGCGCCATTTCAAAGTCAAATTGGGCAAGCGCCTGCGCGGTCTTTTCGATTAAGGTGACGTCAAGTCCTGTTTCGCGCAGATTCTCCGCCATTTCCACGCCGATAAAGCCGCCGCCGACCACAACCGCCTTTTTCGCCTTGTTGTTCTCGATAAACGACTTTATATTCATCGTGTCGGGGATAGTGCGTAAGGTAAAGACGTTTTTAGCTTTGTCGATACCTTTTATCGGGGGCACAATGGGCTTTGCGCCGCAGGAAAGCAGTATTTTGTCAAAACTCTCCCTGTAATCCCGCGCGGACTTAAGGTCTCTGACCGTCAATACCTTTTCGTTTACGTCAATCGCCGCCACAAGAGAGTTTGTCCTCACGTCGATATTGAAGCGGGTCTTCATATCGGCAGGCGTCTGAACTTCGAGGTCGTCGCGATCCTTGATAACGCCGCCGATAAAATAGGGCAAGCCGCAGCTCGCGTAGGATATGAACGCGTCCTTTTCGAACATGACTATTTCATATTCTTCGGAAATTCTCCTAAGTCTTGCGGCCGCCGTCGCGCCTCCCGCAGCCCCTCCGACAATGGCTATTTTCATAGATAATTTTCTCCTTACAAATCGAAAAAACGTTGATTTTCAGGTTAAACCAATGATTAGTGCTCAATAAAATGTGAAAGCACTTCGCGTCACTTTTAATATTAACATAAAATGGAAAGAAATACAAAACCTTAAAATTAACGCATAATCGGGGGTACCCCCAAAAATCGCTGATTTTTGGGGGATAAAATTCGGGGGTCCCCCCAAAGAACCTACCGGATTCTTTGGGGGTTTCTTTTTGGGGGCTATTGTCTGGCGTACCGGATTGGGGTCGAACCAACGACATCCAGCGTCGGAGGCTGGTGCTCTATCCAACTGAGCTACCGGTACATATATATCCCCCATTAAACACGGGGCAGTTTACTCGCAAAAACCGCTTCCCCGAAAACGGTTCCGTTTTTGGGGCTGCTCTCCTATGCTCCCAAAAAAAATAGCTATTTTTTGGGGTTCGCTATTACTCCGCCGCCCACGCACACGTCGTCTGTATACACGACGGCATATTGACCTTCGGCGACGGCGCGCTGTTTTTTGTCAAATACGAGACGGACGTCATTGCCGTCAAGGTAGAAAGTCGCGTCCTGCAAAGGCTGGCGGTGGCGTATCCGCGCCTTAACGCGGGTGCCCGAAGGAATATTTTCGGTGATGAAGTTAAATCCTTCGGTGACAAGACTTTGGGCGTAAAGTTCCTCGGTTTCCCCCTGGCTGACGTAGAGAATATTGTTTGCTACATCTTTTCTAATTATATACCAACTGTCGTTATTTGCAAGTCCTTTGACCCCGCCGAGGCCAAAACCCTTGTGCTGTCCTATCGTGTAATAATACACGCCGTTGTGGGTGCCCACGGTCTTGCCGTCAAGGGTCTTGATTTCCCCCTCCTTCATCGGTATATACTGTGCAAGGAACCGCCTGAAATTGCGCTCCCCGATAAAGCAGATGCCTGTGGAATCTTTCTTCCTTGCGGTGACAAAGCCGTTCTCTTCGGCAATCTTTCTCACTTCGGGTTTGGTCATCTTTTCCAGCGGGAACAGGGCGTTTTCTATCTGATTTTCGGTCACCTGGTTGAGAAAATAGGTTTGGTCCTTGTTCTCGTCAAGCGCGCGGGTGAGATAGGTCCTGCCGTTCTCTTTCTTTATTCCGCAGTAGTGCCCCGTCGCGATGTACTGCGCGTCCAGCTTCATCGCCTGCTCTTTGAACACGCCGAACTTGATTTCGCGGTTGCAGGCAACGTCGGGATTGGGCGTTCTGCCCTTCTTATATTCCTCGACAAAATGCCGAAAGACGTTGTCCCAATAGGACTGAGAGAGGTTGACTGTATAATAAGGTATGTCGAGAATGGCGCACACGCGTCTTACGTCGGCGTAATCCTGTTCGGCAGTACACACCCCGTTTTCGTCCTGCTCTTCCCAGTTTTTCATAAAAAGGCCGACGACGTCGTAGCCCTGCCGTTTTAACAGCAATGCCGCGACCGAGCTGTCCACGCCCCCGCTCATGCCCACAACCACTCTTTTTGTCATTTTATCTCCTTCATGCCCAATTATTTTACCACAAAATACCCGCTTAGTGCAAAGTTTTGAAAGATTTTCGCGTATATTGTTACCGCCAAAGGAAAATAATAATCGTTGATTATCAAAAAAGGAGATTGATATATGAGCTTTAATCCATTTAACGAAAAACCCGTCGGTATCGATTCGACCTTTGTCGACTGGTCCAAGATTTATCCCGTATCCTACGACAAGCACGAGGTAGACCCCTATACCAAGACAAGAGTAATCCTGATGAACGGCACCGAGTTTGAAGCCGTGTGGTTTTCCCACCAGTTTCACCGCCACTGCAACAACAACGACATCAGGCGGGAACTTTCCGACCTCAGGCGCGTCGAACAACAGCAGCAAAAGCGCATTTCGTGCATAAAACCCGTAAACGAGACCATTCTCGAGACGACCATTTCCTACGAGCAGCTCGCCGTCGACCTTACGGCGATACTTGCCCAGCGAGAAAAAGACCTCTATGTAAAATCGGCGCTCGACTTTGCGCTCCTCGAGGACTTTGACCACCTGTACCGCTTTGCAAACCTTCTCGATATGGAACACAGCGTCCACGCAGAGAGACTTCTCGGAAGCTATACCGAGTTTTTCCCCGGCCGTCCCACAATTTCCGAGCACAGGCACCCCTTCGACGACGTAAAACGCCCCGTCGACTTCAAAACGGCTGACCCGATAACAAAACTCAACGTCGCCATTATCACCGCCGCCGAACAGCAGACGATGAACTATTATATGAACCAAAACGGCTTCTACAGTTCCGACATCGGCCGCCGTCTATATCAGGAAATCGGCATGATAGAGGAAGAGCACGTCACCCTTTACGGCGGGCTTATGGACGTAAACGCAACCTGGCTCGAGTGCCTCTTAAACCACGAATACACCGAGTGCTATCTGTACTACTCCTGCTACAAGGACGAAACCAATCCCAAAGTCAAGGCGATATGGGAAGAAATGCTCGTTCAGGAAATAGCCCACCTGCACAAGGCCGCCGAAATGCTCAAAAAATACGAAAAGAAGGAGTGGCAGGAAGTCATCCCCATGGGCGAATTCCCCGAGCTTCTCGCCTTCTCCCCTCAGAAGAGCTATTTAAGAAACGTACTCAAAAAAACCGTATTAAATACAGGGCACTTCGAGACCTACAAAGATGTCAACGACATGGACCCCAAGGCGAGGTTCTTCGAATATCAGGACAAGGTCAACGACAATCCCTCCCTCAATCCCAGCCACCAGGTCATCGATATGCACATCAGGGAATTCGGCTCCGACTACCGCTATGAGGAAAGCCCCAATCCGAGAGAAGAATTGCGCGACCGTAAGACCGACAATATAAGCCTCGGAAGAGTGCAGTCAAAAGTAAAAGAGAAAGCGTAAAAAACAAACGGGGCAGCTTGATTGAGCCGCCCCGTTTTTATTCTTTGTGTTAATTATAGCCTTGCGGATAAGACGTCCTCTCTGACTTTTCCGCGCATAAGTTTGCCCGAAGTCGTCTTGGGCAGTTCTTCGGTAAACTTAACTACCCTGGGGTATTTGTAAGGCGCGGTATTGGTCTTGACGTACTCTTTGAGTTCTTCAATCATAGCCTGTCTGTCCCCGCACTCGTTGTTTAACACCACGACCGCGCAGACCACCTGCCCTCTTATCTCGTCGGGAAGTCCGATTATCGCGCTTTCCTTGACGGCGGGGTGAGTGTTTAAGACGCTTTCGATTTCATAAGGTCCGATCCGATAGCCCGAGGACTTAATTATGTCGTCGTTACGCCCGAGGTACCAGCCGTAACCGTCCTCGTCGAGGTACGCCTCGTCCCCCGTGTGGTAAATACCGTTTCTCAGCACATTGTGCTCTTTCCCTTCATAGAAATAGGTCTTAAGCAGTCCGATGTGCTCGTATTTCGGTATAAGCACGATTTCGCCAGTCTCGCCTGTGTTGCACTCTTTGCCTGACTTGTCGATGATTTTCAAATCGTACAAGGGGGAGATTTTGCCCATCGAGGAGAGTTTGAGGTCGATATATTTCCAGTTGCCGAAAATGGGCGTTCCTTCGCTCTGACCGTACCCTTCGCGGATATATTTGCCCACGATGTCGTAAAACGCCTGATTGACTTCGCGTGTCAGCGACTCGCCCGCCGAAACAAACACCTTGACCGACGCCATGTCCTCTTTCGTGAAGCCGTCGCGCAGCATCATGCGGTAAATGGTGGGCGGAACGCACACGGTAACGGGCTTATATTTCTTTATCGCATTGACAAAATTCTTCGCGCGAAACTTTTCGGGGTCATATGCAAGCATTGCCGTTCCGCACAACCACTGTCCGTAGATGTTTCCCCAGCCGAATTTTGCCCAGCCTGAATCTGCCTGCGTGATGTGAAGTCCGTTGTCTTCCACCTGCTGGAGGTATTTTGCGGTGATAATGTGACCGATCGGGTACAGCCTGTTGTGAATGGCCTGTTTGGGATAGCCGGTAGTTCCCGACGTAAAGTAAATAATCATGTCGTCTTCGTTTTTGAGGTCGGAAAAGCCTTCATACGGCGCGCTTTTTTCCATTTCCTCGTCAAAATAGGGATACCCTTCCCTCTTTTCGCCCGCGATGATAATGTTTTTCACGGTGTGGCAATCATGGCGAGCCGCTTCCATCTGGCTTATGACAAACTCGTCATTGACGGCGATTATCGCTTTTGCACTGCAGGAGTTTGCTCTGTAAATTATGTCCTTTGTCTCCATCTGGATGGAAACGGGCACCACAACCGCGCCGATACGGTGCAGCGCGACTGCCGCGACCCAGTACTCCCAACGGCGGCGGAGCATAGTAATGACCCTGTCGCCCGCCTTTATGCCTATCGAGAGAAAGTAAGAGGCGGCTTTCTTGGACAAAAGGGATATTTCGGTAAAGGTGAAGTATCTTTCTTCGTTTTCGTCGTTGCAGTAGATAAGAGCAAGTTTTTCGGGTTCCATGCGCGCCCACTCGTCGACGACGTCCCGCGCAAAGTCAAAAGACTCGGGGATGACGAGGCGGTAGTTTTCCAAAAAATCCTCGTAACTTGTAAATTCCGTCCGTTCAAGATACCTCTCAATAAGCTTCATCGGTATATCCTCTCCATTGTTTTTTACAAAATAAAAAGCCCGTCCTAAGTTATAGGACGAGCTTAAAAACCCGTGGTACCACCTATATTCGCGCATAAACTCACGCCTACACGCCTTGTCGGGCACTATCATGCCCTGTTCCATGGTAAGGGGGAACGTATCCCTTGGATTCTACTCAAAGCAATAACCGCTTCTTTCTTTCCAAAGCTCGGGGACTACTTCCATACCGTTGGGATAAGGCGCTTCCACCGTCCGCCTCTCTCTGTCATCCGCATAATGTAGCGGCATGTACTCCTTCCCGTCATCGCTGTTTTATTAAGTTCACCGCCTATTCTAACACTATGCGGCGGTTTTGTCAAAGAAAATCAGTGTTTTCTGTGATAGAGTGCATCGATGATGACTACAAGCGCCGCGATTATGTCCTGATAACGCATATCCATGATGTCAACGGTGTAGGTGTCGCGCACCTTAAGTATCTTCTTGCTGGTCTCGGCGATCTGGTTGCCGTTTCCGTCATAGAAGCGGAAAGTCCAGTCCATGACGTTGCCTTTAATCTTTATATCGCCGAAAAAGTCGCTCGTGAACTTGCCGCGCTTTGTAAAGAGTGAAAGCTGCGACCTGAATACGCCGACCTTGTTGCCGTTCTGCTCGATGTCGAAACGGGCAAGCAAACGGAACAGTCTCTGCCTTACAAAGAAAAGCTCCTTGCCGTTGGGATAATACATCGTGAATTTCTTGCCGATGCTGATAAGTTTACCCTCGACCGCGTATGCAGGTTGTCCGTTGTCGTAATTTACTGTAAACCTGTCCCTTAATGCAAAATACTTTTGGTTTACTACTAATCTCATGCTTGCCTCCTTAAATTTTATATCTCTATTATATCACAATATATGCGGTATGCAAGATAGTTTTACGCATTGGCGTCGGCGTCCTGGGTAAGGGGTGCCGCCTCTATTCCCTCTTTTATCGCAAAATGCGCCGCAACCCCTATCATGGCGGCATTATCGGTGCAAAGATACTTGGGCGGAAGCAATACTTTAATCCTGTTCTTCTCGCCCATTTTTACCATTTCTTCGCGCAAACAGGAGTTTGCCGCAACTCCGCCCGCTACGCAAAGCACATTTTGCTTATACATCTTGCATGCCTTTAACGACTTCTCCACAAGCACAGATACCGCCTCGGTCTGGAAGGAGCGCGCAATGTCGTCGCGCGTCACCTCCTGCCCTTTGGCTTCCAGCGTATGGACGTAATTAATTACCGCTGTCTTTAGTCCGGAGTATGAGAAGTTGAGGTGCTTTTCGCCCTTGAACGCGCGGGGGAATCTGACCGCGTCTTTCCCGTTTATCGCGTGTTCTTCTATCTGAGGCCCGCCGGGGTAGGGAAAGCCCAAAGCCCTTGCCGCCTTGTCAAACGCCTCGCCCGCCGCATCGTCGACGGTCTTTCCCAGTGTGTTCATATCGAAATATCCGTTAACTTCGAGTATTTCGGTATGCCCCCCGCTGGCAAGCAGACACATAAAGGGAGTTTTTAAGTCTTTATGGGCGATAAAATTGGCAAAAACGTGCCCTTTGATGTGGTTTATTGCGACAAGAGGCAGTTCCCTCGCATACGCAAGCCCTTTGGCGTAGGACACTCCCACAAGGAGCGCGCCCAGAAGTCCCGCCCCGTAAGTTACGGCAATAGCGGAAATGTCGTCCAAAGTCAGGTTTGCGCTCTCGAGCGCCTGTTTTACAAGATTGTCGATTGCGAGGATGTGATTTCGGGAAGCTATTTCGGGTACTACGCCCCCGAAACGCTTGTGAATTTCAATCTGTGAGGAAATTACAGTAGAAATTATTTCTGTGCCGCGCGTTACGGCAACCGCCGTCTCGTCACAGCTCGATTCTATCGAAAGTATATAATAGTCGTCGCGGCCGCGGAGACTTTCCAGCTTTTTTGCCGCCGTCTCGTAATAACCCATTTTACAGCCTTTTGAGATACTCGATTATAAACTCCTTGATGTCGCCGTCCATGACGGTGTCGACGTTGGGGTCTTCGTAATTGGTGCGGTGGTCTTTGACCAAGGTATAGGGGCAGAAGACGTAGCTTCGTATCTGGCTTCCCCACTCTATTTTCTTCATTTCGCCCTTAAGGGTCGTCGCTTCTTCCATTTTTTCGCGCTCTTTGATTTCGACGAGCTTACTGACAAGCACTTTCATCGCCTGTTCCTTGTTCTGGAGCTGGCTGCGCTCGTTCTGACACTGCACGACAATACCTGTGGGCAAATGGGTTATTCTGACCGCGCTTGCCACTTTGTTGACGTTCTGTCCGCCCGCGCCGCCCGAGTGATAGGTGTCTATCTTGAGGTCGTCGGGTCTTATTGAAATATCGGGGTCGCTGTCGATTTCGGGCATGACTTCCAAACTGGCAAACGAGGTATGCCTGCGCTTATTGGCGTCAAAGGGGCTTATCCTCACAAGCCTGTGCACGCCCATTTCGGCTTTGAGATAGCCGTAGGCGTTTTCCCCTTCCACCATAAAAGTAACGCTCTTTATCCCCGCTTCCTCGCCGTCAAGCTTGTCGATAAGTTTTACGGTGTAGCCGTTTCTGTCGGCAAATCGCGAGTACATACGGAAGAGCATCTCCGTCCAGTCCTGCGCCTCGGTGCCGCCCGCGCCCGCGTGCAAAGAGAGAATTGCGCTGCTCGAGTCGTATTTGCCTTTTAAAAGTGCCTCGACGCTCAGTTCGTCGACCTGCCCGGTCAGCTTGTCGACTTCCTTTTTGGCGTTTTCCACTTCGTCGACTTCGTTGAGTTCTTCCACAAGGTCAAGTAGCGCGGAAACGTCCGCCACCTTCTTGTTAAGCTCCTCAAAACGCTTAATCTTCTTTGTGTCGGTGTTTATCTTGCGGTTAACTTCCTGAGCGCGCTTGGCATCCAGCCAGAAGTCCTCTTTCTCCTGCTCGGCGTGGAGCTTAATAAGCTCGGCTTTAAGCGACTCGATCTTCATCGCGTCGCCAAGTGTTACCAGTTCTTCCTCAAGTCTTTCAAGTTCCTGTCTCTGGGTGTAGAAATCAATCATATACTAATCTTTTTTCCCGCAGCAATGTTTGTATTTTTTGCCGCTGCCGCACGGGCAGGGGCTGTTGCTGTAGATGCCCGCCTGTTTCTGCTTTATTTCCTTGACGTGGGCTTCAAAGGCGTTCTTACGCTCGACTACCTGCTCTACGTCCAGTTTACACAGCATAACGGCGATATTTTCCTGTATGCTTTCGACCATGTTCTCGAACATCTCGTATCCCTCGCGCCTGTACTCGATGACGGGGTCTCTCTGACCGAGTCCGCGAAGTCCGATACCTTTGCGGAGTATATCCATGCTGTCGATATGGTCCATCCAGTGCTTGTCTACCTGATTGAGCATGACGTTTCTCTCTGTCTCGCGGAAGTTTATGCCGTTTTGCTCTGCGAAAGCCACCTTTTCCTCATACTGCTTTTCGGCCTCTTCGACTACGGCGTCGCATATCTTCTGATAGTTCATGCTGCCCACGAGCTTTTTGTCGACCATGTTGGTGCCGGGACGGAGAATTCTCTGCTCGAGCGACTTGTTCAATGCGACATAATCCACGCTTGTTTCGTCGCCCGAAGACAAGTCGACATACTCTTGTATTACGCTTTCCGCAACGGGGCGTATATACTTGATTATCTGGTCGTGAACGTCCTCGCCGTTGAGCACCTGATTTCTCTGCTCGTAAATCAGCTTTCTCTGCTGGTTCATAACGTCGTCGTAGTTCAGGACGGCTTTTCTTCTCTCGTAGTTGGCGTCCTCGCAGCGTTTCTGTGCGTTTTCAATCTGCCTGGAAAGTATGGGCACCTGGAGCATGGCGTTTTCGTCATTTCCCGAAAACGTCATCATTATCTGTCGTAATCTGTCCCCCCCGAAGCGTTTTAAGAGGTCGTCCTCAAAGGACAGGTAGAATACCGAACTTCCTTCGTCGCCCTGCCTGCCGCTGCGGCCGCGGAGCTGATTGTCGATACGGCGGCTTTCGTGCCTTTCGGTACCGATAACCCTGAGTCCGCCCAGGGCCTTGACTTTCTGCTTTTCGGCCTCGGTCTCCTCTTTGTACTTTCTGACCAGCGCGGTATAGTGCTCGCGCGCCTTTACGTGTTCGGGGTCGGTGACGGTGTTGTACGCGCTCGCGATGCTGATAAGCTCTGCCGCGTACCCCTCTTTTGTCATCTCTTCCTTCGCCATGTATTCCGGATTGCCCCCGAGAAGAATGTCGGTACCTCTGCCCGCCATGTTGGTGGCGATGGTCACCGCGCCCACTCTGCCCGCCTGGGCGATAATCTGCGCCTCCAACGTGTGGTTTTTGGCGTTCAACACCTGGTGGGGTATGCGCTTGGCCGCGAGCTTTCTTGACAGCATTTCGCTGACGTCGACGTTAATTGTGCCCACCAAGACAGGCTGTCCTTTTTTGTTAAGCCCGGCTATCTCGTCGACAACCGCGTTAAACTTGGCGGCGGCTCCGCCGAAAATCTTATCCGGCTCGTCTTCCCTTATCATGGGCATATGGGTGGGTATCTCCACGACGTCGAGGTTATAAATGCCCTTAAATTCGGCTTCCTCGGTCATCGCGGTACCCGTCATGCCGCTGAGCTTTTTGTACATACGGAAGAGGTTTTGGAAAGTGATTGTCGCAATGGTGCGGTTTTCGCGCCTTATCTGGACGTTTTCCTTGGCTTCAATAGCCTGGTGCAGTCCTTCGGAATAGCGTCTTCCTTCCATCTTTCTGCCCGTAAACTCGTCGACTATGATGACTTCGTTGTTCTCCACGATGTAATCCTGGTCGCAGAACATGAGGAAGTTTGCGCGCAAGGCGTTGTTTATCTTTGTGTTAAGGTCGGCGCCCCTCTCGTCGCCGAGGTTGTCAAGGTGGAAAAATCTCTCCGCCTTGTTTACGCCCGACTCGGTCAGGTGTATCCTCTTGTCCTTAAGGTCGATTTCGTAGTCTTCCTCGCGAAGGGTCTTTACGAAACGCTGAACGGTCGCGTAAATCTCGCTGCTCTTATTTGACGGCGCGCTGATGATAAGCGGCGTCCTGGCTTCGTCGATTAAAATGCTGTCTACTTCGTCCACTATGGCAAAACTGTGTCCGCGCTGCATTACGTTTTCTTTGCGGAGCGCCATGTTGTCGCGCAGGTAGTCAAATCCCAGTTCGTTATTGGTGCAGTACGTTATGTCGCAGTGATATGCCGCCTTTTTTTCGGCAAAATTCATATTGGGAAGTATGCAGCCGACCGTCATGCCGAGGAAGGTGTAAACCTTTCCCATCCACTCGGCGTCACGCTTGGCAAGGTAGTCGTTTACGGTAACGATATGCACCGCTTTGCCGTCAAGAGCGTTAAGATAGGCGGGCAGGGTGGCA
>DAOSYK010000009.1:0-46316 GCA_035381305.1 Clostridia bacterium
AACCGCTGGCCTCTTGAATGCCATTCAAGCGCTCTACCAACTGAGCTATACCCCCATAGGCACTTATATAATTTACCATACACTAAGAAGTTTGGCAAGAATTTTTTCATATTTTTCAGCAAATTATTGTCGGCGCGCAAAGCGGGAATTAATGCCTGTTACGCCCGGGCTGTACCTTGCCCGGGGCGGCATTCATACTTATGTAGTGGGAGATACTTATGAGCAGAAGTTACTACGTAAGAAAAATTTTCGGCTTTATTGTTTGCGTGATCGTCATCGCGGTCTTTGCTTTTGTCGCAAAACAGGCAAGGTTTTTCTAAAGTCCTTGCCGCGAAAAAGTCCGATAGGTGCCGTCGTTTTGTGCCAAATGCCTTATATACTGTTGCGGCGGAATGTCGACGCGGTTTTTTTGCCGAGGGAGTTTTCGGCGCAGGATAAGCTGAGGACAAGACAAGCGTAAGTCGGACAGAGTTAAGGAACAACGAAAAAGAATGTCCGCGGCTCGAAAATGGTGACGACAGCGATGCGCGGCGCGGACATTTGCAGCCAAAATATTTTTAATTTTTCGCAAAAAAATTTATATAAAAATGTTGACAAAAGTTTTCAGGGTGATATAATGATATTAGCAAACGAGATATGAGAGTGCTAACAATCGAAAGATGTGAGTGCTAACAATCCCGTCGGCAAAATTATTATCAAAATATTAAAGGAGGTTTTGTGTTATGAGAAACTATTTGTCTGCCAGGAACTTCTTTGACGATGCGTTTGACAGCTTTTTCAGACCCGTATTTTTCGATGCCGAGGACATGAGAACCGATATCAGGGAGCTTGACGACAGGTACGAAATGGCCATTGAGATGCCGGGCTTTGACAAGAATGAGATAAATATCGAACTTGCCAACGGCTACCTCAACATCTCGGCTCGCAAAGAGGAGAAGGAAGAGGACAAGAAGAACAAGTACATCTTCCGCGAGAGGAAAGTCGCCTACAAGCGTTCGTATTACGTCGGAGACGCGCGTGAAGAGAACATCAGGGCGAGATACGAAGACGGCGTTCTTTATGTCGACATTCCCAAAAAGAACGAGCAGGTCAAAGGCTCCAACAGAATCCTCATCGAGTAGAACCGACTCATATGTATTTCAGTCATTCATAATTACTCCCCTGGAAAAGGACCGCCGCATTTTGGGCGGCCCTTTTCTTTTTCCGAAAACAGTTGCAAAATGAGCGTGCGGGGAATTATACTTGAGACAGGGATATATTATTCAAACTTATTTCTCATTATAAATAAGAGGAAAAATGAAAAAAGAGACTTACAAGGTGGAAGGAATGACCTGCGCGGCGTGCGCCGCCTCGGTCGAAAGAGTGACAAAAAAGCTGGAGGGCGTAGCCCTCAGCGAGGTCAACCTTGCCACAAATAAGCTGACTATTTCCTATGACGAGAAAAAAGTCACCCCCGAAATGATTATGGAAAAAGTCCAGAAGGCGGGTTTTTCCATAGCTATAGAGGAGAAAGAGAAAAAAGTCAAGCCCGAAAAGGACAACGAGGGGAAAAAGGAAAGGGCGTCGCTGATTGCCGCGGCCGTTTTGACAGTAATTTTACTTTATGTATCCATGGGGCACATGCTCCCCAAGCCCTTGCCGCTTCCGCGCTTTATGGAAATGTCGGCAAACCCCGCAAATTTCGCGCTGACTCAGCTTATTCTCACCGCGCCGGTTCTGTTTCTCGGGAGAAGATTTTTTATTAACGGTTATAAGGCGCTGTTCCACCTGAATCCCAATATGGACAGTCTGGTCGCGATAGGCGTTACCACATCCTTTGTTTACAGCCTTGTCATGACCTACATGATTCCCGCCTATATGCACGCCGTTCATAATCTCTACTACGAGTCGGCGGCGGTCATAATTACGCTCATCATGCTCGGGAAATACCTCGAGGCAAACAGCAAGCGCAAGACCCAAAGCGCGATAAAGAAGCTTATGGAACTCGCGCCCGATGTGGCGGTAGTGGTAAACGAGGACGGAACTTGGCTTGAAACGCCCGTATCACAGGTAAAAGTCGGAGATATTGTGCTGGTAAAGCCCGGCGCGAAGGTGCCCCTTGACGGCGTGGTCATTAAGGGCGAAAGCGGTGTGGACGAATCGATGATTACGGGCGAAAGCATACCCGTCGAAAAGTCGACAGGCGACAATGTCATCGGCGGCAGCGTCAATTATAACGGCGCGCTGTATGTCAAAGTGACAAAGGTGGGCGGGGATACCGTGCTCGCCAAAATCATTAAGTTTGTCGAGGACGCGCAAGGAAAGAAAGCGCCCATTTCAAAAATCGCCGATAAGGTGGCGGGCTATTTCGTGCCCGTGGTTATCGGGATCGCGCTTGTGTCCTTTGTCGCGTGGGCTATCGCGCAAAAAGACGTCGCCTTTGCACTTAAAATCTTCACCGCGGTGCTGGTCATAGCCTGTCCGTGCGCGCTGGGACTTGCTACTCCCACGGCGATAATGGTGGGGACGGGACTGGGCGCGTCAAAAGGGATACTTATAAGGAGCGGCGAAGCTCTGGAAATTACCCACAAAACCGATACCGTCGTATTGGACAAGACAGGGACCGTGACCGAGGGAAAACCCGTTGTCGCCGAAATTGCCGCATTCGGCATCGAAGAAAAAGAGCTTTTGAAAATAGCCGCCTCAGCCGAAAGCGTCTCCGAACACCCGCTCGCCAAAGCCATAGTGGAGGCCAAGGAAGACGAGGCGGAACTGTATAAAATTAAGGAGTTTAACAGCCTTACGGGGCAGGGAATAAACGCGACGTTCGAGGACGGACGGAAGGTCGTCGTCGGGAACAGGAAGCTTATCGAAAACGCGGGAATTGCGCAAGACCTCGCAGCAGTTGCCGAAAGGATGTCGGAAAAAGGTCAGACGGCGGTGTTTGTCGTCGCGGACGGCGCGGTAAAAGGCATAATCGGCATTTCGGACAAGGTCAAGGAGACAAGCCGTGAGGCGATTGAAAAACTCAAAAGCGAAAACATCAAGGTGTACCTCATGACCGGCGACAACTCTAAGACCGCCGAGCACATCGCAAAGACGGTGGGCGTGGACGAAGTATTTGCCGAAGTCATGCCCGAGGATAAGGCGGCGTACGTCGAAAAGCTTCAGAAAGAGGGCAGAAAGGTCATGATGGTGGGCGACGGAATCAATGACGCACCCGCGCTGACACAAGCCGATGTGGGCGTTGCCATAGGCAGCGGCTCCGATATAGCGATTGAGTCCGGGGACATCGTCCTCATGAAGTCCGACCTGAACGACGTTTACAGGGCGATAAAATTAAGCAAGTACACAATCAGAAATATAAAACAAAACCTCTTCTGGGCGTTTTTCTACAACGTCATCGGGATACCGGTTGCGGCGGGCGTTCTGTACCCCGTCACGGGAACGCTGTTATCGCCCATGATAGCCGCGTTTGCGATGTCGTTGAGCTCGGTGTTTGTCGTGGGAAACGCGCTTAGACTTAGGGCAAAAAAGCTGTAAAATGAGCAAAAGGAGTGCAAATTATGACAATATTGAAAGTAGCTGACATGCATTGTCTTGCATGTGTGAACAGAATTTCCAAATCGCTTGACGCGGCGGGGATAAAGCACGTTGTGACACTGTCCGACAAAACAGTGTCCGTTGAGGACGACAAAGCGGATCAGGCGATTGCCGTGTTGGACGAAGCGGGGTATGAAGCGGTAAAATAACGCGAAGCGTATAATTGCATTTTTTCGCCGCGGGGTGTAAAATATAACCAAATATGATGAAAAGGTCTTTCTTATGAAATTTACGCCCGTATTGGATAAAGGGTTTGCGCCCGCTTTTTCGGCGATAGAAGACTTCCAAAAGAAAGTCGGAGAAAGCGGACAAAAAAACAAAGTCGTCTTTGCCGTGGAGCGCAACGACGGCTATAATTATATTTTCGAACTTGACGCGTTTTCCGACGGCGTGAACGACGCGTACAACATAAAAATCGCCGACCGCCTTGTTAAGTCCGTTTTGTGGATTGTGGGCGGATACAAAATCTATGTCGCGGGCTCCCGCGTTTTGTACGAGTATTTCAAAAAAGCATATTCGATTGACGGCGCGAGGCGTTTTGACACGCAATTCATGTCGGGCATTTACGAAAAAGAGTTTTCGGTAGTCGAGTGCGATTATGCGGGCATCCCTGCGCGCAAAACCTGCTTTATGCCGATCGGCGGGCACTTTGACGGGTGCAGGATAGGTTTTGACGCGGGCGGGTCCGACCGCAAGGTCAGCGCGGTAATCGACGGTAAGGCCGTATATAGCGAAGAAGTCATCTGGCACCCGAAGCTCGAGTCCGACCCGACGTATCACTATAACGAAATCAAAAAAGCCTTCAAAACCGCCGCATCCCATTTGCCGAGAGTGGACGCGATAGGCGTATCCAGCGCGGGAATATACATAAACAACCGCATCATGGCGGCGTCGCTGTTTGTCAAGGTGGGGAAAGAAGACTTTGACAAAAAAGTCAAAAATATGTACGTCGACATCGCGAAGGAGTTTTTCGCGCCTCTTGAAGTTGCCAACGACGGGGATGTCACCGCGCTTTGCGGCAGTATGGAACTTAAGGACAACAGGGTGCTGGGCATCGCCATGGGAACGAGCGAAGCGGCGGGCTACATAAACAGCGGCGGCGGCCTTAACGGCTGGCTTAGCGAACTTGCCTTTGTGCCGGTGGACTTTAACGAAAACGCGGCAATCGACGAATGGAGCGGCGACTACGGGTGCGGAGTGAAGTATTTCTCCCAGGACGGAGTGATTAAACTCGCGACTGCGGGCGGATATCAATTTGCGGACGGGTTGACTCCTGCCGAAAAGCTTAAAGTAATTCAGAAAGAAGTTGAAAACAATTCGCCCCTTGCCGAGACCGTATTTTCCGATCTGGGAATTTATCTCGGCTATACCTTGCCGTATTATGCTATGTTTTACGACATTAAGCACGTAATGCTATTAGGGCGCGTTATGAGCGGCAGAGGCGGAGAGATTATAATAAACAAGGCGAAAGAAGTAATAAAAGAAGAATTTCCCGCCCTTAGTAAAATCAACATTTATTTACCCGACGAAAAATCCAGGAGAGTGGGACAAAGCGTCGCCGCGGCGTCCTTGCCCAAAAGGAGGGAGTAATGGAATTTAAAAAGGAAAACAGTCTGGTTTTTGTTCCGGAAAATACCGACGAAAAACTTGCGCTTTCACGGACCACACATATGGCAATCGCCGCCCATCAGGACGATATTGAGCTTATGGCATTGCACGGGATACTTGAGTGCTTCGGCTTGCGCGACAAGCATTTTACCGCGATAATCACCGCCGACGGCGCGGGCAGCCCCCGAAACGGACTGTATAAAGACTTTTCCGATGAAGAAATGATACGTGTCCGCATAGAGGAGCAGAAAAAAGCCGCCGTTGTGGGCGAATATTCGGCACTTGTAATGCTGGGCTATTCCTCAAAGGAAATTAAAGACCCGACCAACAGCGACGTAATCGACGACTATGTAAAGATTTTTGAATCGACACGTCCCGAAATAGTTTACACCCACAACCTTGCCGACAAGCACGACACGCATTTGGGCGTGGCGGTAAAGGCTATTTGTGCGATGAGAAAACTTCCGGAGAATATTAAACCCAAAAAAGTCTACGGGTGCGAAGTGTGGCGCGACCTCGACTGGGTAAACGACGCTCGGAAAGTCGTCTTCGACACAAGCGCCCACCCCAATATCGCAAACGCGCTTATAAGCGTGTTTGACAGCCAGATTTGCGGCGGCAAACGCTATGACCTTGCCGCGGCTGGAAGAAGGACGGCAAACGCGACTTACGGCGCAAGCCACAGCGTGGACAAGGCCGACAGCTTGAGTTATGCAATCGACCTTACGCCCCTTGTTTACGACGAAAACCTCGACATTGTGGAGTATATCGCGTGCTATATCCGCGAATTCGAGTACGATGTCAGGGCAAAACTCAATAAACTGATAAAAAATTAAGAGGTTATTAAATAATGAATTTAATCATCACAAAAGATTATGAAGAACTGAGCGCAAAAGCCTATGAAATCGTAAAAAAAATACTGCTTGAAAAGCCCGACGCGACATTGGGTCTTGCCACCGGCTCCACGCCTGTGGGATTGTACAAACTCATGGCGGCGGACTGCAAAAAGGGCGAAGTATCCTATAAGAACGTCAAAAGCTACAACCTCGACGAGTATGTGGGACTGGGCGTCGGCGACGAACAGAGTTATGTAGAGTTTATGAGGAAAAACCTCTTTAACCACATTGACATCGACCTTAAAAATACTCACCTTCCCGACGGAATGGACGCCGATATGCAAAAAGCGTGCGACAGGTACAACGAGATGCTCGCAAACGCCGAAATTGACGTGCAGATACTCGGTATCGGCGGAAACGGACACATCGCGTTTAACGAGCCGGGCACATCGTTTGATTCGGTGACGCATATAGTTAACCTCACCGAAAAAACCATTGAGGACAACGCGAGGTTTTTTGACAGCATCGACGAAGTCCCGACAAAGGCGATCACTATGGGAATTGCCAACATCATGGCGGCAAAGTCAATAATAATACTTGCGAGCGGCGCAAACAAAGCCGACGCAGTTTTTGCGGCTGTAAAGGGCAAAATCGACGAGTCCTGCCCTGCGTCCATACTGAGAACGCACAAAAACGCAACCTTCATCGCCGACATTGAAGCGGCAAGCAAACTGTAATACATAAAGGAGAAAGTTATGAAAAGCGACATCGAAATTGCCCAGAGCGTAAAACTTTTGCCCATAAATGCGGTGGCGGAAAGAGCGGGGATAGACGAGAAGCACCTCGAATACTACGGCAGATACAAAGCCAAAGTGGACTTGTCCCTGTTAAATAACAACAAAAAATTTGGCAAACTCATTCTTGTCACGGCAATAACGCCCACTCCCGCGGGAGAAGGCAAGACGACAACGACAATCGGGCTTGCGGACGGACTTGCACGCATAGGCAAAAAGGTAATTGCAGCTTTGCGCGAGCCGTCTTTGGGGCCTGTTTTCGGCGTAAAAGGCGGAGCCGCAGGCGGCGGGTATGCGCAGGTTGTGCCTATGGAAGATATAAATCTCCACTTTACGGGCGACTTTCACGCAATCGGCGCCGCCAACAATCTCCTTGCCGCTATGTTGGACAACCACATTCATCAGGGCAACGCGCTCGGAATCGACATGCGCAAAATCACCTGGAGAAGGTGCGTTGACATGAATGACAGACAGCTCAGAAACATCGTCGACGGACTTGGAGGAAAGGCCGACGGCGTGCCGAGAGAGGACGGGTTTGACATAACCGTCGCTTCGGAAATCATGGCAATACTGTGCCTCAGCACATCGATAAAAGACCTCAAAGAGAGACTTGCGAAAATCATAGTTGGCTACACTTATGACGACAAGCCTGTGACCTGCGGCGACCTCAAGGCCGCGGGAGCAATGGCTGCGCTGCTGAAAGACGCTATAAAGCCCAATCTCGTCCAGACGCTGGAGGGCACTCCCGCCTTTGTTCATGGCGGACCCTTTGCCAATATAGCCCACGGCTGTAATTCGGTTACGGCAACCCGCCTTGCTTTGAGCCTTGCCGATTATGCGGTGACCGAGGCAGGCTTCGGCGCCGACCTCGGAGCCGAAAAATTTCTCGACATTAAGTGCCGCTATGCGCACCTTTTGCCCTCGGCAGTCGTTATCGTCGCTACGATAAGGGCATTAAAGATGCATGGGGGAGTCGCCAAGAGCGAATTAAACGCCGAAAACACCGACGCGCTTATTAAGGGACTTCCCAACCTTTTACGCCACGTTGACAATATCCGCAACAGGTATCATCTGCCCGCGGTTGTCGCGCTTAACCGCTTCCCCGCCGACACCGACGCCGAAATCGCGCTTGTCACCGAGCAGTGTAAAAAGCTCGGCGTAAACGTCGTACTTTCCACGGTATGGGCTGACGGCGGAAAGGGCGGAACGGCTCTTGCCGAAGAAGTGGTGCGCCTAAGCGAAGCCGAAAATAAGTTTGACTTCCTCTATGACGTCAATGACACCATTGAAAACAAGATTAACACCATCGTGACGAAGATTTATGGCGGTACAGGGATCGAGATTTCGGCGCAGGCGAAAAAGCAGATCGCTCTCATTAGGTCACTCGGATACGACAAGCTGCCCATCTGTATGGCAAAGACCCAATACAGCTTTTCCGACAATCCCGCGCTTCTCGGCGCGCCTCAGAATTTTACCGTCACCGTCAAGAACATCAGGCTTTCGGCAGGCGCGGGCTTTATCGTGGCGCTGACAGGCGACATCATGACCATGCCCGGTCTTCCCAAAGTCCCCGCGGCTGAGAATATCGATGTCGACGACAACGGAATAATTACAGGTCTCTTTTAAGAAAACCCCCAAAAATACACAAGCGGCATTTTTGGGCGGAACATCGGATTTTGCCCCCGAATATCCTGTGGATATTCGGAGAAACCCCCTAAGTATAATGTGAAAAACCGCCCGAAAGCAGGCGGTTTTTTTATGATATATTTAATCCGTGGATTCTCCCGAAGTCCCTATTTTTGGGGGATGTTTTGACTATTCTTCGAGGTGTCCATAAATCCGCGATTTATGGATTTAATTCCCCCCAAGATTATTTGGGATGTTTTGGGGCTATGCCGCTTGGGATTGCGTTGTGTTATTGTACTTTTTGTTGAAATTCTCTTCGCCGGTAAACAGGTAGATTATCCCTTCGAAAAAGCCGATAATTTCGGGAATGCCCGTCCAGAAAAAAATAAGATAGATTATGCCCGCCGTTTTCTGCCCGAGGTAGAATTTGTGCACACCGAAAAGTCCTAAGAATATCGCAAGAAGCGCCGCTACGTATTTGTTTCTCATACTCATTTTCTCCTTTGTCTATATATTTATTATGGGAAAAACGATGGAAAAAATTAAGAAAACGGCAAAAATATAAGGTGTGAGGGTATTTGGGTTGTTTTTGGGAGTTTTATTGTTGAAAGGGAGTGCAAGTTATGATAAAATTAAAAGAAAAAGTCCCCTGTGAAGCTAAGGGAGAAACTTCAAAAGGGACTTTTTCAGGAAAATATTATTAATCAGGTTCAATTTTATGTTAAAAAAGCTCGCTTAAATTAGTCTTAATAGAAAAACATTTTTTACTTATTATTAATGTTGGTTTAAGAATGGGCTTATAAAATGTAAAACAAAGGAGAACGGTATGAATATTTTGCTTGTTGAAGACGAAGTTGAGCTTGCCGACGGTATAGCGCATCTCCTCAAAAAAGCCAGATACAACGTCGATACCGTCTATGACGGCGAACAAGGGTACATTTACGGTCTCAGCAACCGCTATGACGTAATCGTGCTCGACATTATGCTGCCCAAACTCAACGGTTTTGAAGTGATAAGACGGCTCAGGGAAGAGAAAGTCACTACGCCCATACTGGTAC
The DNA here is from genome assembly GCA_035381305.1 of Clostridia bacterium. Lineage (GTDB taxonomy): Bacteria > Bacillota > Clostridia > Christensenellales > DTU072 > CAG-1782. The sequence goes on from DAOSYK010000009.1 coordinate 9,505, forward strand.
TCAGCGCGCTCGGACAGACGGGCGACAAGGTGAGGGGACTGGATCTGGGCGCCGACGACTACCTTGCAAAGCCCTTCCAGAGCGAGGAATTACTCTCCCGCATCAAGGCGCTTTTACGCCGCAAAACAGACGTTATTAACGAGAACATAATAAAATTCGGCGATTTGGCGTTAAACGCGTCGAGTTATGAACTCTTATGCAACAACAAGAGCATAAAGGTGTCGCTTAAAGAGAGCGAGATACTTATGTACTTCCTCTCCCGCCCCAATTTCGTTGTGACAAAGGACGAACTGATTATTAAGGTGTGGGGCTATGACAGCGAAGCCGAATACAACAACATCGAAGTGTATATCTCGTTTTTGAGGAAAAAATTGCAGTTTTTGGGGAGCACTGTGTCCATCTCCACGGTGAGGGGAGCGGGCTACAAACTGGAGGCATGATGTTCAATAAGCTGAGACTAAACATGGCGATCCGCTACAGCGTCACATTGGGGACTGCATTTATCGCCATACTCATGCTTATATTTCTTGCCTATCTCTATCAGACCAACGACACAATAGAAAAAAATCTCGCGCGCGTTACCGAAAGCAGGGTATTCAATCCGACTTTCGGTATTTTTTCCAACTCGGGTGCCGACGAGTACACAAGGTATTCCTTGAGCATTTTTCTCCAGAAGGACGGCGCGTATATCGTCAGCAACGGCGACTTTTACGACGAGGACACGATGACCCAGCTGTTGAAGTCCATTCCGTCGCTTGCCAAGAGCGGCGACGCTACAGGCCGCATAAAAATCAACGGCAATTTCATGGCATACAGTGTAAACCAAAACAGGATAAACAACAGCTACACCGCCTATATCTACGACTACACGAGGGAAAACCGTTCCCTTTTCGAGCTTGCGGCGGCGATACTTATGATAGGCACGCTTGGGCTTATCGGAATAGTGATATTCAGCTTCAAGGCGGCGGAAAAGACGGTACTCCCTGTCGAAAACTCCTTCAACAAGCAGAAAGAACTTGTCGGCAACGCCAGCCACGAACTTAAAACCCCGCTCACGATAATCAGCACAAATCTCAGCATTTTGCAGGAAAATCTCGAGGATATCCCCGAGGAAAAGCGCAGATGGATAGAGGGCATAAGCGTACAGGTCAAGCGGCTTAACAATCTCGTCGTGGAGATGCTCGATCTCGCCAAGATGGACGAAATGCAAACTTTGCCAAAGACCGGCCAGTTTTCCCTCAGCGACCTTGCCGAGCGTGTGGCGTTGGAAGCAGAGGTTCTGGCATTTGAGCACAACATCAGTATGGTTACAAAAATCGCTCCCAATATCCGCATGACCGGCATAGAAGCCAACATCGAAAAGCTGATTTACATTCTCGTGGATAATGCAATTAAGTATACCAATATCGGCGGTACGGTTACCCTAAGTGTGCAAAACGATAAAAAACGCCCGCAGCTTAAAGTCATAAATACGGGCGAAGGAATCGACAAGGCCGACCTCGACAAACTCTTTGACCGCTTCTACAGAGTGAACAAATCGCACACCAACGGAGAGGACTCTACAAGGAGTTTCGGACTGGGATTGGCGATAGCGAAGAGTATCGTCGACGGACATCAGGCGACCATCACCGTGGACAGCGAAAAGGGCAAGTATACCGAGTTTACCGTTACTTTCAAAAATTAGCTCCCAAATTTTGTAAAAGTGATGTTATAATAGTTTTAATATTTATTTTTTTACGGAGAGTGGTTATTTTATGGAGAGATTACTTACCCGCTGGGGCAAGACCCTTGACAAAAACCTGCCCCTTAACGATTATCCCCGCCCTCAGATGGCAAGAGACAGCTTTATCAACTTAAACGGCGTGTGGAATTACGCTATTCTTGACAAAAACGCGCCTCTTGAAGCCTATCAAGGCGAAATCGTGGTGCCTTTCAGCCCCGAGTGCATACTTTCGGGCGTGGAGAAGGAAGTTAAGCCCACCGATTACCTCTATTATCAAAGAAAATTCAATTACAAAAAGTCAAATGATATTGCGCTCCTTCATTTCGGCGCGGTCGACTATGCCTGCGAAGTCGCAATAAACGGCAAGGTTGCAGGATGTCACGAAGGCGGCTATTACCCGTTCTGTTTTGACATAACCGGACTTTTAATCGAGGGGGAAAACGAAATCACCGTAAAAGTGGAAGACCCCACCGACACGGGAAGCCAGGCGCGCGGCAAGCAGTCGTCCAAGCGCGGCGGGATATGGTACACTCCCCAGTCGGGCATATGGCAGACGGTGTGGATCGAGGAAGTTTGCGACAATTACATAAGCGGCATAAAAATCACCCCCGACATTGACAGCGACACAGTCGCGTTTGAGATAGCTTTCAGCAAAAAGACGGTTGACTCGACAATAGAAATCATCGACAAAGGCAAAGTAATTCAGACCGTGACGGCAAAAGGGAATGCCGTTGTCAAAATGGCTGATTATAATCTCTGGTCGCCCGAAAATCCCTACCTCTATGACGTAGTAATAACGGCGGGCAAGGATAAGATCAACAGCTATTTCGGAATGAGAAAGTTCTCCCGCGGCTTTGACGAGAAGGGCGTAAGCCGCATGATGCTCAACAACAAGCCCTATTTCCAGAACGGTCTGCTCGACCAAGGGTATTGGAGCGACGGAATGTATACGCCGCCCAGTGACGAGGCGCTTGTTTACGACATCGAGACCATGAAGAAAATGGGCTTCAATATGTTGAGAAAGCACATAAAGATTGAGCCTCTTCGCTGGTACTACCACTGCGACAGGTTGGGCATGCTGGTCTGGCAGGACATGGTGAGCGGCGGCGGAACATACAGCCCCCTTACCATTGCCGTGCGTCCCGCGCTTTCGCTTGCGACGGGCATCAAGAAGCTGGGCTGGATGAGCGACGGCGAGGAGAATTACAAGCGTTTTTCCAGAACGGACGAAAAGGGGAGAGAGGAGTATTATACCGATTCCGAGAGGATGATAGACCTGCTTTACAACTGCGTTTCCCTCTGTCTGTGGGTGCCGTTCAACGAGGCGTGGGGGCAGTTTGACGCGCTTAAAGCGTGCGAATTCTACCGCAAAAAAGACCCCACCCGCCTTATAGACCACGCCAGCGGCTGGTTTGACCAGGGCGGCGGCGACGTCAACAGTTTCCACATCTATTTCACTGCGTACATTTTCCCGAAATACAACCGTAACGACGACCGTCCCGTCGCGGTGACCGAATTCGGCGGATTCAGTCTGCAGATGAAAGGACACATGTACAACAAGGAAAAATTCTTCGGATACCGCAAGTATTATGACAAGGCGGCGTATGAAGACGCCATCGAAAAGCTGTACGAAACAAAGATAATCGCCAATATCCCCAAAGGACTTTCGGCATGCGTTTATACCGAGGTTTCCGACGTCGAGGACGAGTGCAACGGCTTGCTCACATACGATCGCGAAGTTGTAAAAATGGATATCGACCGCATGAGAAAAATAAACGAAAAAGTCAAGCTTTGAGGTAAAAAGCGACACGCTTTTTTATTGAAACGAGTAAAATGTCAGGGCGCTTATTGCCTTGACATTTTATTATTGTTTATATATAATAAGCTATCAAGAGGTTTTAATTATGTTGGATAACAGAGCGTTCAAAATACTCGACATAGCAATAGGCATGACGACCGAGGGCGAAAGCGCGGTCGTCGAAAAAACGGAAATACTCACACAGCTCGGCGAGACTGTGGATTTTGCCGACCTCGATAAGATAATGGAAACGCTGGCGCTCAACGATATGATCAGCCTTATTTATACCGACGATAAGGTTTATTGCATAACTCCTCGTCCGAAGGGAAGAATAGCGTATGAGAAGAGGCAGCAGGCCGCCGCTCAGAACGCGGCCGCCGCGGTCGAGCAACCCGCCGTCATGGCGATAACCGACGCCATCGACGAAAACGGCGTGGAGATACCCGTCAGGCTTAACATAAAAAAGCTTGCCGCGATTTGCGCCGTAAGTTCGTTTTTGGGCGGATTTTTCGCGGCGATATTCGCATTTATCATCGCGAGGTTGTTTTAAGATATGGTTCTCGGCAAAAAAGAAAGGGTGCTCATGGACGTCGTTTACAAGCAGGCAAGCCGTTCGCAGAACGGTCAATGCCTGATTTCCCCTTTCGATATTTTGCGCCGCATACCTTACAGAGTGGACTTTCGGGAGAGCGACCTTGAAGAGACTATGAACCAGCTGGTTTTGGACAACTATTTTGAATACGAAAAAGCCAAAAAAAGCACGGGCGACGTTATGTATATAATTACGCTCAAGGACAACGGCATCAGCTACCAGCGGGATAAAATGATTTCCAGGAGAAAACTGATTTTTCGTATAATCACCACAATAATAATTGCAGCGCTGTCTTTCTCCATCAAATACATTTTATCGGCCATATTCGGATAGAAATGGAGAATAAATTCATTTTAACAAGCGATTATCAGCCTCGCGGCGACCAGCAACAGGCAATTGAAAAGCTGGTTGAGGGCGTAGAGGACGGACTCCGCACGCAGGTTCTCCTGGGTGTTACAGGTTCGGGCAAGACTTTCACCATGGCCAACGTCATCGCGCGTCTTAACCGCCCTGCGCTGGTCATTGCCCACAACAAGACCCTCGCCGCCCAGCTTTGCAACGAATTCCGCGAGCTTTTTCCCAAAAACAGAGTAGAGTATTTCGTATCCTATTACGACTATTACCGTCCTGAAGCCTATATTCCTTCGACCGACGTCTATATTGAGAAGGACATGAGCCTAAACGACGAGATCGACAAACTCCGCCACTCGGCGACGGCGTCTCTCGGCGAAAGGCGGGATGTCATTGTGGTCGCCAGCGTGTCGTGCATTTTCGGCCTGGGTGCGCCCGAGGAGTATTTTAAGCAGATGCTTTCCCTTCGTCCGGGGACGCAGGCCGACAGGGACAAGATAATCGACAAGCTTGTTCAGCTTCAGTATAAGCGGAGCGACATCGACTTTGTACGTTCGACCTTCCGCGTAAGGGGCGATGTTCTGGAAGTTTTCCCCAGCAGTAACTCAACTGTGGCGTTAAAAATCGAATTTTTCGGCGACTTAATCGAAAATATCTTCGAAGAAGACGTGACTACAGGCAAGGTGATTTCCCGCCTCGAGCATGCGGCGATATTCCCCGCGAGCCACTACGTTATCGGCGACGAGTCGCTGGAAGAAAAACTTGCCAAGATAAAAGAGGACCTGAGGCTGGAGACCGAGGCGTTTCGGGTTAAATCCAAGCTGCTTGAGGAGCAGAGGCTGCGCGAAAGGGTCAGCTACGACCTCGAAATGATAAGGGAAATCGGCTACTGCTCCGGGATAGAGAACTACTCCCGCTACTTTGACGGCAGGCAGCCGGGCGAGGCGCCATTTACCCTCATGGACTACTTTCCCGACGACTTTGTGCTCTTTATCGACGAAAGTCACATGACCATTCCGCAGCTTCGCGCTATGAACGCCGGCGACAGGTCGAGGAAGAAAAACCTGGTCGACTACGGCTTCCGTCTGAAGGCCGCATACGACAACCGCCCCTTGACGTTTGATGAGTTTCAGGAAAAATATTCTCAGGTAATCTGCGTAAGCGCGACCCCGGGCGACTTCGAGATGAAAGAGCAGGGACAGGTGGTGGAACAACTTCTGCGCCCCACGGGACTTGTCGACCCGCAGGTTGTCGTAAAGCCTACAAAAGGACAGATAGACGACCTTTTGTACGAGATTCGCGAGGTGATAAACGACAAGGGCAGGGTGCTTATCACCACACTGACCAAGAAAATGGCCGAAAACCTCACGATGTACCTCTGCGAGCACGGAGTAAAAGCGGTCTATATGCATTCCGACATTGACACTTTGGAGCGTATTGACATAATCACTTCCTTAAGAAAGGGCGAAAACGACGTGCTTGTAGGTATAAACCTCCTGAGGGAAGGACTGGACATTCCCGAGGTTCAGCTTGTGGCGATACTTGATGCCGACAAGGAAGGATTTTTGAGAAGCCGCTCGGCTCTTATTCAGACAATCGGCCGCGCGGCGCGTAACGCGAAAGGCAGAGTAATAATGTATGCCGACGTCATGACCGACAGTATGAAGAGCGCGCTTGCCGAGACCGAAAGAAGGCGAAACACCCAGATTGCATATAATAAAGAAAACAATATCACCCCCAGAACAATCGTTAAGGATATTAAAAACAGCATAATTATCACCAGAAAAGCCGATAAAGATGAGAGGGAAAAACTTACGAAAAAGGAGGCTGTCAAGGAAATCGAGCGTCTCAAAGGCCTCATGAGCGCGGCGAGCGCCCAGCTGGACTTCGAGACCTGCATTAAGCTCCGCGACCGTATTGCCGAGCTTACTAGATTTCTGAGACAATGAAAATAATGAGAAAAATCAAAACCCGCGACATTGCGCTGATTGCGATAATGACCTCGCTGCTCCTGGTCTTTGCGCTGGTGCCCATATCGATAGGGCCTGTTGACATGGCGTTTATGGCGCTCTTGCCCGTGATTGTGGTAACGCAGGTCAAGGGGCTCAGAATTGGCATGATACTTGGCGCGGTATTCGGGATAGTGTCATTCGGCGTGTCGTTTTCCTTACGGAGCGTACTTTCGCCTGTATTTATGAACCCCCTTGTGTCCATACTGCCCAGGCTTTTTATTGCGCTGACGACCTATTTCAGCGGAAAACTGATTGAAAAACTGCTCAAAAAGTCCAAACTTGACGAAAAAGTCGCACAAAGTATCAGGTACGGAGTGAGCGGAGCTGTCGGCGTTTGCACAAACACAACGCTGGTGCTTGGCATGATGCTCCTTATATACCGCGGAAGCGATATAAACGGCGTGGCGATAGGCTGGGCGCTTATAGGCGCGATCCTTGCGACAAACTTTGTCATCGAGCTTGTCGTGACCACCGTACTTTGCATACCCGTTTCCTTGACGATAAACAAACTTTTGACCATACAGTCGCAGAAGAAGGAGTCCGGTACGACCGCGCAAATTGACGTTGCCGAAGAAAAACACGATGAATAGCGATATTATCATAAGAGGCGCAAAGCAGAATAACTTAAAGAACATCGACTTGCGCATTCCCCGCGACAAGCTTGTAGTGTTTACCGGTCTTTCGGGAAGCGGCAAGTCCAGTCTTGCGTTTGACACAATCTTTGCCGAGGGGCAGAGGCGTTATGTCGAAAGCCTCTCAAGCTACGCAAGGCAGTTTTTGGGGCAGATGGACAAGCCCGACGTCGAGAGTATCGAAGGCTTAAGCCCCGCAATAAGCATTGACCAGAAGACCACGAGCCAGAACCCCCGCTCCACCGTGGGTACGGTGACCGAAATATATGACTACCTAAGGCTTCTCTTTGCGCGAATCGGCGTGCCTCACTGTCCCCGGTGCGGCAGTGAGATAAGCAGTATTACCGTCGACCAGATAGTAGACAAGATAATGACCATGCCCGAAAACACCCGCTTTCTGGTGCTTGCGCCCGTAGTGAGGGGCAGAAAGGGCGAGTACGTCAAGATGTTCGAGTCCCTCCGCAAGTCGGGTTACGCCCGCGTCAAGGCGGACGGAAGCGTCTACGGACTGGAAGAAGAAATCAAACTCGACAAAAACTTAAAGCACACGATAAGCGTCGTCGTCGACAGACTTGTAATAAAGGACGGCATACAGAGAAGGCTTACCGACAGCATTGAAAACGCGTTAAAACTTGCCGAAGGGCTGGTTATTGTCGAGGTGGACGGCAAGGAAGAACTTTTTTCCACCAATTACGCCTGCCCCGAATGCGACATAACGATAGGGGAAATAACGCCCCGAATGTTCTCTTTTAACGCCCCTTACGGCGCGTGCGAAAGCTGTACGGGACTGGGCTTCAAAAACGAAATCGACATCGATAAGCTTATCCCCGACCCCGCCCTTTCTTTGCGAGAGGGCGCGATAAAATGCTCGGGGTGGAATCTGGACTTCGGAAAAATCTCCTTAATGCAGTTCAACGCGCTAAGCCGCCGTTACGGCTTCAGCATGGACACGCCTTTCAAGGATCTGCCCGAAAGGATAAGAAACATCATCCTCTACGGCACCGAGGGCGAGAGTATCGCCATGACCCAGACCGGCGCGCATTACTCGATGGAGTACCGCGCGGCATATGAGGGAGTTGTCAACAACCTCAAACGCCGTTACCGCGAGACCCAGAGCGACGCGGTAAGAAAGGACATCGAGAAGCTTATGACGGCGACTCCCTGCGAAGTCTGCCACGGCAAAAGGCTCAAAAAAGAAGTGCTGTCCATAACAGTGGGCGGCAGGAGCATTGCCGAAGTGACCGAAATGCCCATAGTAAGACTGCCCGAATTTTTCAGAAGTCTGCAGCTTAATGCCCGCGACGAAATGATAAGCAAGCCCATTATGAAAGAGCTTAAAGAGAGGCTGAACTTCCTTATCGACGTGGGACTGGGATACTTGTCTTTGGCAAGAAGCAGCGCGACGCTCAGCGGCGGCGAAGCCCAGAGAATAAGGCTGGCGACCCAGATAGGCAGCGGGCTTATGGGCGTACTTTATATCCTCGACGAGCCGAGTATAGGACTGCACCAGCGCGACAACGAAAAGCTGATCGGCACCTTAAAGCGGCTTAGAGACCTCGGCAATACGCTTATCGTCGTCGAGCACGACGAGGACACGATAAGAAGCGCCGACTATATCGTCGATATTGGTCCGGGAGCGGGCGTCAATGGTGGACAACTTGTCGTTGCGGGTACCCTTGACGACGTTATCGGATGCCCAAACTCAATTACAGGCGATTATTTAAGCGGCAGGCGCAAGATACCTGTGCCCAAAATAAGGCGGATAGGCGACGGCAGATACCTTAGCGTTTACGGCGCAAGGGAGAACAACCTTAAGAATATTAACGTCGACATCCCCGCGGGACTGCTTACGGTAATCACGGGCGTGTCGGGCAGCGGAAAGTCAAGTCTTGTTAACAGCATAATATATCCCTATCTCAGCAACCGCCTCAACGGCAGCCGCCTTATGGAAGGCAAGTGCGACGAAATTACGGGACTGGACTATTTCGACAAGATAATAGCCATCGACCAAAGCCCGATAGGCAGAACGCCGAGGAGCAACCCCGCCACTTATACGGGAGTGTTTACTTATGTAAGAGAACTCTTTGCCAAGACCCCGGACGCCAAATCGAGAGGCTATGACGCGGGACGTTTCTCCTTCAACGTAAAAGGCGGCAGGTGCGAAAACTGTCAGGGCGACGGAATAATAACGATAGAGATGCACTTTTTGCCCGACGTATACGTGCCGTGCGAAGTGTGCCACGGAAAGCGTTATAACAGGGAGACTCTGGAAGTCAAGTACAAGGGCAGGAGCATTTACGATGTGCTTGACATGACCGTGGACGAGGCGTGCGATTACTTTGAGAGCATACCGAGGATTTACAACAAGCTAAGGACTTTGCGCGACGTCGGACTCGGCTACATCAAACTCGGTCAGCCGGCGACGACGTTCAGCGGAGGCGAGGCGCAGAGGATCAAACTTGCTACCGAGCTTTCCAAGCGCAGCACAGGCAAGACGGTATATATCCTCGACGAGCCGACCACGGGTCTGCACCCCTATGACGTGGAAAAACTGATTTCCATACTCAACAAGCTTGTCGACAGCGGAAATACGGTAATAGTCATCGAGCACAATCTCGACGTGATACGCGTCGCCGACCACATAATAGACCTTGGTCCCGAAGGGGGCGACGCGGGCGGCACCGTTGTCTCGTGCGGCACGCCCGAGGAGATAAAGAAATGCGATGCAAGTTACACAGGTCAATACCTGTAAGGTGTTTTGCTTGTAATTTCGGGCTTTCTACGATATAATTGATTATTGATAATTAATGAGGTTATACTAATGTACAGATACGACTTAACGACAGACAAAGAGGCGCTTTACGATATCACCGACCAGGTCGCGGAAGCGGTGAAAAAGAGCGGAGTAAAAGAGGGCATATGCGTAGTTTACTGCCCCCACACCACCGCCGCGATAACGATAAACGAAAACGCCGACGAGTGGGTGGCAAAGGACGTCATATTCGCCACAAAGACCGCTTTCCCCAAGCTCCCGCAGTTCCAACACGACGAAGGGAACAGCGACGGGCACGTAAAGAGCAGCGTATTCGGCGTGAGCGAAACGCTTATAATAGATAACGGGAAACTGGTGCTTGGCACGTGGCAGAACATCTATTTTGCCGAGTTCGACCCGCCGAGGCGCCGCAATTTTTATGTAAAGATAATAGAGGGCTGAAAATTATGTTGGACGCGAGAATAAACAAACTTGCCGAAATACTGGTAAATTATTCCTGCAAGGTGCAAAAGGGACAGAACGTACTCATCGAGGCGACGGGCATTCCTTACGAAATGGTAAACGCGCTTATCCGCGAAATATACAACGCGGGCGGATATCCTTTTGTCGAGCTTTACGACAACAAGGTAAAGCACGCTTTGCTCTCGGGCATGACCGAAGAACTTGCCAACCGCATGAAGGAGTTTGACGCGCGCAGAATGGAGAAAATGCACGCCTACATCGGCATTCGCGGCGGCAACAACAGCATGGAGCTTGCCGACGTCGACAAAGAGATATTGCAGATGTACACAAGGCTGTACTCGTACCCAGTTCACCACGAACTCAGAGTAAACAGGACAAACTGGGTTGTGCTACGCTGGCCGACAGAAGGCATGGCGCAGCTTGCCAAGATGAGCACCGAGGCGTTTGAGAAGTTCTATTTCGACGTGTGCACCCTTGACTACGGCAAGATGAACGAGGCTATGACGCCCCTCGAAAAGCTCATGGAGAGGACAGACAAAGTAAGGATCGTCGGACCCGACACCGATATAACCTTCAGCATAAAGGGTATCGGCGCGCAGAAGTGCGCGGGCGACAGGAACATTCCCGACGGCGAGATTTACACAGCTCCCGTAAAGTACAGCGTAAACGGACACATCCATTACAACGCGCCCAGTATCGAAAACGGCTTTGAGTTTAATGACGTAAGGCTGACATTTAAGGACGGCAAAATCGTTGAGGCGACTGCCAACGACACAGAGGCGTGCAACAAGATTTTCGACACCGACGAAGGAAGCCGTTATGTAGGCGAATTCGCTATCGGCGTAAACCCGTTTATAACAAAGCCCATGGGCGATATACTGTTTGACGAGAAGATAGCCGGATCTATTCATTTTACGCCCGGCTGCTGCTATGACGACTGTTACAACACCAATCAGAGCGCGGTTCACTGGGATCTGGTGCTCATTCAGACCCCCGAGTACGGCGGCGGCGAGATATGGTTTGACGACGTGCTCATAAGAAAGGACGGAAGGTTTGTTCTGCCCGAACTGGAGTGCCTCAATCCCGAGAACCTCATTTAAGGAGTGCTATGAAGGAAACGAAACCGGCAAGCTACAACGAGACCAAGGTGAAAAAACCCTCTTTCTTCGTCTACTGGCTTCCCTCAGTGGTGCTCAGACCCTTGATTTACATATTTTTCCGACACAGAATCAAGCACGGGCTCAAGGGCGTAAAAGGGCCTATCCTTGCCATAGCCAATCACTGCAGTACAATGGACATCGTTTTTTCCGTCCAGTCGTTACTCCCCAAGCGTTTTAACATTGTCGCCAGCAAAGACCTCTTTACGTGGGAGCCTCTCAAGCCTTTCATAACCAGGTTCGGCGCGATACCCAAAAATCAGTGTTCGATTGACCTTCAGTCGTTAAAACTTATGAAAAAGGCCATCGAGAGCGGCAACAACGTGCTCATTTACCCCGAAGGCCGCACCAGTGTGGACGGCAAGCAGTTGTATTATATCGCGCCAAGTATCGCAAAGTTTATTAAAATGATGGATACAACGGTCGCCCTCATAAAGACCGAAGGCGCGTTCCTGACCAAACCCAGGTGGTACCGCGGATTCCGTTTCGGCAAGGTGGTCACCGAGACCTCGGTGCTCCTTACCAAAGAGGAAGTCAAAACCCTGCCCGTGGACGAGATTTACAAGCGCGTCAAAGAGGGACTTCAGTTTAACGACAACCTTTGGCAAAGAGAGCACAATGTCAGGTTCCACGCCAAGCACATGGCGCGCAACCTCAATTACATACTTTACAAGTGCCCCAAGTGCGGCGCCGAGTACGAAATGGAAAGCGACGACAAGTTCCTCACGTGTACTTCGTGCGGAAACAAGGTCGAGTATACTCCTTTGGGCGAACTTAAGCCCGTGGGAGACAGCGTGACGCTCGATAGAATCGACCTGTGGTTTGACTTCTGCCGTAATGCCGCGCGCGAAGAAGTTATGAAAGATAATTTTTATATCTCCAAGCCCGTCCGGTTCTGGATGGAAGATGTCGGATCAAGGCATTTCCACCTCCGCGGCGAGGGCGAACTGTATATGAACAAGGACGTCATCGGCTACAAGGGCACCAAGGACGGCGAGCCGTTCGAGATTAAGCAGTACCTGAAATTGCTGCCCACGCTTATCACCAAAAACGAGGAAGGAATCGACCTTGTGGAGTGTGACACAATTTACCGTTTCCTCTTTACCGAGCACAAGTGGTCGAGTAAATACGGCCTGCTGTGCGAGCAGTTATTTGCCGTAAATAACGGATTGGTCAAATAAAAATACTCAAAAAATATTTGCATTTTTTTTTGAGGCGTATTATAATAGAGTACACAAATCGATGGAGTATGGTGTAGTGGTAGCACGTAGGCCTCTGACTCCTAAGGTGTAAGTCCGATTCTTACTACTCCTGCCAAAAGGGACCGTTTTACGGATAGGTAAAACGGTTTCTTTTTTTATGTCTGTTTTCGAAGGAATAAGCGCAAAGGGTTTTTTTCATACTAAGAGCAGTATGTTAACCGTATTGTTGCGCAGTATAATCATTTTCACGGTGCTGGTCATCGGCATAAGGTTTATGGGCAAGAGGACGCTGGGCGAACTTCAGCCCTACGAGTTTGTCATTATGCTGGCAGTTGCCGAGCTTGCCTGCATACCCATGCAGGACATTTCCATATCCATTTTTTACGGGCTGGTGCCTATGGGCGTAATTATCGTGCTCCATTTTGCAATAACCGTCCTTACGGCAAAGAGCATCAAGGCGAGAAGACTCCTAAACGGCCGTCCGTTTATCGTCATCGACGACAACGGGATATGCGCGCGGACGCTAAAAAAGCTCAACATCGACGTAAACGACCTGCTTGCATCCATACGCCAACAAGGGTGCTTCAGCATAACCCAGATTAAGTACGGGATAATCGAAACAAACGGCGCAATCTCGCTTCTTAAAAACGAAGAGGCGCCCGCGCCCAACAGCATTCCCGTGACCTTAATAGTCGAAGGGCGATATATGAGCGAAAACATGCAAATCATGGGCATAACTCAGGCGCAGGTAGAGAAGGTCATGAGCGACAACCGCTTAAAACTAAAGGACGTGCTCCTGATGACCGCCGACTCCGGCAAGGTCTTCATTCAGCCCAAGGACGCAAAATACATCGAGGTGCAGGTAGAATGAACATTAAACTCATCGTGGTGATACTGCTCGTCATACTCCTTGTCGGCGGCGGAATATGGGAGACCATATTTGTGGAAAAGACGTTAAGGACACTTGACGAAAAAATTTCCGCCGTAATGGACGCGGGAGAGCCCTACGACCCCGCGGTAATTGAGGAGATAATCAAGTGGTGGAAAGGCAAGAAAAGCACGCTCGCCCTATTTCTCCCCCACGTGTCGATAAACGAAATTACCTTTGCGCTGCACGAACTCTGGGGCACGACGCTTGCCGAGGACTACAAGAGTTCCACCGCCGTTCTTACCAAAGTAATCGGGCAGATAGACAGCATCGAAGACACCTTTACCTTTTCCCCGGCAAACATTCTGTAAACGCCGCATTACGGCATAATAAACGGCGGAAAATCATAAATTATGAGTATGTCGGAAGTCGATTATACTCAGTTTGCGTATAAAAGAAACGTCAGAAAACAAAAGACAGTAAAAGAAAAGATTGCAAAGACCGAAAAGGTAAGGACCGCCAAAGACGGGTGGTTTGTCTTTACGGTCGTTTTGCTGTGTTTTGCGCTGGTATTTTTCCTTGCCGATTTTTTCAGGAACGGGCACCTTACCGACCTTGTCGCAAGGGCGTTCAAGGGCAATGAATACGAGTATTATCTCGTCGTATCCAATCACTCCTCGCGCGAGCACGCCTACGTCCAAAGCGCCGCGGTAAGAAAGGGCGGGGGCAGCGGCTACGTCTTTCAGGAAGAGGATTATTACGTCGTTTATGCGGTTTATCCCGACAAAGCGTCGGCCGTCGCCGTCGCCGAAAAGAATTTAAGCACCGAGGTTAAAAAGGTGTCTTATAAAAGCAAAAATACCGAGGTGCTTAACTTTTGCGACAAGCTGATACATGAGCTTGCCGAGGCGGCAAACGGCTATGAGACGGGCGCAATGACCGAGAGCGAGCTATTGTCTATGCTGAGTGCGCAGGTTACCGACGCCAAGGCGATTATACTGAAAATTCAGGACACAAAAAACAAGGAGAGTGTAAAACTTCTTCGCCTCGCCGCCCAGTGCCTCGAAAATATCGATGTCGCCGACGGCTCGAGGGTTTCGCTTGCCGCAAACGTGCGTTATGCCTGCTCGGTAATTGCCCTTAATATGGCCGAATACGTCTGAGGGCGGTGTTGACTTAAGATACCGACGTGTGATAAAATTATCACGATTACTTAACGAGGGTAAGAATGATGAACAAATGGGATAAAAGGTTTATGGAGCTTGCCGAGACCGTTGCCGGTTGGAGCTCCTGCTATCAGGACAACCGCCACGTGGGAGCGGTGATAGTAAAGGACAAGAGGATACTTACGACGGGTTACAACGGGGCAAGCAGCGGCATTACGTCCTGCTCCGAAAAAGGCGAGTGCTTAAGGAAAAAGATGAACATTGCTTCGGGCACCAGGCAGGAGATATGCTACGCCGTCCACGCCGAGCAGAACGCCATTATCCAGGCGGCAAAACTGGGAGTGAGCGTCGACAATGCGACTATGTATGTCACTCACCAGCCCTGCGTAATCTGCGCAAAGATGATAATAAACAGCGGAATTAAGCGCATCGTCTACAAGGAAGGATACCCGGACGAATTCTCCTTGCAGATTATGAAGGAAGCGGGCGTAGAACTAATTAAGTTCAGCGATTTGGAATAAAAGCGCAAATAATAATAATGAAAAAGGAACCCGCCATATACGGCAGGTTCCTTTTTGTCGGTAACACCGAAAAAGGAGGACAAATTATTGATTGAAGAAGCCGAGGCTTATGAGGAGAGCGTTGTTGACCTTTTCCATAACCTTGGTGTCAACGTTGCCGATTTTTTCGCGCAGGCGTTGTTTGTCGAGGGTGCGCAGCTGCTCGGTAAGTACTATGCTGTCCTTGGGCAGGCCGCAGGAAGTGTCCAGCTCGATGTGCGTGGGGAGATTCGCCTTGGACATCTGACTCGTCACGGCCGCAGCAATGATAGTGGGAGAGTACTTGTTGCCGATGTCGTTTTGCACAATCAATACAGGCCGAATTCCGCCCTGTTCGCTGCCGACCACCGGACTAAGATCCGCATAATACAATTCCCCTCGTTTTACCATAACTTCTCCAGTATCTCGGATAACTTTTTTCCACTATATACTTATGAACAGCGGAAACTATTTGCTATCTTCATTCTTTCCAGAAAGGGGGTTTTTTATTCGTTGAAAACGCGTTTGAATGGGCCTAATCGACATAAAAACAGGGAAAACAGTTTACTTTTGCGAAAACTGAGTATATACTTATTATCATAAAATTATTTATTATATCCTTTTATTCGAGGCGGATTATGAAAGAAAAGTTCTACATCACCACACCTATTTACTACCCGAGCGGCAAGTGGCACCTGGGCACCTGTTATACGACCGTCGTCTGCGACGCCATAGCGAGGTTCAAAAGGATGTGCGATATGGACGTGTTTTACCTCACGGGCACCGATGAGCACGGGCAGAAGATAGAAAAGGTGGCAAAGGAACACAATACCGAGCCTAAAGCGTTTGTCGACAAGCAGGTCGCGTCCCTTATCGAGCTTTGGAAGCTGCTTGACATATCTTACGACAAGTTTATCCGCACCACCGACGACTATCACGAAAAGGCCGTGCAGAAGATATTTCAGAAGCTGTACGACAAAGGCGATATATACAAGAGCGAGTACGAGGGCTGGTATTGCACCCCCTGCGAGAGTTTCTGGACCAAGACCCAGCTCGTGGACGGAAAGTGCCCCGACTGCGGCAGGGAAGTGGAACTTACCCGCGAGTCAAGCTACTTCTTCCGCCTCAGCAAGTACCAGGACAGGCTGATTGAGCTTATCGAGAACAATCCCGAGTTTCTCCAGCCAAAGTCCCGCCAGAACGAAATGCTCAACAACTTCCTCAAAGCCGGTCTCCAAGACCTTGCAGTCAGCCGTACCAGCTTTAAGTGGGGCATTTCCGTACCCTTTGACCCCGACCACGTAATCTATGTGTGGATAGACGCCCTTACCAACTATATCACCGCCCTCGGCTACATGGGCGAGGACGACAGCCTGTTCAAAAAGTTCTGGCCCGCAGACCTTCACATGATGGGCAAGGAGATTGTGCGCTTCCACTCCATAATATGGCCCGCGCTTCTCATGGCGCTCGATATTCCCGTTCCGAAGAAGGTTTACGGACACGGCTGGATGTTGCTCGGAAGCGACAAGATAAGCAAGTCCAAGGGCAACATAATAGACCCGTTTATCCTCTCCGACAGATACGGAGTGGATTCGGTAAGGTATTACCTCTTGAGGGAGATACCCTTCGGAAGCGACGGAATGTACACAAATTACGCCTTCTTATCGAGAATAAACGGCGACCTTTGCAACAGCCTCGGCAACCTCTTGAGCCGCTCCTGCGCAATGGTAAATCAGTACTTTGAGGGCACACTCCCTGCACCTTGGGTCAAGACGCCATACGACGACAGCCTCATCGAAATGGTAAACGGACTTTACAAGAAGGTGGAGGAGAATATCGACAATCTGCTCGTGCCCGAAGCGTTGCAGGAGATTTTCAACGTAATAACGCGCGCCAACAAGTATATCGACGAGACGACGCCCTGGGTGCTCGCCAAGGACGAATCCCGCCGAGGAGAACTTGCGACGGTGCTGTACAATCTCATCGACACTCTCAAGGTGGCGGGCGTATTACTGCTCCCGTTCCTTCCCAATACCGCGAGGAAAATCCTCGGCGACATAGGATGCGGAGTTCCCGCTCTGTTTGAGGGAAGCATAACTGCGGGCAAGACCCCCGCGGGGATAAAAGTAATAAAAGGCGATGCGTTGTTTAAGAGAGTCAACATCGAGAAAGAGCTTGCCGAAATGGAAGTTCTTGCCAACGCCCCTAAGGCTGAGGAGAAGAAAGAAAGTGCTCCCGCCGCGAAAACAGAAGAAAATAGCGATGGAAATGAGCCGAAAAAGGCCGAAATCGGTATAGACGATTTTGACAAAATCGAATTAAAAATAGGAAAAATCCTCACTGCCGAAAAAGTGGAAAAAAGCAAAAAACTGCTTCATTTCACAGTCGACACAGGGGATAGAGTCCACAGTATAGCGAGCGGAGTCGCCAAATACTACACACCCGAAGAAATGGTGGGTAAAGAGGTGGTCGTTGTTACAAACCTCAAGCCCGCGACGCTTGGCGGGGTGCTGAGCGAAGGAATGATCCTCTTTGCCGACGACGGCGAAAAGCTTGCCGCAGTCACCCCCGACAAAGACATCAAGGCAGGTTCGACGGTAAGCTGATGATTGACACCCACGCCCACCTTAACGACGAAAGGCTCTATCCCGATATCGGAAATATCGTGTCCTCTATGGAAAAGGACAATCTTTCGAGCATTATCACGGTGGGATATGACCGCAGGTCCAGTGAGGAGAGCTACAAAATCAGCAAAACCTATTCCGGCATTTATTGCGCCGTAGGCATTCACCCCCATGACGCAAAATCTGCCTCGCAGGAAGACTATGAGTACTTTGCGCGTATAGCGGACGACCAAAAGACCGTGGCGATAGGGGAGATCGGGCTGGACTATTATTACGACCTCAGCCCGAGAGAAACCCAGATAAAAGTCTTTCTGGAGCAATTAGAACTTGCGCATTCTATAAAAATGCCGGTTGTCATACACCTTCGCGACGCTTACCAGGTGATGTACAATCTGTTGAAGGACAATAAAAATCTTCTCGAATACGGCGCGGCTTTGCACTGCTACAGCGGAAGCAAGGAGATGCTTAAAGAGTATCTGAAACTGGGACTTTTCGTATCGTACGGCGGGAGCGTGACTTTTAAGAACGCCGTTGACAAACCCGACATAGTGAGGGCGACGCCTGCCGACATGTTCTTCCTCGAGACCGACTGTCCGTATCTTACTCCCGTGCCTTACAGGGGAAAGACAAATTACCCGGCGTATGTCAACCTCGTAAGGGATAAAGTCGCAGAGTTTCTCGGCACCGACCCCGATGAAATCGACAGAATAACCACCGAAAACGCGAGAAGGTTTTTTTCAAAACTCAGGTAAAAAATAAACCGTGCATTGCTGCACGGCTTTATCTTTTGTACATAGGGAATTTGTCTTTTGTGTATAACACGCTCATCTTTTGCGCAAGTTTAGTATAACGCAAAAAAATGCCGATTTTACGAGGTAAATTATGGAAATCAGGGAAATTCTGACCGCCAACAACTTCAGATACAACAAGGCGCTCGGGCAAAACTTCATCACCGACAAGAACCTTCTTGCGGCAATTGTCTCCGACGCGCTTATCACCGAAGACGATACGGTAATCGAGGTCGGAACGGGCGCGGGAAGCCTTACGCTTGCCCTTGCGCAGGTGTGCAAAAAGGTAATAACGTTTGAAGTGGACAAAAACCTCAAGCCCATACTCGACGTGACGCTGAAAGACGCGCCCAATGTCGAACTTCATTTTTCCGACGTCCTCAGACTCTCCGATGAAGAACTGAAAAGTATTGCGGGCGGCCCCGTCAAGGTCGTCGCAAACCTACCGTACTATGTAACAACGCCCATAATGATGAGGTTTTTTGAAAGCAGTCTGGATATAAAGAGCCTCACGTTTATGGTGCAGAAAGAGGTCGCCGACAGGCTGATTGCCAAGGAAAACACGCCGGACTACGGCGCGATCACGGCGGTTATCGCGCTTGAAGCCGACGTCGCCACGACAAGGACGGTCTCGAGAAAGCTGTTTTTCCCTCAGCCCAATGTCGACAGCGCAGTCGTCCATATCGAAAAGAAGGGAGACAAGTATAATTGCGGCGACATTGCTTTTGTCAAAAAAGTAATAAAATGCGCATTTATGTGGAGAAGAAAAACTCTCGCAAATAACCTTGTTTCGGCGTTTTCCATATCAAAAGAAACAAGCGAAAATATCTTAAAATCCTTAAATTTTGAAACCACCATCCGCGGCGAAAAATTAAGTCCCGCTCAGTTCTGCCAATTGGCGCAGAAACTGAAAGAAGAAATAAAAAAATAAGCCGACGGCTTCCGCCGTCGGCTTTTTTTTGGGGCACCGCGGAAAATCTTGTTTTCCGAAAGTCAATTTCCCTTTTTCACCTTCTCCCTCTGCATAGGCAACGGGTCCGACGGCAATCAGACACATTGAAAGTATCAGACAGATGCCGAAAAGTAAGAAAAACACACTTTTTTTGCTTCTCATAATTTGTTACCTCCTTTTTGAAAAAGTTCGGGTGCCCCTCGATTTCAAGTTAGCACAGAGGGGGACCCGATGTAAATGTTTTCGAGTTTTATCGACAAAACATGTTAAAAATGATCATATTGATGGTTCTGATCTCGCCCTTGAGATAAAAACTAAAAAGCGCCAAAAATTGCAAAAATAAATTGCGCAGAATTGAGCCAAAAAATAAGGATGATTAATTTTTGTTCAAAAAAGATTTCTTCAAAAAGGCATATTGACCGAAATGTTTATTGCGGTTACCTTAAGGTAACCGTTTTTGTAAACTCGTTATTGACAAGAGGTATACCTATCGCATATAATGAGAATGGAGAAAAGTATTCTTCAAGACAGCCCCTTACGCGCGCGCCTATTTATGTATTTTTAGAGTAGTCTACTTATATTATACGCGCCACGGGCGAAAGCCGAGACCATAAAGAAAACCGAGACCGAATCATCAGACATTAAAGGAGCCTATTATGAACACGACATCAATGCCCGTAAGGACAAAGAAAGGTAACGATCTTGTATTGAGGAGCGCCAGGATTATCTTCGGCGTGTGTTTGTCTATGCTCCTGATGGTTCTCGCGTTTTTCGGCGGTCTGGCTCTCGGCAACGGCGATATTGTTGACACTGCTCTCGAAAATGAAGCTTCCGAAACTCTCGAGACAGCCCAAGCCGGCACCAGCTCGGGCGGAACAAATACCGTATCGTTTTATGTTTCCAATCTTGGCAGAACTTCGGTTACGACCAACTTTTCCGCCAGCAACGTTCATTACAGCCGCTACTGGGAAGGTAACGACCACGGGAACGAAACCTATTTCGGCGCAGGAATCTTCGGCAACGGCGGTACTACGCTCAGACAGAAAAAATTAGTAAGCACCGCTTCCACCAATTTCCAGTTTTCGGGTGTTGCAGGCGTTCTGCAGCAGAAAGGTCTTCTGCAAATCACCATCGAAGCTACGGTGAAAG
Organism: Clostridia bacterium; assembly: GCA_035381305.1. Taxonomy (GTDB): domain Bacteria; phylum Bacillota; class Clostridia; order Christensenellales; family DTU072; genus CAG-1782. Next base: position 30,293 of record DAOSYK010000009.1, read on the forward strand.
CCAGAAATAAATGGGACGGTCCGCGCGCGTACGGTTACAAACTGGGCTCCAGCGCGATGACCGTCGCTATCAACAGCACATTACTTTCCGGTTGCGTTAAAATTGCTGAAAAAAATACAACCGGCAACAATGAGACGTTTTCGGGAAGTAAAACTTTAACTCTTAAGTCTACAGAAACAACGGTATGTCTTGCTGTCGCAGGATACTGCAACTACACCGGGTGGGTCGGCGGACGTTACCCCGGTCAACAGCTCCAGGATATTGCAATCACCTGCACAAGCCTTGACTCAACCAAGCCGACCATCACTTTACCGACCATCTCATCGTGGGTGGCGGATAAGCGCCCTGTGTCGTTCTCGGTATCCGACAACGCGCAGGTGAGCTCAGTGGTCACCAAATCGAACGGCACGGCATTTACTCCTTCTATAACAACGACGACAGCCACGTGGACAGTCTCCTTTGAGGCGGCCGCCGCCAACTCATATACGCTCGAGGCGAGAGACTCAACCGGCAACTTAACCACCAGCTCGTCCTACAACTACACAGACTTCAAAATAGACGCCTACAGTCCAAAGGTGCTACGGGTCCTGTTTGTGGAAAAAGGTAATATTACCAAACTGGTCTCAGACGGCAAGAGTCCGGCCTCCGGCAACCCAAGCAGAGGCCCGGCGCTATGTTATATCGAAGTCGAGGACTATCAGTCTACGTCCAACTATTCAAGCGGAACCATTTACGCATCGGGTATTCAAACCGTAAAATTCAACGGCGTCGCCTGCACGCAGGTAGCTGCGGGAGTCCAGCTTCCCAATGGTATTACTACGTCCGTAGTTAATACCGTCGACGGAAAAGTCGGCAAAGCGTGGTATGTTTGCGGTACCGACCTGACAGCCAACTTCTCCGATATGAAGGTTGAGGTTCTGGACTACGTAGGCAAGACCAGCGGCCCCGTAAGTGTGGCGATGTACTACCTTGACAATGTGGCGCCGGTAGTGGAAAGCGCAGTTGTTACATTCGGTTCCACCACGCTCACCACTTCCAATGCGTCCCAGTGGTTTAATACAACCGGCATGCTTACCCTTACTATATTCGACGCCGCGACAACCGCCACTATCAGCAACACCCGCTCCGCCTCCGGACTCAGCAACATAACAATAAAAGGCACACAGTTCAGCCGCAACGGCACAACGTCGGGAGGGGCGACGACGGCAATTAACGCCTCGTTCAATCCGACCAGCGCAACAGCTACCTCGGGCACAAACGGTACAGGAGGCCCGGCATATATGACCCGAACGTCGTACGTGTCGGCAACTTCGGGCTCGAATTACGGTTACCGATATATCATAACCGTTCCGATATTCTACAGGTCAGATTATTCATTTATCATAACCGACAAGGCGGGCAACTCGACTACACAGTTCAAGTACAACCACACGTCAGGTTCGGTAGCTACGTACAAACCGCAGATTGACCAAACGGCGCCGACGTTCAGCAGCGTGACGGTGTCGGGCTATGTCGCGGCGGGACAGCTCGCTTCGGGTAATCCAAAGACCGATTATGTAAACGCCAAATATCTTGAATTCAAGGTTAGCGCAAACGATATGGACGCCAACGGGCGAAACGACGGCAGCGGTATAACCAAGATTCAGATTTACACCGCCGGAGGGACGCTGGTAAGCGAGTGGACAGGTACGGCTTATCAGTCTTCGACTACGCCAAAGAGCCTGTTTGTCTACGATACCACCTATCAAGGCACCTTGGATACCACCTACAAAGCCAAGGTGGATATCAACTCTTGCACAACCGCTTCCTATAATATTGTAATCACCGACGCCGCGGGCAACGCGACCACGATGACGCCGAGCACCGCAACGTACAGTATGGAGTTAAATCCCAACGGCACGACGGTAATTAATCAACCCGTCTTTGTAGACAATATCGCGCCTTCCGTGACGGTAAAGAGCGGCAACACTGCGTTGCAGCCGAGCACCGCAACTTACAGCGGAGATACCAATACCAGAATATACGAATATGACTGGACGGCGACGAGCCAGAGCATAAGCCTTGCCGTTGCCTTCGGATGCAGCGGCGCTACGGTTTATAGGTATTACAACGGCTTAAGCGACGACAAGCGCACCAATCTGAAGATCTACACGGGCGCTTCTTACAACCGCAACAACAACTCCCAGACCATAAACGAAACCTATTCCAACGAAGGTATAAGCTACTACAGTTTTAAAATCATAAACGGAGCGGGAGTCGCCGTAACGGGTAAGGGCACCGCGGCCGACACCTCGGGAGCCAATTATCTCAACATAGTGTTGAAGATAAAGATAGACAAGACCGCGCCGAGCTATGAACTGCTCGGATTCGGCACGAGTATCACTGTTGCCGACAAGAACGACAAGGACGGCGTCAAAAACAGCATAGTAAGCCCCCTCGGGTCTACAAAGATAACCGAAAACCTGCTCACGCAGGCCAATGCCTATTATGACAACGAGTTTTACGCCTACTACTATATAAAGGACACCTTCGGCACCACCGTCGACAACCCCGACAACACCAGCTGGCTTTCGGGCGGACAGGCGGGAGCTCAGGTCACCGTCAAGCACGGAAATTACTCCTACACTTTCAGCGCGCCGTATGAAGCGTTTGTGCTCAAGTCGGGCACCAAGTTCACACTGTTGAGAGTCAGGATGTACGATCTTACCACGTTGCAGAAGATGACTTATAATTCGGTAAGTATTTATAACTCTTCTACACAGACCTATAATCTTACCTATGGTCAAAACGTTGTTTATAACATCAATATTAAAGACAAGGTGGGAAATACCGGCAGCATTAAGGGCGGCGACGACTGCGTGGCTCTACGCGGAAAGACCGACCTCTCTTACAATGTCGACCCGTTCCCCATCAACAGGTCGCAGGTTCTTGTTCCCAAGGACATCTACAACCTCGACTATTACGGACTGTATGACTATCCGCAGGCGGGAGCCACAGGCTGGACAAGCGTAGACGTTAAGTACACGATTTCCAAGCAGACGAGTATCACGCCCGTTATCTGCGAATACAGGCTTATTCCCATGACGGACGCCAACGACACCCACACGCCTACTCCGCTCGTCACCGAGCAGGAACGTGAGGATATAGCCTGGATATCGGTCGGCGACCTCGGTTCTGCCACAAGCGCGACGTTTACACTCAGTGCTCTCGAAGGCAGCAAGTGCGCGTTTATCGAATTCCGCATCCGTAAGAGTTACGCCTTCGGCGCCGAAGCCAACAAGTCCAACAGGGAATACAACATCAAGAACTTTACTGCGGGCGGCAAGACTTACGACTACGTAATCAAGCAGGACGTTGACGCGCCGATAATCACGGCGATATTCTTCTCGAGAAACAGTAACCTTGCCATAGTGAGCGAGGCTCAGGCTCTCGCCGACTCGAGGATTCTCGCCTATTTCAAGGCCAACCTCAACGACAACGTCTACACCTTTACAAGGTTGACGTCCAACATCGAAGTCTGGACGTATGAGACGTTCTATATGTACGTTATTGCTACCGACTCGAGAGGTGCCGGCGCAGGCGCGGGCGTCAAGACCGTCACTCTGACCAACCAGGCCGGAGTTTCGTCCAACGCAATCCTCATCGGCAACGCCAATACCTCGGGGGAAAACAAGTACACAGGCGAGCAGCTCTTTGTAAGTGCCGTTGCTAACTTCGGTTATGACAGCACCACAAACAACAATCCGATAAAGTTCTTGCTCGCTGACAAGACGCCCACATCCAACAAGACCAGCGAAATCTCGGCAAATCTTGATACGGCGGGCGGCAGAATACTGCCCAGGGTGGACACGAAGGCTATCTCGATATCCTTGACGGGCGCAACCTACGGCAGCGGCTCCGGCTATATCGCAAACGGCAAGCTCAAAGGCGATTCCATAAGAGAGACCCTTAACATAACGATATCCTACCAATACGGCATATCGGGCGCAAAGATTTACCGCGCCGAGTATCCGGCATACTACGGAAAGAATTATAACGATCCAAGCTTTGACCCGTGGAGCTTCCCCGCAAACTTTACGGGCACGACGGTACAGGGTTCTGCTCCCACGGTATTGGCAGGTCTGTTTGATAATTCCAACCTGACAGGTCTCAAGCTTATAAGGACTATCAACCCCGGCTCACAAGGCTCGGGCACATACACCGACACCATTTCCAACTCGGTGGAGACCAAGGCGAGGTACTACTACTTCATCGTTTCCAACGTCAACGAGTATGCAGGCAAGAGCCCGATAGGCTACCTTGTGGCGGGCGACGTCTTTATCGACAATACTCCGCCGACCATAAACAGTTCGGTCTTTGTAAGCGAAGCGAGCGGAAACGCGATGGACATCAACACCGTCTACACCAACGACTCGGTATCCGCTTACCTCTATGTCTCCGACGGAGCCAGCGGAATATACAACGTTTACCTCAAGAGCGGTTCGCTCGCAAATAGCCTCGAAGCGTACAGGACGGGCGGCACGGCGCTACAATATATAGATTCGGGCGCGCGCGCAGGAAGCTATAAATACACAATGACGGGCAACACCAATTACCAGTTCATCGTGTTCGACAACGCGGGCAACTACGTCGTGTCTTCGGAAATCAAGCCCAAGATAGATAACGTTGTGCCCGATATCAAGATTGACACAAAACGCTCGGACGGCTCTTCCTACAACAGCAAGAACGCCAACAACTTCACCAACTCGCCTTATATCAGCGTAACGATTGAAGTAACTCTGGGACTTTCGGGACTCAACAGTCTCATGTACAGAGTAAACGGCGGCGCATATCAGAACATAAGCACCTTGCGCGACAAGAACGGCAATCCGGTTGTACTCTCGGACTTCGGAGCCTACTCCAAGAAGGCGACGTTTGACATCGCGGCAAACGGAATGTACGAATTCCGCGCGACAAACAACATCGCCGCGTCTTACGCCAAGAACGGCACCGTGCCCACCGCAAACGGCACGATGTATATCGCGATAGACGTGACCAAGCCCACGCTTAACGAGTCCAACGCCCAGTACGAGAGTACCAAGGTTACCTGGCACAGCACGCCGAGAGCGCTTATTCTCGACGCTGCCGACAATGTGGGCGGCTCAGGCATTGACGAAATCCACGTCTTCTACACCTCGGCAAGAGACGGACTTAAGTATGACGAATTCTTCAAGTTCAACTCCGCAAGCGGAAAATTTGAGAGATACACCCGGAGCGGAAGCACGATAACCTTCCTCGGGGACTTCTTCCTTGATGAGTTTATAACCTACAGTATAGAAATCACCGACGTCGCGGGCAACAAGAGCGTAACTTACACCATAAGACCCGCGCTCGACGTGACCAGCCCCGGCTTTACCGCGGCATACACGATGGCCACAGCCGACGGCAACTATGTGGGAGGCTCGACAGGCAGCCCCAACTGGACAAAGAACAACGTAAATATCATATTGACGCCCAAGTTCACCATGAGCGGCGCGACCGTTCAGGTTTCCACGAGGGAGAACGCCGCAGGCGCGCAGTGGAGCGGCTGGACGACGATAAGAACCCTTACCTGGGATAAATCGCCCATAAGCGCGATACCCAACAGCGACGCAGGCAAGTTCCTCTCGATAGGCCACGACTTTGTCTACACCGTCAAGCCCGCCGAAGGCAAAAAGTCGGTCAACTCCTACTACAGATTCCGCATTGTTTCCAACGCGGGCGTTGAGTACGTCGAGCCCAAGGAAGTCCTGATACAGATTGATCAGGAGATTCCCGAATTTGCCCCGACGACCAACGTCTCCGACATCAATGCAAACGGCTTTGCGAGGATACAGCTTGCGGGATTCAACTCCGCCGGCGACGCATACACCTACACGTTCGGCAACTCTGTGTGGTCGAGCAAGGGCGTCAGCATCGAGTCGGTACTGAAGTCCACTCCCGCCAGCGGATACACGCTCCAGTATGCCGTGTATAACGTAAACGAGAACAGGTGGAACGACTGGACGGTCAGCACGGTTAACCCATTCACGCACACTGCCGACACGCCCGGAGTAAACTACAAATTCAGATATATCAGCGGATCGCAGATACCCAGCAAAGAGCTTATCGTAATGGCGATAAAGGTCGACAAGCAGCTGCCCAAGGTCACACTGACCGCGAGGACGAGCTTCACCGGCATCACCAGCACCGACGGAAGCTTTGCAACCGCCGATAAGAACTCCTTTGTTAACGGCGGCATCTACAATACCCAGTGGACCAACGCGAAGTACGTTGTGCTCAGCGTAACGGCGACCTTCGGTTACAGCGGCACCGACCTCTACTTTGAGGCCGACGGCACGCTTATCGATAAGAACACAATCGGCATCGCCTACGGCGAGAGCGGAGAGCTGTACTACTTCATACCGTACACCGTATCGCTCAGAGTCACGGCGGTCAGCAGGTCGGGTCTCACGGGCTACGCGACAAGAGAAATCTGCATCGATAATCTCTTGCCCGAACTGTACGTCTCGGAAATCACGGGCACCAAGTCCACCAACTGGGACAATACGCCCGAAAACAGCTGGTTTACGGGAAGCACGTACTTCAAGTTCGGCGTGGGCACCTATAAGAATAAGACGGGCACGCCCGAGAGAAATCTCGACCTTAGCGGCAATCCAATACCTTCGCCCAGCGGATTCGTAATCGAGTACCGTACCAGGAATGCAAACGGCACATACACCGAGTGGGCAGCCATTTCGGGCACGACCAATCACGACATCCTCAGCATGGAAGTCATCGAGGGCAGGGTGTACCGCTTCCGCATAAGGTCCAACAGCGGCATGATAAACGAACTTGGTCAGGACATCGTCTACAACGGTCAGGTAATGGCTACCGCCGCGGCTGTTGAAAACAACATCAAGCAGTATCATCCCGACGCGTTGATAAGCCACTTGTCCGCCAACAAGTTCGATTATCTCATCAATATGGATAAGAACACCTACTATATTACGACGACGCAGAACATCAAGTTCTTCGACGGAGCGGGCGTGCAGGATTCCTTCAGCACAAACTATGCTCAATACATCTATAAGATTTATGTAAACGGCCAGTGGGTGCTGACCAGCGAGTACCGTCCCGGCAAGGACTATGAGTACAAACACGGCGACCTCGTGCAGGTGACCTACCAGTCCAATTATGACGACGGCAAGTATCTCCATAGGTACACCGACTACAGCGAATACTTTGAGACGACGGTAAACGGCGTCGCCACAAGAAACGTGGTCAGCACCAGAACCTTTGCCTCGGCAAACGCGCAGGACGAGCTCAGCGGGTCGATACAGTTCCGCTTCACAAGTTACAACTACCTTGTGGAATCCTACTTCAAGCAGGAAGTAACGGCGGCCTACTCCAACAAAGTAGCCTACGTGCAGGCCTACCGCGGAATTAACAACCCGACCTTTGCCAGCAACATTGACCTCAAGTACTACTACAAGGTGGGCGACTCCACATACGCCGCCGACCTCGGAGTGACGCTTACCTACACCAATCTGACCACAGGTCAGCTCCAGGCAGGCGCAATAAGCGTTGCGGGAAAGAACGCCATCGGCGGATACCTCATCACTGCCACGCTCGACAACGAAATCAACAGGCAGAGCTTCGTCATCACCAATCCCAACGACATCCTGCTGGTCAAGTACTTCACGGTAAACGGCAACAATCCTTATACCGTAAACGACACAAACGATTTCGAGGTGATTTCGTCCAGCTACTATGACGGTTACAATCCCGCCACTCTTACCCTGAATCCCGCGGTAACCTACCTGTCGGGCGACTTCAGGCAGGCTGCCGACATAACGCTTCCGTCCGACTTTACCGCAATCGGCATGTTTACGGGAACGTATGACGGCAACGGCAAGACGATAACCTTCGCCCACACCATAATCGCAGACGGCGCGTTCGGACTGTTTACAAGCGTAAAAGGAAATGCCGGCGATTACGCCGCGATATCCAACCTTGCGATAGTTGTGCCCAACATCGTTGTGCGCAACGCGACTAACGTCGGTATCCTGGCAGGATATATGGAATATGCCAAGGTCAACAACGTCCGCATCAACGCTCAGATGATAATCGATTCGGCCGTATATGGCGCCACCATCGGCGGTCTTGCGGGAAGTGCGGTTAACTCCGAGATCGGCGGAATAAGCGCCAACTACGTTGACGTAAGAATGAGCCATAACGGCTTCGTCTCGGGCAACGCGATAGCACACGACGTATCTATCGGCGGAGTAATCGGAAGAGCGGGAGTCAACACCTACTACTTCAACACCTACTGTTTCGGCGGTATGGAGATATACGGTACGGGCACGGTTTACGCAGGCGCGGCAATCGGTACCCTTGATCAATATGTGACCGCCGCCAATAAGGATAACTTCTTCGGCAACAACGTGTACCTCAGCGGCAACGTGTTTGTAAACGACGCGCTCGCAGCTGACTTTATCGGACGCGACCTCAGCGCGGTAAAGGTTGTCACCGCAAGCGGACTTAATTACAGTGACTTTGTGGCAATAACCGCCGAGGTTGTGGGCCGCACGGTAAGAGACAGCGTGCTGATGAAGCTGTACGCCGACTTCGGCATGGCGGTAACGCATAACGGCACCAACTACGTCTACGCAAACGGCATCGGCACCGCCGACGACATGCTCGAGATATCGACCGTCGCTCATATCGAAACGATTAATGAGTACGTGATGCTCTTCTATAAGCTTACGGCCGATGTCGACATGACGGACTTTGACAGAAGCATAGCCATTCACAAGATATTCGGTGGCGTCCTTGAAGGAAAGGATACGGCAGACGCAATTCTCCGCAACTTCTCGGGCGGCATAAGCGAAGGCTACTACGGACTGTTTGCCAACCTCAACGGCACTGTGAGAAACATCGTGTTTGAGGACCTCAAGGTCAACATCGACTACGAGGGCAGCGATGACCTGTATATCGGACTTATCGCCGGCAAGGCCTATGAGAACGCCGACATCAACAACATCATCGCAATCGGCAGCATAAGAATCAACGCTCCGCACAGCGACGTTATGGCAGGCGGCTTTGTGGGTGAAACCTACTACGGCGCAATCTACAACGTGTTCAATATGGCCAACATCAAGGTTACTGCAAGAGAGACCTCCCTCGGCGGTATAATCGGCGCATCCGCAAACACAATCCTCGTTAACGGCAACGGCGTGTCCGACGCGATCTTCTCCCTCGCGAGAGTGGAAGGCGTGCATTCGGGCTTCGGCAACGTGGGCGCGATAGTAGGAAGCGGCAGCCTGCTCGAAGCCAAGAGCGATATGAGCAAGGTATTTGCCCTTAACGACAACACCTACTCCAACGGCAGCATAGTCAACCGCACGGTAGGCTCCAGCAGCGTCAACAGCGGCGTGCTGACGACATTCGGCAACACCGTGATGAGAAGCACCTCTGTCTCCGACGGCAACCTGTTTGTGGAAGTGTTCGTGACGAGAGACCTTTACCCGCTCAAGGGTGTAAGCTCCACACCGTCCTCCACAGTGGGCGCCGACGCCGACAATCCGTTCATGATAACCGACGAAGAGGACTTCAAGTATATCAACAACGCTCTGTACGCCAATTACCGCATTGTCGCTCCCGACAACAAGATAACGTTCTCGAGCTTTGAGACAATCGGCGAAGGCCTGTTCTTCACAGGTAAGATCGACGGCAAGACCGCGGCGAGCGGAAGCGCAGAAGAAGGCGAGGTAGTGTCCCTCGACGGCGTGACCGACGCGCTCGTCTGGTACAACAAGGGCACGATAAGCGACCTGAGCGTAAACGTCAACTACACAAGGAACCTCGGCAGGAACGAGAACGCAGAATTCGGCGCGATAGCCAAGTACAACAAGGGTGCCATCCGTAACGTAATCGTCAGCGGCGACATCGTGATAAACGGCGGCAACAGCGTCACGGCCTCGGGCTTCGTGGGCGTCGACTACGGCGGAGTGATTGATAACAGCAGTATCAAAAACTCGATAAGCAGCATCGACATCACGGTCAACGGCGCAGGCTCGGTATTCATCGGCGGCTACATCGGCAAGGTAATCGGAACGACCACCGTCAACTTCGCGATAGGCCAGGGCAACATCTTCCTCATCGACTGCCCGAGCTACTACGCAGGCTGGCTGATAGGCAGCATTGAGGGCAATCTCGAAATCGAGCTCAGCCTCATTAAAGACTACGCCTACACCATCAACATCGTGACCGACGGCGTGAGCGAAACGATAATCTCCGACCTCACAAACTACACAGGCTTGAAAAAGACCGTGTAAGCCACTGAAAATCAGTAAAAAAGGCGTTTTCCCGATGCGGAAAACGCCTTTTTGCTTTACATTGCGGACTGTAAGGTTGTAAAATACCACCAAGAGGTAATTTGTTATGGGAAAGAAAGTTTTGACAATCCAGGATATCTCCTGTGTGGGACAGTGCTCCATTACCGTCGCGCTGCCCGTTATTTCGGCGACGGGCATCGAAACATGCGTATTGCCGAGCGCGGTACTCAGCACTCACACATCGGGTTTTTCGGGCTTTACGTTTCGCGACCTTACCGAGGATCTGCCCGCGATAAACGCACATTGGATAAAGGAAAACCTCAAGTTTGACTATATATACACAGGCTATATCGGAAACAGACAGCAGTTTGGTTACATCACCGAAATTATGAACAGCTGCAAGACAAAGGACTGCGTAATTATCGTCGACCCTGTTATGGCAGACAACGGCAGGTTTTACCCTATGTTCGACTTTGAATACGCAAAAGAGGTCGCCAATCTCTGCTCTTTGTCCGATATAATTGTTCCCAATATAACGGAAGCGGCGTTCCTTACGGGCATGGAGTACAAAGAGGCGGGCTACGGCAAAGAGTATATCGAAAGTCTTATATATAAGCTTCAGGCGTTAAACGGCAAATACGTCGTGCTGACGGGCGTCAGCTTTGACCCGAAATATCTCGGCGTGGCGGTATTTGACGGAAAGGTAATCAAATACTATTTTCGCGACAGGATAAACGTCAATTTCCACGGCACGGGAGACGTGTTCTCCTCCTCTTTCACAGGCGCGCTCGCAAACGGCTTTGACATCTTTGAGGCGGCACAAATCGCCGCCGACTATACCTGTGAAGCGATTATGCACACAATAGACGACAAGGGGCACGCCTACGGAGTCAATTTTGAAAAAGCGATACCTTATCTTATAAAGCGGATTAATAAACTTCAGTGACAAATAAAAAAGGCTTCCATTTTGGAAGCCTTTTGTTTTGATAATGTGAATTACAGCGACAAATCCTTCTTATTAAACACGTACACGCTCATGCCGAAGGTCACGCCCGCTATGACAAGCAATATTGCGAATTTCCAGATAAACGTGAAAGAAAGTTCGGCTATCGACTTTGTGTCGAGAAGGGAGAGTATGCTCATGTAGTTGAAGTATCCCATGGACTCAACGCCCAAGCCGACCGTCGCGAACATAGGGTCGCCGAAAAGCCCCAATACCTTTGCAAGGAAGAAGAATACGCAAAGTCCTCCGCCGAAGGCGTAGGAATATTTGGAATAATTAAAATACGCCGAGCCGAGGAAACATATACCCGCTATCGCCAAGGTTACGACCGCCGCGCCGAAGTTAAGAAGCAGTACCCGCCACACGTCGACCGTCTTGGAGACAATAATCTGACTTATTATTCCCGCCGCAGCCTGGATGATGAATATACCGAGAACGGAAATGATGAGGTAGAACATCTGGGTCACGACGACTTTGGAACGCTTTGTGGGAGTGGAGAGGACGTAAGCCATGGAGCCGCGGTCAACCTGGTCTACGAGGAGCTTGTTGGAAGTAATTACTACGTAAATCATGGGGATAAGCATGCAGCCTACGGTGTAGTACATGCCGTCCATCATGTCGTTTACGTTAAAATCGAGCCATACGTCGAGTATCTTAGGATTGAAGCCCAGCGCCTCGATAAGTCCCTTTATGCTGAGATTATACCTGGCGAGCGCAATGGTGTATTCGAAGATTTTCAATGCGTCGATACGGAATGTCGTGACGCTCTGCGTGCCCAGCACGGTGTTTATTATCGATATCATTGCCGCCATTGTCAGCGAGCACACCAGCCACAAGATCCAGTTGGACTTTATCGACTGAAAGAGAAGAGGTTTGCTTAACATGATTCCGTTCCCTCCGCGGCATTGAATTTTTTTGCAAAATATTGCTCAAGTGTATACTTGTTTTCTGCTATAAATCTGACGCTGTAGTTTTTCAGAGCATCAAAGAGCACGTTGATTTCATCGATTCTGATGTCGACAAGGAGCTGATTATAAATCGGCTTCAGGTCTTTTTTGCCGAAAGAGGTTTCGGTGAGGAATTTCTCATATTCTTCGGGCGTGGTAAACGCGATTTTGTAGGTGCGTATGCCGTGGTTTCGTATCTTTTCCATATCGGCGATGTCGACAATGCGCCCGTCCCTTATGAGGGCTATGCGATCGCAGGTCGACTCCATTTCCTCAAAGATGTGGCTGGACATGAATATCGTCTTGCCGCGGCGTTTTTCTTCCTTTATGATGTCGACAAAGGTCACTCTCATAAGGGGGTCAAGACCCGTCGTAGGCTCGTCGAGAATGAGAATTTCGGGGTCGCCCATAAGCGCGTGCACTATCGCGGTCTTCTGCTTGGTGCCCTTGCTCATGGTCTTAAGGCGCGCGGACGCGTCAAGCTGAAGTTTCTTAATCAGAGTGTTGGCGTAATCTATATTCTTGAGGTTTAGCATTTCGGCCTGAAGATGGAGAAACTCTCTGCCCGTCTGAAGATCGGGGAAGGCGATTTCGCCGGGGACATAGCCGATAAACCTCTTTATCTCGCAGGAATCTTTCCAGCTGTCCATGTCCTTGACAAGGACGCGCCCGTTATCGGGGCGGATAAAGCCCATTATGTTGCGGATGGTGGTCGTTTTGCCGCTGCCGTTTGTGCCCACAAAGCCGAAAATTTCGCCCTCTTTAACCTCAAAGGATACGTCAAAAATGCCTCTGCCGTTTCCGTAGTTTTTGGTTAGATTTTCAACGACGATTACGTTTTTAGTCATCTATGCCTTCATACTCCTTTTCCTGCCTGTAGAACTGCATGAAATAGTCCTCGAGGGAGAAGACGACCTCGGCAAAATTTTTAAGGCTCATATGGGCGGTCGACGCGATGAGGGCGTTTATGTCCTCGTCGTTTATGCAGACCTTGGCAAGCATTCTGTCGGGCTCGGCGTGGGCGACGTCAAACGACATATTGATAAACTCGTTGTAGTCGTCGCGCGAGTAAAATTCGATTACGTAGGTCTTGTTTTTGTTGTGTTTTAAGTCGTCGGCAATAAAGGTGTTGATAATGCGGCCTTGCTTGATTATCGCAATGCGGTCACAGGAAGCGTCTATTTCGCTGAAGATGTGGCTGGATAAAAAAATCGTCTTGCCGCGGCGTTTTTCTTCCTTGATAAACTTAATAAACCTGTCCTGCATGACAGGGTCAAGACCCGAAGTCGGCTCGTCGAGAATGAGAATTTCGGGGTCGCACATAAAAGCCGTGACAATGGCGAGTTTCCGCTTTGTACCGAGGCTCATTTTTTTGGTTTCGATATTGGGGTCGAGCTCAAAACGCTCAAGAAGACTGTTAAGATAGGTTGTGTCCTTGCACTTGCGAAGGTCGCGCATCATGGCGATAAATTCTGTGCCCGTAAGCGCGGCAGGAAGGGAGATTTCGCCGGGAAGATACCCGACAGATTTCATAATCTCGCTGTATTTTTTGTAACTTTCGAGACCCTTAACCCTGACATCGCCTTTATCGGGACGGCAAAAACCCATAAGGTGGCGAATGGTGGTCGTCTTTCCCGCGCCGTTAGGTCCGAGGAAACCGAAGACCTCTCCGCTGCTTACTTCAAAGCGCAGGTCGAATATTCCCACGTTCTTGCTGAATTTTTTGGTAAGGCCCTCAACGTAGATTTCCTGCATTTTCCCCAACCCGCAAACCTATATGATATATAATAATATAATAATACCACAAAAGGTTAAAATTTCCTTAAATTATTCTTAAGATTGTAAAATAATTTTATCGTAAAACAGGCATACTTGTGTGCAAATATCAATAAAAACGCGCATTTTGAACCGTTTCCTGACTGCAGTATCATATTAAGACATAAATCGACAAAATAAAAAAGCGGTAAAAAATTTTACCGCCTGTTTTTTATTCTTCGAGCTGGTACTCGACCAGGCTCTTATCGCCCAGGTATTTCTTTCGCAGGGCGGGTTTTTCGATTTTGCCCGTCGGGTTGCGCGGCACTTTGTCTATAATTATGCGTTTGGGGCACTTGTAGCGGGGCAGATCCTTGCAGAAGTCGAGAAGATGTTCCTCTGTGGCCGTTCTGCCGTCCTTAAGCTCCACAATGGCGACCACGATTTCGCCCAGTCGTTTGCTCGGCATGCCTATTACCGCGCAGTCCTTGACGTCGTCGTGAGTTCTTAGGAAGTTTTCTATCTGGACGGGGTATATATTTTCGCCGCCGCTGATAATTACGTCCTTTTTTCTGTCGACGAGATAGATAAATCCGTCTTCGTCGGTCATCGCCATGTCGCCCGTCAGGAGCCAGCCGTCTTTTAGCACGGCCTTGGTCGCTTCCTCGTCCTTATAGTAGCACTTCATGACGCCGTCGCCCTTAACCGCAAGTTCGCCCACCGAGCAAGGGGCAACTTCCTTGAGGTTTTCGTCCACTATCTTGGTCTGCCAGCCGCAGCCCGCGATGCCGATTGCGCCCACTTTGTGGATATTTTCAAGTCCGAGGTGCACGCATCCCGGTCCGATGGACTCCGAAAGGCCGTAATTTGTATCGTAAAGATGGTTGGGGAAGTGCTCTTTCCACCTCTTGATAAGAGAGGGGGGCACAGGCTGCGCGCCGATGTGCATCAGTCTCCACTGGTCGAGCTTGTAGTCGGCAAGGTTGATTTCGCCGCTGTCTATTGCGTCAAGTATATCCTGCGCCCACGGCACAAGGAGCCACACGATAGTGATTTGCTCCTTCGATACCGCTTCCAGTATCCATTTCGGCTTTACGCCGCGAAGTATTACGCCCTTGCCGCCCACGAGGAAGGAGCCGAACCAGTGCATTTTCGCTCCCGTATGGTAAAGCGGGGGAATGCAGAGGAAACTGTCTTCCTTGGTCTGGCGGTGGTTGTTGTTTTCGGTAACGCACGCGCACATAAGGCTTTTGTGGGTGTGAAGAATGGCTTTGGGAAAGCCCGTCGTGCCCGAGGAGTAGTATATCGCCGCGTCGTCGTCGGGGTCGAGCGCGATTGCGGGCGCCAAAACCGAGCAGTCGGCGGTCGCGAGGTAATAGCTCTCGGCGTACATCGGGCAGTCGGCGCCCACGTAGAGCGCGGTGTGAATTTTGGGAAGTCTGCCGTTTACGAGCGGCTCCACCCTGCTTATAAATTCCGAGCCGAAAATGAGCACGCTTGCGTCGGAATAGTTGAAGCAGTATTCGATTTCTTCGGTGGTGTATCTGTAGTTGAGCGGGACAGCGAGCGCGCCCGTCTTTAATATTCCGAAATATATGGGCAGCCACTCAAGGCTGTTCATCAGGAGAATCGCGACCCTGTCGCCCTTTTTGACGCCGCGGCTTAAGAGGAAATTGGCAAAACGGTTGGCTTTATGCTCGAAAATCTGCCAGGTGATTTCCTTTCTCGGGCAAACATTGCGGAAGGTGGGCACCAGCTCATAGTCCTTCCAGGTGATGTTCTTTTTGACGTTCTCTTCGGGATTTACCTCGACAAGCGCCACATCGTCGGGATACAGGCGCGCGTTTTGTTCCAGAATGTCGGTGATTACCATTTTATCTCCTTATGTATAGCCCCAAAAAATCTTTCATTTTTTGGGGACCCCGTAGTATAGCCCCAAAAAATCTTTCATTTTTTGGGGACCCCGTAGTATAGCCCCAAAA
>DAOSYK010000009.1:46416-61632 GCA_035381305.1 Clostridia bacterium
ATCGGTAAATTTTCGGGGATTCCCCGTTGCACGCAAAAGGGGTGTGTATTCGGTGGATTTTTCCCGAAAATCCTTCGGATTTATGGGGGCTTTAAAAGTGCTTATAAAATTATAATTCAATTTTATACATTTGGCAACATTAATCGCCCTCAAAATTTGTTTTTACTTTTTTTACACAAATACAGTCCCGTCAAATTGACAATGAAACCCCATAAATTATATAATTATAAGTAACTTTTATATTGTTTGAGGTATTTTTTATGAAACAAGACATGATCGCCGTCATAGACCTTGGCAGCGAAAAGAATTCCGAACTGGCAAGAGACATAAGGGCATTGGGCGTTTACAGCGAGATTTACCCTTACGACATCAAGGCGGAAGCGCTTAAAGCACTCCCCAACCTTAAGGGCGTTATCCTTAACGGAAAAGCGGGCGATTATGAGCATATAGACATCGACCACGGCATATACGATATCGGTTTGCCCGTTGTCGCGGTTAAATTCAGAAAGGCAATGTGCCCCGACCTCGGGTGCCTTTCAAAATTCCTCTTTGACTCCTGCAAATGCGAAAAGAACTGGAATATGCGTAACTTTATCGAGGACCAGGTGGAGCTTCTCCGTAAACAAATCGGCGATAAGAAAGTTCTTCTTGCCCTAAGCGGCGGCGTGGACAGCTCGGTTGTTGCGGCACTCCTTGTCAAGGCTGTCGGTCGGCAGGTGGTGTGCGTGCACGTAAATCACGGCTTGCTTCGCAAAGGCGAGTCGGAGCAGGTGGTAAAGGTGTTCGGCGAGCAGCTGGGCGCAAAACTCATCTACGTAGACGCAGTGGACAGATTTCTCGACAAACTTGCCGATGTCACCGACCCCGAACAGAAGCGCAAGATTATCGGCGCCGAGTTTATAAGGGTGTTTGAAGAAGAGGCGAGAAAGCTGGACGGCATTGAGTTCCTTGCGCAGGGCACAATTTATCCCGACATCGTCGAGAGCGGCACAAAGCTCGGCAAGGCGGTAAAAGCTCACCACAACGTGGGCGGACTTCCCGACGACCTCAGATTTGAGCTTGTAGAGCCTATTAAATACCTTTTCAAGGACGAAGTCAGAGCGTGCGGAAAAGCCCTCGGACTTCCCGACAGCATGGTCTACCGTCAGCCCTTCCCCGGTCCCGGACTCGGCGTAAGATGCCTTGGCGCAATTACCCGCGACAGACTGGAAGCTGTGCGCGAATCGGACGCCATACTTCGCGAGGAATTTGAAAACGCAGGTCTTGCGGGCAAGGTGTGGCAGTACTTCACACTCATACCCGACTTTAAGTCGGTGGGCGTCAGAGACAACGCAAGAAACTACGAGTGGCCGGTAATAATCAGAGCGGTCAATACCGTGGACGCCATGACGGCGACGATCGAGCACTTCGACTGGGATTTCCTCGATAGAGTTGCTCAGCGCATAATGAGCGAGGTCAAGGGCGTAAACCGCGTCTGCTACGACCTTTCCAGAAAACCCACGGCGACTATAGAGTGGGAATAAGGGTCAAACACTGATTAAGAGCCGGCAAAAGCCGGCTCTTATTATTTGGCTTTTTGAGATAAAAAACGCAAAAACAGGCAAAATGATAAAAGACGCATAGCCGCTTGCACGAAAATATATTCTTACAAACGATGAAAAAGGGCTTCCGATCCGGAAGCCCTTTATGTTTATTTAGTATTTGATTTTACTTCGTATAGTTATCGAAATAGCCCTGAACAAGGATTATGGGAGTGCCCTTGTCGCCCGAGCCGCTGGTGAGGTCGCAAAGGGAGCCGATGAGGTCGGTGAGGCGTCTCGGGGTTGTGCCCTGGGAGACCATCTGACCGTAGAGGTCGGCGTCCTTGTGGCGGATATAGTCGCTTATGGCTTTCTTGAGTTCTTCGCCCGAAAGGTCCTTGAAGTCGTTGTCGGCGAGGTACTTGAGTTTTGCCTCGTTGGGCTGACCTTCAAGGCCTGCGGTGTAGGCGGGGGATACCACGGGGTCGGCAAGCTCCCAGATTTTGCCCACGGGGTCTTTGAACGCGCCGTCGCCGTAGACCATGGCTTCAACACGGGCGCCGGTCTTTTCGAGGATTTCTTTCTGAATGCCGTCGACTACACGCTGGCAGTCACGCGGGAAGAGCTTTACTTTGTCCTCGGTAGCCTTGTTGGAGCCGAGAAGGCCGTAATTTTCGTTATAACCGCTGCCGTTGACCGACGCGGTGAGAATATCGTCAAGGGAGTACACGGTCGCGCCTTTGGCCTTTAAGAGGCGTTTTGTGCGGGCGCGGGTGTGAATGTCACAGTTGAGTACGTAATTTGTATGGGCGAGGATGGCGCGGCAGTCGTTGGCAAATATGACCTCGGCCTCGCAGCCTTCTTCTTCGATAAGGTTTTTGTAGTAGTCGATGTAATCAACGCCCGTGAAGGTGTGCTTGCGGTAGCCGAAAAGCTCGCGGAAGCGTTTTTCGTCGAGTATGTCCGACCATGGATTGACGCCCTTTTCGTCGAGCGTGTCGAGGTCGACAATATGATTGCCCACTTCGTCGGAGGGGTAGCTGAGCATGAGCACGATTTTCTTCGCGCCCTTGGCGATGCCCCTTAAGCAGATAGCAAAGCGGTTACGGCTGAGAATGGGAAAGATAACTCCGATGGTGTTATCGCCGAATTTGCTCTTCACGTCGTAAGCGATGTCGTCAACGGTCGCATAGTTTCCCTGTGCTCTTGCGACAACAGCTTCGGTAACCGCCACCACGTCCTTATCGCGCAAAGCAAAGCTTTCGCTCTTTGCCACGGCAAGCACGCTGTCGACAACGATTTTGACAATGTCGTCGCCCTGACGGATTATCGGCGCTCTGATTCCTCGTGAAATTGTTCCTACTAATCTTTCCATAAGTAATACCTCTAAAACAAATTGTCGAAAAACGACAATATACATTATATAATACCCGTCAATGAGACGCAAGAATTACAAGGCTTTTTATGTCAAAAAAATTGAGTCCGTATTGCAAAAGGTGTATTTGTATGGTACCATTATCCATATAAAGGGAGAAAGAAAGATGAACAGAGCAAGCGTTTTTTTCAAGGCAAGCGATCTATTTATGCATTACCCGAGAAACTTCGAGAAGTTTCCCGACGTTACGGTAATGAAAGATATTTCTTATGACGACCGTTTCGGTTACACAAAGGGCGACGCTTTTTACAAAGAGGGCGGCGCGTCCTATCCTGTGCTCGTCAACGTCCACGGCGGAGGATTCGTGAGGGGCGACAAACGCCACCGCGCGGCATGGTGCTGCAAATTTGCAAGACAAGGATACTTTGTCTGGAACGTAAATTACCGCCTTGCCCCTGCGTTTAAGTTCCCGGCGGCGTGCGAGGACGTAATAAACGCGCTAAACTTTTTGCCGCATCTTCAAAGGCAATTCAAGCTTGACCTAAGCAAAATTATCATAACGGGCGACTCTGCGGGCGCGTTTTATGCGATGAGCGCGATTATTGCTCAGACAAACGAGAGTTTCCGCCAAGGGCTTAATTTACCCCGCCTTGACGTCAGCATTTCGGGCTTTATGGGCTTTTGCGGCGCGTACTCGTTGGAAGTCATCGTCGCCAAGAAAACGCCGTTCGGCATAGCCAAAGAGGTGGGAAGCGCATTGTTCGGATACAAGGTAAAAAGCGACTTTTCCAACCTTAAGGACTTTGTACTCTTCGAGTACACCAATCTTCTCGACTTTGTCAACGAGAAGTTTCCGCCCAGCTTTATAATGGCGTCCAAGGTAGACGCGTTTGTGGGCGGACAAGGGGAACTACTCGAAGAAAAACTCAAAAATCTCAATATCGATTACACTGCTTATTATGCGGCGGAAAAAGGGGATGCCCACTGCTTCCAGCTGCTTCCCAAACATAAAAATACATCAAAAGTAATGGAGAATGCATATTTATGGCTGAAAAACAGGTAAACAGAGAATGGTGGAAAAATGCGGTAGTCTATCAGGTGTGGCCGCGCTCGTTTAAGGACGGCAACGGCGACGGAATCGGAGACCTTAAGGGTATTTACGAAAAGCTCGACTACATTAAGAGCCTCGGTGTCGACGCGATATGGTTCAGTCCCCTTTACGCCTCGCCGCAAAAAGACTACGGCTACGACATTGCCGATTACTACGCGATTGCGCCCGAATACGGCACAATGGACGAATTTAAGGCAGTGCTCGACAAGGCGCATTCCTTAGGCATGAAGGTAATAATGGACCTTGTCATCAACCACACTTCCAATCAGCATAAGTGGTTTCTCGAAAGCCGCAAAGGCGGGGACGACAATCCCTATAATGACTACTATATCTGGCGAAAAGGGAAAGGCAAGGACGGCAAACGCCCGCCCAACAACTGGAACAGCACCTTTCCCGGAGAGGGGTGGGAATTCGACGAAGTGAGAGGGGAGTACTATCTCCACCTTTTTGCAGTCGAACAGCCCGACCTCAATATGGACAACCCCAAAGTGCGTGAAGAAGTCAAAAACATCATGCGCTTTTACCTCGAAATGGGCGTAGACGGCTTCCGTGAGGACGTCATAACCTTTATCAGCAAGCGCGAAGGCTTGCCCAACGGCTTTCCGCTGCCCACCGCGCGCGGTATGGAGCACTACGTAAACGGACCCAACATTCACAAGTACCTTACCGAGTTCCGCGAGGTGCTCGAGGAGTACGGCGGTATGAACGTGGGCGAAGCTCCCATGATCAACCCACGCGTCGCGCTTCGCTATGTCACCGAGGGAAAGGGAAAGGAACTCGACATGATGTTCCACTTCCAGCACATGGCGTGCGACTCGGTAATCATAAACTGGTTCAGAAAGCCGTTCAGCCTTGTTCAGCTCAAAAAAATACTAAACAACTGGCAGACCAAGCTCTACGGCAAGGCGTGGAACGCAATCTATCTTGAAAATCACGACCAGCCCAGGATAATTTCCCGCTACGGCAGCGAAAAGTTCCGCACAGAGAGCGGAAAGGCTCTCGCCTGCCTGCTCCTTTGCCAGTCGGGCACGCCTTTTATCTATCAGGGTCAGGAAATCGGCATGCTCAACTATCCCTTCAAGGAAATGTCGGACTTTGTGGACGTAAACACCTTTGCGTTTTATAACCTGCTTAAGGGCTTGGGCTTAAAGCACGAGACCATTCTCAAAAAGGCGAAATACGCCGCCCGTGACAATGCAAGAACGCCCGTGCAGTGGAGCGCAGGGAAGAACGCGGGCTTTACCGACGGAGAAAAGCCGTGGTTTGCCATTAATCCGAATTACACCGAGGTCAACGTCGAAAACGCCTTAAGCGACCCCGAAAGCCTGCTCAATTTCTACAAAAAGCTGATTGCTTTAAGAAAACAGTACAAGTCGCTCGTTGCGGGAAGTTTCCACCTGTACTATAAGAGCGACAAGAAGCTCTTTGTGTGCGAAAAGAGGTTTGAAGGCGAAAAGATTTTTGTTATCATCAACATGAGCGAGGGCAATACTATGCTCAAAGCTCCCGCCCGCATCGACCTGAACAAGGCGGAACTGCTTATCGGAAACTACGACAATAAGGAAAACATATTAAAACCTTATGAATGTAGAATTTATAAGATATAGCCCCATTTTGCAAAGCAAAACGGGTAGAAAGCCCAAGGGGTGACAAAAAACAGCACAATCATAATTTTGGAGAAACAGATATGGATGTTAACGCACTATTCAGAATAAGCTACGGACTTTACATTTTGTCGGTAAGAGACGGGGACAAGGACAACGGCTGCATCATAAACACCGCCGTTCAGGTCACAAATACGCCCAACAGGCTTTCGGTCTGCTTAAGCAAGCAGAACTATTCTACCGAAATACTTCTTCGCACAGGGGAATTCAACGTCTCCATGCTGACCGAGGACACGCCTTTTGAGGTGTTCAAAAAGTTCGGTTATCAGTCGGGAAGAAATGCCGACAAATTTGACGAAGCCGACATTAAACGCGGCGAAAACGGCATTGCTTACTGCGCCCGATACGCCAACAGCTATGTGTCGGGTAAAGTTATCGCGACGTATGATGTGGGCACGCACATTATGTTTATCGCAGACGTCACCGACGCAGTCATCCTCACCGACAAGCCGTCGGTAACTTACGACTACTACTTTAAGCATATCAAACCCGCGCCCGTTAAGACAGAGAAGAAAGGCTACCGCTGCAAGATATGCGGCTATATCTACGAGGGAGAACCGCTTCCCGCGGACTTTATCTGTCCGATTTGTAAGCATGGGGCGGCGGATTTTGAGAAAATCTGATTAATTCCGAGAAAAAACCGCCATGGGTATTTAGGAAAGTCCCATAGACAAGGAAAAGCCTCGCATTTTTTTGCGAGGCTTTTGATTATATGCGGCGACAATGCCCGCGCTCTGTCGAGGCTACCGGAAAAACCAAGGATTTTTTGGGGCAAAATCGTGGCTACCCGAAAAACCAAGGATTTTTTGGGGCATATTTCACCGTTCCCCAAAAACCGCAGATTCCGAGGTGTTTTTTTGGGTTCTTGTATTGTAAATTCAGGTTCCCGTATGCTATAATAGAATATAAATAAAGCGCTTTTTCGGAGGCATATGCTGAACGGAGAACTGAAGAAATTACCGTTGGGCGAGATTAAGCCAAAGGGGTGGCTGCTGAATCAGCTCAAAGTCCAGGCAGAAGGCCTTTCGGGGCATGTCACTGAACTCTTTGATGACCTCGGCGAAAACTCGGCTTGGCTGGGCGGAAAAGGCGAATCCTGGGAGAGGGGACCGTATTATCTCGACGGACTTGTGCCCCTCGCATTCCTTCTCGACGACGTTTTCCTCAAACAAAAAGCACAAAAATGGATTGATAGTATCATTTCCTCGCAAAATGCCGAGGGATTTTTCGGACCCAAACATAATCTCGACTGGTGGCCGCGTATGGTCGTCACCAAAATGCTCCCGTCTTACTATGAGGCGACGGGAGACGAGAGAGTAATTCCTTTCCTTCTGAAATATTACTCCTATATGCTGCGCCACATCGAGCGCCACCCCCTTTATTCGTGGGCAAACGCGCGCGGGTTGGAAGAGCTCATCGGTATCGACTGGCTCTACGGCATGACCCGAAAAGGCTTTTTAATCGAGCTTGGCAAAAAAATAATCGCCCAAAGTATGGACTGGGGCGAGGTTTTTGAAAATTTCCCCTATACCGAGCCGTCCGAACACTATATCGGAAAGGGCGCGTTCAATGTGCGGAAAGTGCTCTTTTACGGGCGCGACTTTGTCTCCAATATCCTCGGCCTGAAGCCCATGAAGCGCGAGAGGATAATAAAACGCAACAATCACAAATTCAACCGTTTTTACCATCTGACCCACGGCGTAAATATCGCTATGGCGTTAAAGTATCCCGCCTTAAAGGGAAGTTTTATCGGCGAGAAGGGTCTTTATGGTCAGGCGAAGGAAGGCTATCGCCGCCTGATGATGAGCCACGGCACCGCCGCGGGACTTTATACCTGCGACGAGCACCTGAGCGGACCGTACCCCACACAGGGTATAGAACTCTGCACGGTGGCGGAAGCAATGTTCAGCGCCGAAAAGCTGTACGAGAACACCTCGGACAACGAGTGGGCCGACTTGCTGGAACTTCTTTGCTTTTCCACATTCCCCGCGACGTTTACCAAGGATATGTGCGCCCATCAGTACGTCCAGCAGGTCAATCAGATTTCGGCTACGACCGCCCGCCGCTCGTGGTACGACAGCTACAACAAGGCAAACATCTACGGGCTGAAGCCAAATTACGCCTGCTGCTTAAGCAATATGCATCAAGGTTTTCCAAAGTTTTGCGAGCACCTTGCGTTTAAGTCGGGAGAGGATACGCTGAGCCTGCTGTGTCCCTCTCCCATGGAAATCAATACAAAACTCAATGGCAACGACGTTTCGGTAGAGATAATTTCGGACTATCCCTTCCGCAACACGGCGATTATTAATATCAAGAAAGGGAATCCGAAACTTCGTATAAGGATACCCGAAAACGCCAAAAGCATATTTCTCAACTTTATAAAGCATACAGGGCAATACGCCGAAATCGCCGCCAAAGAGGGCGAGAAGATAAAGCTGAGCTACGACTTCGACATAGTGAAAAAGAAGAACGCCGACAATTCGGTGTCATACTATTACGGCAATCTCCTGCTTGCGTTGCCCGTTCCTGCGTCCGTGACGATGAAGGAAGAGGGCAACAGATTTTCCGACCGTGAAATGAGCACCGACGCAAAGTGGAATTACGCGCCCGACGACGGAGCGGGCTTTACCGTGGTGGAGAAGGACATCTGCCCCGAGCCGTTTTCCACGCCCTGCGTGAGCTTCAAAATCAAGGGCTACGAAATACCCTGCTGGAAGGAAGAGAAAAATCAGGCGGGCAGGGTCCCCGAGGTGTTTTACGTCGGTGCAGAGACCGTTCTGACCCTCGTTCCTTACGGCTCTACCTTATTGAGAATAGCCCATTTCCCCGAAATCAAGGGTATTGACGAGCAGGCATAAAAGACTTATACTTTTTGTATAAAATTTATCATTCGGGAGCTGTTATGATAGCCGAAATTAAGAATTTTCTTCAGACCCACGAGAGCATTTTCCAACTTATCAAGTTTATGATTTTCAGCATGGTGGCGTTTGTCGTCGAATACGCGTCCTTCACCATACTCGTTTTGTGCTTAAAGAGCGTAAATCAGCCCATGGACTGGTTTGTGTTCCGATACTCCGCGGCGGACGGCGGAACGGGCGCGTTTATCGCGTTTCTGATAAGTAACGTTCTTGCCCAGATAACGAGCTTTGTAATCAATCGCAAAAAGACCTTCAACGCCAACAACAACATTGTCTTTTCTGCGGTTATGTACGCTATTATGGTGTGCGGAATCATCGTCCTCAACACCTACCTCGGCTCGGTGCTCACGACAGCCTTTTCCAAGGTAATTTCCAACGTCACGATCTGCCAGTATATAAGCAAGCTCATCGGCTCGTTTGTAGCGTTCTGCATTACCTTCGTCATGAATAAATTTGTCATAATGAGAAGAAAGAAAGAGCCCGAAGAGAGTTATGCTTCGGACGAAGAAGCCGTTTTGGCGGGAGCCGCTGCGGCAAATGGTGAAGATACTGCCGCCGATGTTGCCGCGTCGACGGTGGAAAAGGGGGAATAGTATGGAAGAAACCAAAAAATCCAAAATCGGATTGCGCAACTGGATAATCATCTGGGTTGCGGGACTTGCGGGACAACTGTGCTGGAACATTGAAAATCAGTGGTTCAACACCTTCGTTTACGCAAAGATTGCGCCCGATCCCAGCATTATCAGCTGGATGGTGGGTGTGAGCGCGGTCGTAAGCACGCTCTCGACGTTCATTTCGGGTACTGCCAGCGACAGAGCGGGCAGGCGCAAACCGTTTATCGTAATCGGCTATATCCTGTGGGGCTTGTTCACAATCGTGTTCGGCGCGACAGAGTTTATACCGCTCAACAATATCACCGCTATGGCGGTTATCGTGGTCTTTGCCGACGCGATAATGTCCTTCTGCGGCTCACTCGGTAACGACGCCGGCTTTAACCCGTGGACAACCGACATTACAAACGAAAGCAACCGCGGCTCTTTGGGCGCGGCGGTAGCCGTTCAGCCCGTCGTCGCGACAATCGCAGGGTCGCTTCTCGGCGGCGCGATAATAAAGGCGCTCGATTACTTCTGGTTCTTTGTCATAATGGGCGGCTTTGTGGTATTTATCGGTATTTACTGCCTGTTCACGTTAAAGGACTCGCCCACCCTTAAGCCCGCGGTAAACCCGAAGGGTTTTTGGAGTCAGTTCGGCGAGGCGTTCAACTTCAAACTCCTTGCGAAGAACAAGATGCTGCTCATAGTACTCTGCATATTCGCAGTGTTCTTCATAAGCTTCAACGTCTACTTCCCGCACCTTCTCAACTACTTTATCTACACCCGCAACTACGACGAGTCCATGGCGGGAATACTCCTGGGCATCGGGCTTATTATCGCGATACCCTTTACCTTTATTGCGATTAAGTTTATCAACAAGCAAAAATATATCCCCGTGCTGTGCTTTGCGCTTGCGGGAAATATAATCGGGCTTTTGCTCCTTGTGGTTTCCCACTACGTGGGCGACGGCGACTTTATCAACAAGTTTATGATCGCGCTTTCGGTCATCTTTGTGGGCGGCGGCTACATGGTCATCTATCAGACGCTTATGATGTGGTGCAAAAACCTGTACCCCGAGAGCCAGCGCGGACAGCTTGAGGGCGTGAGATTGTTCTTCTATGTGTGCATACCCATGGTATTGGGTCCCGCTATAGCAAATCCCGTAATCAAGGCCCTCGGCAAGCCCATTACGCTTTTCTATGAAGGAGTGGGCGTACCCGGCTTCACCGCGTCGAAAGAGCTTTTCTACGTAGCGGCGGCGGTGGCGGCTCTGACCTTTATACCGATATATTTTGCATGGCGTTATCTGAAAAAGCATCCGAAAAATCCCGTAGTTGAGGCTGCCCCGGAAGCGGCTGAAAACGAGACGGCTGTGACGGAAGAAATATAACAACGCGCCAAAAGGGAAAAGGGCAATCGACCGATTGCCCTTTTTTGTTCCCCGAAAATCAGCTGTTTTCAGGAGACCGCCACCGATAATATTAATCTCCCAAATCAGCGATTTTTTGGGAGCAAACGGTAAAGCCCCGCATAAAATGCGGGGCTTTTGAATAGAGGAGGATAATGACTTTTTGTCTTCTGCAGAGGGTTATCTTACCCTGTAAAATCTGTCATTGTCGCATTTGAGACAGTTTTTGGGCGGGTTTTCGCCTCCTTCATGAACTACTCCGCACACGCTGCAACGGTACAGCGCCGGTTTGGCGGCAGGGCGGGGCGCGGGCGCTTCGGTCTCATACGGCGAGCCGAATTTTTCTCTCGCGCATTTGTTTCCCTGGCTTGTGATATTCATTGTAGGGTCGGTTTTCACATTTGTTGCCATATCGTGCTCTCCTTTATAGGTATTTTATTTAAGCTGATTATTCCCGTATGGGGAGAGGAATATTCATATCAAGGTAAGATACCCCGAGGCATAAAAATATTGCATTCCGACGAAAATTATTCTATACTAATATAAAATCAGAATAAAGGTCCAAAAATCTGCAAATCAAGGGTCCACGGAAAATCTTCATTTCTTTTGACAACAAAAACGGGCCCGCGAAAACCGCGGTTTTTGGGGTAATTTTATGAGTTATGTTTCACTGTACAGGCGGTTCCGCCCCGACACATTTGACAAGGTAGTCGGGCAGGACCACATCGTAAAGACGCTTACAAACCAGATTGAGTCGGGCAGGATAAGCCACGCGTATCTTTTCACGGGCACGCGCGGCACAGGCAAGACGACCTGCGCCAAGATTTTTGCGCGCGCGGTAAACTGCTTAAGCCCGAAGAACGGCTCGCCCTGCGGAGTGTGTTCGGTATGCAAGGCACTCGAAATTACCGAGAGTATAGACATTTTTGAGATTGACGCCGCAAGCAACAACGGCGTTGACGAAATAAGAGACTTACGCGAAAACGTTCAGTACCGCCCTACTTACGGAAAATATAAGGTATATATAATCGACGAAGTTCACATGCTCTCAAGCTCGGCGTTCAACGCCTTCTTAAAGACCCTCGAAGAGCCGCCCGAACACGTCATTTTCATTCTTGCGACCACCGAGGTGCAGAAGCTTCCCCAGACCATTTTGTCGCGCTGTATGCGCTTTGACTTCCGCCTTGTAAGCGTGGACATCCTCGCGGGGCTGCTGAAGAAGATTTTTGACGAAATCGGCGTCACTTACGACCTTGACGCGCTTAAGCAAATTGCAGTCCAGGGCGAAGGGAGCGTGAGGGATACATTAAGCCTTGCCGATATGTGCCTCAGCTACTGCGGAAAGCATATAGGCTATGCCGACACGCTGGAAATTCTGGGCGCGACAAATTTTGACACCTTGAACAACTTGGGCAGAGCAATACTCGACGGCGACGTCAAGACCGCATTGGAGACGGCGCAGAGCCTCCTTAAGGCAGGCAGAAACACCATCGCCCGCGACCTTGCCAATTACTTTACCGATGTGATCGAAGTCAAAAACGCCCCCGCCGCGGTAAATGACGCGATCGGCGAGGACAGAAAGAAAAAGCTTTTCGAAGCGGGCAAAGACCACACAAATTACCGCATAGCGCGCGCTATGGACATTATGGCGGGCATGGAGACGGCGTTACGGTACTCCACTCAGCCCGGAATACTTTTGGTAGCGAATATCGTCAGGGCGTGCGAGCTTGTCACCGAAATCAATACGGAAGGACTTGTAAGCCGCATTAAGGAGCTGGAAACCCGCCTCAAGAAGCTTGAGGAAGAGGGAATTGCCAAAGTGGTCGAAAAAGTCGGAATCAAGGAAGAAAAGCCCGCCGCGGTTGAGCAAAAAGCCGAAATAGCCGAAGCCCCCAAGCCCGACGTTGAGAAGCTGCTCGAGGAAATCAGCGAGGCGACCGAGGAAAAGACGGTGTTTGAAGAAAATGAGGAAGAAGAGGACAACGGTTTTCTTGCCCACGAAACATGGAGCAAGATTATAGTTAAACTTGCCGACCTGAACGAAATGCTCCTCCGCCAGGCGGCGGAGAGTATCGATGACGTCAGGATTTCCGACAATACCCTTATTGCTTTGGCAAAGGACAAAATTACGCTCGAACTATTGCGCAAGCCTCGTTACAACCCCGTTTTGCAGAAACTTGTCAAAGAAGAACTGGGTGAGGAATACAACTTTGTTATCGACGAAAAGCGGGAAGAGGACAACCCCGTGAGTAAAAACAGGGTACTGCTTTCCGACATCTTTGCAGGGAAAATAAAGTTTAAATAACCTACAGGGGCGGCACCGAAGTGCCGCCCCGTTTTGTATATTGACTTTCCCAAAAAAACCGCTGTTTTCAGGTTTCGGCTTTCTTGGGGGATAATGCTTCGGGGGTACCCGCAAGAAAACTTCTGCTTTCTCGGGGGATTTGTTTTACGCCGATAGCATTGTCACCTTTATCTGACTTCCCAGCCAGCCGTTGACGTAGCCGCTTATGTCCGCCCCGTACGCGCCGCTCAAGGCTTTTATGAGGTCTTCGGTTGCGGCTATGCAATAGCGGTTGTCCTTGACGTAGGTGCACAGCGCTTTTGTGAATTTCTCCTCGCCCATGGTCTCCATAAGGCTTGCAAACATCATCGCGCCTTTCTTGTAGACCAGCATATCGTACTGGTAGTCGGTAAAGTCGTAGATGCTCTTGTTTATGGAGAGGTCGGCGCCTGTGTTGCGCATATCTTGTATCCTTTCGTAGAGAATGTAGCTGTCGGCGACTTCCTTGAATTTCTTCTTGTACTTCTCCTGCCCGTAAATCTGTTTGTAGTAGTAGAGGGTGGAGAAGGTGGCAAGCCCTTCGTCGAGGAAGGCTTCGTTTATGCTGTCGTTTCCGACCATGCCGTACCACCACTGGTGGGCGATTTCGTGAACTATCGTGTCCTCAAGGTCGCTGATATCGTCGGCGATGAACACAAGACGGCCAAACTCCATGCCTGCGTCGGCAAAGTCGGTCATAACTACGCTGAGTGTCTCATACGGATAAGTCCCGAACTTCTCGCTGAAAACCTCAACGGCGTCCACGGCGTACTTTAATGTGTCCTGCGGCTTTTCGTCCTCATAGTAGTAGTACATAACTTCGGTGTTGCCGACGGTCGCGGAAGCTTTGGAGAGGTTTTTGTCAAGGATAAGCGCAAAGTCTCTTATGAGCGTTGCGTTATACTTTCTGGTCTGTGTCGTCTCGCCGAGTGTGGACTCGGAAACTGCCTCGCTGCCGCTTGAGGCTATCATATACTCTCTGCCGGCGGTGATTGTCACTTCGTAGTCGGCGACGTCGCTGAAGAACGGATCCCCCTTCGTCGTGTATACGTCGCGTCGGAAACTGCCGTTCTCAAACACCGCAAGCTGAGGATAGAAGCTGGTCAGCTTTACAAGATCGCCGTTTACGCCCATTCTGAGATTGCAGACAGGCAGAGTCAGGGTGTAATTGAGATCGACCGTGATTTCCTTGTTTAACGCCGTCTCGGGTATTGCTACGGAAAGGAAACTCCCGTCGCCTTCTACGTTGTATGTCGCCTTTTCGCCGTTTACCGAGACCGTGAGGATTTTTATTCCGCCGTAAGAGGTCAGTTTTTCGGTGTAAGCCTTGTTTACCGCCTCTTCGGAGTAGGCGTTGGCGTAAAGGTTGAAGACGAGATTGTCAAGGCCGCTCGCATAGACGTTTTTTATCGTCGTGGTCTGAGCGCAGGAAAATGTGTTGTCGCTGCCCTCGGAAAGGTTGATTTTGTAGCGAATATCGCTTGTTTTATCGACGTTTTTATCTTTGCACGCAAACAAAGTAAGAGCCAATAAAACAACGAGAAGGGTAAGGATTATTTTTTTCTTCATCGTTCACCTCAGATAGGATTGTTAAATTTTATGTGACGAGAGTTCATCCTATGTAATATTTACCATTTTTTTACATTTTTCGGGGTCGAGAAGCGTTTGACAAGTTGCAATTAATGGGGTATGATATAGGTGCGAAAGGAAAAAGTCTAAAAATTAAGACAATTTGCCTGAGCAAGAAAACGTGCTCATAATTTTCCCCCTTATCATAAGCAAAAGGGCTCTGGAGTTTTTTCAGGGCTTTTTTGCATTTATACGATATTTCGACCTTTCCCTGCCGTTAAAATCCTTGTTTTATTGTAATAATCTATGATATACTTAGTAATATAATTTTTTTTGAGGTGAATTAATGGGTTTAGTGGATTTTCTGTTTCGCAGAGAGAAGAAGAGGCAACTTGAAAAGCTCAAAGCGAAAGCCGCTCAGATAAACGCGCTGGAAGAAAAGTACGCGGCGATGAGCGACGCCGAACTGAAAGCTCAGACCGAAATTTTCAGAGAAGAATATTCTAAAGGAAAGACGCTCGACGAACTCTTGCCCGACGCTTTCGCCGCCGTGAGAGAGGCAAGCAAACGAGTGCTGAATATGCGCCACTTCGACGTTCAATTAATCGGCGGCATAGTGCTCCACCAGGGCAGAATCGCCGAGATGAAGACGGGCGAAGGTAAAACGCTGGTAGCGACACTTCCCGCCTACCTTAACGCGATAGCGGGCGAGGGCGTGCACATTGTCACGGTAAA
>DAOSYK010000010.1:0-33420 GCA_035381305.1 Clostridia bacterium
AGCCTGTAGCTTATTATTCTCTCGATGTCGCCTTCTGAAAGATTGGTGCAGGTGATATAACAGCCGCTGATAATGGAGAGCCTGTAGTCGTCGTCACGGACGTAAAGAGTCTTTCGTAAATTCTTGGGAAGCTGTCTTACAAAGCAGAAAATGCAGTTATTTTTGCACTCTCTGGGGGTGATTTCCACACTTTCGTCAAAAGCAAGACCCAACGAGTAAAAATCGCTGCGCTTGTTGACTGCAACTTCGCGTGTTTCGCCGTCTTTACCCTTGACCTGCATTTCCACTTTGTCAAGGCTGTCGGCGTAAATGTAGTCGAGGATGTCTTCAAAAGGTCTGCCGTTAAAGGACAGAACTTCATCGCCTATCTCCACTTGTCCGCGCACCACGCTGTCGCTGTAAATATCCGTAATTTTTGCCATACCGCTATTATCTACTATTTTTGACGTATTGTCAATTAATCGCTTGTATTTAACAGTATTAATGATATAATAATTTAGAAATACAGAACCAAGACGGAGAGAAAAATGCCGGCCGACGTAATCACGCTTAATGCCGTGGCAAGAGAGCTGAATAAAACGCTTTCGGGAGGAAGAATTGACAAAATCTGCCAGCCCGAAGAGGACGAAATCACCCTGCTCATACGCTCGGGCGGAGCCAACCACACCCTCGTTGTCAGCGCAAACCCCTCTCATCCGAGGATTCACCTCACCTCGCAGAAAAAAGAAAACTCTCTTGTGGCGCCCACCTTTTGCATGCTCTTAAGGAAATACCTCACGGGCGGAAATATCGTGTCGATTGGTCTGTTGAACTGTGACAGAGTGGTCAGAATTGAGTTTGAGGCAAGGAACGAACTTAAAGACAGCGTGCGCTTTTCGTTGATTGCCGAACTTATGGGCAGGCATTCTAACATTATCCTTGTAGACGAAAAATATGTCATTGTCGACGCGATAAAACGTATTCATCCTGACCAGAGCATTTCAAGGTACATTCTGCCCAACATAACTTATCCCGAAATAAGCCAAACCAAAATACGCTTGGACGACACCGAAAAGCTTAAGAAGTTTTTTGCCGAAAACAGCGAATTATCGGTCGATGCGCTCATGCAGAATATAAGCGGAATCAGCAAAGAAACGGCAAAGGAGTTGCTGTCGGAAGATAATCGTTTTGACGCGATATTAAGATTTTTCAATATAAATGAAAATACGGCGTTTTCGCCCTGCGTCCTCAAAAAAGACGGCGAGCCGAAAGACTATTATATCTTCCCTTATAAGACGATTGCGGGAGAATTTATGCACCTACCCACCCTCAACTCCTGTCTCGACTATTATTATACCGTTTTCGACAAGATCGAACGCAAGAAAGAGCAGACCAAACAGCTCAACAAGGCTCTGAAGCGTCTTGTGACAAAGACGCAGAAGAAGATCGAGGATAATCTCGAAAAGCTTGACGAGTGCCAAAGAGGCGAAGAACTTAAGCAAAAGGGTGAACTTATCTTATCCAATCTATATCTTATAAAGCGTGGCGACGAATCACTTAAGTGCTATGACTACTATAACGATAAAGAGATCGAGATTGCGCTTGACCCCCTGATCAACCCTGCCGAGAACGCGCAAAGCTATTTTAAAAGGTACACAAAGCTGAAGAGAGCCAAAGAAATAGCAACACAGCAGCTGGAAAAACTTCGTTTTCAGGCTGAGTACCTCAAGGATATTGAGGTTTCCATTCAGAATTGCGACACCAGGCAGGAATTTGAAGAAATTTTGCAGGAACTTAATAATTTGAGAGGCATTAAAAAACTGCAGAAAGGCGCAAAATTAAAGCAAAAGCCTTCACAGCCGATACACGTCCTTATAGACGGTTTTGACGTATATGCGGGTAAAAACAATATGCAGAATATTGAGGTAACATTCAAAATCGGCGAGAGTAACGACGTGTGGCTTCACACCAAAAATTATCACGGAAGCCACGTTATTATTAAAGGCAATCCGAGTCAGAAAGCATTATATGGCGCGGCGTGTCTTGCCGCATATTACAGCGAAGGAAAAAATTCCGACAAAGTGGAAGTTGATTATACTTTACGGAAAAACGTCAAGAAGATCCCCTCATCTTTTATGGGGCTGGTTACTTACACCAATTTTAAGACTATTCTCGCAAAACCCGAATTTGTTTCCGACTAAAAAGTCATAAATGCCGAGCACCCGCAGGGAAGAACTATGCCGTCTTCGCCCTGTATGCCGATTTCGTCGGCGTCGACAGAGTGCTTTATTTCGGCAAAATTAATGTCGAGTATGTTTTTCATAACCGTGGGCTGCAGCCCTGTCGTGTAGGAATTAATAAGGTAAAACAGCGGATTGTCGCTGACTATCTGCTTGGTTGTCTTGACGAGGTCGAATATACTGTCCTCTATCTTCCAGACCTCGCCGCCCGGACCTCTGCCATAACTCGGCGGGTCCATGATTATTGCGTCATACCTGTGTCCGCGGCGGATTTCCCTCTCCACAAACTTTAAGCAATCGTCCACGATAAAGCGGGCGTTTGTTTCGGCAAGGCTGTTTAACTTAATGTTCTTCTTTGCGATTTCGCACATGGATTTTGCCGCGTCGACGTGACACACCCTGGCTCCTGCCGATAAGCATGCGACAGTCGCGCCGCCCGTGTAGGCAAAGAGATTTAACACGCTGACAGGACGATTTGCGCCGTTTATTACGTCGATCATCCTCGCCCAGTTTACTGCCTGTTCGGGAAAAATGCCCGTATGCTTAAAACCCATGAGCTTAAGCTCGAACTTCAGATTGCGCCATTGGACGTAAAAATTTTCGGGAACGGTTTTAAAATACCGCCAGTTTCCGCCGCCCGAGGAACTTCTCATATACCTCGCGGCGATTCCGTTGGCTTTTTCCAGCGCGTAAGGCGCTTCCCAAATAACCTGAGGGTCGGGGCGCAGTAAGGTGTATTTGTCAAAGCGCTCCAGTTTTTCGCCGTTGCCCGTGGCAATCAGGCGATAATTAACCCATTCGGTGTTTATTTTCATACATGTTTCCTTTCTTCGTAGCCTGTTATCATTTCGGTATATTTGCCTGTGTCGTCGATACGGCTTAAGTGCGTCATAAACTTGTTTGCATCGATTACCCTGCCCTTGTCGACAAGGAGTTTTATAAACTCCACCAGCATTATGCAAAGATTGGTCTTTGTCGTCTGGCGAATCTCCTTTATTTCGGCGTTG
Source organism: Clostridia bacterium (assembly GCA_035381305.1). Lineage (GTDB taxonomy): Bacteria > Bacillota > Clostridia > Christensenellales > DTU072 > CAG-1782. The sequence goes on from DAOSYK010000010.1 coordinate 3,227, forward strand.
GTCAGTTCGGGCGCGAAACCTGTTCCGTACATTTCGATTATGTCCAGCATGAGTCCGATTTTATCGCTGAGTACCGTCTCGGCGTTGAACTTTTCAATATACCTTAGATATTTTAAATAATCGAATTCGAAATTGGCAAGCGAAAGAACGTATTTGCCGTTTTTATATTCCAGACTGTAGTCGACGTTGTACTTCGTCAGCGTGTTGCGGATGATGTTGTTGTTGGTCTTAAGGTTGTTGATTGCGCTTTCGTAGATATATTCGCCCCAGAGCAGGGAGAAAATCTGCAGGCGGTCTATCCCCTGCGCGCCCCTCAATGCGTAAATCATAAACAGCTCGCGCGATTTTTTGGTCTTCCACTCAATCTCGTTGCCATTGACAAGCACAGACACGCCGCCCATCGCATGAATCTTCACTTTTACCGATGTGTCTTCTTTGCGCACCTTGTTCTTGATAAGGTTGTTAATTTTCTCGATATAGGGCGTGACGAAGTTGCGCTCGTACGCATATTTTATTATGCCCGAAAACAGCGTGTCATAGTCGACAAGCACCATATCCATGGCGTATTGTTCGGCGGTGTAGAAGAATTTCGTCACGATCTGCTTCATGTCCTGGCTTTCGTCTTCAATTGCATAGTTTATCGCAACGCCCGAAGCAACCAGCCATACGCCTGTGCGGGCGTTACCCTTGAGGCATTTGTTAGCAAAAAATATCGCTTCGTCCTTGCGCTTGTTGTGCCAGTACCAATACGCTACGCTGCCGTAAAGTATGCACGCATAGCGCGGGAAGGTCTGCTCGCACTGACGAGCGTAAATTATCGCTATGTCCTTGGGAAATTCCTTTTTGGAGAAGCGCGCATTGCCGATAACGCGCAACGCTATTGCGTAGTATTTAATAAAATCGTTGGATTCCTCGCAGTTTATTGCCATTTCTATATACTGTAGAGCTTCCTTTTTCATGCCCCAGTAGGCGTATATCTTGTACAACAGACAATAAACGCTGGCAAGGTCGGTCGTGATGTAGTACTCCTTCGCCTTCTGAAGGGCGGTGAGCGCAATCCTTTCGGCGTAAACAAGGTCGTTCATGTAGTAGAAATACTGCAGCATCTTGTGCGGAACGATATAGAACGGCAAAAGTGATTTTATTTTCTGAACAAGGGTGATTGCCTTGCGGTAGTTTCCGAGGTCGAAAAACGCCTCGCTCAAGCTTTGGAGTATCTTGACATAGAGATAGGACTGTGTGCAGGACTCGCACTGAACGAGCCTTTCGCACTTTTTCAGCTTTTCGACTTCCACCGAGAGGTCAAGATTGTGCATAAGGCTGGGCAGCGCGCACAGCAGATAGTCAAAGTCTCCGATATTGTCGGGGTCGCAGTCGGGAACGACGCTTGTGACAAACTCCACTCCCTTCGAATGCTCTCCCATTGCGGCAAGAAGTCTGGTTTTGTAGTACCCTATTACCTTAAGCATGACTGTGGAAAGGTTTTCGACGGTAAGCAGCTTATCCATTTTCTTCAATGCCTCTTTGCACCGTCCTTGCGCGTAGTCGCAGAAAGCCGAATAAAAATAGCATTCGGGATAGTCGGTCGTGACGTACTTATCATTTATAGTATAAGATTTATATCTCGCCATTTCCCACAGGCGGTATAATAGTCCCCACTCGTTAATGATGACCGAAAGGCTGTTCTTGATAAAAGTGAAATTATCGTATTCGATCCCGAGGCAAAGCGCGTTAAGGTGCTTGCCTTTTTGGGTGAGGTAGTCATAAAGAAGTAAGATTATGTCGCGGGTAAACGGCGAGGTCCCGAGATTTTTGGACTTTTCCGCCATGATGTCGTGGAACGTCCTGCTGACCGAAAAGCCGTTGTTATTCTTATTGGTGACGAGGTTTCCGAACTTAATGGACGCGTAACGGAGCACCCCCACCCCTTTCTGATAGATACTTGACGCAAAATCCATGGGCACTTCGTCCAGTGCGCTGACATATGCGAGGAAGTGAATGTCAGAGGGAGTAAGATCCCTTGTGTCGATGTCGGTAGTCCTGACCTTTGCCGCGCCCAAAGCAAACTCGTCGACTATCTTGGGAGCAAGGTCTTCGAGCTTGTTGTAGTTTATGTCGATAAGTTTTTCGGTAATGAAAATCAGTTTGAGGTTTTTGGGGCAGTTTCTTATCAGCAGCTCAATGAGCGAAAAATCGAAATTGTCGGGCAGGACCTCGAGATGGTCAAAGACAAGCAGGCAGTCGCCCTGACGTTTTTTTATATCGTCAAGAACGACGTTGATAATAATGTTGTCTATTTTCTCGTTATCGCAATACTTGTACTGAAGGAGTTTGAAAAAAATGGTCTCGTCACGAATGACTTTGTGAGCGAGTTCGAGACTGAAGGAGAAAGAGTTGTCGTATTTTGCGTTGAACCAGAAAGTGGTCGGATACCTGTTGCTGAGTTCGCTCAAAAACGAAGTATATTCGCAATCCGACGAGGAAAGAACAATAATCGACGAAGACGAATTCGCCATTATTTCGTTAATAACACGATTATTGCGTTGTTCCATAGTTAACCCCTTTTCCTAATAGTAGAATAAAAGCCCAACCCCTGTCAATCAAATTGACGGGAATGCTTATTTCTTAGGAATTTTGTTGTTTTAGGTTGATTTTCTCAGCAAAGCTCTTTGACGAGTCGTTCGTATTCGTTCTTCTCTTCTTCGCTGAGCGCCTCAAAATTTCCCTCTCTTTTGACGTCTGCAAAATACCTTATACGCGTCAGTTTTTTGTCGGTAACCTTATATTTCATTGACGCTATAAATCCTATGGAAAACAGCAAAACTATAGTGATTATCATAAGCAGCCTTATGGCGAGAAGCACGCTGTCGGGCTGAACGATTACTTGTCCCGCGGTGGACTCGATATACCCCGCTCCTTCCAGTACCCAGCTTACCATTGCGGTGGCAAACGCCGTGGTCACGGTGCGGCAGAAGGTCATTATGCCGCCCATGCTGCCCGAAGGACGCTTGTTGAGCTTAAGCTCGGCAACGTCGACCGTGTCGGGGAAGATGAGCCAGGGCATAACCTGCGAGCCGCCGAAGCCCAGTCCCGCGAGAATCGCGAAAACAGGTACAAGTATGGGCGGCCATGTGGGCTGATAGCAGGCAAGAAGTATTCCTGCGGCGACAAAGAGCGGTATGGCGTAGCGGTACGCAAACTGCTTGCTTTTCTTGCGCATAAAGATATATGCAAAGGGTACCGAAAGCCCTGCGCACACCATAAGAGGTCCGATGACGAACAGCGAGCCCATTTCCTTTCCGAAAAGGGTAACGCCTCTCAAAATATTGCCCGTATAGTACAGCGCAAGCGCGGAGATTACGTCCATGCAGATATAGGCGCAGACGTACATTATAAGAAGTCTGCGGAATGACTTGATCTTTATCGTTTCGAGATACTCTTTTATGCTGAATTTTTCTTTGTGGTTGCGGTCATAGGGAGCGCGCTCTTTGACGACTATGCCCGCAATTACCAACGGAATGGAGAACAATGCGCCGATGCCCAATACCAGCGTAAGCGTAAAGGCTTTGGTGGAAATTTCCCCTTCCTTATACGCCGAAATAAGCATTGCGGGCACAAGATAGCATACGCCCGCGGCAAGAAGGTCGACGATGAGCTTGTAGGTGTTGGCCTTATTGCGCTCTCTGTAGTCGGCGGAAATGTCGCTGCTGAGCGAGTTGTACGGAACCTGCGACAGCGAGGAAACGGTGCAGTAGAACAGATATGCAAAGCAAATCCAGACCGCCTTGCCCGTGTCCGAAAAGCCTTGTATCGGCGCAAAGAGTATCGCCATTGCGGGGATAATCAGCGCGCCGCCAGCGATTATGTAAGGACGGCGGCGGCCGAGGCGCGAGCGGGTGTTGTCGGTAATGACGCCGTAAGACGGATCGATTATCGCATCCCAAATTTTGGAAATAAGTATCGCGGTACCTGCTATAGCGGAGTTTACTCCGATTATATCGGTGAAAAAGAACAGAAGGAGCAGTGACAGCATGGAAGCCTGTCCGCCTCCGAAAAAGTCGCCCAGTCCGTAGGCGAGTTTCTCTTTAAAAGGTATTTTATCCTCTTCCCTTACGGGCATTTCGTCAATCGCAATGTTTGGTTTCTTCATTTAGAGCAAAAATTCCGCCTTTTTAATAAAATTACTTAAATAGTATACATCATTTATTTATATATTTCAATACCGATTTTAACCGTGTTTCGGGACAACGCCTGTGTTTTAATTGACACCGAAATTATTATTTGATACTATTCTATATAATACTAAAGGCACTCTGACCTGCCTTTACCAGGAGAGAGGATATGAAGAAATACAATATCGCCGTAGTAGGCGCTACCGGAATGGTAGGAAACAAGTTCTTACAGGTACTCAGCGAAAGGAATCTTCCCGTCGAGAACTATTACCTCTATGCAAGCGCAAAGAGCGCGGGCAAGGTAATCAACTTCATGGGCAAAGACCATGTCGTCATCGAACTAAATGAAGAAAACATCGTTGACAAGAAAATCGATATAGCGCTGTTCAGCGCAGGCGGCGGCACTTCCCGTGACTTTGCCCCCATTTTTGCACAACAGGGCACAATAGTTATCGACAACTCCAGCCAGTGGCGTATGGATCCCCTCGTTCCCCTCGTGGTTCCCGAGGTAAACGCCGAGGCTGCTCTTAACCGTCCCAAGAACATTATCGCAAACCCCAACTGCTCGACCATTCAGGCGGTTGTCGCATTAAAGCCCCTTTATGACAAGTACGGCATTAAGAGAGTAATATACAGCACCTATCAGGCTGTAAGCGGAGCGGGCGTTGCGGGATACAACGATCTTGTTAACGAGGCAAAGGAAGGCGAGACTCAGAAGTTCCCCTATCCTATTTTCCGGAACGTAATTCCCCACATCGACGTGTTCCTTCCCACGGGCTATACCAAAGAGGAACAGAAGATGATAGACGAGACCAAGAAGATTCTCAACGATTATACCATCAAAGTGACGGCAACGACGGTGCGCGTTCCCGTAAGACACGGTCACAGCGAGTCCATTAACGTGGAATTCAAGAAGCCCTGCACCATCGACGGTATAAGAGAAACCCTTGCCGCTGGAAAAGGCATTGTTGTAGTCGACGACGTCGCCAACAACAAGTACCCCATGCCCATATACGCCGAGGATAAGGACGAGGTTTTCGTAGGCAGAATCAGGCTGGACGACACCGTTGATTCGGGCTGCAACATCTGGGTTGTCGCAGACAACATCCGCAAGGGCGCCGCGACCAACGCCGTGCAGATTGCCGAATATCTTATTTCGCAGGATAAATAATTTTTATTCTCCCATAAAAAAATACGGCAAGCGAATAGCCTGCCGTATTTTTGTTATAACAGATTATTCTTATTCTTGCTCGCCTTCGCCGCCGACTTCCTCGGGTGTGAAGGTATGAAGGGGATCAGCCGACTCCATGCGCGCAATCGCGGCGGTAATAAGAGCGTCTTCGTTGGTAATCATTCTCAAAAACTCCGATTCGAAGACAAAATTCGCAATGGTGTCGTAGTCGCGAATAAAGCTCTCGAAATCATCGAGCAGATAGTCTTCGCTGAAGATATCCTCCACCATAAGAGAGTCGATGTATTCGAGCATGCGGTCATAGTTGAACCACACCTCGGTAAACAACTTGTCGTTTATGTTGAAGAGGAAGCCTTCCGCATCGATTTTGAGCACGCCGATGACATAGGAAATGGTGTTAAAGAGGTTGAAACTTCCTTCTTCGGGTAAGTCGCCGAACTCGTTCTCATAAACGGCCGTAGCGACTGCGGTAAGGTCAAGGGGCATGTATGTGGTGCACGCAAGAGCGCCGTCCACTAAGTCAAACGTGTAGAACTCGTTGTCGTAGACGTACATCGCCTTTTCAAGCGCTTTTGTTTGTTTGTCGTAAAACTCGAGGAAGAGGAAGTTGTCCAGGGCGTCGCGCTGGAAGATCTTTGCCGACAACACGACGTTATAGTCCTTTTTGAGGGTCTGGCTGAATATCTTTTCCACGTCGACTGCGATGCTGAAAGCGTAGTCGCCGCTCAGGTAATCGGCAAACAGGTCTTTCTTCTCCTGGGAATTTACAAAGTCAATGGAGACGTTGGACTTGGACGTGGAGAACTTGAGAAGCTCTATCTTTATGTCGATATCCTCGCCTTTGAAGAGCGTGTTGGCGTTCTCGCCCGACTGGTCAATTTGGATATTGCACTTTAAGGAACTCAACTTTGTGTTGAAGATAGTAAAATCGATGTCGAGCTGGGACTCGGGCACCCTGCCTTCCTTGATCTGTTCGACGGTAAGACCCAAAACGTTTGCGAAAATCTTGTTTATCTTGGCTACAAGCTCGGCGTCGGTCTCGGTCTTGGTGATGTAGTTCTGCACCTTGGCAAGGGTGCCGGCAAGGTCGAGGCTGAAGTTGTAATTATACTCCTCGTAAATGCCGTTGAGGCGGGTTTTACCGTTTATCTTGTCGTCCTTGACCGCAAGGACCATGTACATAAAGGCGGCTACGTTATTGATTGATTTGGAATTGTCGAGAGCCATGTCAAACGGGAAGAAATTGTTCCATTTGGACAAAGGCATATCATATTTGAACTTTGTATCGCCTATTGTCGCGTACATGACTTCGTTGCACATATAAAGACCAAGGACGACATCGTCAAAGCTGTCTTCCTTGGTGGAAAGCTCAATCGCGAACATAGCGTTGCGCTTGTTGTTATTGTCGTAATTCGCTTTGAAAGAAAGCCACAAATCGAGGTCGGTGGTGTCTATCTTAAGTTTGGCGTCGGCACCGAGGACGGGAGAACTGTTAAGACTCTTTGCCGAAAAATCGGTTGCGACGTTCATAAATCCGCTGAGCAATCGGTTGTACACATCGGTCGGCATCGGGGCCTCAATGGGCGTCCAAGTCAGGTCTTTGTCACCGTCGCGGTCTTTTCCGTCCTTGTCGTTACTACCCCAACCGTTGCACCCCGTAAGAGTGAACGCCAGGATAAAAATCGTGACAATCAACAAACCCAAGATAAGCTTTTTCTTCATGATAACCTTCTTGGCGAGGTTATTGTTATTTTTTGCTGTTTATGATCTCCCTGACCCTGTCAATTGCAACCTCGCATTTACAATTTTCCTGCAAAGATTTGTCCCTGAGCTGAATTTCAACCTCTCCGTTTGCGAGCGATCTCGGGCTTATTACCATTCTTATCGGTATTCCCATGAGGTCGCAATCGGAGAACTTGACGCCAGCCGAGGTATCTCTGTCATCAAAGAGAACCTCAATCCCCGAGCTTACCATAAGTTTATAAAGTTGTTCCGCTTTTGTTTTTATTTTTTCGTCATCGATTCTGATGGCGCAAAGATATACATGCCAAGGCGCTATGGACATCGGCCACATAAGGCCTTTGTCGTCGTGGCTTTCTTCGGCTACCGAGGCAAGCGCTCTGCCTATTCCGATGCCGTAGCAACCCATAATAGGGTGGAACGGCTTTCCGTCGGGGCCCAAGACGGTCATGTCCATAGTCTTTGTGTACTTGGTGCCCAGCTGGAAGATGTTTCCGACCTCGATACCGTTTTCGAGGTCTAAGGGCGTTCCGCATACAGGGCAGGCCTCGCCTTCGGCGACTTTTGCCACGTCCACGTAATTTATGTTTTCAAAGTCCCTCGCCATATCTATACCCGAAAGATGATATTCGGGCTTGTTGGCGCCGGTAACCATATTGTTGCAGTTTTCGAGCGACTTGTCGAAAACTACGGTGGTATTACTTACCTTTAATTTATATGCGCCGATGTTGCCGGCGTGTAACTCGCGCGACGCCGTTATGTTGGCGGGAGCGATGTCCTTTTGCACAACTTTTTTGAGCTTCGCTTCGTTTATTTCCAGGTCGCCCCTTAAAAAGCACAGCACAAGCTCTTCGCTTCCCTTGACACAGTAGCATACTGCCTTAATGGTCTTGCTTTCGGGCACACCGAGCATTTTCGCGACTGTCGGTATATCTGCGGCGTCGGCGGTGAAAACTTCCTTCACTTCCTCGCTTACTTCGTCACGAAGCGGCTTTCTGTCGGTAATGGCGACTTCCATGTTGGCCTTATATCCGCACTTGGGGCAAATAGCTATGGTGTCTTCGCCGACATCGGTAAGCAGCATAAACTCATCCGCCACACTTCCGCCCATCATGCCTGTGTCCGCCTTTACCGAAACGATTCTCTTCATGCCCACTCGGCGGAAGATATTGCGGTAAGCGTCATATACCCTTTCGTAATACTTTTCAAGGTCCGCCTGGTCGGTATGGAAGGAGTAGGCGTCATTCATGATAAATTCTCTGACCCTTATAAGTCCGCCGCGGCATCTTGGCTCATCGCGGAACTTGGTCTGGAACTGATAGACCATGAACGGCAGCTGCTGATAGCTGTTGACTGCGTCTCTGACAAAGTGCACCGACGCTTCCTCATGGGTCATGCCGAGCACCATGTCGCGGTCGTTTCTGTCCTTGAAGCGCACCATCTCACTTCCTATCGAGTAGTATCTTCCGCTCTCCGCCCACATCTCTTTGGGCATGACCACGGGGAAGGATACTTCCTGGCCGTCGACGGCGTCCAGCTCTTCACGCATAATCTGTTCTATCTTGCGGCATATCCTTTTGGCGGGAGTCGCCAGAGACCATATGCCGTTGCTCACTAATTTGATAAAGCCTGCCCTGACAAGCAGCGCATGGCTGGCAATCGTTGCGTCGGCCGGGTTTTCCTTTACCCTTTCGCCGACAAGCTTTGACATCCGCATAAATCTAAACTTCCTTTATTAACCTATTCTGTTATTTTTTCGCCTTGACGATAAGTTTCCATTCACCGAGATAGAACCTGTTGTTCTCTCTGTCGTCGGCGGTGAGAAGGTATACGCTTACGCTGTATTCTCCCGCGGCCGTAAAATTATTGTTCTCGTCAAGTTTAAGTGTTTCTTTATCGTTACCTTTAAAGAAAAGGTTGCTGTCGACAGCCTTGGTCGTTTCATCGCTCATGTTGGCGGTGATCTTTACTTTCGACGTGTCAAATGTATCGCCAACATAATAGGTGGTAGGCTCTATTGTGTAACTTTCTATGCCGGATTTACCCTTATTGCCGTCAGCGCATGCAACGAGAAGTGCCGCGCAGATAATGACCAGTATGGCAAACGATGCCGCTTTAACTAATTTCTTCATAAATCTCCTGGTTAATCTCTTGTTTTATATAATTATATAATAATATGCTTATATTTGTCAACGCGCTATTATGTCGGAAATATGCTTAATTGCGTCAACACATCCCAGGCTCATCGGGAGCGGTTTTCCTTTGCTGAGGCGGTTTCGGTCAATAAGTATATCTTCGGTGTTTACTGTGGCGACGCTTCCGTTTTTGCCGATTAGCGCGACGTCATAAGTCAGTGTGACGGGACTTGCGAAAATGAGCTTCGAACCGCAGGTGTCCATAACTTTGACGCCCTTTCTTGCGCGCTTGCCCATTTCCACCGAGCACATTATTACGCGCTTTGCGTATCCGCCGTCGGTAATCAGCACAAGTTCTCCTATCGCTTCGCCGTACTCAAGGTCGTTAAAGCCCGCAAAGACTACTTGCTCGCCGTCGTTTAAGCTGACTCCGATAACACCCGAGGCGCGCCTGCCTTGCGACGGGAATTCGGTAATTTCGGTGTTAATGCACATACCGTCGCTTGTGACAAACACAATACCGGCGTCCTCTCTTATAAGTTCGGCATTGATTATCTCATCTCCTTCTTTCAGCACGCATACCTGGAAGAAATCTTTGCAAACGTCGTACTCGGACAGCACCGAACGCTTGACCATGCCTTCCTTTGTGAAGAAGAACATATCCTTATCTTTGTTATCGGCGTTAATGGTAATCGAGAATACCGCTTTTTCCTCAATGGGCGCTTCTTTGACAAGGTCGCAGAGATTATACCCTTCGTCCTTCCAGTTGTTCTCCATGATAATATCGGGATTGAAGCGGTATGCGTTGCCCAGGCTACCAAATATAATGGCTTGCTCGCACTTGTCAAGGTATTGGATATGCTTTGACGTTTCCTGTTTGCCTTTGGGAACGGTGCGGTCCGCCGAGAGGTAAATTCTGGGAGTGACAAATTTTACCTTGCCGTCGGAGTTGATGATAAGATAACCGCGCTTGCCTCCGCTTTGGGTAACCTCAAAGGGTTTTACCTCGATGTCTTCCAGGCTGTTTACAATTATCGAAAGACGTTTTGATTTATAACGATTTTTGATGTCGGTAAGCTCCTCTTTGACAACCTCAAGCTGTTTCCTCTTGGAGTTTACTATCTCTTCGAGCTTGGCTATAAGCACCTTAAGCTCTTTGAGCTCTTTTTCGATTTTTGTTATCTCGAGCCTGGTTAGGTTGACGAGTTTTAAGTCAAGAATGGCGTCTGCCTGCCTTTCGCTGAGGGAAAACCTCTCGCGGAGATTGTCGCGCGCTTCGCTTCTCGAGCCGCTGGCTTTGATAAGTGCGACAACTTCGTCGATGTTGGGGAAGATTATCACAAAACCGTCGAGAATATGCTCGCGCTTTTTGGCGTTGCAAAGGTCGAATGCGCTGCGCTTGTAGATGACATCGCGCTGGAATTCGATATAGTATTTTAAAAGCGGGATTAGCCCGAGCTGCTGAGGCCTTCCGTCGGCTATCGCCATCATGTTGACGTTGAAATTGCACTGAAGGTCGGTCTTTTTGTAGAGGAATTCGAGGAGTTTTGCCGCATCTTCGCCTTTTTTGAGCTTAATGACGACTCTTGTACCGTTTCTGTCCGACTCGTCGACAATCTCCTGAATGCCGTTGAGGACCATTTCGGCCTTTTCTGCGGCGCCTTTCTTGGCGCACATGCTCTCGCGCATATCGCGAATTTTTATCTGAAGCTCGGCCTTGTTTACATTGTACGGGAATTCGGTTATGACAATGCTCTGGCGGTCGTTTTCGTTGTTTTCAATCTCGACGCGGGCGCGAAGTATGAGTTTCCCCTTGCCGGTTGTGTAAATACTTTCCAATGTGTCGTCGGGAATGATAAAGCCGCCCGTCGGGAAGTCGGGACCCTTGATATAGCAGAGCATTTCTTTTACAGTCATGCCGGGTTTTTCGATAAGAGCGATTGTGCCGTCGATGACCTCTTCGAGGTTGTGGGGCGGGATCTTTGTCGCAAGACCTATCGCGATACCCATACAGCCGTTTACAAGAAGATTGGGAAATCTTCCCGGAAGCACGTCGGGTTCATCCATTGTGTCGTCAAAGTTTTTGACCCATTTTACCGTCTCCTTTTCGAGATCGCGTAAGAGTTCGCATGCAAGCGGCTCGAGTTTTACCTCGGTATAACGCATAGCTGCGGGCGGGTCTTCGAGCGTACCGAAGTTTCCGTGGCCTTTGACAAGGGTGTTGCGCATATTGAAGTCCTGCGCCATGTTGACCATCGCCATATATATGGACGCGTCGCCGTGGGGGTGGTATTTACCCAAGCAGTCGCCGACTACCCTTGCGCTCTTTTTGTATGGTCCTTCGGGCTTTAAGTTAAGCTCGTGCATCGTATAGAGTATCCTGCGCTGAACGGGCTTCAAACCGTCTTCCACGCGGGGGAGCGCCCTTTCGAGTATGATGTACTCGGCATAGGGCATCATATAGCTGTGCACCGCTTTTTCCAGCGGATACTCCTGTATCTTTTCTTCGATTATTTCTTCAACCGCAGCAATCTTTTTCTTTGCGCACATTTCGGTTATTTACCTCCGTATTTGACGGCGAAGTTGTCAATCTTGTTGAAGTTCGCGTGTCTGAATATGTAAGCCTTACGCTTTTCGGTATCCTCGTACATGAAGGTGCTTATCATCTCGTCCGCCGCCATGGCGTCGTCGATGGTAACCCGCGTAAGCATTCTGGTTTTGGGGTTAAGAGTGGTATCCCAAAGCTGTTCGGGATTCATTTCGCCAAGACCTTTGTAACGCTGGATTTCGTAGCCTGTTTTTAGTTCGGCAATCATTCCGTCAAGCTCGGCGTCGCTGTAGGCGTACTTTATTACGCCCTTCTTTTCCACCTTGTAAAGGGGCGGCATGCCCACGTAAATTTTGCCCTCGTGAATGAGCTGGGGCGTAAGATGGTAGAACAGCGCAAGAAGAAGCGTCCTTATATGGAAGCCGTCCTGGTCGGCATCGGATAGGATGATTATCTTGTGGAATTTCAGGTTGTCCATATTGAAATCCTGTTCGGTGTCGGTGCCGATAGCGGCGATAATGGTGCGTATTTCTTCGTTTTCGTAGATTCTTTCGCGCTTATTGACCTTTAGCACGTTAAGGGGCTTGCCGCGCAACGGAAGCACCGCCTGCGTTCTTCTGTCGCGGCCTTGCTTTGCGCTGCCGCCCGCGCTGTCGCCCTCGACTATGAAAAGTTCGTTCTTGACGGGGTCGTGGGAAATACACGCGGCGAATTTTCCGATTAAAGAGGAGCCGGTTATCGCGTTTTTGGTGCGCTGCTCCTGCTTGGCTTTTCTCGCCGCCTCTCTGGTCTTGGCGGCGTCGATTGCGTGCTTGATTATATATTCGGCTGTCGATTTATTTTTATTGTTTTTGAGGTATTCTTCCAGCTTTTCCGCAACGATTCCTTCGACAATGGTCTTAACTTCCTGATTGCCTAAGCGGGCTTTTGTCTGCCCTTCGAACTGGGCGTCCTGCATCTTAATCGACAGTATCGCGGTCATGCCCTCGCGGAAATCTTCGCCCAGAAGGTTTTCGTCCTTTTGCTTTAAGTAGCCGTTGTTTCGGGCGTAGTCGTTAAAGCACTTTGTAAGCGCCGCCTTGAAGCCCGTTTCGTGATAGCCACCTTCGATTGTCTTAATGTTGTTGACAAAGGAATAGGTCTTTTCGGTGAAGGATTTTACGTGCTGAACGGCAAGCTGAAGCTCGAAATTGTTCTGCGCGCCCTCGACGTAGATTATCTTGTTCTTTTCCTCGGCGCCGTCGTTTATGTAGTTTATAAAGTCGATAAGACCGCCCTCGTAGTGGAAAACGATTGGTTCGCTCTCGCTTTTTCTCAAATCCTGAAAACCGATTGTGATACCCTTGTTCAAAAACGCAAGCTCGCGAAGCTTGTTTTCCATTTCTTCGGCATCAAACTCTATGGTGTTGAATACCCTCTTATCGGGTAAAAACGTAACCTTTGTGCCGTGCTTGTTGGTCTTTCCGATTTCTTTAAGGGGAGTTTTTACGATTCCGCTCTTGACTTGATTGTCGACAACGGGAGAATGAAATTCTATCCGGTAAGCTTTGCCGTCACGGTAAACTTCTACCGTGAGCCACTCGCTGAGCGCGTTTGTGACGCTTGCGCCCACGCCGTGAAGTCCGCCGCTGAAACGGTAATTTTCATTATTGAATTTGCCGCCCGCGTGAAGTTTTGTAAATACCACTTCCACGCCCGATATACCCATCGTGGGGTGCTTATCTACAGGTATTCCCCTGCCGTTATCCTCAATGGTAACCGAATTGTCGGGGTTTATTGTTACGTCTATACGATTCGCGTATTTGCTTGCCGCTTCATCAATCGAATTGTCAACGATTTCCCAAACGATATGGTGCAATCCTCTTATATCTGTGGTGCCGATGTACATTCCAGGCCTTTTACGGACGGGTTCGAGCCCCTCCAGTACAGACAGGTTGCTTGCATCATAAGTTTTCCTGGCCATTTTGCCTCCGAAACTCTATATATATTTATACCGAAAAAAGCAGTACACAATATATAGTAGCACAAAAGGGAGGCTGATGTCAATGCGCGCCCCGAAATCAAATGCCTATTTTGCGCATCAAGTCCATAAATTCTTCCGAAAATGCCTCTTTCTTCAGGATGACAATTTCACTTGGGCTGTTGGCGAGTATGGTAGCTATGGCGTCCATTTCGGGATTGCCGAAAAGAATGGGTAAATTTATCTGCTGACCGTTCTTTTTCAACGTGATTTTTTCCTGCCTGTCCACAGTCAAAGTCGATTCTGTATCGTTTTCCACTCCCAGCATAAAGGACGTGAGCGAGTACATATCCTTTTCGGTCTTGCACTGGGCTACAAGCTTTTTACAGAGAATTGCGAGGCTCTCCCAGCTCTCGCGTATTTTGGGAAGGCAGAAATTGTAAATGCCGTCGATGTTAATCATTTTATCGGACGGGATAAGGCTTTTTATCTGCCTGCGTTCAAGGTCGGCGTCAATGCTCATTACGCTCCCTATATAAGCGCAATAAGGATACGTGCAGACACCGTCGGGAATCAGCAGACGGTAAATCTCGCCGAACTTATAGTACGTGACGATTACGTCGCTGACTAAACTTTCCACAGTGTCTTCCGGGTCGTAAATTCTGAAATATACGAAGCTGTTGTCACACTCTTTTTCAAAATCGATTTCTTTTTCGGAAAGGCAGTCGGCTATATATCCTTCCGCCCTGTTGTCTTTGCCAATTCCCACAATTCTTTCTCTCATACAAATAGTATATGAGCGAGATATCAAAATATAAAAAAAGACCGGAGCTTGTCCGATCCTTTTTTATATTAAAATTTGGTTTAATTACAGAGCCGTTATTGTACGCTCTCCCGTCTCGATGTTAAAGGCGAGTTTGTACTTCTTGCCCTCTTCTTCGTAGATGATTTCCACGTCGTCGGCGTTGAGGTAATTTGCGTCGATGATCTTCTTGTTGCTCTTTTCGTAGGACTTCAAGAGAAGGTCTCTCTGCTTCTCGTCAAAGTCGCCCACATTGTCGCTGACAAAGAGCACGTTTCCGAACATATGGTTGATGAGCGCGAGGGTCTCCTTTTGGTTTTCGGTGAAGTTGAGCTTGGACTTCTTGACAGCGAGCGGGTCGATGCCCTTGAGGTCGCTCTTTCTCACATAGAACACGTCGGGGTCGTTTACAAACGCTCTTTTGTCGAGGTGACGGCGGAAAATGCTGTTGTTCATGGCATTTCTTGTGGAGAATATCTCCTGGTTTGCGTTTTTGACGAGGAAGTTGTCCTGATAGTTGGGAGAGACGTCGCAGCTTATGCGACAGAAATCGACTTTGCCAAATGACGGGAAGAGCGGAACGCCGCAGCCTAAGATAAGCTTGTCGCCCACACATTCACGCAAAAAGTCCATAGCTTCGCACATAATCTGTCCGCGGCTCTTTCCGTAGCGGGGAGAACGGCAGATGGAGTAAAGAAAGTCGAGCTTGACCATGTCAAAGCCCCACTCGTTGAGTACGACGTTGAAGAAGTTTTTGATATACTCTCTTGCGCCTTCCTTATAGAAGTCGAGCGTGTAAGCGCCGCCCCAGGCGATGCAGCCTACTTCTCTCTTGTCGGTGCCGGGCTTACGGACAAACCAGTCCTTGTGCTCCTTGGCAACATTGCTGGAGAAAGCCGCATTAAAAGGCGCGAGCCAGAGACCGGCCTTGTAGCCCTTGGAGTGAATCTTGTCGACAAGGACTTTCATCCCGTTGGGGAATTTCGCATTGGGAGTCGTCCAGTCGCCCGTTGCGGCCTGATAGCCGTCGTCGATCTGGAAGATGTCGGCCTTGTCGCCCACCGTCGCCAGTCCGTCTATGTCGCGGGAGATGATTTCTTCGGTGATAAAGCCGTAGTAGTTGTACCACGAGGTGTATCCCGCCATGTGGTCGTATTTAAGTTTTGGCAGATTGAGGTAAGCGAAGTACTTGTCAAATGCCTCATTGTATCCGCCTTCGGTCTTAACTATTTCAAAAAGTACATAAGGCGAGTCTGTTCTGACACCCTCGACGTCTTTCTGAACGGTGAGCTTGTTTGCGGAGGCGTCGTGGTGGAATACCGTATAGCCCGTTCTTTCATTGAGCGTGCCGAATACCTTTATCTTGTCGCCGTTCTTTACGTATGTATAGGAATAGCTGTGAAATTGCCCTTTCTTGAGGGAATAACGCTGAAACTCGTAGTCGCCGAAGAGCGTGAGCGCGCCGTTGAGTTTGGGAAGGTATCTGGCAATACCCCTCAAGCCTTCCTGGACTTCGTCTACCCTGAACTCTCTCGAGGTCGTCCAGGACTGATAACCGTTGAGATAGATTTTGTCATCGGGGTTGTAGGAATAATCATATTCGAGATAAGCGTTTTCAAGCAATAATTTCGTCTTGGGCACAAGCGTGACCTTTATGCCGTCGGGAATGGCTTCGGTCTCTATTTTGTAGTAGCCGGTGTCCGTTCCCGTAGTCTTAATTGTTTTGCCGTCATAACTTAATTTGTATTGCAGAGTGAATTTGAAATTGTCCAACATTCTTTCCTCCCAAAAATTAATATTTATAAAATTATAACATAATAAAAAAGTATATTCAATAGTAAAAATGAGGACTGATTGACACAAACGCCCCTTTAATCTATAATGTTTATATAAATTTGTCATATATGGATTTATACAATTGTTCTCCGAGGTAAAAATAGGAATGTACGTCTTTATAAGAAAACTTTACGCAAAGCACAAAGCACTGACCCTGACGGTAATTCCCGTTGTTATTCTTGTCGTTTTATTCGCGCTTATCTGCTTGTCAACGTATATCCCGAGGACGCAAAATACCGATTATACCGCCGACACCGTAAAGTCAAACAACTTTATCCGCGAAATGCCTTACCTTGGAATAAACACGTCAAAACCGGCTTCCGCCCCTGCCGACACCCTCGCATACTTTAAGGCGGTGTTTGAGAAAAACAACAGCTACCGCGCAGAAGCTTTGGAGATTAACATTCACATGACGCGCGACAAAAAGCCCGTCGTGCTAAGCGCGGACACCTTGGACGAAATTTCCGATTCGAGGGCGTTGTACAATGAAAAGAACTTGAAGCCCGAAGAAAAGACCTATGAACAGCTTAAGAGATACAATCTCGGTTATTACTATAAGGACGCAAACGGCGCATACCCGTATCGCGCGACAAACGCCGACTTCGGGAGCGTGAGGATAATGTCCCTTGTGGAAGTCTTGTCCTACCTCGAAATCAACGCGAAAAACGCCTGGAAAACCGACTTTCTGTACATCTTCAGGATAAGGAGCGAAAAGACGGCGGAAGAAGCTGTGGGCGCGCTTTACGAAGCGATAATAAGCTATAACATCATAAACCGCTCCCTCATCGTCGCAGACAACAACCGCACAGCCTCGGTAATCGACGGAAAATATCCCAATCTTAAGAGAACGGCAACGCAAAGCGAGGCGGCGGAATTCTATCTCGACTGCGTTTTCAACGTAAACCTTGCCCAAAGGAAACCTTCTTATAAGGCTCTTTTGTTCAATCAATACGAGTTTGTCGTAAACCTCGGAAAAAAATCGATAATCGACTACGCCCATAAGTACGGCATAGCGGTAATATATAAGACAATAAACAAAACGGAAAACATAAAGCTACTGTCAAATCGCGGCGCCGACATTATTATTACCGTAAATCCTCTTGCGGCGTTTAATACCCTGTACAGATGAGGTTACAGACCTGCGACAATAAGCAGAATTCCCAGTAAAACGCTCACAATATAAATACTTAAAAGCAGCACCAGAACGGCTGCTTTATTTTTGCTCTTTCTGAAAAGCACGGCAAAGGCTATGCCCGAGTTTACACTTAAGCCCGTTATGCACGCACCCATGCTCAAACCCCCGAGGACATACATCTGGGCGATGATAACGGAGGACGCGCAGTTGGGGATAAGTCCGATGAGGCCTGCGAGAATGGGCTGATACCAGCTTGTGCGGGATAAAAAGCTCATAAGAGCCGCCTCGCCGATATACCCAAGAAGCAAACCGAAGGCGAAATTAATGAGGAAGATAAAGGCGAAAATCTTAAGCGAATGAATAAGCGGGTGGAGTAAAAACGTCTTTGCCCACTCGGCTTTTCCGATACGCGCGCTGTCTTTTTCTTTGATTTTGTGGTGACAGCAGCCCTCTATCTCCTCTTCTTCCTCTTTGTGCCCGTGGTCGTGGTCGTCCTCGTCGGGATAGACTTCTTCCTTTACTTTCGGCTCGCTCATTAGGTCGCAGACATCTTTTTTAAACACCTTATTGGCAAGAAAGTCGGCAAAAAACCCTGCCGCTATGGCAAAAAGGAGCTTAATGCCCAAAATGGGCAGCAAGTCACCTGCGCGATTAAAATTGGATATGAGAATGGGAATAGCTTCGTCGCTGGTCGCGATGATGACGGCGACAAGCGTGCCGAGGGTTATGTTGCCGCTCAAAAACAGATTTGCCGCCATGACCGAAAAGCCGCACTGCGGCACAAGACCCGCGCCCGCGCCGATAAGGGGGGCGGCTTTGCCTTTGAGCACTTTTTTTACCTTCAGTCCGAAAATATATCTCTGTTCAATGAATTCAATCAGCACATAGACGACAAAAAGGAAAGGCAATATCAACGCCGAATCCTTCAGCGCGTCCAGTAAAACACCAATTAACAAACCGACAACTCCTCGACCAGAATAATGCTGTTGAGCGTAATTATGCCTGTGTAAACAACGTTTGATACAAAATATACGTCCTTGTTGCCGTCATTGACCTCGGGATCACGGTCGAAGGCGTTGTATGCAGTCCAGTTGCTCATATTGTTGAGAACGGGATACAGTCCGTGATTTGTATCTGTCACCAGTTTATCTTCCTGATCATAATGGCTCATGCTGACTTTCATGCGATAGCATGAAGTATTACCGTTGTCATAGTAGGTGTAAGGCACTGTCTCTGTCATGTCGACTTCGATAATGTGCTCTTTGCCGTCCAACAGGTCTTCTTCACTGCCAATGTCAAACGTGAACAAGGTCTGATATTTGTAGATATTGTTGTATTTGTACATGTACAGGCGAAGTTCACGCTGCGTGCTGGAGATGTTGACGATGCTAAGGTATATTCCCCTGTCGCTTGTCAGCGTGTTTTCGTCATACGCCTGCATAGGCATAAGGCGCGACGTGTTGTTGGCGATGACAAAGCGGATTAGTTCTTCGTCCCGGACGTCGTTGTAGGCGTTGAGTGCCGACGCTTTAAACCTTATGAGGAAGTTCTTCGCGGCGCTGACATATGCAGTGCCGTCGCCGTTGGAGATAAGCACCTTGGTGTTACTCTCTATCGTGCTGACACCGCTAATAAAGCTGTTGTTGCTGTTGTCGACAAAGTCTACCGCGCCCAGCATTCTGAAGCCTACTTCGTACTTATATAGCTTGACGGCGGCGTTGTGGAGCTGGAGACCCGAAAACGACTGGTCGGTATTGATAATTCTCGCGATGTCGTCAGCCGAAACGCCGGGTAAAGCAATGGGGCTGTTGTTGTAAATCTTGTGGAGGAAGATGGTCTCGGAGCCGCGGCTCAGACTTATTACAAGATACTTGTTGTTTTCGACGTAAAGCACTTCGAGCACGTTTCTTGCGCCTATCCACGCGTCAACGCCTTCAATAAGCAGTCCGCCCAGGTCGAACGTCCAGAGCATATCCTGGTAGCGCATATAGAGCTTGGTGCTGTATACGCCCGACTGGTAGCTGTGCTCAAGCATAAGTCCGTAGTAGTTTTCGGTGGAGATGTAGTTGAGCATGTCGACCGACGCGTCGCTGGTCTTTAAGATATAGCGCAGGTAGTACTTCTCCACACTCTCGTTGGGCACAAAGTCAAAGACTATCTTGTTGTAGCGGATGTCGACAGCCTCATTTGTGAAGTAGGACTTATAAAGTCCCGTAGCGGGCGTGTAGGAAATGGGATTGGACACTCCCGCCGGCCTCTGGTTAAGTCCGTTGTTTTCGTCGGGAAGTTCGACGCGGGTATAGTTCTGCGACACGCTGAGCTTAATAGTCTTGGTCGCTTCTTCATAGAACGTATTGCCCGGGTCACCCGTATATTTTACGAAAACCTTAATGGTTATGTTGTAAATGCCTTTTGCAAAGGTGTACACGGGTATAAGCCCGAGGGGATTGTCCTTGGACGTTGTGTAAGCAAGCTCTCCGTCGACGTAATATACGAGGAAATAGTTGTCGGGATTATACCCGAACACACTGTTAATGCTGCCCATGACAAACAGGTCGGCGAGGTTGATTTCCACAGTCTGCGCGCCGCTTGCGGGGATAGTGATGTGGTAGCTGTAGTTTTTGAAGACTTCCGACTTGACGGTGTTGGGCAACAACAATATATCGGCGATGAAGTTTCTTGTGCTGAAGGTGTTGAGACCCATTGCTATCGCTTCAAATCTTGTGAACGTCACGCTGATTTCGTTGGTCACAATCTTTGCGTAGGACGCGGTCGAGCCGAATTCCGTTATCGCGGTACCTGTCGAAAGCCTTATATAATAGCAGTCGTCGATGACGAGAATAACGTAGAAGTTGCGTATCTCCTCGATGTAGTCGTAGCTGCCCACCTTGTCGATGTAGAGGGTCATGCTGTGGCTGAAGCTGTCAAACAGATCGAGCTCGTCAATACTCGCCGCGCTGTCAAGGAGCGTGCTTCCGAGATACAGATAATAGCCTGTACTGTCTACCCGCAAGTAGAGGTCGTGTGTGCCGTCATTAAAGAAGATAAAGTCGATATAATAGGACGTCGTGTTGCTGTTGGGGTCGATTCTGAACCTCGTGTCGAGTATGTCGTATGTGCCCACAAAATCGGTTTTGTCGTATCTGTTTGCGGACAGTATCTCCTCGTAATAGATGTTGGAGAAGATGTCGACTCTTAACAGATTGCCTGTCCCGGACTGCTGGTAAAGGTTGTAGGTATTGTAGCCCGTTTCGATATGGACTTCGTACTCTGTTCCGTCAATCATTACCCTCATATATTCGCCTTCGGGGTCGCTCTGCTGCGTTCTGAACGCGCGATCTCCCGGGAATATGAGAATGGAATACACATCGCCGTGAGAGCAGACGACTTTAAGGAAATCGCCTTCGGGGTCTTGTATGGTCAATCCTGCGTCTCTGTACCTCATTTCCGGGGTTATGGGCACATATTCGGGCGTGCAGGACAACGCGTCATTAATTCTTAAGTAATTACCTTCGGGGTTGCCCAGCCATACGATGTTATACCTGCTTTCGTTTACGATGAGGTAATATCCTTCGCCGTGTCCGGGAATATTCGCCTTGACATACAGACCGGCAGCGTCGACATATGGCTGGTAGTTGTACCTTAAGGCGGGGAGAATTTCGGTATAATAGTTTACTCCTCTCCAGTTCTTGACAAGGTATGCGCCTGTATCGGACTGAACGTAAGTGCCTAAGGCGTAAGTGTGGTTTGTCGTAATTGCGTCGCCGTAATTATAGTTATTGGAACCGTATGTAAAGTAACTGTTGCCCGCGATGAGGTTTTGGTCCTCGATGCGGTAGAGCCTTACGCGGAACTCGTTGGAAACAAGTGTGTTGACCTTCTGTACGGGCGTGCCGAAGAAGAAGGTTTCGGAGTAGGTGATGCTCATACTTATCTCGTTGCCCACGAAAATTTCGTTTTCGTCGCTTAAGACATTGATTGTCCAGCTTCTTCTGTAGTTGTTATAATAGGTCGAATCGCGCAGCTCGGTCACCTTGACGTCGACATACTCGTAATTCATAACGGGATTGCCTTGATAATTGAGGCGGACGTACATCGAGAGATTTTCGATAAAGCTGCCAAAATCGCGCTCGTTACCGATGAGCGGAACGCCCGAATAAGGAATGGCGTAAGTAAGCCCGTTCTCTTCCCCTAAGCCCTTGACTTCGGGATAGACAAATATGTCTACAGGCTGGCAGATAAGGTTGTAGCCAAGGCAGTAATACCACTTGTTGCTTGCCTCGTTGGTAAGTTGGAGCTGCGCGCTGCCCGCTTGGGTCTTAACCCCGTCGGTATCGCGCTTGCCCGAGTTGGGGTTAATGGTATTGTAGACATAGAACTTGGAGCTGTTCTGCGTAATGACGTACTCGATGGCGTTTATTATCATCTGGGTGCTGTTTATCGGCGTCATGGAGTCGTTGAGGACGTTCATCATCATGAGAAGCTCGAGGAACGACCCTGCTCCCGAATAATTTATTATCGACTCGGGATTGACTATCTGAATACCCATATCCAGCCTGGTCGGAGCATAGTCGTTAATGGAGTACATAAAGTCTTCAAGCTCGGAGTACAGCACTTCAAACGCACCGTTGGGATTGTAGAGGTTTACAAGTCTTAAGTAGATGTCTATCTTGTTGACAACATAATATACCCTGTCGAGCACCACCCTGTAGTTTGTAAATGTATCGGTAAGTGAGTAGGACGCGTCGTAGTACTCGCTAAGGTCGAGGGTGTCAACCTGTCCGTTGTTGTACTGTGAGGTGCGCATACGGTCAAACAGCTGTGACAGCTTGAGAATGTTGCCGATAATGGACATTCTCACCTCAAGCTGAGCGATCGATTCGGCGTCGTAGTTGTAATCTGTCGCGTACAGGTCAAGCGGCGCAAAGCCGTCGACGTAGACATAGTATCTGTTGTTGAGTCCGTACAGATTTTCGCCGAAGGTCATCTGTATGCTGTCGTTGTAAGTGACCGTTTCGCCCAAAGTAACACCGGGCTTGGCTACGCGCACCTTGAGTTCCTGCTTGTTGATTGTAAGCGGAATATAGGTGAAGGCGTCGGTCATGCCCAGAATGGCGCCTATGTCGTTGGTATCAAAATCGATGTCGTAGTTGATATACCTCTGCTGGCTTAGAACGCTCGTTATGTCATTCTTGATTGCCCTGAGGTAATATCCTCCGTAAATCGGATCTCCGCTGATAAATCCGCCTGCCAAAGATGTGATATTTATGCCCGTTGTGTTCATGAACTTTGCGAGCACTTCGTTGAGCAGGCTGTTTACGGTGGACATTTCGCCCGATGTCAGGGTGTGCGACACGTCGTAAGCAAACTTTGTATCGTTTCTGAAATATGTGCGCTCTATCCCGCGTAAAGTAATGACCTTGGGTCTCACCTCAAACGACGCGGGAACGAACGTAAAGTGGAAGTTTTGCGAATAATCCGCCATGTAGAGTACCTGTGGCGTATATATACCCCTCGGTATGTTGGCGTGAACAACGTCGCTTGTGCTGAACAGGGCGTTGCCTTGCGCGTCTAAGAGCTGGTAAACGTTGTTGCCCGTAAAGATACGCTGCGGATCGCCTTCGGGTTTGCTTATATAGGTGTTAATGTCAAGCTGGGACGGGCTTATTCCAAGTCCGAGAGCCGCAATAAACGCCGCTTTGTCGTAGAAGTCGAGCACGAATGTAAGGTTGTTGTATTCTGTGCCGTAGACCATGGTCGAACCTTGCGCGCCGTTAACTGCGGTAAGCGTCAGTTCTACGTCGAGCTTCTTGATTTCATACACCACGGAGGTATACATTATCCTGAAGTTGGGGTTGAGGCTCTCGATGTCGGTTACGTCGAGCATATAGAATTCGCCGCTGTTTACAATGCTTGCGGGGATTCCCGTGCTGGTCATTGCTCCGCGTGTAAAGCCGAGTTCGACCGCAATCGGATTGTAACTTTCGTCCACAACCTGGTAGGAGTTCATGAACGTCAACACGTCGACATAGCTTATGGGAGTGCCGTTGTAGGACTGATAATATACGTATGCGTTGGTGGTGACGTTGTTTATCTTTCTCGACTCGACAAGTCCGCCGGGCACGCTGAGAACTACATTGCGCCTTTCGATACGGTAAATGCCTTCCGACTCGGGATACATGGCATTGATTCCGTAGGAAGTGAGTACCGCAGTCGATGGGGCGACTATGGTATATGTGTGGTTCCAGTCAAGGAGTTTCCTGCCCGAACTTGTGCCGAATGTATCGTAGCTGTGTTCGGGCGCAAAGCCGGTAAAGGTTTCGCCTGTTCTGATACGAGGAGTAATCGTGTACGCGTAGTACCCTACGGGGTAATTGGTCGGTATGGACTGCGTCCAGGTGCTGTTGGTGCTGTTCCAGAACGCAAGTATGTTGAGTTGGAGCTGGACGCCGTTAACGTCGAAATTGTAGTAAGCCGCCGTTCCGCCGATTAACGTCAGCTGGGAAGCCGTCGCCGCGGGTGCGTTGGTGTCGTACTGCCTTGAGAGTATTACGTTGCTTGCGTTGAGCGCGACTTCGATGTTCTTGCGCTTGATTATGTAGTGGCTTACGCCTTCAAGTTCGAAGATATAGTTGTTGGACTTAGAATAGTGAACGCTGATTGTGAAGTAGCCCGCGCTGGTGCGATCCTCTGCCGTAATGTAGGGCGCGAGGTACGCGGGGATATAGCTCATATCCCTTTCGAAGGTGAAAGAAATATCGGTTCTGACGTTTATCTGCTCGTTGTTGACGTCGCCGTCGGCAAAGATGTTTGCGCCTGAGGGAATACCGGGGCCTGTGCCGTCATATTCGCGCACGTTGTAGCTGTTGAGGTTAATTATCTTGACAAGTCGCTGATTTATGACAAACCTGTATTCGGCGTCGGCGTTGTTATCCACGGGAGAAACAAACCTTACCGAATAGTTTCTGTAGGTTTCGTTAATGTCGGCATAAAGCTGATATACGCCCGCGTCCTTCGGGTAGGTCCTGTTGCCGTTGGTGTCAAGGGCATAAGGATATATGGTAAGAGTGTTGGGCGCGCCGGCAAGACCGCGGCTCACTATCTTATAGCTCTCGGTGTAGAAATAGCCTTGTCCCGAAAGGTTCTCATCGCCCTGCTCGTTTATGTTGCTTATCCAGATAAAGTCATAGGGTTGCTTGAGGCGGCCGTCGTAGGTGTCGCTTGTGTAGTAGTATTCTACTTGCCCGAGACCATTTACCTTGGGAGTTGTGTTCTTAATAACAATCTTAACCTCGATAGGCAGTATCTCGATTTCGCGGACATATGCGGGGTTGGCGAGTGTGTAATTGAAGTTGCCGATGTCGGCGACGGTTATCGTATACACGCCTGCGTTGTAGAGGGTCTGCGCCGTTACCTGCTGGCTTGTACCCTCGTAGACGGCGAGAATTTCGGGCGTAATTGTGACGATGTCTCCCGCATAAACCTCAGCGCTAAGGTCGGTAAAGATAAGGTTTATTATACGATTGTCGAAGTTGTACACGCTTAAGGGATTGATTACCTCTATCGTAAGCGGCTTGGGATTTATGGTGTAAACAAAGTTTTCTGTAAGGAATATCTGCTCGCCGCTCGCAAAATCCACACCGTCATAGACGTAGGCGTCAATGAGATTTAATACTCTCGTCCTCTCCGCTTCCGCCAAAGAGGTCTCCCACTCTACCACCCAGAAGTTGCGGCTGGCGAGGTAATTGTAGGTCATGGTGCCGTCGTAGATATCGACCACGGCAAATCCCGTGCCCTGTATCCTGTCCGTTCTGCCCTTCCATTTGAATGTAATCGCCGCACGGATTTCGGCCTGATCCTCGGGGCTTATGGTATACACACCGTCCTCGGAAGCTATCGAATAAGGCGCGGTAAGAGCGTTAAGAACCTTCTTTGCGTATACTTCCTCGTCCGATGTGCGCGTTATGATAATATTGCGCGGAGTAATATAGAGATAAGGCGTCGGGGTGTTAATATCCTGTCCGTAAAGGGCGATCTCAAAATCGGAGTTATCGGTGTAGGTCTGCGCGGTGAGGCTTATCGCATATTTTCCTATGTCCTTGCCCGCCGCTCTTGTGAACTGGGAAACAAGGTAGGTTTCGTCCAATAGGTAGTTTGCGCCGAATTCATAATAGTAGTTATTGCCGTATATAAAAGCGGGATCGGCCGCGCCGTAAACCTTTTCAACATCGTTGACAAACACCTTGACGTTGGCTTTAGTGACGGTCAGTGTGACGGGATTTACCGAAACGTTGTAGTTGGTGATAAGCTCATTATTAATTATAAGGTATACATTGTAAATGCCGACGGGAGCGTCATAGGGCAGGCCGTACTTGCCGTTAATTAAACGGGCAAGGTTGTTAAGGTGTCCTGAATCGCTTGAAGCATATATCTCAAGGATATAATTGTCGGGCATGGCGTAATCGCCGAACACACTCTCAAATGTGTCGTAAATACGCAGCGCCGAGCTGTTTACAAGGTCGTTTGCATTGAGCGTTGAGAACGCTATATCGGGCGTTACCGCGCCGTATTCCTTGCTGACGGCGTTGCCCTTAATCGTTATGCTCTTCTTGGTTATGGTAAGCGTGCCGGGCGTGTATTCCATTAGGGTAAAGTTGCCGAGCGCGGCAGCGGGTCCCGCCAGTATGGGGTGTTCGCCCACGTCCTCCGCGTTTGCGAGGTTTAGGTTGCGGATAAGGTTATAGTTGCTGATATCTATGGTTAGACCGTTGATTGTCACGGTCGATATTGACGTGCCGCCGCTTATAGTCCTTTCGCCTATTCTCACGTCGTTGTCTTCGCCGTCATAGAGGTAAACGTCATACCTGAAAGCGGGGTCGGACTGACCGTACACCTTGGTCTCGTTGTTGGCTCTTATGACGATGGGCAGCGGTTTTACGGTAAACACAGCCTCGTTGTAGGCGACAATGTGGTAATTTTCGTATTCCACGCCCTCGGATCCGAGGCCGGGTCTTATCTTATAAATTCTCGACGCGTCGGAGACGGCAAAGGAAACAACGCCCTGCGCAAAGTTTTGGAGAATGTTGTCAAGATATACTTCGTAAGCGACGCTTAAGATTTGTTCGGCAGTTTCGCCGAAGACCAGCACATTTCCGTCGGTCTCGCCGGTGGTAATATTAAAGGTAAATGTCGGCGCAGGGTCGCCGTAGGTCGACTGCGCGGCCTGGGCGTTAATGTAAATCTTGCGTGGATTGATACGAATTTTTGCCGAGGTGTCGGTAAACGCGTTGAATTCCCTGTCCCCTGTATACCTGATCACCATGGTGTAAAGTCCCGCGTCTTTGGGGAAGGAAGCGTTCTCGGCACCGAGAGAATTTCTGTACATCACGGTAAAGCCGCTGTTTTCGGCTATCTTCGTGTCGATATTTGAGTTGGAGATAAATACCGAGGTGCCGTGCATTACGTAAAACTCGGGACGGGAAGTGACCGTCGCGCCGTAAACAAGCTGATACGCGCCGTCAAGCACAGTCGACGTGTCGGAGAACTCCACCGCGAGGTACTTTCTGTCCCTTATCGTGACAAGGTAGCTCGTCGACTTCTCCACGCCGTTCACGGTATAGGAGATGTATATTCTCTGGGCGAGTTCGTTATTGTTGTTGATTTCGATATTGGGATTGAATTCCGACGCGTCAATCTCGAGATTGCCTATTCCGCTGTCGAGGTTAATAAACTCGCTGGTGCCGTTGTTGTAATAAGCAAGAAGCACGCCGCCCGTGTAGCTTATGCCTTCGGAATGGAACTCGGTGTAAATCTGCCTCGGATATTGCGACAAAGTGATGCTCGTGAGCGTCTTTCTGATAATTACAAGCTCTACTGTCACGCTCTTTGTGCCGAACGTGAAGGTGACATCGGTGACAAACCTGTTGTTAACGAACACAACTTCGGCGCTCGGGTCGTAATCACTCATTACGTCGACAAGCTCGATCTTGACATATCTGTAAGACGGGTCGGCAAACTCGCGGCCGAGAGCGTCCACATAGTGAGCGGTGATTACAAGTTGTTCCGAGTCGATGAGCATACCCTCGATGACGGTGATTGAGGTCTTGTCCGCGCTGATGTCGACAAGGACTTTGGGTCTTACTCTCACAGTGAAGGTGCATTCGTACATAAGGTAGGAGAATGTCAACGTCTGATTGCGGACAGAGCCGCTGTCAAAGCCTGTGATTGTATAGTTTTCGGGAGCGAGATAGTTTTCGCTTGCCTCGTAAAATTCGTTAAGGTAATAATAATCGGGGTCGCCGCTGGCATAGACGACTTTAAGCCGGGCGTTGGCGGGGAAGACTATCTCGTCCACGCCTTCACACGCGTCGATAGTGGGCAGAGTTGCGCTTCCGTCAAGGAGCGTTATGTACAGCGGCAGTTTGTCAAACCAGTAGGTGTTAAAAGATATTGTGTCCTCGCCGCCGTCAAGGAGCGTGCCGTTATCGTTTATGTTAAGCGATACGGTAATTGTTACGGTCTTTTCCACGAAGTTTACGCCTTCAGTCAAGGTCGGGTCAAAGTCGATATCTATTGCGAACTCTTCCTTGTCGCCGTTTGCATAAACGAGAGTACCGTCGACCAGGTTGAGGATATATACGCTGCCGTTGTCGTAAGTGATTTCGAGGCGCATACCTTCGAGCGACAATGTCTCGACTTTTGCATACCTTGTTTTATCTGCGTCTTTAATTACCGTTATGCTTCCTGTGCCTATTGTCCTGCTGCGGACGTTGACATAAGCGGTTAGGTTCATGCCCGCATAGGTTATTACGACGGGACGCTTGCCCGTGACCTGATTGTACGTCCTTGCCTCGCTGAGCATGGAATACGAAATCGGCACTCTCAGAAGTCCCGCGGGGATAATCGCGTTGTTTTCGTATGTAACTTCGATATAAGCGTTTTCGCCGATGGTTACCGTCTGACCTTCGATTATGTCGGCAAAGCCGTAGCCGTCCTGGTCAAGGAAACCGTCGGCAAAGCGAATCGCGGTGATGTCATTTGTGACAGTCACGATAATGGAGACGTAATTTGTATTGGAAACGTCGTTAACGTCGCCGTAGTATACCCTCACTTCATGCTGTCCCACGTTTTCAAAGTAGTTGTTGACAAAAGTCCACCGGTTGGAGTCGAATACCGTCACGTTGTGGACAACGCCGTCGGGATAAGTTACGTCGACGATGAGATTTGCGGGGTCAAAATATGTTCCCTGAACGCCTCTTGTCTTGTGGCTTGAGGACGCGTTGAGCTGCACAGAAAGCACTCTGGGCAACACCTTAATATTAAACGAATGTGTGAAGGAAGAGTTGTACACGGTGTTGACGTACGTAAACGGAACAGTCACACTTTCGGCGGCGGTCTGAGTCGCGTTGTTGTAAACTTCGTCGGAGAACATGTCGCGCGTCAACGGAATAATCGGCGTAGTTTCGCCGCTGTTGTAGATAAATCTCACTTCGCCGCCCGCAAGTTTAAGGGTGTCGCCCGCCATGTATGTGGAGGCATCGGGCGCTTTGAAGTAATCAACGCCCACGATTTCTTTGGCAACGATGCTTACATCGACGGTCTTGGTAAGGACTGTCTTTCTGTCGGCGCTTGTGTATGTAAACCTGTAAGTTCTTGTGCCGGGAACGGTCGTGGTAAAATCGTTGTTGTAAGCGGCGTCGAGTTGTACAAATGCGGAGACATCGCGCGAAAGGTTTGCTCTTGTACTGCCAAACTGGTCAAGCGCCCTTAAACTTCCGTTGGAGAGGACGATTGAGTATTCCCAAGTCGTGTAATCGATTTCGCCCATATCCTGAAAGTAAGTTACGTCGGGCAGGAACAGCAACAGTTCGCTCTCCTGCGCGTCAATGACTTCTATATCGACGTCAATGGAAACATTCTGGAAGTAGAACCTTACCGTGTACGTGCCCTTGGTGTTTATGTCAAACTGAGTGTTTTCGATATTGTTGGTAACTCTGGGATCGGTGAGGGAAACTTCTTCGGTTTCGTCGTTGTTGTAAGTGACAAGCAAAACGCCTGCGCTTAAATTGAGCGTGCCGTTCTTAATCTGGTCGGCGGGCGGGGTCTTTAATTCCAACGTCTTGACCGCAACGTCCACCACATTTGCGGTAAACAGCTTTTCTATGCCTTTATAGACCACTTTTACATTGGTGCCCCAGTTGGCTTCGGTAAACGTAAGGGTTTCGGCTTCGCCGATAAATACCTTAAAATCGGGATCGGTGCCGTAAAGGTCGGCAAAATAAAGACGTTCTGCCGTGTTGTCGTTATAAGAAACGCGCAAATATCCGCCCGTAAGATCGAGGGTCTGACCGACGACATAGCGAAGTTTGTCGGGGGCGAAAAGCTCGAGATTGAAAATACTCTTGGGCTCGCCTGTGAGGTTAAGCGTCGTGGTGAGGGTCTGGTTGCCTTTTGTGTAAAGCACGGTGACCACTCTCTCGCCGAGAATCTCGGGGTCAAAGCCCGAAATCATTTCTTCGGTCACGTCGACTGTCTCGGTGTAGCCGTTTGTATATGTAATTTTCAGCTTCATGCCCGTGGTGTCCAGCGCCTGTCCGACGACGTAATTTCTTCTGAAGTCGGAACTTGCGTCAAGCGCGATAGCGTACATGGGCGCGTCGATGACGGACACTTTG
>DAOSYK010000010.1:33430-45467 GCA_035381305.1 Clostridia bacterium
TTCCCTTTGTAGGAGACGGTAAGTATCTGCTCGCCGGTTTTTTCGGCGTCAAAATCGGAAATCATGGTAAGGTCGAGAGGAACGACTTCGGAAGTGCCGTTTTCGTAATAAACGGTGATCTTTGCGCCATTTAATGCAAAAGGATCTCCCCTGTAATAAACTATCTTGGGAAGGCTACTGACGATGACGCTCTCGACGGGTGACTCTCCGTTGGTGCATGCCGAAAAGCCCAGCGCGCAGGCGATGACAATCAGCACCGTAATCAGAATAAGCGGGAGTCGTCTTTTCGTCATATAAAGCGGTTTCCTCCGAAAGGGCAGAATATGCCCTATGCTTTGTATATTATAGCATGACGTAAGAGAAATTTCAATATATATAAATATATTTAACAAGTAAAACAAACTTGTTAATTTTTGGGGATATTTATTCAAAAACGAGCAAATATACTGTTGCTAAAAATTTATTTCAAACGTTAAAAATCGACATTCGGTTTTTATGATTGAACGAGAAAATTGAAGTATGCCTAACAATTCAAAATCAATATTTTTTTCTGAAAACGGCGAAAAGCAGAATGCTCAGCGAAATTACGCCGAAAAGTACAAATGCGATAATGAGGAATTGTGTCGTGTTTATGCCTCTTATCGGAGCAAGCACTACAAAATCGCCCAAGTCTGCAGTGTTAAAAGACAGGTAGCCGTGTTCGAAATTGGCGGAAATGACCTGATATACGCCGTCATTTGTAAGCGCAAGGATTTTGTATTCGTCGTGGCCCTTAAGCTTTTCGTCAAGTTTTATGCTGATACTGCTTTGGGCAAGTTCTTCCTTTTCTCCCTTTACTCTTAAATTTATACGATATGAGGCAATGGGCTTATATTCGTCAAAAAGCCCGCTTGTGGAAAAATACTTATCCATCGTATTTTTCATTTCTGTATAAATTACGCTGGCATCGCTCACACCCACGCTGACAAACTCCAACTCGCAATAAGGACTGTAGTTTCCGCGTAAGATGAGAAGGTCTTCCCCTTCTGCGGTGAAGGTCATCTCCTCCACGGGATTGGGCAAAATGGTGATATATGAGGATACGTAATTCATTTCGTAATAGTCGCTGAGCGCGCCTTCCGCCCTTATCTCATACCTGTTTATAGGGCGCAGCGGCTCGTTGGGAATAACGGCGGGATACGTGAGAGCATCGCCGACATTGTCGCCCGCAAGAAATCCCGAATACACGATTTTGGGAGAATACTCCTCTCCTTCTAAGACGGTGAGGTCAAGCTCGCCGTTAAGCTGAACATAGACGTTTAGGACGCTTTTATTTAGAACTACAGACGCGTTCTTAACAAAATAACTCTTGCCTTCATGCCCGAAGAGGATGTTGAATCTGTATGTGCCGGGCTTTTTCATGGCGGTTATCTTTACATTATTTGTATCATAGAAAAAGATTTTGTCGGGGTCGACATTGACGGTTTGCCCGTCGGCAGAAAACACAAGCGCGGAATATAATGCGTTTGAAAATCCGTCCACTGAGGTGGAAAAGTTGTTGAGCGTGCCTGTGTTCAGGATATACGAAAAGCCGTTGTAAACAAGCTCCGTTTCCTGCGTGACGGTGGGATTGGCTTCAAATGCGCGCTCCTTGACAGTGAGCGGCACGTTGCCGACCTGGTACATCAGCCCGTTGTATCTGACGCTCAGGTCGAGGCTGTAGACTTTGGGGAGCTTGATTTCGTTATAATTGTTAATTGTGATGTCGACAGGGTCGACGGTGACGGGCGAATTGTCCAATCTGAAGTCAAGGGCATCAAAAACGGGGTTGGAAAACTGCCCCGATACGGTGGAAAAATTGTTGAGTTCGCCAAAGTTGTTTATGTAGCTTTCGGCGCTGTAAAAGACTTCGTTTGTGTTTTGAATGACGGTCATAGAGGCGGCATATGCCTTGTGTTGCGACACGCCGACTGCCGTAAACGCCGTCAACATTATTAATAATATGACCGTTACGAGCGATACAGATAAAAGTCTTTGAGACTTTGTCATCATTTGTGTTATGCCCTCTTCTTAATTATTAATATTACGCCCGCGAGCATGAGAACGCCGATACCTATCGCGAGATAGAGTACCCAGGAATTGTCTTTTGTATCATTCTGAGCATCGGTTATTACGCTGAACGCCTCGAGGCTGGTTGTCTCAAACACAAGGTACTGTCCCTCAACCTGCGCCTTTACGCAATCAACCGTGCCGTCAGAGCGGAATTGCGCCACGTAGTACTCGGGCTCCTGCGCCGCGACAATCTTCTGTGTGTAGGAGATATTGTTTTTGCCGCTCTCTTTGTTGATGTTCTTGAGAACGTTTTCAAGCAGCAGTTTTACGCGTAATTTTCCGCTGTCCGAAGTCTCCACCGTACCGTCAAACTGGACATAGTAGACCGTGGAGAGTTTGTAGCGGGCGTACTCGGGATATTTTACCTTATAGTTTTCAAACATCGTCTTGTAGGACGTGTACTGCACGTTGTCGATCTGTTTGACCACAATGCTGGTTCCTGCGCTGAAGTTGCCCTCAATCGTAAGATTTGCGCCGTCCTCTGCCTCGTAGTTCAACACCGCCTTGTTAATGGTCAGTATGCCGAACTCGTAGCTTATTTCGTAATTGAGCGAAGACGCGCCCGTGGGTTTTACCATATAGATTCCCGCGGCGGTGGGAATAACGTCAAGCTTGTTACCGTTTGTGTCATAGTACTCCACACTCGGTTTGACGGTGAGATTGCTTATGCCCTCGCCTTCAATGTTTCCTTTTAAGGTGAAGTTGAACACAACGGGTTCATTTTCCTTGACCTTGACATCGGCGATACCGATGATAAGCTGTACGGGTACTATCTCATACTCTACCGACCCGGCGCCTGTTATTGTGAAGTTGCCGAATCTGCCTGCGGGAGTCACTCTGTACCTTCCCACGTTCACAGGAGCGGAATCGGTCACGTTGTCGCCCGAATAATTGAACGGTTCATAAGTCACGCCTTGCGGCGTTACTCTAACGACGTCGAATTTCAAGGCGGGATAATAGGTCACGTTGTTGAATTCAAACGTAACGGTGGGATTAATGGGTTTGCCTGTATAGTTGTACTTTTCGGCAATGTCGCCGATTACCGATACCTCTCTCGGCCTTATTTCGAATATAGCGGTCGCCGTCATATACTTGAAGTTGGTGGTCGCGTTGTGGACGGCGTAAGCTGTGTAAGTGCCGGCGTTTGCCCTGACGATGTTGGGTACGAAGTCGCCTTTGTCGTCAAAATAACTGACGGCAAGGGGCTGATAATATCCGCCCACGCCTTCGGCGTATGCCACAAGTCCCATGTTGCCCGTGGCGTAAACAGGCGACGCATCGCCGTTAAACGTGATTATTACCGAGGCTTTCTCGATAATAAGCATGACGCTTACCGAGGTGTTTACATAGTTTGTATCGGTTACGGTGACCGTGACGGTATACTCTCCCGCCTCGCTGGGCGCTCTTGTGTCGCTGTAGTTGGTGCTGGTGTAAATCATCGTGAAGCCCACGTCGCACATAAGCACCTCGCTGTTGACGCCGTTGACCGTAGGTACAATCGTATGGGGCGTGCTGTCGTATTCCACGGTCTTTCTGCCGATGACCACGTTGCCTGCGGCGTCTCTGAAGATAATCGACGCCGAAGCCTGTGAAATAGAGCCCTTGAGGTAGAAGTACCTGTTGTCGGATTCGTCGAGGAAGCCGTTGCTCACGTCGAGATAGTAGTTTCCGTTGTCTATGGAGTAGCCGTAAATCCTTATATTGATTTCGGTGGGCAGACCGTTTTCGTCATAGACGTTCTTTCTCTCATAATAGCTTAAGTTATAGTTTACCGAGAGGTTGACTACATTCTCGTCGCCGGGGACAATACCGCTGTCGGCTACGCCGTCTTTTGCGGTAAAGCTGTATTTTGTCCTCGTGACCGACCCGGGAAGAAGCCTGTTTGTGCCGTCGTAGGTCTTGTTTATCCTGTCGCCCGAGCTTATGTCGAGAACACGCTTGTCAATTACCAGTACGGGGTACAATGTCGCCTCGCCGACTTCCAGATAGGTCGCTATGATATTGTAGTTCATTGACACGCCATAAGACGTATTGTCGATAAACAATCTGACATAATATGTGCCTGCGTCATGCGGGATGATTTCGTCGCCCGTGGCGTCCGATGTCGCGTATATCTTATATACGGGGTGGGTAAGGTCGAGCCCCTCGATGCGGGTAGTCCTGTTCCTTAAGTTGTAGCTGTAAACGGCGAAGGGGTTGCTGTATGAGGACACCCTCGCGTCTCTGCCCAAAAAGCCCGAATATTGCACATAGAATACGGGATAGTTTTCGGTTCTGTTGTAGATCATTGAGGCAAAGCCCCTCTCCGCACTCTGGTAAGTGCCGAGTACGCTTATATAGAGGTCGGCCTTTTCCACTCTTAAATAGAAGTAGGCTGCGGGGAAGGAGTTGTAGTTGCGGCTCTCCTCGACTTCCACCCGGAAGACGTATTCGCCCACGTCGATACAGTAAGCGCCTTCCTCGGCGAGTTGTATATCGTTGTCGGTGATGTTGAATTTATCGAGTCCGATAAATCTGCCCATAAACGTGATTCTCACGCCGTCGCTGCTGAGCAGTTCCGTGCTGTCGTCGATAAAATCGCCCCTGTACATACGCTTTACTCTCGGCTCGAGAGCGGCGCCTGTATAGTAGTAATAATCGAGATACTCGTCGTTTTCGGCGTCATACAGACCGTAAACAAGCAAATATGGATTTGCTTTATCAATAATAAACTCAATCTCGGAGCCTTCATAGCTGAAGTAGTAGTTGGGAAGGTCGACGGTGTCGGGTCCCGACTTCGGCTTGATGCCATAGATGCCCGCGGTAGTATATTTGCCGATAGATATTACCTGATTGCCGTCAAAGAAATCCCAATCGATGACAGGCGGATTTGTGATGTAGTTTATAGGCTCTGTGCCGTCTTCGCCCTCAACCCAGCCTGCATAGATAAAGAACATATGGTCGGAAACGACCGAGTTGTCGTCGAGGTAAGTCTTCCTCGCCGAATACCCCTCTTCAAATCCCAGCATGACCACAAGAGGCGCTTTGCGGATGATGACGTTGAACACAAGCGCGTCATCGCCTTCGAAGCCTGCGTAGTTTGGATTATGGTCGGGGTGGCTTGCCGCATTAACGGTAAATATAAGGGTATAGATGTCGGCGTTCTTAATGGGTGTGACCGTCCCTTGCGAGTTGCTTACAGTGAAGGTCACGGGCAGAGATGTGACGTTACCGAAAAGGTTGATAAACCTGTATGTCGGATTATAGGTCAGCCCGTTGTAGGTAAAGGCGAAGCCCTGACCGTCTTCAAGGTCGACGCCACCGATATCATTGGTGAGGATGAACTGATAGGTCGCCGACGGAGTAATTGTCACAAGGAAGGTAAATTCCCGACTGTAGGTGTATCCGCCTGAGCCGTCGTCAAAGTAGATGTTCTTGGTAAACTGCGGGAGCAGTATACCTATTATGGTCACTTCGTAAACGCCCGCGTCCTTTATTTCACTCACTTCAATGTCGTTTTTAACCGCGCGTACAATGGAGACTGTGCCCCAGTTGCTGTTTTCGCCGCTGAAGTATTCGCTGAACAAGCCCGTCTCATACGCCGTATCGGTATAAGGAAGGGTGAGATCCTCACCGATAAAGTTTATCCTGAGCGGCACAACGGTAAATGTTATAATCGTGGGCTCTTTGCTCGTTGCGTAGTTTGTGGTGAACTCGGAGTTGGGTCTTGCGTAGAGCCTCAGAACGTATACGCCCACCTCAATGAGGTTCATATCCAAGCCGTTTCCGAAAGGTATCTGCTCTATGGGAATAATCGTGCCGTTATTGTCCCTGTGAATATAGGTCTGGGTGCTTTCGTTGTAGGTGTATGCGTGCACGTTTATGCCGATAAAGCCCACTTCGGGACTGCCGCCTATCAACCTGTAATACGGAACAAGCTCATTGCCCGAGAATACGCCGTTCTGGTCGTATCTTCCGTCCACGTCGATTGAAAGACCTATCTTAAGAATGTAGAACTTCTCGCTTACGGGGGAGATGATGAAGTTGTGCTTAAACGCGCCTTCCGCCTTTACGCCGTTGTCGAGTCCGCTGGTGTACGCCCTGTCGTTAAAAGCGTTTACCGCAAATGTCACGGTGTGGGTGGTGTCGGCGTTGGTAAAGGCTTCGAGAATTTCCTCATCATCGTCATTTACGGTCATTAAGCCGTAATAGATTACGGTATTGCGCATGCCGTACTCGTTGAAAACATAGTAGCGGGTAACGCCGCCGACAAATGACTCGGCGGGGATAAAGTCGCTGCCGTTCTTATAGTAAACGGTCTTAGAGCCGTGGGTGTTTCCGGAGTTTGCCACAATCTGGTCAAACCCGCTCTGATTGGATGCGTCCATCGGGATAAGATCTATATAGACCTTAATGGCATTGTAAAGTCCCTGCAATTCGCTTTCGGTGATTTCACTGCCGTCACTTAAAAGATAATAGCTTACTCTCTGGCCCGTAAGTTTGGGATAAGCGATGACTTCGTACGATGTGCCCGTATCGTCAATCTTCATCCAATAGGAGTACATGGCAAGCTCGTTGTCGGAGTTTACATAGATTATGTCGTTATATCCTGTGTTGTAATAGGGATTGCTTTCAAGATAGCTGCGTATCGCAAAAGTGACATAGCTCTGCACGCTCTTGCCGTAAATCCTGAGCGTAGCGAAGAGCGTCCCGCCTTTGTAGTTTCGGCTGGCTGGCAGTGTGAATTTAAGAGAATAGGTTCCCGCAAGAATCATATATCTTATTTCACGGACGGAAATGTCGTATGAATTGTGGGGACAGGTTTCGTCGCAGTCACGCGCAAAGTCGACAACTTCCACCAGATCGGCAAACGTCAACCCCATTGCGGTAAGCGTGTCTACTATATTCATAGCTTCGACATGTCCGCTGAAGTTGAAAACCGCGCTGTTTTCGCCCTGATAGGTAACGGTGCTGTTTATCTGGCTCTTGCCGGAATAGATATAAAGTGAGCTTTCCTGTACATACAGGAAGTTGGGCTCAAGGTCGAGCTTATCGATAAAGAGGTATGCATAATCGGGACTGGACGAACTGATTATGACCTCATAGTTGTCATATAGGTCGTACAAACTGGCCGCCGAGTTGTACTCAATGCGGTAATAGTCGGTTTCGTTTGCCGAGCTGTCGGTTGTGCTGGAAATTGCCACACTGGGTGACCTCGAAGTATCCACCCATGAGAAAATATCCTTTACGTCGACGGGACTGGAATTGAAGTCCCTTACAGAGCCCGAGTGCTCCCAGTTTCCGAAGCCCTCACCGTTAAGGAAACCCGACATGGTAAGCTTGACGCACTTGTCGCCCGGAATGCCCAGGACTGTTCCGAGTCCAAGCCTGCTCTCGGCGATAACGCCGCTGTTTGTGCGGCTGTAATAGTAATAATAGTAATTTTCGGCAGCGATTGCGCCGTCCGGTAAAACGTCGCCGGCTCTCGCCACCTGTATTACCACAAAGGTATTTTCGGCGTAATTTCTCTTATAAAGCGGATAGTTTTTGCCGCCGATATTTATGGTATACGGGCTGTCGACGATGCTGACTGTAAGTTTAAGTTTGTTAATGGTGCCTTTTTCGCTCCAGATGCCTAATATAGTCGCCGTGTCAAGGTCATAGCTGGCAAGCGCTCTCGCCGCGGTGGGCGAATTCTCATACCCCGGGACAAATTCCATTCGGAAGTCGGGCAGTATCACTATGTTTTCGCCCGCATTGGAAGTTTCAAAATAGGCATTAAGTGTATAGTCTACGTAAGCGCGGTCCACGCTGAATATGCTTCCGCCCGAGAGCTGCGCGCTGAACAAAGGAAGGTCGTTGGTCCCGTCATAGTCCTTTACGGCATCCATTGCCGTGACCTGTACGCTTAATTTAAGCTTATTTATGGCAAGGCGTTGCAGCTCGCCAAGGTCAAGTTCGGCCACAGGGTTTCCCGACTGGTCCCTGATTACAAAGACACCCGGTCTTTCGCTATCGGGCAATACGTTTGTTTCGTAGGAAGAATTGGTCCTGTGCAGGACATAGACGGTATAATAGAAATAATAGTCGCCTGCATACAGCCTTGCGTTGTACATGACGTATTTGTGCCCTTCGGCATCCACGTACACGATATCGCTTGAAGCGGCGTCGTCCCGTCTGCCCGTCATTATGCCGATATATATTCGGTTTTCGGCGGCATTTCTCACAGCAGAGTCGGCGGCAAGACCCTTGACAATGTACACTTTCCAGTTGGGAGTGAATATGGTTCCTTTAGCGGTAACAACCGGATCGACAGAAAAATCAAAATCGCTTATTGTGCCCTTTTCGCCATAGGTGTAATTGGCCTCTTTTGAGAAGGTAAGAGTAAGGCGGTTGGGCAAAATTCTGAAAGAGCCGTCAAAGATGATCTGTCCCCCGATATCCAGTTTGGTTTCCAAATGGTAGTATTGTGTGGAGCCTGCCTTGTAACCGAACTGATAATAAGTCTCTCCGTCGTAATAGCCTATTACCGGCTCGTAGTTTTGCAATAATTGGGTTATATCATTTGACGAGGCGGCAAGCAGCGTCATCTTCATAAAGACGTTTTTGCCCGCGCCAATCGACGCGCTGTCAAAATGAGAGCCCGAAAAGGAAAGTATGGAATAATACTCAAGATATTGAGCAAAAGTAAGTCCTATATCATATGTTGCGGAATTGTCATAATCGGCAGCCAATCCATTCAGGGACAGCCACATTTCCCTTGAAGTAACGGGGGAGGACGTGAACAAGGTCTCGGCTGCTTCGATTGTGCCCGAATATTCGGTTTCGCGCGATATTTGAATACCGCCGTTTCTGCCGCCCGTTGCCGACCTGTCCTCAGAGAACTGAAGTTTGCGTTTCTCTACGGTAAATTCTTGATAAAAATCATCATAATCGTTCAATGTGCCGTAAACGACATCGACAACCTTGCCCATGTCGCAGTAAAACTCGACATTATTTCTTGTATAGTAATGAGAATAATCGGAATAGTAATTGAACTCCACCGTCCAGCCCAAAGATACGCTGTACGTATCCGCTTGGGTAAACACCTCGTCTTCAATCAGGCTTCTTACCGTTTTTCCCCCTATAAATTGATACTTATACCAATCTACCCGGAGATAATCCTTTATCGAATTGAGGTTTGTAAGAGTTGCGCTGTCCACCTGCGCGCCCGCGCCGTTCTTTCCGAAATTGGAAAGATGGAAATAATTGCTGTTGTCGGTGGAGAAATAGAACATCCCGCTTTCTTGCGATGTATTGTGCACGCCGATGTATTCCCTTATGTTGGCTTTTTCGCCGTATGTTCTTTGAGCGGCATTCAACCCGAACTGAACATTCTGGGTAAACAATGTCGAAAAAGCGCTGCTGCTTACGGTGAGCTTCGCCTTAAGGAGTATCATCAGATGGGGATTGTTGAGCGTGTGAGTATTACCGGCAAACGTAACGGATATCGACACTATCTTGTATGTGCCGGCTGCGTCGATATCCCTCAATTGTCCGTTATAAATACTGCCGTCCCAGCGGACACCCTGTACAATACAGGAACTGAGCTTTATATCGGTAGGCTCGTATGAATCTTCATCACCGGGAATGGGACCCAACATCGGGTTGTCATAAACACCGTTGTCATCGGGGTAAAGAATATCGTAAATAGTGTTTTCTGGACCCGCGACATACCACTGTTCATATTCTTCGACATATTTAGCATAATAATAATAAGAATTAAAAGAAAAAAGTCTGATTATGTAATCGATTGCGTCGTTTTTTGTGTTGGAGTTGTAATCGTTGGAGTAATACGCTTCATAAACGCCGTATTCTTTGTTTTCAATATTGCCGTCTGTATCTGTGACAGGTATGCTGACAACGCGGTAATTGTTGTCCGGGGTGACTGACGGAGCTACGTCGTGCCACATGTGTATGCGGTAGAAAGTTTCGTTTGCTCCGGCCGTGGCGGGAATAGTGGATTCGGGAATATCGGAAAAATCCTTCATCGGATCTTCGAGAGTGGCCTGTGCGGTAGAGCCGTTTACGGGAACCTCGAGAAGACCGAAAATACAAAGCGACAAAAGCAGCGCC
This sequence comes from Clostridia bacterium, assembly GCA_035381305.1. Classification (GTDB taxonomy): domain Bacteria; phylum Bacillota; class Clostridia; order Christensenellales; family DTU072; genus CAG-1782. Next base: position 43,616 of record DAOSYK010000010.1, read on the forward strand.
GCAAAAAGCGCAAGCGCTGTGATACTCTTAAGTTTGTTGTTGAGCGCGCGCGGCATTTATCGATTTCCTCCTGCCAAAAAAATTATCTCTCTACTACATGTATATTATATATAAATAGCAGAAAGATGTCAACTGGGGAAAATCATACTCACATTTATAACATTTATAAAAAATCCTGATAAAAATAGTTTTTTTGCGAGATTTTAACGGTAATTATTTTGGGAAATTCTCCGAAAACCGAATATTATTTTTGGACGATTTTTTCGTCGGTTTTGCTGAAAGCTTCAGGATTTTTCAGGCGTCTTTTTGTGTTGTTCTTACGAAAAATTATTGCCACAAATTAACAAAGCCTCGCTTTTACGAGGCTTCACCTTACTAACGGAGGGGCCGGAAATGTCCGCGGACATTTGGGGTTATTCTCTTAGGTGTTCCCCCGAAATCAAAGATTTTTGGGGGGTTAATTCTTATTTCTTCTTTTTCTTGTTCTTGCTCTGTTTGGAGACCTGTGCGGTGTAAACCGGCGTCATGATCTTCTCGGCGTAATACTGGACGTAATTGCCGGTAAGAAGCGTGTAGAACGTCCCGCCGAAAACAACGAGAAGCGCGACGAAAATGACGTTTATAAAGCCGTTTGTGAGAGCGGCGGCAATGACAGGAGCGGCGATTACCGCTAAGATAAACAGATTGGGCACAAACATCTGGATGGTGAATATGGCGGAGTTTTTGATTTTTGCCGCCATGGGGATGTCGTACATGACGATAAACGGCGCGAAATACATAAGGAACATTGCGCCGAGCAGTCCTATAATACATGCAAGAATTAGTATGATGTAGTGACCTGCGCCCGCAGTTCCCGACCAAAGACCCGAAATAAAGAATATAACGGAATTGCCTACTCCGGCTACCAAAATAAAGGCTATGGCTCCCCAAACAAGCATTTGCGGGCAATATTTCTTGACACCTTCAAAGAACTCAATTATCGTGCGGGGCACGTTGTTTCCGTAATTGTCCTTCTTGGTAATGAAGCTGTCGGACCATATGAATTTTGCCGCGAGGCGTAACAATCCCGAAAGTCCGATACTCATAATAAACATCGCAAACCCCACCGCAACAAAGAACAACTGATAGACTTTGAGCATATCGGTTTTGAGTGAAAATACGTCGGCGCCCGAGCTTATTCCTATGCCGATATTGGTCATAAGATAAGGTAATTCTGTTATTTTCAAAAGGTCATAAAGCAGCTTTTCTGCACCGTAAACTCTCAGAAAGATATATACGCCGAAAAGGGGTAACGCAGTAACGAGAAACAACAAACCCGGTAAAATAAGGTCGCTGTTGTGCTTTGTCAGCATGGCAAAGAAAAATTTTATTCGTCCCGATTCCACAGGCGGGGACACATGTCCGTCAGACCTTGCCTCCTTGTCGAATGTGAGATGCACAAGCAATCCGGGCTTTTTGTTCTCTTTTGCCATATTTACCTCGAAAAATTAATTATCAGTAACATAGTACACTATGTGTGTTAAAAAATCAACAGAAAATCAGTCCTCAGCCCTCTTTTCCTTTGCCGCCTTCCTCATCCTTTCGGTATGGTCGAGGATGGTTTTGCGTATGCGCAGGCTCTTGGGAGTTACTTCAAGCAGCTCGTCGGGCTCAATAAAGCCAATGCACTCTTCCAGGCTGAAAATCCTCGGAGTGTCCAGCCTCAACGCCTCATCGCTTCCTGCGGCGCGCATATTGGTGACGTGTTTCTTTTTGCATACGTTTACGGGGATGTCGTCGCTCTTGGGCGAATAGCCCACCACCATACCCGCATAAACGGGAGTGCCGGGGGTAACAAACAGAATTCCCCTTT
>DAOSYK010000010.1:45477-46828 GCA_035381305.1 Clostridia bacterium
CCTTTCCTGGGCGTTGTATAGGCCGTAGGTTACCGCTTCGCCCGTCTCGCACGCGACAAGCGCGCCGTAGCTTCTCGACGGCATAGCGCCCTTGACGGGCTCGTAGCCTTCAAAAACGCTGTTCATTATGCCCTCGCCCTTGGTCTGGGTCATAAAGTCGCCCCTGTACCCGATAAGACCTCTTGCGGGGATTTTGAATTCGAGTTTTGTTCTGATTTCGTTGGGAGCCATGTCGATAAGCTCGCCCTGGCGCTTGCCCATGCTCTCCATTATCGCGCCCACACAGTTGTTGGGAACGTCGACAAACAGCCTCTCGATAGGTTCGCACTTTTTGCCTTCGATTGTCTTGTAAATAACTCTGGGTGTGCCCACCTGGAATTCGTAGCCTTCGCGGCGCATATTCTCGATAAGGATAGAAAGGTGTATCTCTCCCCTGCCGCTGACTATGAATTCGTCGGTCGACGAGCCGTCCTCAACCTTTATCGATACATCTTTAAGCGTTTCTTTATTAAGGCGTGCTCTCAGATGCCTGCTGGTGACGAATTTTCCCTCTTTTCCCGCAAACGGGCTGTCGTTTACCGAAAACCTCATCTGCAAAGTGGGCTCGCCTATCTTGACAAAAGTAATGGGCTCGACTTTTGCGGGAGAGCAGATCGTCTGTCCGATAGTGATATTCTCCACCCCGCTGAAGCTGACGATATCGCCCACCATGGCTTTTTCCACCATTACGCGGCTTAAGCCGTTAAACTGGTAGATATTTGTGATTTTGCTCTTGTATTGAAGGTCGGAATGGTAGTCGCATACGACGATTTCCTGGTTGGGACGCATTACGCCTCTGTCAATCCTTCCTATGGCAATTCTGCCCACGTAGTCGTTATAGTCTATGGAGGAGACAAGCACCTGAAGTTCGCCGTTCTCGTCGCCTTGAGGCGGATCTATGTGGCTTATTATCGCATCGAAAAGGGGCGCGAGGTTGAGACCGGGTTCGTCCGGGTTCAATGTCGCCGTGCCCGCTCTGCCGCTGCAGTAAATTACGGGGCTGTCGAGCTGTTTTTCGGTGGCGTTAAGCTCGATAAGCAGTTCGTAAATTTCTTCAAGCACTTCTTTACAGCGCGCGCCCTGTTTGTCGATTTTGTTTATGCAGATGATGACTTTGTGGTCCATCTCCAAAGCTTTCTGAAGCACAAAGCGCGTCTGGGGCATGGGGCCCTCAAATGCGTCTACGAGTAGCACAACGCCGTTAATCATCTTTAGCACGCGCTCAACTTCGCCCGAAAAATCGGCGTGTCCGGGCGTGTCGACGATGTTGATTTTTATCCCTTTATATGTCGCTGAGGTGTTTTTTGCGAGT
>DAOSYK010000010.1:46838-58344 GCA_035381305.1 Clostridia bacterium
GCCTCGCTCGCGCTCAAGGTCGTTGTTGTCCATGACGCACGTGGGCACGTATTCGTTGTCCCTGAACACGCCGCCCTGTTTGAGCATCGCGTCAACCAGCGTGGTCTTGCCGTGGTCGACGTGGGCTATAATCGCAATGTTTCTCAGATCGTTTCTTACCATAAAATTATCCCTTCATGCTTTTGTATAAGGTCTTGTCGATTTTTATGACCTGTTCATAATATTCGCTTTCCTCGTATGCGTTATACAAAAATTCGTATCCGCTCGAGGTCTTGATGCCGCCTTTTTCATAATAGTTGAGGCTCTTTATTTTTACTGCAAGGGTTATGTCCTGCCATGGGTCGGTCGCTTCGTCATAGTCGCTCATAAGCCCCGCGAGATAAATCCTTACGTAATCTCTCAGGTTGTTTTCGGTGGTCTTTGCGCCCGAGTATATCGTCGGGTCGAAATATTCCCCCTCAAATTTCAAATCCACCACATAGGTGGGCACGTCCTTAAGGACGCCTCTGTCGTTGTATTTTGCCTTCTGCCAGCTGAGGATACCCGCGGCGTTTAAGGTGACGTTGCTGACTTTCTCCAGCTTTAACGGAGCGACGTTTAGGTATATCCATTCGCTGTAGGCTCCGTCGCGGCCTGTCGCAGAATTTCGCTTTATCCTGCACGCAAGGACCCCTTTTTGCCTCTCAATGCGGTAAAACAGTCCGTCGGTGCGCACCGTAACTATCTTGTCCTCTTCGGTGACTATATTTCCATAGACATACTGAAGAGTGTACCCGTCGGCGTTTCTTGCTTTTTCCCACGCGACAGTGACGTACATGTCGATTTTCTGGTCAAACTCTTCAAAATGAGGCTGGGGAATCTGCTCCTTGGAAAGGACGATGGGCAAAGTCACAGACAGGGTAACAGCAGCGACAAGAATCGCTGCCGTCACCGATATGATAATTATCTGCTTTTTTGTAAGCTTCTTTTTCACTTATTGACCTTGACTTTCTTAAGTCGGGCAAAACGGGGAAGCCCGTCCTCGAGAGGAGCTTTGCAGTCGCCCTGGATAAGCGGCAGTACGTAGTCGATAAACTCCTGAGTGAGACCCGTGTTGTCGGCCTTGATCCACTCGAAGGGCACTTTCTTTTCGGTATTTGCCGCAAGCTCGATGTTCATAAGCTCGTAGTTTATGGAATAATCTTTGCCCTCTGCCCTCTTGAACACGACCATTTTGTCGGTCATGCCTTCGCAGGCATACTTAACGGCATAGCTACCCGCGTTGAAGGCTTCCTCAACGTCGGTCTTGCTGGCAAGGTGGGCGCCGCATCTCTGCATAAGGCTGAATTCGATCGCTCTCACTTTGCCGCCGATTTTCTCTTTGACGAGGTTGGCGAGCGTCGCAGCAACTCCGCCGAGCTGTACGTGACCGAAGCTGTCTTTCTGCGCGATAGAGTCGTTGGCAACCGCTTCCGCTACATAAAGACCTTCTTTTGTCTTTATTCCTTCGCTGAGCGCGACTATGCACTTACCTTTATTTGCGTCGGCAACTTTCTTGACGTCGACAAGAAACTTATCGATGTCAAAAGGAAGCTCGGGCAGGTAAACGAGGTCGGGGCCGAGCCCTTTGTAAGAGGCAAGCGCCGAGGCGGCGGTGAGCCAGCCCGCGTTACGTCCCATTATTTCAACTATGGTTATCTGACCCTTATCATAAACGGTAGCGTCAAGGAACAGTTCCATCATCGTAGTCGCGATGTACTTTGCCGCGCTGCCGTATCCCGGGCAGTGGTCGGTGCCATAGAGGTCGTTGTCGATGGTCTTGGGCACGCCGATTATGTTGCATTCATACCCGCTCTTTAAAAGGTACTTGCTGACCTTGTTGCAGGTGTCCATGCTGTCGTTTCCGCCGTTGTAGAAGAAATACCTGATGTTGTACTTTTTGAACACTTCAAGAATTCTCTTATAATCGGTTTCGTCTTCTTCGACGGGTTTGAGTTTGTACCTTACGCTGCCGAGCGCCGACGAAGGAGTGTACTTGAGAAGCTCAAGCTCTTTTGCGTCCTCTTCGTTGATGAGGTAGAGATTCTCGTCGAGAATACCCTTGATGCCGTTTGCCGCGCCGTAAACCGCAGTGATGTTGTTCTGCTTAAGCGCTTCGGTAAACACACCCGCCGCGCTGGCGTTGATAACGGAGGTAGGACCTCCCGATTGCCCGAATACACAGGCTCCCACTAATTTTTTCATGTCTTCCTCCCAAAAATTTATTTTCCGAGCGCTGTGGCGATTTTGTATAGCTCGGTGTCGAATTTTCTCTCGGTGTTAAGAGCATCGTCCACGTCAAGGTCGATGATCTGATTGTTCTTTATTCCGACCACTCTGCCGCCGCAGTCGGGTTTTGTCAATAAATCCACGGCTCTTACGGCGCACCTTGCGGCAAGCACCCTGTCAAACATCGAGGGCGTGCCTCCGCGCTGTATATATCCGAGTTTTACCGTTCTTATCTGAATGTCGTCGACGTCGCCGGCAAGGATCTGTTCCTTCAGGCTGGAACTGGAGCAGACGCCTTCGGCGAGTATGATTATCACCGAACTCTTGCCCTTTATCTTGTCGTAGACTATTTCCTTGCGGATTTTTTCGATATCGGCGGGCATTTCGGGAACGAGAATGATCTCCGCGCCGCCTGCAAGCCCCGCATACATAGCTATATCTCCGCACTTTCTGCCCATGACTTCAATGATGCATGCACGGTTGTGGGCGGTCATGGTGTCTCTTATGTTGTTGATTGCCGAAAGTACAGTGTTTACCGCGGTGTCAAAACCGAGTGTAAAGTCGGTGTAGGCAAGGTCGTTGTCAATAGTGCCCGGGATACCCACGCAGGGCATGCCGAAATCGTTGTAGAAGTCGCGCATTCCTCTGAACGACCCGTCGCCGCCGATGACTATAAAGCCCTCGATGCCGTAAGCCTGGAGAACGGCGTTTGCCTTCTTTCTGTACTTGGGGTCGATAAATTCGGGACAGCGGGCTGTCATAAGAATGGTTCCGCCCTTCTGAATGATGTCGGATACAGAACGGTTGTCCATCTTGCAGATGTCGCCTTTGAGCATGCCGTCATATCCGCATTGTATACCGTAAACTTCCAGTCCTATGCCGTTTGCGTACCTTACCGCCGCACGGATTGCGGCGTTCATTCCGGGCGCGTCTCCCCCACTTGTCAAAATGCCTATTTTCCTCATTGTGCCCTCGCTTTTACTTTGGTTTTGCCGCGACTTTAAAACGGCTTTATTATAACATAATAACGGTCTGTAATGCAAATAAACTATCTCGTTTGCCCGTCGCCGTACAGGGTGTATTTTACCGAGGTCAGTTCTTCCAGTCCTATGGGACCTCTGACATGCAGTTTCTGGGTGGAAATGCCCATTTCGGCGCCGAGACCGAACTCGTAGCCGTCGGTAAACCTTGTGCTGACGTTGACATAGACGGCTCCGCTGTCCACTTCACGCGTAAACTTGTCCGCCATGGCGTTATCTCCGGTGATTATGGCGTCGCTGTGGTGTGTGCCGTAATAGTTGATGTGGAATATCGCTTCGTCGATGTCTTCCACAATCTTAACCTTGATTATCATCGCTTCATACTCACGGAAGAATTCCTCTTCGTCCACGACTATTGTTTTGGGATAGATGGCTTTGACCTCTTCCGTTCCCCTGATCTCCACGCCCTTCGAAGCGAGGTTGTCGAGCATCCTCGGTAAGAGCAGATGCGCGATTGACCTTTCGATAAGCAGCGTTTCGGCGGCGTTGCAGACCGACGGACGGCTTATCTTGGCGTTTTCCACGACCTTAACCGCCATATCGAAGTCGGCGCTCATTTCCACAAATATATGGCAGTTTCCGCCGCTGGAAGCGATAACGGGCATGTTTGCGTTGGCGAGGACGTACTTTTTGAGTCCCTCTCCGCCGCGCGGTATCACCACGTCGATATAGTCGCCTGCGTGGAGCATTTCGCTGGTCAATTCCCTCTCGGTGCCGTCAATAAATGTGACGATGTTGGGATCGAAGCCGTTTTCGGCAAAGACCTTTCTCATCAGGGAAGAAAGCACTCTGTTTGTGTTAATGGCTTCCTTGCCGCCCTTAAGGACAACTGCGTTGCCCGATTTCAAGCAAAGTATCGCCGCGTCCACGGTCACGTTGGGTCTCGCTTCGTAAATAATGCCGATAACGCCCAAGGGCGCTCTGACTTTCTTTACGCGAATTCCGTTTTTTAAGGTGTATTCCTTTTCAACCTTGCCTACATAATCGGGAAGAATAATAACGTCGTCAATACCGCTGAGCATGGTCTTAAACCTTGCTTCGTTAAGGGTAAGCCTGTCAAGCAGCGCGGCCTCTATCCCCGCTTTTTCGGCGTTCTCAAGGTCAAGAGCGTTGGCCGCCATGACTTCGGAGACGTTGTTTTCGATTTCTTCTTTAATCTTTCTCAGCAGCTCATTCTTCTGCTGGGTTTTGCAGGCGGCAATCCTTCCGCTGGCAAGCTTGGCGTTTCTGCAAAGCTCTCTGACATCAATGGTCATTATTCTTCCTCCTCGTCCATGGGCAGGTCGGCATTGTGGTACACGTCCTGGACGTCGTCATTGTCGTCGAGTAGGTCAATAAGTTTCTGAATCTTCGCCGCGTCCTCGGCTGAAGGCGTGATGTAGTCGTCGGCGACATATTCAATCTGCGCCGACAAAATGGTAAGACCGCGGTTTTCGATGACTTCTTTTACGGTCTGAAAATCGGCGGGCATAGTGTAGATTTCGTACACGTCCTCGTCGGTAACGACGTCGTCGCCGCCCGCGTCAAGTACAAGCATCATGGCGTCGTCTTCGGTAAGGTCACCCTTCTCAATAACGATAACGCCTTTCTTTTTGAATAGGTAGGACACGCTGCCCGTTGTGCCGAGGTTGCCTCCGCACTTGTCGAATAAATGGCGCACGTCGCCCGCGGTGCGGTTCTTATTGTCGGTAAGCGCGGTTACGATGACCGCAACTCCGCCGGGGGCATAACCTTCGTACTGCATTTCCTCGTAGTTTACCGCGCCAAGCTCGCCGCTCGCTTTCTTAATGGAGCGCATTATGTTGTCGTTTGGCATGTTGTTAGCCTTCGCCTTGTCGATAGCATCGCGCAAACGGGAGTTACTGTTTGGGTCAGGTCCGCCCTGCTTTACCGCTACGGCAAGCTCTCTTCCCAGTTTGGTAAAAATACTGCCTCTCTTGGCGTCGGTTTTACCTTTCTTATCCCTGATATTTGCCCATTTGCTGTGTCCGCTCATTGTCAAACCTCCATAATTAATCTATAAGATACATTGCTATCCCTGCGCTGACAGCGGCGTTAAGGCTCTCCACCCTGCCCTCCGCCATTGGGATGCATAAAATTTTCTTGCTTTTTTCTCTGATAAAGCCGGCAATCCCATGTGCTTCACTGCCGACCGCTATCGCAATTTTTCCTTTTCTTTTGTAGCTGTAGATACTTTCACCGCCCATATCAAGAGAAATGATGTCGTATCCGTCAAGATATGCGTCAACTTCACGCTCCGAGCACTCGACAATGTTTACAAAACAAACTCCGCCCATGCTCGCCCTCACCGTTTTGGGTGAAAAAGCCTCGCAGCAGTCCATACAAACGACTGTGTCAATACCGCGCGCGGCGGCGGTTCTTATTATCGTGCCGAGGTTTCCTGCGTCGCTTATCCCCGTAAGCAGGAGGATAATGTCGCCGTTTACCTTTCTTGTTTCGGGCTTGTCGACGACGGCGATTACGCCGCTTGGCGACATTGCGTCGGCTACGCTGTCGAAGATACTGTCGGAAAGGACATACGCCTCAACGCCGAACTTCTTTTCCAGATACGCTAAATTGTTGTATCTGCTCTCTTTTATGAACAGCTCGCGCAAAACGATATGCGGAGGGATATCCTTTACAAGGTTTACCCCCTCGCATACGAACATACCCGTTTGCTGCCTCGTCTTTTTTTCTTTAACAAGCGCGCGCAAGGACTTTACTTTTGCGTTTTGCGTAGATGTAATATACATTTTTGTCTTACTTAAAAATGCCTCCGCACTCTTTTGTCGAGGCGAAGGCACTTAGTTGTTATTTATTTTGCTGCGGCGAGCGCCTCTTTCGCCTTGCTGCAAAGTTCGGCGAACGCGGGGGCGTCGGATATCGCAAGCTCGGAAAGCACTTTGCGGTTAAGGTCTATGTTGGCGAGCTTAAGACCGTGCATCAAGCGGGAATAGCTGAGGTCGTTCATCCTCGCGCCGGCGTTGATACGCGCTATCCACAGTTTGCGGAAATCTCTCTTCTTGAGCTTTCTGCCCACGTATGCATACTGTCCGCTCTTCATGACAGCCTGTCTCGCTATCCTGTACAGTTTGGACTTAGAACCGAAATAGCCTTTTGCTCTTTTTAATATTTTTCTTCTCTTCTTTACGGCGTTTACCGCTCTCTTAATTCTCATTTTTCAAGTCCTCCTTACTTCTGACCCGACAGTAACGTGGTCATGGTTTTCTCTTGTGTCTTATCTACATAACCGCCTTGGCGGAGATTTCTCGTTCTCTTGGTCGGTTTTTTGGTAAGAATGTGGTTCTTGTTTTGTTTGGATCTCTTGATTAAGCCGTTGCCGGTTAATCTCATACGCTTTTTGGCGCCGCTGTGAGTTTTCATTTTCGGCATAATATATTTCTCCTTTTTACTGATATTATTTATTCTTTAATGGCGACAGCATCAGGAACATTATTCTTCCTTCCGTTGTCGGATTTTTATCTATTGTGGAAATGTCGCTGAGTTTTTCGGCAAACTTATTCAGAACCTCAAGGCTTATTTCGGGGTGGGCCTGCTGTCTGCCCTGCATGCGCAGATTGACCCTGACCTTGTTCCCGTCAATAAGGAATTCCCTGGCCTGCTTAAGCTTGGTGTTGATATCGCCGATGTCAATCGTCTGAGAAAGCCTTATCTCCTTGACCTCGATTATTTTCTGGGCCTTTTTGAATTCTTTCTCCTTTTTGATTTCGTCAAAACGATACTTGCCGTAGTCCATAATCTTGCATACCGCGGGCTTGGCGTTTGCCGCGATCTTGACCAGATCGAGTCCCTGCGAGTCGGCAATTCTCTGCGCTTCAAATTTGCTCATAACGCCGAGTTGCGAGCCGTCGCTGCCGATGAGCCTGACTTCTCTGTCGTGAATCTGGTCGTTAATCATTAATTCCTTAAATATAGTACATTCCCTCCTGATAAAAAAAGATGCGTAAAGTACATACGCATCCTCTGAAATAATAATATTTTGTTTCAGAAACCGTTGACTTAAGCGTCTTAGGTGAGATTTGTATCTACTTTACTTTATATATAATATTCACAAACTTAACGTTTGTCAAGCATTAATAGCTTATTTGCGCCGAAATTTCGTCTTTTACGCGCGAAATAAACTCATCCAGCGGCACTGTGCCTATCATGCCCTCTTTTCTGTCCCTTACGGCGACGACGTTTTCTTCCTTTTCCTTGTCGCCGATAATGAGCGCGTAAGGTATCTTCTTAAGCTGGAAGTCTCTTACCTTGTATTTCATGCTCTCGTTGCGGTTGTCGGCTTCGGCGCGGATGCCGGCTCTGTTGAGTTTGTCGGCAATCTCCGTCGCGTCGGCTGCCGTCCTGTCGGTAAGAGAAATGACCTTAACCTGAAGGGGCGCCATCCACAGCGGGAAGGCTCCCGCGTACTTCTCGATAAGAAGGGCTATTGTCCTCTCGTAGCAGCCCAATGACGTCCTGTGGATGATGTAGGGACGGGCTTTTGCGCCGTTTTCGTCGATATAGGACATATCAAAGCGCTCGGCAAGAAACATGTCAATCTGAATGGTTACGAGCGTGTCCTCTTTTCCGAAGACGTTTCTTATCTGTATGTCGAGCTTGGGTCCGTAAAACGCCGCTTCGTCCTTTGCCTCGTGGTATTTTACGCCGAGATCGTCCAGAATGCGCTTCATCTCATTTTCCGCTCTTTCCCACTTTTCGGGGTCGTTGATATACTTTTCGGTGTTGTTGGGGTCCCAGCGCGAGAAGCGGAAGGAAACATCCTCAAGCAAGCCTAAGCACCTGAGCAGATACATCGCGAGATCGAGACAGCCTTTGAACTCCTGTTCGAGGTGGTCGGGCGTGCAGATAAGGTGCCCTTCCGAAATGGTAAACTGTCTGAGCCTTATAAGTCCGTGCATTTCACCGCTCGATTCGTTACGGAAAAGGGTGCTGGTCTCGCCGTATCTTAAGGGCAGATCCTTGTAGGACTTGATGCCGTTGTTGTAAATAGTATACTGGAAGGGGCAGGTCATGGGACGGAGAGCAAAAACTTCGCCCTCTGCGTCGGGATCGCCGCCCAAGATAAACATTCCGTCCTGGTAGTGGTCCCAGTGTCCGCTTATCTTATAGAGCTCACGCTTTGCCATATACGGGGTCTTGGTAAGGACATACCCTCTTCTTCCTTCCTCGTCTTCCACAAATCTCTGGAGTATCTGTAAAAGTTTTGCGCCCTTGGGCATAAGGAGCGGGAGTCCCTGTCCGATATTTTCATCGGTCATAAATATCTCAAGTTCTCTTCCGAGCTTGTTGTGATCGCGCTTTTTGGCCTCCTCAACCTGAGCAAGGTAATCTTCAAGATCGCTCTTCTTGTCAAAGCTTGTGCCGTAAATGCGGGTAAGCATCTTGTTTTTCTCGTTGCCTCTCCAGTACGCGCCTGTCGCGCTGGTAAGCTTAAACGCCTTTATATAGCCTGTGCTGGGGACGTGAGGTCCTGCGCAAAGGTCGGCAAACTCGCCCTGCCTGTAAATCGTTATGGTCGCGTCCTCGGGAAGTTCCTGTATAAGCTCAAGTTTATACGGCTCGTTTTTCATAAGCTCCATAGCGTGCAGCTTGGAAACTTCTTCCCTTTCGAACTTGTAGTCGGCCTTAATTATTCTGCCCATTTCCTCTTCGATTCCGGCAAGGCCGTTTTCTCTGTCGAGAGGCGTTATGAAGTCGAAGTCGTAGTAGAAACCCTTTTCTATTGCGGGGCCTATGGCGTCTTTGACGTCGGGATAGATGCGCTTTACCGCCTGCGCGAGGATGTGGGACGTGCTGTGCCTGTAGGCCTTTTTTCCTTCCTCGTCCTTAAAGGTGAGAAATTCCACCTCGCAGTCCTCATTGATATGCGCGCTTAAGTCCGTTGCCTTTCCGTTTACTTTTGCGACAAGACTGTTCCGCGCCAATCCTTCGCTTATGGACTTTGCTATCTCCATAAGTGTCATTCCGTCTTGAAATTCCACAATATTATCTCTGAGTTTGATTTTCATATTTTAACCTCTTTATTCGGTAACTGTCGTATTGTTGTTCAATTCGGGCGTGCCTGTGACAAGTTTAAATCCGGCAAAGGATTTTCCGTTAAGGTTGAGTACGGTGCCGTCGGCGGCAAGAAGTCCCTCGCTCTCGGCATAATATGCTCCGAAAAACCTCTGCCACGCTTCGCCGTCGGCGGGATATGCGCTCTCGTTTACGGCAAAGGTCACCTGACCGAGTTCTCTTCCCTCGCTGTCGTTGTAAACAGCGGTTATTTCGCCCTCATTTTCGTGTTTAACAAATACTTCCACGTAGTCTTTTGTATTGTCGGGTTTAGAAAAGCGTCCCACGCTCTTTCCGTCCTCGTTTACGTAGAGGGTATTGTCCACCACGACGTATACTCTGGTCATCTTCTCGGTGTATACGACCGTGTTTTTGAGCGTAATGTCAATGTCGGCACTATTGTCGCGGACTGTTGCGTTGCCGTAAGCGGCGTAGACGACTGCGGAAGTGTTGTTGTAGTTCTCCGCCTCTACTCTGAGACTTCCGGTCGTTACGTTGTAAGTGCCGCTGACGGTGTTTCCGTAAACGGTCGCGTCTCTCACCACGCCCACGACTCCGCCGAGCTGGAGTTTGTCCTTTTCACTCGAGTTGACTTTAAAGTCGGTGGCAGTGTTGTCATTAAGGACGGCTAAGTCATAGCAATAGCTGACAAACGCGCCGATGCTTACGCTCTTTATCGAGCCGCCCACGGGCTGAGCCGTAAGAGTAACGTTGCTGACGGTCATATCGGACGCCGTCGAGCTGTCGAGAAGGGCTATACTGCCCGCTCCGCCCACTTTGTCACTGCCTCTCAGGACAAGTACCGTGTTATTTGCGGTGATGTTTTTAGCCTCGCTTCCTACAAGTATTGCGGCAGCGGAAGCTGCGTATGCCGATTTCGCCGAAATTTCCATACTGCCCGACACGGTAATGTTGTCAAGGCTGGCTCCGCTCTTAATATATCCTGCCAAAATGCCCGCAAGGGTCTGGCGGGGCAGGAACGACGCGCCCGAATAGCTATGCACCTGATAGCCTTCGGTGACGACTGTTTCACCCGAAACCTCCTCGGTTTTCTTTTCGTAAACCGCGCGGTAATTGTTGTTGCTTATGTCAAGCGCGGCGTCGATGTTGTCAAAAACGCCCGCGCCCGTCGAGTACGCCACCAGTCCGCCCACGTATTGGGTCGTGTCACAGGCGACGACGCGATCGTCCTGAACCTTTCCGTCCAGACCGTAAGTTGTGTTATAAACGTAAATGTTGGATAGGCTGATTCTGCCGCGGACATTAATGTCCTTAAATTCGCTCGCGCCCACACTGTATGCGGCAAGGGGCGCAACGTGGAAATATTCGCCGTAGCTGTAAAGTCTCATGTTTACGCCCGTAAGAGTAACATTGGAGATTTTGGCGGCTTTAACGTAGCCGAACAGCCCCACAAACGGGGTTTTTTCGGTTACCGACGGCATTCCGTCATCTTTCATACCTATATAGGTAAGATTGGAAATCGTCTTGCCGTTGCCGTCAAAAGTCGCGCAGAACGGCTTGTCTTGCGTGCCTATGGGCGTCCACTGCTCGTAGGATGCTATATCGATATTATCGGTAAGCGTAAAGGTGTAATTTACGTATTTGGCGCCAAGATAATTTTTGATATCGGCAAGGTCTTCGGCAGTACCCACCGATATTGTCGTCGCGGGAAGGACTTCGTCCTCCGTCTTGTTGTTTTTTACGCAGGCGGTAAGGGCAAATACCAGAATAAGCGCGATCAGCAATATCGGTAAGACTTTTTTCATTGGTTACTCCTCAGGCAAAAATTTTGTCTATGAACTGGATAAAATCGTTGTAAACTTCTTTGTTGTTGGTTTCGTTGAGGATTTCGTGCCTTGCGCCCTCGTAAACTTTAAGTACGGGGTTAAGTCCGAGACCCTTATAGAAATCGTTGAGTTTATAAGCTGTTTTAGCATTGCTGCTGACAGGGTCATCGCTGCCAACGGCTATCATAACGGGGAAGTCCTTGCGGATGCTGCCCGCGTCCTCGCCGTACATTGCCATAACGCCCTTGAAGAAGGAGTGGTAATAACCTATGCAGAGCGCGTATCCGCAGTCGGGGTCTGCCTCGTATTTTGCCACCTGCTCTTTATCTCTGGAGAGCCATGCAAATTCCTGCCCTT
>DAOSYK010000011.1:0-33747 GCA_035381305.1 Clostridia bacterium
AGAACTGGAATTTTGCCGCGTCTGCAATATCCCCACAATGGAGCGGCATGTCTTTCTCGGTGAAATCTCGGAGGCGTTTGAACACACGATAGCGGTCGCGGGAACGCACGGCAAGACCACGGCCACATCCATGCTCGCTAAGGTTGTTATGGACGCCTCCGTTCCCTTCTGCGCGCATATAGGCGGAGAGGCTTCGGGTATCGGTAATTTCTTTTATTCGGGCAGCAGGTATTTTGTTACCGAAGCGTGCGAATATCGCCGAAGCCTCCTGTCACTGAAGCCCTATATCGCCGTCGTTCTGAACGCCGAAAGCGACCATCCCGATACCTACAAGGATCTCGACGACCTGTACTCTACTTTTGACGCCTTTATCGCCTCGGCTAAGTACACGGTAATAAACGGCGACACAAAGTACTATAAGGACAGGCAGTTTTGCGACAAAAGCATTATTACCTTCGGGACAGAAAAAAATAACCAGTACACACTTACCGCCGTCACCGAACTTGAAAACGGCTGTTATTCCTACGACCTCGAGCAATTCGGCATACCCGTCTGCCATGTGGAGCTGGGTATCGAAGGCTATCACAACATCTACAACAGCGCGGCGGCGATAATTGCGGCAAGCCTTATGCGAATATGCGTGCCGGGAGCGGCAATGAGTATTCACAACTTTGGCGGCGTTGCCCGAAGGTTTGAAAAGCTCGGACTATGTCAGGGCGCGCTCGTTATCAGCGACTACGCCCACCACCCAACAGAAATAAAGGCGGTAATAAACACCGCGCGCAAAAAACTTCGCAAAAACGGCAAACTCTATGCCGTTTTCCAACCACATACATACAGCCGCACTTTCAGCCTTTTTTCAGAATTTCTTAAGTGTTTTGACGACACCGAAAGTCTGGTTGTCTGCAAAGAATATTCGGCAAGGGAGACGCCCGATATGGGCATTTCGGCAAGGCAGCTTTTCGACAACATCGAGCATAAGGAAAAGCACTATTACGACAACATCCTCGATGCCGCCGCCTACCTTATAGAAAGGGTGCTGCCCGACGATATTGTGCTGATCCTCGGCGCGGGGGATATTGACAACCTCGGCAAAATACTGCTGATGGAATAAAAAAAGGACACATCTTTTGGGTGTGTCCTTTTAATTTTGTTTTTTTATTAAGCTTACTTAGCCTTGTCAACCTTGGCGATGTAGGCGATGAGGTCAACAACCTTGTTGCTGTAACCCCACTCGTTGTCATACCAGCTGACGAGTTTCATGAAGTTGCCGTTAAGAGCGATGCCGGCCTTGGCGTCGAAGATAGAAGTTCTGGGATCGGTGATGAAATCGGAGGAAACAACCTCGTCCTCGGTGTAACCGAGTATACCATTCATGTAGGTCTCGCTGGCTTCCTTGACGGCGGCCTTGACTTCTTCGTAAGTGGCGGACTTCTCAAGTCTGCAGGTAAGGTCAACGACGGATACGTCGGTGGTGGGTACGCGGAAAGCCATACCGGTGAGCTTGCCGTTAAGCTCGGGGATAACTTTGCCTACTGCCTTGGCCGCGCCCGTGGAGGAAGGAATGATGTTGGTCGCGGCAGCGCGTCCGCCTCTCCAGTCCTTCTTGGAGGGACCGTCAACGGTCTTCTGGGTAGCTGTGGTGGCGTGTACGGTGGTCATGAGACCTTCGACGATGCCGAACTTGTCGTGTATAACCTTGGCAAGAGGAGCGAGGCAGTTGGTGGTGCAGGAAGCATTGGAAACAACCTTCATCTTCTTGTCGTACATGTCGAGGTTAACACCGCATACAAACATGGGAGCGTCCTTGCTGGGAGCGGTGATGACGACCTTCTTGGCGCCGCCCTTCTTGATGTGAACTTTGGCAAGGTCAACAGTGGTGAACACACCTGTGGACTCAACGATGTACTTGGCTCCGCAGAGTTTCCAGTTGATGTTGGCGGGGTCCTTTTCGGCGTAAACCATAATGGGGTTGCCGTTAACGATGAGCTTGCCGTCAGCAACCTGTATGTCGCCTTTGAACTGTCCGTGAGTGCTGTCATACTTCAGCATATATGCCATATACTCGGCGTCGATGAAGGGGTCGTTGATACCCACAACCTTAACGTCGGTTCTCGCACAGCAAGCACGGAAAACCAGACGGCCGATACGACCGAAGCCATTAATACCGATTTTTACTTTTGCCATTATCTTTATCCTCCTGAGATGGAATTTAGTTTTCTTGATAATTGTAATCTTTTTCTCGCGAAAAATCAACTGATTTTATATTCAATTTTTTCTTTTTCCGCGAATATTTATACACATTTTTTTGGGCGTTATTTCGCGATAATATTGACGATTCTGCCCTTGACGTAAATGACCTTGACTATCTGTTTTCCGTCCAGAACGTCCAGCGTCGATTTTATCGTTTCCACGACGCCTTCTTCGCTCTCATCGGGGCTTACGACAACTTTGCCTCTCAGCTTGCCGCAAACCTGCACGGGAAGTTCGATTTTGTCCTGAATAAGGTCTTCTTCGCGATATGTCGGCCATTCGGATTTGTCGATTTTCGCGCCCGAATTAACTATTTCGTATATTTCGCTGGTGATGTGCGGAGCGACGGGATAAAGGAGTTTTAAGAAGATATTGAGTTCCCCTTTCGTAACCGAGCCGCGCTGATAGAACTGGTTTATAGTCGTCATAAGCTGGGCTATCGCCGTATTGAACTTGTTTGCGTCAAAGTCCTCGGAAACCTTCTTTATCGCAACAGCCATGTTTATGTCGCTCGTGTCGGTCTCTTTTATCATGTCGGCCAGGTTCCATACGCGGTTAAGGAAACGCGCGCAGCCTTTCATGCCCTCTTCCGACCACGGAGCGGGCTTTTCATAGTCGCCGATAAACAAAATGTAGGTGCGCAGTACGTCGGCGCCGTATTCTTTGATTACGTCGTCGGGATTTACCACGTTGCCGCGGGATTTGCTCATCTTTTCGCCGTCGCTGCCGAGGATAAGTCCCTGCGCGGTGCGCTTGAGGTACGGTTCCTCATGGCTTACTTCGCCGATGTCGTAGAGGAACATGTTCCAGAAGCGGGAGTAGATGAGGTGGCGCGTTACGTGCTCCATGCCGCCGTTGTACCAGTCCACCTGACCCCAATAGCCGTAGTCTTTCTTGTCGACAAGGGACGCATCGCACTTGGGGCTTATATAGCGCAGGAAGTACCAGCTGCTGCCTGCCCACTGGGGCATTGTGTCGGTCTCGCGGGTAGCCTCGCCGCCGCAGACAGGGCACGTCGTCCTAACCCAGCCTGTGCATTTTGAGAGCGGGCTGGACGCGTCGTCGGTGGGCGTGAAGTCCTCAAGGGGCGGGAGTACCAGCGGAAGCTCGTTTTCGGGCACGGGTACCTGACCGCACTTAGGGCAGTTGACAATCGGAATGGGCTCTCCCCAATACCTTTGTCGATTGAACGCCCAGTCCTTCATCTTGTAGTCGGTCTTTGCGTGACCTATCCCTTTCTCTTCGAGGAAGTCAATCATTTTGGAAATAGCGTCTTTTACGGCAAGCCCGTTGAGGAAGCCGCTGTTTACCATGGTGCCGCCCTCTTTGTCGATATAGGCTTCTTTTTCAATATCGCCGCCGCTGATTACTTCGATAACGGGCAGATTGTATTTCCTGGCAAACGCATAGTCCCTTGTGTCGTGCGCGGGCACTGCCATAATGGCTCCCGTGCCGTAATCCATCATTACGTAGTCGGCGATAAAGACCGGAATCCTGGCGTCGTTGACGGGGTTGGTCGCCCATACGCCTTCAAGTTTCAGGCCTGTCTTATCCTTATTTAATTGCGTTCGCTCGAGTTCCTTTTTGGTGAGCGCCTGCTTGCGGTATTCGCAAACGTCGTCGTAATTGGTCAAAACGTGAGAAAACTCTTCCACCATTGGGTGTTCGGGAGCGACGACGAGGAAGGTTGCGCCAAAGAGCGTGTCGGGTCTTGTCGTATATACTTTAAGTCCGTATTCCTTATCTCCGCCGCTTACGTTAAAGGTAAGTTCGGCGCCGCGGCTCTTGCCGATCCAGTTGGACTGTTCGAGCTTGATTCTGTCGAGGAAGTCGAGCTTTTCCAGTCCGTTTAACAACCTTTCGGCGTAATTTCTTATGCGCAAAAACCAGACGTCCTTTTCCCTCTGGACGACTTCGCTTCCGCAACGGTCGCAGATACCGTCCTGACTCTCTTCGTTGGCGAGGACGACTTTGCACTTGGGGCAGAAGTTTACGAGGGTCTTGGACTTGTAGGCAAGCCCGCGCTTGAACATCTGTATGAAAATCCACTGCGTCCAGCGGTAATAATCGGGGTCGGTGGTGTCGATAACCCTGTCGAAATCGAAGCTGAAGCCCACCGAGCGGAGCTGCTCGTCAAACCTCTTTATGTTGCGGTCGGTGACGATTCTCGGGTGCTGCTTTATGCTCATAGCGTAGTTTTCGGTAGGCAGACCGAAAGCGTCATAGCCGATGGGGAAAAGGACGTTGTAGCCTTCCATTCTCCTCTTTCTCGCGATGACTTCCATGCCGGAATAGGCTCTTATGTGCCCTACGTGCATTCCTGCTCCGCTTGGATACGGAAATTCCACCAGTCCGTAAAACTTCTTCTTCGCACTGTCGGTACGGGCGTGGAAAACCTTATTCTCGTACCAGTAGCTTTGCCATTTCTTTTCGATTTCTTTGGGATTGTAGCTTTTTATCATAAATGCCTCGCATTAAAATGATTTTTATAAATCAATTATTTTCATATATTATCACAATGACTGCCAAAAGTAAAACAAAAGCGCGTCAACTTATCATTACGTTTTTGGACTGAACGCGCTTCAATTTATCCAGGCTTTCGTTTATCTCTTCTATGTCTTTTTTTACGATTTCCGCATCCAAAGCTTCTCTGTTTTCGAGGGTGTAGTGCTTTTCAATCGAGGCAAGGCGTTTGAGGTCGCTCCTCAGCTCATACAGGTCGAACTTGTCGGCGACGTTTCCGATATATACGCGGGCGTTGTTTATCTGGTTTTTGACGCTGAGCACGCGCACATGGTTAACCTTGTGTACTCCGCGGAATTTCATAAGGTTCAGGTTCTTTACCGCGCGCTTTAAGCACGCCGTGCCCTCGTTGTAGTCGGTGAATTTCTTGAAGGCGTTGCTAAGGCCTACAAACAGTATCAGAAGGCTGACAAGGATTGCGTACCTGGAACCGAGGGTTGTGAAACTGAAGATTTCGGTGACGCCCAGCACCACGAACAGCGCGAGCATTATTAAACCTATAAGGATAAGGGAATTAAAGAACTTTTTCTTCATTTTGCCCCTCCTTATCGGAAATGGATACGTTGATCTGCTTGTAGGGTATGACTATACCTTTTTCGGTAAAGGTCTTGTAGACATTTTCCTGAATGTCGTAATATGCGCTCCAGTAGTCCTCGGTGCTCGTCCACGCGCGGAAACGCACTACAAGCCCCATCTCGCCGTGCTCGAAAAGCCTTACAAGCGGCTCGGGCACCCTGAGTATCTTCTTATGGTTTTTCGCAATTTCATTTAGTATCTGCTTAACTTGTTCGAGGTCGGTGCCGTAGGCTACGCGGAAAGTCAGGTTAAGCATACGCGTGGGCTTTGCGCTGTAGTTTGTAATTGTGCTGTTTGTTATGTTGCTGTTGGCGACGATAATTTTCTGATTGTTTACGTTGAGAATTTCGGTGTGCATAAGTCCTATTGACTTTACCGAGCCTTCGGCTATGTCGCCGATGACCACCCAGTCGCCCTCTTTGAACGGCTTTGTAAATATGATGATTATGCCGCTTGCAAAATTCGATAAGCTCCCCTGCAAGGCAAGACCTATCGCAAGTGCGGCTGTGCCCAGTGCCGCGATAAGCTCGGTCGACGCTTCGGGGAAAATTATGCTAATGCAGGCAAACGCGATGACTAAATAGAGGATAAAATTAATTATCGACACGATAAATGAGATTGTCGTGCTCTCAATCGGCGTTTTCTGAAGGTAAACCCTGCTGATACGGGAAATCAGTTTTGAACCCGTAAGCCCCGCAAACAAGACAACAAGCGCGGTGACTATGTTTAGTCCCGTCGTTGCGAAAAAGGAATTAATCCACTCTTTGACTACTTCCATTTCTTCTCCTTTTTACAGTATTGCCGAGATAAATTCCTCTGCGTTAAAGGGCAGAAGGTCGTCTATCTTTTCTCCCACGCCCACGTACACCACGGGCATTTCGTATTCGGCGCTTATCGCCATGACGACGCCGCCTTTCGCCGTGCCGTCGAGTTTTGTAAGTATTATGCCGTCGATATCGATAGCTTCGTTGAAAATCTCCACCTGGTTTACGGCGTTCTGACCCGTGGTCGCGTCGAGAACGATGTAGTTTCTGCGGTCGGCGTCGGGAAGTTCCCTGTCAACGACCCTGCTTATCTTCTTAAGTTCTTCCATCAGGTTTTTCTTATTGTGCAGTCTGCCCGCCGTGTCGACAAGAAGCACGTCGGTTTTCTTTGCCTTAAGGCTGGAGATTGCGTCAAAAACGACCGCCGCGGGGTCACTGCCCTCGGAGTGGGTGATTATCCTGACTCCCGCGCGCTCCGCCCAGATTTCCAGCTGTTCGCTTGCTGCCGCGCGGAAAGTATCCGCCGCGGCTATTACCACGCTCTTTCCTATTGACTTGAAATAGTTTGCAAGTTTTCCTATCGCCGTGGTCTTTCCCACGCCGTTTACGCCCGCCACCAGAATTACCAGCGGATACTCGTAAGGCGGTATCTCGTAGTCGATACTCTCGAGCAGAATTTCCTTAAGCAGGTCTTTGGCTTCGGCCGGATTCAGTATCTTTCTGTTATAGACTTCTTCCTTAAGCCTGTCGATAATCCGCATCGTGGCGGTAACGCCCATGTCCGAACTTATAAGGGCGTTTTCCAGACTGTCATAAAAGTCGTCGTCCAGCTCTTTTGCCTTGAAAATTTCGAAAAACCTGCGGGAAATACTCTCTTTTGTCTTGCGTAATCCCTCTTTTATTTTGTCGAAAAAGCCCATTTCTCAGCCTCCCGTGTTGACATATTTTAATGCGTCGGTCATACTCACCGTAAAGAACTTGCTCACGCCCTTTTCTTCCATGGTTATGCCGTACAGTTCGTCGGCAAGCTCCATGGTGGGCTTTCTGTGCGTGACGATGATAAACTGTGTGTCGCGCGAAAATTTCTTCAGGTATTTCGCGTATCTGACGGCGTTGGTTTCGTCCAGCGGCGCATCCACTTCGTCCAGCACGCAGAACGGCATCGGGTGAAGCTTTATTATCGCGAAAATTATCGCAATCGCGGTCAACGCCTTTTCGCCGCCGCTAAGAAGGTCGATATTCCGGAGCTTCTTTCCCGGAGGCTCGGCGCTTATCTCGATGCCTGCGTCAAGCACGCTCATGCCCTTTTCCATTTCGAGGTCGAGTTTGCCCGTGCCGCCGCCGAAGAGTTCGGTAAACACTTCGCTGAAGTTTGCCTTTATCTTCTCGAAGCTCTCGGAGAAAATCTCTTCCATTCTCTTGGTAAGGTCTTTTATCGTCTTTTCGAGGTCGGCTTTACCCGCCATGACGTCCTCGTAATTTTTCTTGAGTTCCTGATACTCCGCGCTCAAAGCGGCGAGATCCTCGACAGCCCTTTCGTTTATCTCGCCCAGGGCTGCAAGCTCGCGCCTTATTACCTTTGCGGTGTCGGCGGCCTTTGTGTTCTCGAAGTCGGGGTCCTTGAACTCCTGCGCGTTCTCATAGTCGAGTCCGTACTCTTCGCGCACTCTGTCGGCTATCTGGGAAAGCTCTTGGTCAATCTTCTCCACGCTGACTTCAAGCCTGCCTTGCTTTGCCTTCAGCGCGCCCAGTATATCGGCGTACTTCTGCTCCTCTTTGCGCAGGTATTCCTGATCGTTGGTAAGCTTAATGCGCTTTTCCCTGTTCTCGTCGATCTGCTGCTGGAGCTTGACAAGCTCCTCGTTGCTGCCGTCGTCGACGTTCATGCGCTCGATTTCCTTCTCCACCCTGTCAAACTCGGCTTTTAACGTCGCTATCCTCGATTTTGCGTCGAGAATTTCGCTGTTCAAGCGCGAAATCGCCTGATTGTTGGAGATTATGTTCCGCTCGATATCATCGATCTTTCTTTCGAGGTTGTTGACCTTAAACTGCGCCTCGGTGTAGAGGGAGTTTGCCTTGTTGCGCGCGTTTTCCCTGTCCTCAAGCTCGCGCCTTAGACTTATGCGGAGTTCGTCCACGCCCGTCCTTTTTGAGCTTGCGTCGCCGCCGCGGGATTTTTCAATTTCGTAGAGGTTTTTCTTAAAGTCAATTTCCTTTTTGATGTCGGTTATTAGTCCCGTAAGCCTCGTTGCCTCGGCGTCGGCTTTGGCGCAAACATCGGAAGTATAAAGCTTTTTCTGCTCGAGTACGGAAATGTCCTTGTCGAGCTTCTGAATTATGCTTTGGAGTACGCCGCTTGCCGACGCCATGTCCTTTAGTTCCTTCTTGCCTTCGTCGACCTCGCTGGAGATGACTTCAAAGGCCTTGCTCAGCCTTTCAAGCTGATTTCTGCACTCGGCGATATCTGCGTCGAGGCTGAGAAGGTGCGTGCCGCCCTTTTCTCTGCTGCCGCCGCTGATGCTGCCGTTATTGGCATACAATTCGCCTTCGAGGGTGACGATACGGAAGCCGTTTGCGTACTTTGCGGCAAGGCGGTTTGCCGTCTTTGCGTCCTCGGTGACGACAACGCGCCCGAGTAAGTTTTCTATTACCGAGCGGTATCTGCGGTCGTATTTAACAAGATCTGCGGCGATACCTACGCATCCGGCTTCGTCCAGCGCTTCCATAAACTTGTCTTCAAGCGGACGGGGGCGCATGGCCTCGATCGGAAGTATGGTGACTCTGCCCCTTACGTTGCTCTTTTTGAGCGTATCGATCAAAAACGCCGCGTCCTCTCTGGTGTCTACGACGAGATTGTTTATCGCCGAGCCCAACGCTATCTCCACGCAGGTCGCGTATTGGGGCTGAACGGTTATCATATTGCCCAAAACGCCGTGAATTCTGCCCTTTACATCGGGGTCAGAGTGGTTGGCAAGGAATTTCACGCATTCGTCCATTCCGCCGTACTGGTTTTTGAAGTTGTTAAGGGTGTCGAGGCGCGCCTTTAACTTGGCGATTGTGTCCCTGAGTTCTGTCTGCTTGTCCTGGTTTTCCTCAAGCAGGGCAAGTTTTGCAGAGTATTTGCCGTCAATATCCTTCTTAATATCGGCCTTTTCGGCGCGGTCGGCGTTTATCGCCTCGATTTCCTTCTCGACCTCGGCAAGGCGTTTGCGGTTTTCGCTAAGCTCCCTCGCCTTGTCCTCTTTTTCGGCGGTGTAATTGTTGAGCGAATTGTCGAGGTTGTCGATTTCGGTCTTTAACTTAATAATTCCGCCGTTAATCTGTCCCAGCATATCGGCGCTGTTTAACAGCATG
Source organism: Clostridia bacterium (assembly GCA_035381305.1). GTDB lineage: Bacteria > Bacillota > Clostridia > Christensenellales > DTU072 > CAG-1782. Next base: position 9,471 of record DAOSYK010000011.1, read on the forward strand.
CTGTTTGCCGTGTCAATCTCTTTCTTTTGGTCCTCAACGCTTCTTATCAGTTTCTCAAGCTCTTCCTTTAAGCGGTTTTCCTCGAGTTTGGCGTCGTAAAACTCCTTGATAACCTTTTGTTTTTCGGTGTTTGCGGCGTCGACGGACGAAGTAAAGCTCACTATCTGCGCCGATTTTTCCCTTATATCGCGCTCAAGGGTTTCGAGGTCGTCCTTTATGTTTTTATACCTCTCGCTGAGCACCTTCTTTTCGCCGTTCAGGTCGGAAATGGCGACGCTTAGGTCAACTTTCCTCTGGTTTAAGTCGGCGGCTTCGGTTTCGAGATTTTTAAGTTCTTCGGCGTTTGCCTGAAATCTTAAGCCCAGTTCTTCACGCTGTCTGAGGTTTACCGCGAGTTTCTTGTTGGCTTCGTCGAGCTGCGCGGTGAGTTTCTCTTTCTCCTCGGCGGTGTGCTCAGTCAGGTAGATGAAATTGTTGACTTCGATATTCTTTAAGCGGGCGCGAAGGTCGCGGGCTTTCAAGGTGTCCTTGGACTGCTTTTCAAGAGGCGCTATCTGCTTTTCGTACACCTCTATTTTGTCCAATACCCTCAAGAGGTAATCCTCGCTCCTCTCCAGTTTTCTTTCGGCCTCTTTCCGCTTCTCGCGGTACTTGCTGATTCCTGCGGCTTCCTCGAAAATGGCGCGCCTGTCCTCGGGCTTGGCGTTTATAAACGCGTCGACTCTGCCCTGACCTACGACCGAATAGCCGTCCTTGCCGATACCCGTATCTCTGAAAAGATCGATGATGTCCTTAAGGCGGCATTTTTCTTTGTTAATGTAATATTCGCTGTCGCCGCTTCGGAAAAGTTTGCGCGTGATGGTTATTTCGTCCACATCGAGGGCGTATGTGCGCTTGGTGTTGTCGAAAACGAGGGAAACTTCGCAATAGCCCATGGCTTTTCGGCTCTGCGTTCCGCTGAAAATGACGTCCTGCATGCTCTTTCCGCGAAGATTTTTGCTGCTCTGTTCGCCCAAAACCCAACGGATAGCGTCGCTTACGTTGCTCTTTCCGCAGCCGTTCGGCCCGACAATACAGGTAACGCCGGAATTGTAATCCAGTGTCATTTTGTCCGCGAAGGACTTAAAACCGTATGCTTCCAACCTTTTGAGATTCATCTAAAACCTTATCCTTGGCAAAAAATTCTAAATAGTATTATATAAAAGATTTTTTACAAAGTAAAGAATAAATAAGCCTTTTGCGGCTATAAAGACTTTTTATGGCTCTCCCGAAAATAAAAACCCCGAAAACGCTTGCGTTATTCGGGGGAATAAAATACGCTTCCCGGGAATCTTGGATTTTTTGAGCAATACCTGGGGGGTCAAAAAACTATCTGATTTTTTTTGGGGGGGGTATTACACACAGGCCCCCGAAATGACCGAATTTCGGGGCATAAAAAAAATAAGCACCTCTATTACAGAAATGCCTATTTCTTTTGTAATTGCCGATAAACGGCCCTAAAACTGGTGCGCCTCCAGGGACTCGAACCCTGGACCCATTGATTAAGAGTCAATTGCTCTACCAACTGAGCTAGAGGCACTTGTTTTTTGTTAACAAGGGATATTATAGTAAGTTGTTCCCTATTTGTCAACTGATTTTTCCTCGTTTTTTCACATACTTAAGTTACTTAATGGAGGTTTTTTATGAGAAAAGCAAGGACCAAAAATGTCGAGGCAAGAAGCGACTACCACAATATGACCATGGCTTTAAAGGACTCTGCCGACACCACAAAAGCGTTGTATCATCCCAAGGACGAGAACTTGCTTCCGAAGCCGTAAAGAAGCCCCCGCAGAAGCGAGCGTTTGTGGACAAATAAAAAAACCCCGGGCGAGCCCGAGGCGTTTTGGTTTATATTTTTGTGACATTGCTTGCTGTGCCCCACAGCTTTTCGAGATTGTAAAAATCGCGGGTTGAGTCGTTGAAGATGTGGACTATTACCGAGGCGTAGTCAAGCACCACCCATCTTGCATCCCTCATGCCCTCTTTGCGCGTGGCAAAGATACCGTCGGTTTCCATTTTTTCTTCGAGATGTTCTGCAAGAGCCTTAACCTGTGTTGACGATCTTCCGGTGGCGATTACGAAATAGTCTGCAATAGTGGTCTGGTCGGTTACGTTTATCACCGTGATGTCATCGGCTTTTTTCTCTTGTAAATGCATGATTACGTTGTTCTTAATGTCGCTTGGATTCATCTTTTTCTCCTTAACGTTTGCGGGGGAATTTCACCCCTTTTTTTTAGTGTAATACTCGAGACAGCTCACCGTCAATGGGTAAATGGGATTTTTTTCCTCGAGCAGGTTGTCCATACACGCTCTCACGCAGTCGACAAATCCCTTTTCGAAATCTCTGTCAAGCGTCTTCCTCAGTTTTTCCACGCCCGGAAACGAGCGGTTCGGCTCGGTCATGTCGGCGACGTAAAGAAGCTTTTCGAGGTCGGTCATCGCGGGCTTTCCCGAGGTGTGGCAGCGTATGGCGCCGAGTATTTCTCCGTCTGTTATACCATATTCATTTTGTGCGATTTCCGCTCCCGTATACTGGTGGACAACGGGCAGGGGAACTCCTTCCATGGGCGTTTTTATGTGCTTGGCGCAGTCGTGCAAAATGCAGGATAAAAACACCTTGTCAAAGTTCAGATTCAGTTTTGTAATAAATCTCATCGCGTACAGCGTGGTGGACACAGAATGCTTAAAAGTCCTTTCGGGAATGGAGCTTTTGAGGCGCGCCACGATGAGTGAGTATCTTGAATACAGTCCCCTCGCCTTTATGATGTCAAAAACCGCATTCGGTACATTTTGGGGTACCAAACCAAGTTCTACGGTAGCCTTAATTATGCTGCTTGAGACTTCTTCGCCCGTGGTCTTGAGCATGACTATTTCGGCGCCGAAGTCTTTTTTTGCATTTTGGACGGCTTCGTTCAGTTTGTCGTAGCCCTCTCGCGCAACTACCGCGAGCGTGGCATTTTGTGCGACTTTTTGCGGGTTTATCCACGTATGAAAATGCACCATGCTGTCGCCGCCGATGACAAAATAAAATCTGTCGGCGGGGTATTTTTCTTTGAGAATGGGAAGGACGACGCTGGTCGGGTTTACGGTGTTGCGGTCGAGTTCGATGGTGTCAATATATACATAATCGAGGTCGCAAATCCCTGCCTTTACCATATCCACCCTGTCCGAAAAGTCGGTAATGCGGCACGACTTATGGGGCGGGCAATAGCTTGGCACGACGATGACCTTGTCGGCGTTTAGCTCTGTTTTGCAGGCCGTTATTATCTTTCTGTGCTCGGAGTGGAAGGGGTCAAACGCGCCCCCGAAAACCGCAATTACCATATAATTATTTGTCCTTAATTAATTTGTATAAATTATACCTTATTTATAAGCGGTTTTCAAGTTTAATGGGAAAGCGCGCGGGGATAATTTCTTATATGACCCGTTTTGACAAAATAATTATCTCGATTTCGGTCTTTGCCTTCTGCCTTGTCTGGTCGGTATACCTTGCCGACAGTATCGTGGCGGCGGTATTTATCTCTCTGCTCGTTACTATTCTCATATTAAGCGTGGGTCTTCACCTTCTCAACCGCCGCGAGGACAAGAGCAGAATAAGCGTGTCGGAAATGGAAAACCTGCTCGCGCTGTACGGTCAGGAGTACCAGATAAACTTGCTTAAGCGCGCTATCCCCGACTACTTTAAGCCCGAAACCATCGAAAACGGCGTCATTTTTACCCGAAACTGCAAGAAAGCGGGCGCGTTTATTAATTATAAATATTCCTCGTTAGGACTTGAAGACCTCGCCAGAATCTACCGCACGGCGAAAAAGCACGAAGTCGAAAAAATCTATGTCCTTGCGCGCCCCTCGCCCCGGAATGTCCTGGTGCTTGCGGCAAGTCTGGACGCGGAATTTGTCTTTGTCGCGTCGAGGCAGTTTCACAAGTACCTTTATAAGCAGAATCTCCTTATGGACAAGCCCCGAAAAAAGAAAAAGCCCAAACCTCAGAGACCGAAGTTTCGTGAGGTTTTGAGCGAAATTTTTCAGAGAAAGCGGGCTAAGTACTTCTTTTTCTGCGCGCTGACGCTGGGGTTATACCTTATTTTCACACCATACAAGGTTTATTACCTCGTTATGGTGAGCCTTTCCCTTGCGCTGGCGGTGGCGTGTGTGGCGCGTAGAGCCTGAACTTAGTCAAGTTCTATGTGCTTTATTTCTTTTGTGCTCCTGCGATAAATAACCATTTTGCTTCCGACACAGCTTACAGGCTCGGCGCGTAATTGCGCGCACAGGTCGTTAATCAGCTCTTTTGCGGTGACGGGGCTGTTTTTGAGCACGCTGATTTTTATTATTTCGCGGGCTTCGAGCGCGTTGGAAAGTTCGTTAACCTGCGCGTCGCTGAGGCCGTTTTTCCCTATCTGGAAAATCGGGTCGATTTTTTGTCCGATTGCGCTTAATTTCTTACGTTGTTTTGAGGTAATCATATTTCTCCTTAGTCCATGAATTCAAATTCGAGATCGAGCACGACGACGGTGTCGCCGTCCTTTGCGCCCTTGCGTCTTAATTCGTCTATTATCCCCTTATCGCGCATCATCTTCTGGAACCAGTTGAAGGATTCGAGGTCGTCAAAGTAGACTTTGCGGGCAAGTTCTTCCACAAATCCGCCCGTGACGTGGTAAACGCCGTTTTTGACTTCCACCTGCCAATCCTGCCTGATTTCGTCCTCAAAGACGAACGGCTCAAACTCGATAGGTGCCAAGGGCGGAAGCTTTTCCAGCTCTGCCGCCACCAAGTCGATGAGTTTCTTTACTCCGTCGGTGGTCGCCGCGCTGACGCGCAAAACAGATTTTCCCGTGTACTCTTCCAGCTTCGTTATGTTTTCCTCGCTTTCGATGAGGTCGCACTTGTTGGCGACGAGGATTTCGGGAAGGTCGAATAGTTTTTCGCTGTAGTTTTTGAGTTCGGCGCGGATGATTCTGTAGTCCTCGACGGGGTCACGCCCGTCGGTGCCCGCTATGTCGATAAGGTGAACGATGAGCCGCACGCGCTCGATATGGCGTAAAAATTCGTGCCCGAGCCCCGCGCCCTGCGCCGCGCCCTCGATTAGTCCCGGAATGTCGGCTACAATAAAGCTCCTGTCGTGGTATTTTACTACGCCTAAATTGGGCGTGAGCGTTGTGAACGGGTAATTGGCAATCTTGGGTTTTGCCTCGCTGATAACCGAAAGCAATGTGCTCTTTCCCACATTGGGGAAGCCGATAAGACCGACGTCCGCGATGGTCTTAAGCTCGAGCTTAAGCTTCCTTTCGGTTGTCGCCTCGCCGTTTTCGGCAAAAGCGGGACTGCGCCTGGTCGATGTCGCAAACCTTGCGTTTCCGCTGCCGCCCCTTCCGCCTTTCAGGAGAAGAACCTTTTCGCCGAAATTGAAAATGTCGGCGATTATTCTGCCTGTTTCGGCGTCCTTTATGATTGTGCCGCGGGGCACTTTAATGACGAGGTCGGCTCCGCTCTTTCCCGTACAGTTGCTTGCGCCGCCGCCTTTACCGTTTTCGGCGCGGAAGTGCATGCTGTAGCGGAAGTTTATAAGCGTGGTCAGGGACGGGTCTGCCTCGAAGTAAATATCTCCGCCTTTACCGCCGTCGCCGCCGTCGGGTCCGCCCATGGGACGGTACTTTTCCCTGTGGAAGCTGACCTTGCCGTTTCCGCCGTTGCCGGCTTTGCAATATATAGTCGCTGTGTCAAGAAACATCTTTTTTCTCCTGTGCTTTACGCTGTTTGAGCATGTATCGTGCTATTTTTATTTTGTCACTTCGTTCTGATAGAATGCGCAGTTTTGTTTAAGAAGGCATTTTCCGCAATCCGGTTTTCGGGCCGAGCAGGTATACCGCCCGTGGAAAATGAGGTAATGGTGAAGGGAATTCCAGAGTTCTTCGGGGTACAAATCTTTCAAGTCCTCTTCCACCTTTTTCACCGTATTGCCGTCCGAGAGCGCAAGGCGTTTGCTCACCCTGTTTACGTGGGTGTCGACCGGCATTGCGGGAATATCGAACGCCACCGCCAGAACGACGCTCGCGGTCTTTCTGCCTACCCCCGCAAGGGTAGTAAGCTTATCGAGGTCTTTGGGCACTTCGCCGTTATACTTTTGGACGAGCTCTTTACTCATCGCGATGATATTCTTTCCTTTGGAATTGAAAAAACCGCAGCTGCGGATATATGGAGAAAGCTCCTCAAGAGTGAGCGCGGCGTACTGCTCGGGCGTGTTGTACACCTGAAACAGTTTTTCGGTCGCGATATTGACCCTCTTATCGGTGCACTGCGCGCTCAGAATCACCGCCACCAGCAGCTCAAACGGCGTTGTGAAATTCAGCTCACAACGCGCGTCGGGATGCATGGTCTTAAGTTGGGTATAGATTTCCAGAGCCTTGTCTTTTGTCATCACTCTTTTTCAGTTCCTTATGATTTTTCCGATTAGTTTTTTGAGAAATTGGGGGCAGTTTACGCAGATAATTTTCATAATTCCCTCTCCGTTTTCTGCCATTATATGTACATTACCCTCTATTTTGTGCCTCTCAGAATTTCAATTGTGCGCGCAGGGTCTTCCGACTTGAACACCGCGCTTCCCGCAACGATTACCGTCGCGCCCGCGTCGATCGCGGCATTTACATTTTCTTCGGTGATTCCGCCGTCGATTTCGATCGGAATATCCAGCCCTTTCTCGTCGAGAATGGCTTTTACCTTTTTCAATCTGTCGAGGCAGTAGTCTATGAATTTTTGCCCGCCGTAGCCTGCGAATACGCTCATAATGAGTATCATATCGCACATTTCAAAAAGGTGGGCGTACTTGTCTATGTCAATGTCGGGATTGAACACAATGCCGCATTTCGCGCCCGCCGCCTTGATCTTTTTCAGCGTCGCCCCGGGGTCGTCGCTCGCGTCGGGGTGGAAGGTCACGATATCGGCACCGCTCTTTACAAACTCCTCGACGTATCTTTCGGGCTTGGTTATCATGAGGTGAACGTCCAGCACCATGTCGGTTACGCGGCGAAGCGCTTTGACCATGGGCATTCCGAAGGTCAGGTTGGTGACATACACGCCGTCCATAACGTCGACGTGGGCATAGTCGGCGCCCCACATTTTCAGGTCAGACACCGTTTTTCCCATATTGGCAAAGTCGCCGCTGAGAATGCTTGGCGCAACGAGAATCTTATTCATACTTCTTCCTCCACAATTCCTTTAATTCGTCAAACAGTTCGAGATACCTCGAGTATCTTTCCGCGTTTATTCTGCCGTTGCCCACCGCCTTTTTAACGGCGCAGTCCGGCTCGGTCGTATGCGTGCAGTCGGGATAACGGCACTCGTTTTGCAGCCTGACAAAGCTGTCATAGTAGTACATAAGTTCGTCATGCCGTATATCGACGGTCTCCAGCACCGAAAAGCCGCAGGTGTCGACCACCTTGATTTCTCCGTCCCCGAAGATTTCCACGTGGCGGGTGGTGTTTTTGCCGCGCTCGATTTTGCGGCTTAGCTCCCCGACCTCAAGGTCTTTGTCGAGAAGGGCGTTCAGAAGCGACGTCTTTCCCACCGCGCTCTGCCCCGCAAAGCACACGAGCTGGTCTTTTATCAGCTCTTTAAGTCTGTCAAGTCCTTCGCCCGTTAAAGCCGAAACGTTAATTATGTCGACCTCGCCTTCATAGGGCGCGCGCCACGCTGCTTTTTCTTCCTCGGTGAGTAAATCGGTCTTGTTTATACATATTATCGGTCGGATGTTCTGAATATGGCAGTTAAGGAGCAGTTTTTCAACCAGCACCCAGTCGGGCCGGGGCTTCTTGGCGACGACTATTAAAAGGGTGTCGATATTGGCGACATAGGGTCTTATCATCCTGTTTTTTGCCTCGTAGACCCTTTCGATTACGTCGTTTTCGACTTCGACAAAATCCCCTACGCAAATATCGGCCTTGTTTTTGACCTTTTTGCGCGCAGGGCACACAACGGTATCTTTTCCGCACCTTACGGTGTAGCTTGACGCCACCGCTTTGACGACCTGGCCTCTAATTGTTACCGCCCTCCCTGATGTATTTGTTGCGTAGCTGTCCGCACGCGCCCTCGATGTCGTTGCCCATAGAGCGGCGGAGCGTGACGCTGATGTTCTCTTTGCTCAATGTGTCGCTAAATTCCTTTACCGTGTCCTTGCTGACCCCTCTGAGTCCCCGCTCTTTTACGTAATTAAGGTTTATAAGGTTTACGTGGCAGGGAAGCCCTTTCAGTACCCGCGCAAGTTTTAGCGCGCTTTGAGCGTCGCAGTTTTTGCCGTCAATAAGGCTGTATTCGAAAATAATCCTTCTTCCCGTCTTGTCGAAATAGTACCTCGCCGCGTCGATCAGACTTGCGATGTTGTACTTTTTGTTTACGGGCATAATTTCGCTCCTCGTCTCGTCGTCGGGCGCGTGAAGCGATATAGTAAGCGTTACGGGCAAATCCTCCAAGGCAAGTTTCTTAATCTTGTCGACAAGTCCCGACGTCGATAACGAGATATTTCTTAAGCTCATGTTAAGACCCTTGGGATGGGACGCAAGACGGAGAAACTTTATCACGTTGTCGTAGTTGTCGAGCGGCTCGCCGCTGCCCATAAGGACTATGTTGGTAACTTTTCTGTCGGTTAAAGTGCCGCCTTTAAGCGCGTTTACCGCAAGCGCCTGCCCGAGGATTTCGCCGCTCGAAAGGTTCCGCACAAGCCCGTTTAAGCCCGACGCGCAGAACGAGCAGTTCATTCGGCAGCCGACTTGCGTTGACACGCACAGAGTGTTTCCGTAATTGTGGGGCATGAACACGCCTTCGATTACGTTTCCGTCGTTGAGCTTAAAAAGGTACTTTTCGGTGCCGTCTTTGCCCGAAAGGGTTTCGGCTATCTTAACCGCTGTGGCGTGATAGCTCTCTTTCAGTTTGTCCTTGAGGTCTTTGGGGACATTCATCTTGTCGTACTCTTTATTTTGCTGGGCGGCAAGGAAAACCTGCTCCCGCCTGAACGCGGGAAACCCCCAGTTTTCGCTGATGAACGCGAGTTCTTCAAAGCTGAAGTCCTGTAAGCTTACAGGCGCCTCAAGTGGCATATATAAAAGCCCTCCATGCCTTTTCCGTCGGGAAGAAGCTGCAGCCTTCCGTCGTTTTCATAAGGTAAATCTATCTTTTCAAGTCTGAAATCCTCGTTTGCCGCAAGAAACTTGTCTATGTTTTTTCCGTTTTCCATACTGAAAACGGTGCAGGTGGAATAGACAAGCAGTCCGCCGCGTTTGACGTAATTTTTCACATTGTCAAGTATCTTTGCCTGAAGTGCGGCAAGGCTCAGTATATCGTCGTAGGTGCGGTTGAAGATTACGTCCTTTTTCTCCTCTTTTACGCCCAGGCCGCTGCAAGGGACGTCGGCGAGCACAACGTCAAACTTCTCCTTCCACTCTTCTTTGTAGTCGGTCGCGTCCCGCCCGATAATGTTTAGTTTTACATTCATACGCCTTGCGTAGTCGCTTATAAGCTCCAGTCTGTGCCTGTGAATGTCGCAGGAGGTCACCTTTGCGCCTCGTTCGGCAAGATATACCGACTTTCCGCCCGGCGCGGCGCACGCGTCAAGGACATGTTCTCCCCCCGATACGGGTATACTGTGGGCGACAAGGCTGCTTGCGTAGCTCATATATGTCGCCTGTCCCGTATAACAGAGTAAGGCGATTTCTTTATTGTTTTTTACAAAAAACCCCGTCGGGGTCTCTATCGCGGTGGGGTCGGCGCGCAATACCGCCTCTTTGTCCCTCGCGCGGATATGCACCCTGTCGAAAGGTTTTGCGTTAATAATTTCCTCAAAGGTTTCGGGATAGTCCTTGCGGTATAAACCGATGAGAAAGTTGGGCAAATTGTATTTTACCTCCAGGTATGCGCTCTCGCTCTTTTTGGGCAGGGCGTATTGTCTTTCTTCCACTTTTTTCAGCACGGCGGCGATAAAGGGCTTTAACGCGCCTTTGCCGATACTGTCGGCGGCCTCACCGATTTCATTTAAAACAAGATTGTACGGTGTGTCAAGGTGCAATAAGAGGTACGCACCCATAAGGAGCAGGATTTTTACGTTTAGCTTGGGCTTTTTATCGGCGAGGTTGTCGATAATGTAGTTAAGTTCGAAGTGCTTTTCCACCACGCCGTAAACGATTTTCGCAACTCTCGGACCGGAATTATCCTTCATGGCCAGCGAAAGATACGCGTTGTCGCGGTATACTTTGAGTAGAATATCATAGCTTTGCCGTATTGCCGAATTATTCACCCAGAATTTCTCCCGCAGTTAAATGCTTGCCGAGAAGATAGCTTTTCGCGTCCATCGCCCGGGCGTTTTCGCCCTGGACGTCTAAAAGGCTCAGACTTCCCTCGCCGCAGCTAATTATTAGTCCTTTCTTAGGCTCGGCGATCAGAATTTCGCCTGCTTTTCGGCTTGCGGTCACGTCGCCGATTTCTGCTCTTATGACTTTCAGCATGCCGAACTTACTGCTTGTATACGCCCCCGGCCACGGAGTCATGCCGCGCACAAAGTTCTTTATCTCAAGCGCCGACTTTGTCCAGTCGATTTTGCCGTCCTCTTTTTTCAGCATACGGCAACGGGTCGCTTTTCTTTCGTCCTGCGGAGTGTAAACCGCCTTTCCGTCTTCGATAAGGTCAAGCGCCTCAACTATTGCCGAAGCGCCGAGCGCGCTCAACTTATCCAGGGTTTCGAGGGCGTTTTCGTTGCCGTCGAGTGCGATTTCTCTCTGGAGTATTATGTCGCCTGTATCGACCCCGAGCGCGGTCTGCATTATGGTAACGCCCGTCACCTTTTCGCCGTTGATCAGCGTCCATTGTACGGGGGACGAGCCGCGATACTTCGGGAGGAGTGACGCGTGGACGTTTATTATCCCCTTGGGGCAGACGTCGAGAATATTCTGCTTAAGTATCTGTCCGTAAGCCGCCGTAACCATGATGTCGGCGTTTAAGCTCTTTAATTTTTCCTCGCCCTCTCTGCTGATGTTTTCGTATTGAAGTACGGGGATGCCGAGCTTTGCCGCGGCGTCCTTTACGGGACTGAAGATTATTTTGTTTCCTCTCGCGTTCACCCTGTCGGGCTGGGTTACAACAGCCGCCACCTCGTGACGACTGTTGTTAATGCTCTCCAGTATTTTTACGCCGAATTCGGGCGTGCCGAGGAAGATTACTCTCATTTGCTTTCGTATTTCCTGGTATAAAACAGTATTCCGTCAAGGTGGTCAAGTTCGTGACAAACAGCTCTTGCAGCCAGTCCTTCCACCGTCTTTTCGTACAATTTGCCGTGCCTGTCGTAGGCTTTTACGGTAACTTTCATGGGGCGGGCGACGTCGCAGTTTTTGCTTGAATCCACGCTCAGACACCCTTCGGGTCCGATTTGCTCGCCCTCGGTTTCGGTTATCTGCGGATTTACGAGTTCGAGGTAGACGTCCTCGACTTCCACCACGGCGACACGCCTGAGTAAGCCCACCTGGGGCGCGGCAAGTCCCGCTCCGTCGGCTTTTCGCATGGTGTCCCTGAGGTCGTCGAGAAGAAGTCCCAGCTTGTCGTCAAAGTTTGTGACTTCTCTGCTCCTTTTTAAGAGTATAGGATCTCCGTCCTGAAAGATTTTTCGTATTGCCATAGTCTCTCCTTATAATTTTCAGGTCATTTGTGTCGGGTTGATTTCCACAAAGGTGACAACGTCCTTTCTGTCGATTTCGGCGGCGATTTCATAGAGGCGGGGGATAATCTTGTCTTCCGCGTCCTTCTCCACCCAGACTACTATCTGGAATCGGTATTCGCCGTTAATTTTTTTAATGGGCGCGCGCATTGCTTTTACCCTGAATATCGCCTTGTCGGACTTGTCAAGGTCGCGCATCATTTCGTAGCATCTGCGCGTCGCGGCAATCGCTTTTTCCTCCTTCGCGCTCTTTATAAGTATCCTGACTATCTTACTGAAGGGCGGAAAGCGCGTCGCTTCGCGGATATTTATTTCCTTTTCGAAAAAGCCTGTGTAATCGTACCCTCGCGCAAAGCGGAAAACGTAGTGCTTGGGGTTATAGGTCTGAATAACAACCCTGCCGGGTTTCTCCTCTCTGCCCGCTCTGCCCGCGACCTGCGTAATGAGCTGGAAGGTGTTTTCGTTGCTCCGAAAGTCGCTGAAATACAGGCTGAGGTCTGCGTCCAGCACCCCGACCAGGGTAACGTCGCTGAAGTCGTGCCCTTTTACTATCATCTGGGTGCCCACGAGCACCTGCGCTTCCTTCCTCGCAAACGCCGAGAGGATTTGGGCGCACGCTTCTTTGGTCGACGTTGTGTCAAGGTCCATTCTCAGGACGTTGACGTCCGGGAAAACTCTCTTTACTTCCTCGACGACGCGCTCGGTGCCTATTCTGCCTGTGGCAAGGCTTGTCGAATGGCACTTGGGACACTCGGTAAGCATATGGTAGGTCTGCCCGCAGTAGTGGCACTTGAGCCTGTTTTCGTCCTTGTGGTAGGTGAGGCTTACATCGCACATCCCGCACATCGGGATATATCCGCACTGTCTGCACCTTACAAAGGATGAAAACCCGCGCCTGTTTATAAACAGCATGGCCTGGTTGCCCGCGTTTATGGTCTTTTCAAGTTCACTCAGCAGCGCTCTCGAGAATATTCCTGTGTTTCCCGCCCTCACTTCGTCCCGCATGTCGATAATCTCCATGTCGGGCATTTCTCTGTTCTTTACCCTCTCGGGGAGAGAAATGAGGCGGTATTGGCCGCTCTGCGCCCTGCTGTATGTAATGAGGCTGGGCGTTGCGCTGCCCAAAATGAGTTTTGCGTTATTATACCCTGCGCGGAATTTTGCAATATCCTCGGTAAAGTAGCGCGGATTGGACTCGCTTATGTAGCTTGTGTCGTGCTCTTCGTCGATTATTATCGCGCCGACGTTTTTAACGGGCGCAAAAATTGCGCTCCTTGCGCCAAGGGCTATTACCGCCTCGCCGTTTAAGAGCCTCAGCCACTCGTCAAACCGCTCTCCGCCGCCAAGTCCGCTGTGAAGCACCGCCACCCTGTCGCCGAACCGCTCGCGGAACGCTCCCAGCATCTGGGGCGTAAGGCTTATTTCGGGCACAAGCATAATGGCGGTTTTGCCCTTGCTTATGACCTCGCTTATTACCGTCATGTAAATTTCGGTCTTGCCGCTGCCCGTGACCCCGTGGACAAGGTAATATTTGTCTTCTGTACCGAGTATGGTCTTTACGGCGTTTTTCTGCGCCGCGGTGAGTTCTATCTTCTTGCTCTCCCCCACCATGCCCTTATACGGCGTGCGGGAGACCTTGACAAGTTCTCTTTCTATTATCCCCTTTTCGAGAAGGGACTTTACGCTTGACGAGCCGAAGCGGGCATTAAGTTCACTTTCATATTCGCCGCCATTCGCAAGCGCGTCGATTACCCTAAGTTGGTTTACCGCGTTTTTCTTAATCTTACTTTTTGCTTCCCCGACGGGTGCGCAAAGCGTGACAAAGGCTTTTTTCAGTTGCCTGACCTTGCCGCCGCGGAGCTTTGACGGAATGCAAAGGCGCAAAATATCGACAAGGCGGAGATTGTTTTTCTCGTTGAAGAATTTCGCAAGCGCGAGCATTTCCTCGCTTATCGCGGTAAAGTCGTCCAGCCTGCCGATAATCTCTTTGGTTTTTACGTCCGAAGTATCTTTTGTCCCGAATATAAAACCCTCCAGCACTCTGTTGCCAAAGGGTACGAGAACCCGACATCCGAGAGGATATTCCTCCTCCGAAAAATAGTCGAAAACCCTGTCAACTTCGCCATTGCTTATGTCGACAATGACTTCATATATCATAGGCTCCTGACTCCGTCCAGAATAACGTCGGCAAGAGCGTCCTTGCTCATTTTGGGTAAACTGTCTATTCTGCCGTCGGCGTAAATAAGCGTTGCGATATTGGTGTCCACCATAAAGCCCGCGCCTTCCATGGTTACGTCGTTTGCCACGACCATGTCGGCGTTTTTGGACTCCAGCTTTTTCCGGGCGTTTTGCAAAAGGTCGTTTGTCTCAGCCGAGAACACGACAAGAATTTTGTCGCCCTTAACCTTCCCCACTGCTTTTGCTATATCGGGATTTTTGACAAGTTCGAGAGTGAGCTTTTCGCTCTTGACCTTTTTGTCAAACCTGTTTTCCACGCGGTAGTCGGCGGGCGCGGCTGACTTAATGATAATGTCGGCGCGTCCTAAGTTTTCCATAACCGCGTTGTACATATCGATTGTGGACTTGACCCTGATTACCTCACAGCCTTTGGGCGGCGGGACGCTGATGTTGCCCGCGATGAAAATGACGTTTCCGCCCCTGTTTATAAAAGCGTTTGCGATGGCAACTCCCATTTTTCCCGAAGAATAGTTGCTGATATATCTCACGCCGTCGATGTCCTCGATGGTGCCTCCCGCGGTGATAATCGCACTCTTGCCGCGAAAATCGGGATTGGGTGTGAGAAGTTTGTCGACAAAAGCGATGATTTCCTCAGGCTCCGCCATTCGTCCTTTCCCCACGTCGCCGCAGGCAAGGAAGCCGCTTTCGGGCTCAAGGATATTTATTCCGCGCTCTTTGAGGATATTCATATTCTCTTGCGTCGCCTCGTCGGTGTACATGCCCGTGTTCATGGCGGGGCAGATTACCTTAACGGCTTTGCTTGCAAGGAACGTCGCGCTGAGCATATCGTCCGCTATCCCTTGGGCAAACTTTGCGATCACGTTTGCCGTGGCGGGCGCGACCAAAAACACGTCGGCTTCTTTGGCAAGGCTGATGTGTTCGACGTCATAATGGCTTTTTGGCGCGAACATATCTATGACCACCTCGTTATTGGAAAGAGTCTCAAAGGTCAGCTTCGAAACAAATTCGGTGGCGTTTTGGGTCATGACGACCTTGACGTCGTAGCCAAGCTGTCTTAGTCTCGACACAACGGCGCAGGTCTTATAGGCGGCAATGCCGCCGCTCACTCCCACAACAACGGTTTTTTTCATCAGTCCTCGACCTTAACTTTTATCTTGCCGCTGTAAATTTCCTCGGCGGCGAGGCTTATGGGTTTCTTCCTGGTCTTTTCCTGCTCATCTTTCCCCATAGCGCTGATTTCCTTTGCCCTCTTTGCGAGCGCCACCACCAAGGCATAACGGCAGGGCGCCTTTTTGATGAGTTTGTCGATAGGCGGATTGATCATGCTGTCATTATTGTCCTGATAAGTCATAATTTATCATCTCCTTTTATTTCTTACTTGTTGAGTATTTCCTTGATTAAATGTCTGTTGTATTTGACCTTGCATCTTTCGCTCTCTATTATGCTGACGACCTTGTCCACGCAGTCTTCCAGTTTGTCGTTAACCACGATGTAGTCATAATAGTAGGCGCAGAGCATTTCGTGTTCGCTGGTGTTGAGCCTCAGTTCCTTATTGCAATTAGCTTCGGGGACTCTCCCTTCCAGCCTGGTCTTTAGCTCTGCCATGCTGGGCGGGGCGATAAAGATGCTGACTACGCTCTTTTTTAACATCTTCTTGACGTTGCTTGCGCCCGTCGTTTCTATCTCGAGCACCACGTCCTTATATTCGTCTATCATCTTCTGTACTTCGGATTTGACCGTGCCGTAACGGTTGCCGTACTTGGATACGTACTCGAGCAGTCCGTTGTTTGCGATAAGTTCGTCAAACTGCCCGTCGGTCATGAAGTGATAGCTTATTCCGTCTGTTTCGCCCACTCTCGGCGCGCGAGTGGTCGCGCTGACGCTGAAATACAGGTCCTTTACCCTCTTGAACACCTCGTTCATAACCGTGCCTTTTCCTGCGCCGCTCGGTCCGCTTATTACATACAAAATTCCTTTTCTCGGCATGAAACTCCTTGTTTTTACTCGACGTTCTGGATTTGTTCCTTGATCTTCTTGATTTCGTTTTTGGCGTCGAGCACATATCTTGTAAGCTCAAGATCGTTGCTCTTGCTGCCCGTCGTGTTGGCTTCTCTCATAAGTTCCTGGGCAAGGAAGTCAAGCGCTTCGCCTATGCTGCCTTCCTGCGCCATAATCTTTCTTCCGTGCTCGATGTGTCCGTTGAGCCTCGCGATTTCCTCGTCGATGTTGCTCCTGTCCACAAAAAACGCTATCTCGTTGTACAGCCTCGTTTCGTCCAGACTGTAGTCTTTGAGCGCCTCTTTCATCCTTTCTTCCAGCTTTTCGCCGTACGCAACCGATATGCCCGGCGCGCGCTTTTCGATGTTTTTCACGATTTTTTCGAGGTTGTCAAATCTCGCGGAAATGTCCTTATAAAGCATTTCGCCCTCGTGCTTTCTCATCCCGACAAGCTTTTCGCAGGCTTCTCTCGCCGCTTTTTCGATTAAGGAAGCGATTATTTCATCGTTGTCCGCTTCCTCTTCGGTGCGCAATACATCGGGCATACGCAACACCTGACTTGCGGTGATATCGTTTGCAAAGCCGATTTCCTCAAGCTGCTTGCCAAGCTCTAAAAACTGCATCGCAAGCCCTTTGTCGAAAATGATTTTTTCCTTGTTCAGCCTGTTGTCCTCATAGTTGCAGTATACTTCTAAGTGTCCGCGGAAAAAGTATTCGGAAAGGATTTTCCGTAAAATATCCTCGCAGAAAGCAAGGCCTCTGGGCAGTTTTATGATGAGGTCGAGAGCGCGGTGGTTTACCGCTTTCATCTCAATCGTCGCTTTTCTCTCGTAACCTTCGGCAACTCCTTTGCCGTAACCTGTCATGCTTCGCAACGTGCGTATATCCTGCCTTTTTTTATTTTAACATAAAGTATAACATATATGCGCCCTTTTGACAAGTTATATTAATTATTAATCACTAAAAAAGCGGCGTGTGTCTTTCGCCGCTTTTTCTCAGTATTTTTCTTGTATGCGGGCAAGGAACTGCGCCTCGTCCCAGATTTCGATGCCCAGTTTTTTCGCCTTTTCGAGTTTGCTGCCCGCTTCTTCGCCCGCAATGACGAGGTTGACCGCCTTGGAGACCGAGTCGCTGACCTTTCCGCCCTCGTTTTCAATTATCTCTGCCGCGCGAGAACGCTTATAACTCGCGAGGCTCCCTGTCAAAACTACGTTTTTGCCGCTGAATATCCCCTCTTTCTTCTCCTCTTCCTTTATCGTGACGCCCGCTTCAAGCAGTTTTTGCACAAGCTCGACGTTGCTCGGGTCGGCAAAGAAATTGACCACATGGTCCGCCATTATCTGTCCGAAATCCTCGAGGTGTATAAGCTCTTCACAAGTTGCGGCGATTATATTGTCGATGCTCCCGAAATGGTCGGCAAGCTGCTTTGCGGTCTTCTTGCCGATACCGGGGATACCCACGGCAAAGATAAATCTGTCTAAGGTGACCTCTTTGCTTTTTTCGATATTCTCGAGGAGATTGCCTGCCTTTTTGTCCTTAAATCCGTCAAGACCGAGCAAATCGTTCATGGTCAGATAATAGAGCTGATACGGAGATTTTATGTGCAAATCGTTGTACAATTGTTCGGCGGTTTTTTCGCTCAGACCATCGATATCCATACAGCCTTTTTCGGCGAAATGGTCGAGAAAACTGATAATTGTCGGAGCGCACCCCGAGGGGTTTGTACAGTATAAAAAAGCCCCCTCTTCTTTGACGGGCGCGCCGCACGCGGGACACACGGCGGGCTTAAGTATTTCCTTGCTGTCATCCCCGTAGCTTGCCACACCCGTTATCTCGGGAATGACGTCGTTGCTGCGCCGCACAAAAACGCGCGCATTTATCCTGATGCCCTTCTTTTGGATATCCGAAAAGTTGTTTAAGGTTGCCCGTTGTACGGTTACGCCCATAAGGTCAACAGGCTCAAGTATGGCAAGAGGATTGATCTTCGACGTTCTCGAAACCTGCCAGACAACGTCCTTAACGGTGGTCGTGGTCTCCTGCGCCATATACTTGAATGCAAGCGCCCATCGGGGGAACTTCTCTGTAAAACCAAGCTCCTCGCGAAGGTGAATATCGTTTACTTTCAGCACCGCGCCGTCGATGAGAAAATCGAGGTTATTCCTGTTTTTCTCTATTTCTTCCAACCTCTCTCTTATCTCGGAAACGCTGTCAAACACGTGAAATTCTTCATCGACGAAAAATCCGTTACTTATCAGAAAATCGTGCACGTCTTTTTGGGTGTTGAAGAGGTTATCTTCGCAAAAACCGACATTGTACGCGACAAAGTCGAGTTTTCGCGAGGCGGTGATTTTGGGGTCGAGGTTTCTGATAGCTCCCGCCGCGCCGTTACGGGCGTTTTTAAGCGGCGTCTTTGCCTTTTTGTTGTAGTCGTCGAATACCGAAAGGCGCATTATTCCCTCGCCCTGAATCTCGATTTCCCCTTTATAGGGTATGGTCAGCGGCACTGTCCTTATCGTCATGACCTGCGCCGTCACGTCCTCGCCGGTCGTTCCGTCGCCGCGCGTTGCCGCCGTGACAAGCTCGCCGTCATTGTACGTTATCGATAATGTCAGTCCGTCAAACTTGTGCTCGAGGGTAAACTCAGGTACAAAGCCGAGAGCTTTTTTTACCCGTTGAAAATAGTTTTCAAGTTCGTCATCGTTCTGGGCTTTGTCGAGGGAATACAGTTTTCTCTTGTGCTTATAGGGGTTAAAACTCTTTTGGGGCGTGCCGCCTATTCTTCTTGTGGGCGAGTCGGGAAGGACAATTCCCGTTTCATTTTCCAGCGCCGCAAGTTCGTAGTAAAGCGCGTCGTATTCCATGTCGGAAACGGTGGGATTGTCCAATTCGTAATACTCCCTTGCATACTTATTGAGAAGGTCTACAAGATTGCGCATTCTGTCCATAGCTTCACACAAGGGTCAAGGGCGCGCTCGATGCCGAAAACTTCTTAATGCCGAGGTCTTCGAACGCAACGGTGACCGTTTTGCCCATTCCCGTTCCCTCCGTAATGATTATTGTGCCGATGCCGTATTTTTTATGCTTCACCTTTGCGCCCGAGACGAATTTCGACGTGTCGCCTGTCTTAATTTCGGGCTTGTTGTCGATTTTTACATTGGGTACAAAGTCGATTTTCTTAATCTGATTTGCTTTAGGTATGGGGTCTTCGTAGTCGTCAAAGTACGCGTCTTTTCTCATTCTCTCCACTTTTTCGGGCAAAAACGACTTATCGATGCCTTTTGCCTCGTCGATAAAGCGGGAAGGACGGGTGTGCTCCGTTCTTCCAAACCTCATTCTCGTGCCGTTTACGCAGGAGATGTAAAGCCTTTCGCGCGCTCTGGTTATCGCGACGTACATTACGCGCCTTTCTTCCTCGATGCCGTCCCTCTCCATAAGGCTCTTTGCCGACGGGAGAATCTGCTCCTCGCACGCCACGATAAACACGACCTTAAACTCCAGTCCCTTTGCCGCGTGCATGGTAGAAATGGTAACGCAGTCGTCGTCTTCGTCGTTCCTGACCTCGTTTTCCAGCGTCACGCTGTGCAAAAAGTCCTCAATAGACGCGTTTTCGTCGTCAAAATTCTCTTTTACGTGGGTCAAAAACTCCTGAATGTTTTCCCAGCGGTTACGTTCTTCCTCTTTGTCGCTGAAGGCGTAAAACGCTTCGAGATTGAGCCGTTTTACCATATTTTCCACAAAGTCCGAAAACTTCATCGTGTGAAGGTCGACGGCAAAAGAGTTGATAAGGTCGGCAAAAGCCGCCACCTTGGTTTTTGCGGCAGACGGAATATCGTCTGCGGCGCGTACTTCGGCTATCGCCTCAAACAGCGGGATACTGCGCACTTTCGCGTAGGCCTGCAGTCTGTCGATGGTCGCGTTTCCGATTCCTCTTGCGGGGAAGTTTATGATACGCAGAATCGCCTCGGAGTCGCGGGGATTTGCGAGCACTCTCAAGTACGCGATAAGGTCCTGTATTTCCTTCCTGTCAAAAAACCTAAAGCCCCCGAATACCCTGTAGGGTACGTTCATGTTGGTGAGATTTATTTCGTAAAGCCTCGTCAATGAGTTTTGCCTTACAAGTATCGCAAAGTCCTTGTTGCGGTAGTTGTTGTGCCGCTTTAGCTGAAAAATCGTGAAAATGACGTTATCAACTTCCCTGTGCTCGTCGCTGTGGAAGCTGAACTCCACCCTCGCGCCGCCTTTTACGTCGGTGGTCAGCACCTTGCTGACGCGGTGGACGTTGTTTTTGATAAGGTTGTTGGCGCAATTCAATATGCTCTCGGTGGAGCGGTAATTCTGCTGAAGTTTGTATATCTTGACGTCGGCAAAATGCCGGTCAAAGTCGACGATGTTGCCGACGTTTGCCCCTCTCCAGCCGTATATGCTCTGGTCGTCGTCGCCCACGACAAAGACGTTGCCCCACTTGCCCGCGAGGAGTTTGACAAGCTCCATCTGGACGGGGTTTGTGTCCTGAAATTCGTCGACGTGAATGTACTTGAAACGGTTCTGATAGTGCTCGAGCACGTCGGGAAACTGCTTGAAGAGCTTGACGCAGTTTATAAGCAGGTCGTCAAAGTCCATGGCATTATTCTCATACAGGACTTCGTTGTACCTGTCAAAGACCTCGGTAACCGTCATGGCGTCCTTTTCGCTCTTGGCGATTATGTCAAAATAGCCGTCAGAGTCAAGTCCCATGTTTTTGGCGTTGGTGATATGCCACAAATAGCGGTCTTCCTTGTCCTCGTCGAGGTGCTTTTCACGCAAAACCCTTTGCAGAATGCGGCGGGACGCCGAGTCGTCAAAGATGCTGAAATTGCCGGTATATCCCAACTTTTCGGCGTAGACGAACAAAATCTTGGTGCACAGCGAGTGAAAGGTCGATATCCAGATATCGCACGGCCCTATCATGTCGAGAAGGCGTTCTTTCATCTCGTTTGTGGCTTTATTGGTAAATGTTATGGCGAGGATATTGTAAGGCGGGACGTTTTTTTCTCTCACGAGATAGGCGACTCTGTGGGTCAGCACGCGGGTTTTTCCGCTGCCCGCGCCGGCAAATACCACGACCGCGCCCTCGGTATCCTGCGCCGCCTGCCTCTGAACTTGGTTAAGGCAATCCGGATTGTACATTATAAATATTCCTTCGGTATGAATAATTCTTTGAAGAGATTGACCGCGTATGTATCGGTCATCGCCGCGATATAATCGGTGACAAACACCGTGGGTTCTTCGCTGAAAATAAGATTTTTCGGCACTTCGCCGGGGTGCTTTAAGAATTGATTGAAAAGCGCGGCAAGCAGTCTGTCGGCTTTTACGTTGAGCGATTCGCCGCTCAAGGAAAAATAGACGTTCTGAAACATAAATTCGCGTAGCTTGTTCATGTAGAATGTCCCTTCCTCGCTCAAACTTATCCCGGGCTTGCCGTACGAGTGGTTTATGATGTCGCTGACCAGCGTGTTTATCCTCTCGCCTTTGGTCTTGCCGAGGTACTCCACGCAGTCTTTTGGCAGCTGCTCTTCCTTAAGCACGCCCGCCCTTATCGCGTCGCTGATGTCGTGATTAATGTAAGCTATCCTGTCGGCAAAGGACACAACGCGCCCTTCCAGTGTGGCGGGATTTCCTTTCGACGTATGATTAAGTATGCCGTCTCTTACTTCAAAGGTGAGGTTAAGCCCCTTGCCGTCGTTTTCGAGAACGTCGACAACTCTCAGACTCTGCTCGTTGTGGTAAAAGTGCCCCGTAAGAGAATTAAGCACCCTCTCCCCCGCATGCCCGAACGGGGTGTGCCCGATGTCGTGCCCGAGGGCGATAGCTTCGGTGAGGTCTTCGTTAAGGCATAACGCCCTGCTTATTGTCCGCGCAATCTGCGTTACTTCCAGAGTGTGGGTGAGCCTTGTACGGTAGTGATCGCCGTTGGGGCTGAGAAATACCTGCGTCTTATGCTTAAGACGGCGGAAAGCCTTGCTGTGAATTATTCTGTCGCGGTCGCGCTGAAAGTCGGTGCGGTACGGACAGGGCGCAACGGGAGTCATCCTTCCCTTGGAGTCCTCGCTCTTCATCGCGTACGGGGACAAAAATTCCCTTTCAAACCTCAATTGATCCTCTTTCATTTTTCACCCTTCCGCCAAAAATATATATTAATATTATACCCGAAAACCCCTCTTATTGCAAGCAGAAACGAAAAAGGGAGGTCATAATAACCTCCCTTTACGATTTGTATAAACCTGTTTTTGGTTTACTTGTTCTTGATTGCGGCCTGGGCGGCGGCGAGGATGGCAATCGGTACGCGGAAGGGCGAGCAGGACACGTAGTTGAGTCCGATGCTGTCGCAGAATTCCACTGTGGACGGATCACCGCCGTGCTCTCCGCAGATACCGCACTTAAGGTTGGCGCGGGTGGCTCTGCCGTCGGCTATTGCTAACTTCATAAGTCTGCCTACGCCGATCTGGTCGACCTTCTGGAAGGGATCCTGTTCGAATATCTTCCTGTCATAGTAGGCTTCGAGGAACTTGCCGGCGTCGTCACGGCTGAAACCGTAAGTCATCTGGGTGAGGTCGTTTGTACCGAAGCTGAAGAACTCGGCTTCCTTGGCGATGTCGCCTGCGGTGAGCGCGGCTCTCGGTATCTCGATCATGGTGCCGACGTGGTACTCGATCTTCTCGCCTCTCTCGGCCATGACAGCCTCGGCGGTCTGAACGACTATTTCCTTGACGTATTTGAGCTCTTTGAGGTCGCCTACCAACGGGATCATAATCTCGGGGATTACGTTATAGCCCTTGGCCTTTCTGTTGAGGGCGGCTTCGATTACCGCTCTGGTCTGCATCTCGGCGATTTCGGGATAGGTTACCGCAAGGCGGCAGCCGCGATGTCCGAGCATGGGGTTGAACTCGTGGAGACTTTCGATGATCTCGTTGAGCTTCTCGTAGCTCATGTTCATATCTTTTGCAAGAGCCTGGATGTCCTCTTTTTTGGTGGGAACGAACTCATGGAGCGGCGGGTCGAGGAAGCGGATGGTAACGGGATATTCGCCCATAGCCTCATAGAGCTTCTCGAAGTCGCTTCTCTGCATGGGAAGGAGCTTGGCAAGAGCCTTTTCTCTCTGCTCGCGGGTGCCGGAGACTATCATCTCTCTGACCGCGGAAATTCTGTCCTCGGCAAAGAACATGTGCTCGGTACGGCAAAGGCCTATACCTTCTGCACCGAACTTGCGCGCCGTAGCGGCATCTTCGGGGGTGTCGGCGTTGGCTCTTACTTTGAGACGCCTTACTTCGTTTGCCCACTCCATTATTCTTCCGAAGTAGCCTGCGATAGCGGCTTCGGTGGTGGGAATCTGTCCTTCGTAAATGTTACCGGTGGAACCGTCGAGGGAGAGGTAGTCGCCCGTCGAGTAGGTCTTGCCGTTGATGGTAACGGTCTTGGCTTCTTCGTTTATAACAAGCGCGCTGCAGCCTGCTACGCAGCAACGTCCCATACCGCGGGCAACAACCGCCGCGTGGGAAGTACGTCCGCCACGGCCTGTAAGGATACCCTTGGCAGCGTGCATACCCTCGATGTCCTCGGCGCTGGTCTCGAGTCTGACGAGGATGATAGGCTCTTTCTTGGCTCTCTCAACGGCTTCTTCAGCGGTGAAAGCTATCTTGCCGCAGGCGGCGCCGGGGCTGGCGGGAAGTCCCGCAGCGATGGGTTTTGCCGCCTTGAGGGCTTTGGGTTCGAAGGTGGGATGGAGAAGTTCGTCAAGCTGTTTGGGGTCAATCTTCTGAAGAGCTTCTTCCTTGGTGATGAGACCTTCGTCGACGAGTTCGCAGGCGATGCGGATAGCCGCGTTTGCCGTTCTCTTGCCGTTACGGGTCTGGAGCATGTAAAGCTTGCCTTCTTCGATGGTGAACTCCATATCCTGCATATCTTTAAAGTATTTTTCAAGCCTGTTGCAGATTTCCACAAACTGGTCATACACGGCTTTGTTGGTCTCTTTGAGGTGGTCGATGGTGGCAGGTGTACGGATACCGGCAACGACGTCTTCGCCCTGAGCGTTCATGAGGTACTCGCCGTAGAGCTTCTTCTCGCCTGTGACGGGGTCTCTGGTAAACGCAACGCCCGTGCCGCTGGTATCGCCCATGTTGCCAAACACCATGGACTGTACGTTAACGGCGGTGCCCCAGCTGGAGGGTATGTCGTTCATTCTGCGGTAAACGTTGGCTCTGGGGTTGTCCCAGCTTCTGAACACCGCTTCGATAGCTCCGACAAGCTGAACCTTGGGGTCCTGGGGGAAGTCCTCGCCCTTTTCCTTCTTGTAGTACGCCTTATATCTTTCGAT
>DAOSYK010000011.1:33757-52786 GCA_035381305.1 Clostridia bacterium
AAGCTCCATGAGGTCTTCGGCTGTGAACTCGGTGTCGAGCTTGATGCCTCTCTTTTCCTTTTCTTCATCTATAACGACTTCAAAGAAGCCTTTGCCGAGACCGCAAACAACGTCGCTGTACATCTGGATGAATCTGCGGTAGCAGTCATAAGCGAATCTGGGATTGTTGGTCTTCTTGGCAAGACCCTTTACGCTTATGTCGTTAAGGCCGAGGTTGAGGATGGTGTCCATCATGCCGGGCATGCTGGCTCTCGCGCCGCTGCGGACGCTGACGAGGAAGGGATTGTTTTCGTCGCCGAATCTCTTGCCGGTTTCCTTTTCGAGGATAGCCATAGCCGCAAATACCTGTTCGATAATTTCGGACGCGATGGTCTTGCCGTCGTCGTAGTACTTCGTGCAGGCCTCGGTGGTGATGGTAAAGCCTTCGGGCACAGGCATGCCGAGAGCGGTCATCTGAGCAAGGTTTGCGCCTTTGCCGCCGAATTTGGCTTTATCGTTTCCGTCTGCTTCTCTGAATAAATAAACGTATTTAGTCATCAAATTTTCTCCTTTTCCAAAATATTTGTTGTATTTGTTATGATTACAAAATCAAAGCCACAGCAATTATACTAAAATATTCCATATTTTTCAAGTAAAAATAACTCACGCGCGCAATATTATTTTGTTTTATAAGGTTTTAAGTATTTCGGAAATAACTCTGAGATGAATATTAAGGGCGTTTTTTAACAATATTCCCAAAAACTGGATACCTTTTTTGACATAGATTTCTTCGCTGTCGGGTATCTCTGTCTCCTTGGCAATTCTTTCGACAAGGCGGTAAACGTCCTCGTCGTAGGACGCGATTTCCTTATAATCCACGCCGTTTGCCGTCATGATTTGCGTCATGAAACGCGCCGCGAAGACAAGCGGGTACGACGGGGAATAATTGATGTCCCGAAGGGCTTTTAGCAGGCGCAGAAGTTCTTCATTAATGTCGTCGTTTTCGCGCGCCACTTTTTCGAAAAGCTCGAGGCACAAAATGCCTGCCGAGTACCTCGCGGGGTCGGTCCAGAGGTTGAAAAAGTTTTCTTCGCAGTCCACTCCGCACAAGATGTATCTGTTTTTTGCTTCGGTAAGTTGAAATTCCCCAAAAGTGAGGAGATTGGAATAGCATTTTAATCGGGCTTTTTCTCCCCTCGCGCCCTTGGCGTTTACGGTCAGAAGCCCCTTGTTAAATGCGGCTAAGGTAAGGAGCCTGTCCTTTTCCTTGTAATCGGTAACCCTTATTATAATGCCTTTAACTGTCAGCATACATATAGTATAACGTTAATAATTTTATAAATCAAGGCAAAAAGAGGCAACAAACGCAAAAGACCGGGAATTGTCATAAATATGACTCCCGGTCTGTGCTATGGGTACTTACGAAAGATATCGGGCTACTTTTTGTTTCGGGTTTTATCGTTTTTTAAAGCGTTGTATAGCATGAAATATCCTGCATTTCCGCTTTGTTCAAACATCTTCCAAAAGACTTCGCCCGGATCATGTTCTTTCATATTGTACCTCTACATTGTAAGTTACTTTTCGCTTTCACTACTGTTCGCTTACACTATTAGATTGTCCTTGTCTCAGAGTTTTATGCAAAAAAAATCGCCTCGGCGCAAAATAAATTTCTGCGAGCGGTGATAACCGGAAAACGCTTATGTGAAATTTATTCCTTGTAGGGAAGTATTATCGCCGCCGCAAAGTATGCGATAATGCCGACTCCGAAACATCCCCAAAGCACCCAGAGAAGGCGCACGAGGGATACATCTATTTCAAGGTATTCGGCAAGGCCGTTGCATACGCCGCAAATTTTCTTGTTTTCTCTTGTTTTGTAAAGCTTTTTCATAAATATCCACCGCCTTGTATAAGTAAATTTTTTATTTTAGCTGCTTGACGTCATATCCAAGCTCTTTCAGCCTGAGGTCGCTCTCGCGCCACTCGTTTTCCACCCTGACAAACAGCGTGAGAAAAACTTTTTCGCCCGTGATATTTTCGAGGTCCTGCCTCGCGTAGGTGCCGATTTTTTTTATCATACTGCCGTCCTTGCCGAGTATTATGGGTTTGTGAGCGGCCTTTTCGCAGATAATGTCGGCGTCGATGTCGATAACTCTTCCGTCGGGGCGCATTTCGTAGCGGGTGATGTCCACGCCGATACCGTAAGGAACTTCCTTGTCGAGGAGCCTTAATGCCTTTTCCCTTATTATCTCGCTTGCCATAAACCGCATATTCTTGTCGGTGTACATCTCGTCGTCATAGTACTTGATGCGGTCGGTGAGGAGCTTTTTTATTTCGTCTTTAAGCGGCTCGATGTTTCTGCCGCGAAGCGCGCTGACAGGAACCACCGCTTTGAGCGCGGGATAGTCTTTTAACGCGGTCAATATTTCAAAAACCTTTTCGCGCGTCACGTGGTCGACCTTGTTTACGACGGCGATGACGCTGAGGTTTGCGCCGAGATAGCTCTCGATGTAGTTTCTGTCGTTGAAGTCAAAGCCCTTTTCGGCGTCGATAAGGTAGATTACGCAGTCGATACCCTCGAGCGCGCTCCCCGCCGCCTTCATCATGTATTGTCCGAGGTGATTTCTCGGCTTGTGAAGACCGGGCGTGTCGATAAAGATTATCTGACAGGACGGCTCGTTGTAAATGCCGAGTATCTTGTTTCGGGTGGTCTGTGGCTTCCAGCTGACTATCGCCACTTTTTCGCCCACGATTGTGTTAATAAGCGTTGATTTTCCCGCGTTGGGCTTGCCCATAACGGCAATAAAGCCCGACTTGAACGGCGCAACTTCCTTCTCCTCTTCTGATGTTTTGTCATCGCGGGTTAGACCCGCGCTCTGCAATATTTCTTCACTCAATTTTTCCATTTCCTCTCTTTCCTCGTCGTTTTCGTGGTCGAATCCGAGAAGATGAAGCATGCCGTGGCAGGTCAGAAAGCCTATCTCCCTCTCAACGGAATGTCCGTACTCTTGCGCCTGCTCTTCGGCTTTTTCGCGGCAGACAAAAATTTCGCCGATAATTACGCTGCCGTCCTCTTCGTTTATGTCGGTCGGGTACTTATCAGGCTCCACGGGCAGGACGATGTCGGCTATGTTCTGATAGCTCAACACATCGGTTGCTTTATCAATGCCGCGGGTGGTTTGGTTTAAATTCTTAATTGTTCCGGCGTCGACGAGGTTGATTTCCGCGTCGATTGCGCTCGTATCGGTGTTAAGCCGCTTTAAGGTGTATTTTACGGCTTTTTCGATTGTTTCATTATATTTATCTGCGTATATCTTAATCATTTATTTGCTCCAAAAGGATTCCGATTTTATTATTCTCACCGGATTCCCGCGAAAACATTTGTTTTTATGTCGGGGTTCTTTCGAAAATGCCTGCATTTTCGGGGATTTATTTGGAATACTTTATTCTCTGGTGGTACAGGCTGGGAAGGGTCTCTACAATGACGTCCTCGATGTCCTTGAGGTCCTTCAGCGTCAGCGGACACTCGTTAAACTGCCCCTGGTTGACCTTTTCCTGAATAAGGTTGTGGATAAAGGTGCGGAAGTTGTCGCGGTTTTCGTCCACGCCCTGGGCGCGGGTCGCCGCCTCAACGGTGTCGGCAATCATGATTATCGCGGCGGTCTTGGTCTGGGGCCTCGGACCTGTGTAGCAGAATTCTTCCTGCTCCAGCTTTTCGTCGGTGATGTTTTTCACCTTGTAGTAGAAATATTTGACAGGCGTTGTGCCGTGGTGCTCCCTTGCGACATTTACGATAATGTCGGGAAACTTGTTCTTCTTGAGGAGTTGATAGCCGTACTCGGTGTGGTCGGTTATCATCTTTATGCTGACCTCGGGTATGAGGTCGTCGTGAGGGTTGTACCCGCGCTGATTTTCGGTAAAGCAAACGGGGTTTTTAATCTTTCCCATGTCGTGGTAGTAGGCGCATGCCTTGGCAAGAGCGGGGCTTTCCCCTATCTTAATCGAGCACGCCTCGGCGATGTTGCCGACGGCAAGGCAGTGGTTATATGTGCCGGGGGCTTCGCTTGCGAGCTTTCTGAGCAAAGGATATTCCGCCGAGCAGAGTTCTTCCAATCTGAAATTTGTATAAAGGCGGAAGATACTCTCAAGCATTGGGAGAAGTATCATAAAGAACGCGACGGAGAGTACTATCGACACAAATGCCCAGAGGCTGTTTACGAGGATGTCGAAGCCCGTGTAGTCGGGATTCAGAAGAGTGCACAGTATCGCGACGGGCACCGATACAAACAAGCCGATAAGGAGCGAATGCACAAAGAAACTCATGCGGGTGTAGGTGCGGCGCATGATTATTACGAAAAAGCAGCCGCTGACCGAGCTTGTTATGATCGCGCTCATAATGCCGATTACGTCGGCAGAGGGCGAGACGGTAAGATACAAAATGATGAATGCAAGGTTTATAAGGACGTTGCCGAAAAGCGCAAGCCTTCTCTCGATGAGCATGCCTATAAGCAGACCCGCCATGACAAGGGGCATGGTGTATATCGACAAAAACGCCCCGAAAATGACCGCGAAAAAGTAGGTAATGGAAATTACCAGCATGATGACAAACAGCTGCTTGGTGCTGTCCATTCTGTCGGCGTACCTTACGTGCATGTAGTTTTCCACAGCGTAAAGCACAAAGAAAAGAATGCCGCTTGCCACAAAAAACCTGTAAAAATCGCTGAATGTATCTCTCAGCCTTTCCTTGCTGACACCGCTTTCCACGAGTCCGAGGACAAAGGGCAGACCGAGTGAAAACAACGCCGTAAAGAAAATATTGACATAGTGCTTTTTTCTCCTCGCGGCGGCGTTTACGGTTATGGAGTTGTTCATTAAATTCCTCTCTCAGGTAATTTTGGTTTCTATCTCATAGTATATAACCAATTTTATGTTTTTGTCTACTGATTTTATGTCGTACCAATTCCGTAACACCTTACTACCCTCGGGGATTTCGGAAAGCATTTTGTCGACGTGCTCCTTAACTATGGCTTCTTCGTTGGCGTAAAAATCGACTTCTTTTTCCGCATTTTTCGTTTCGTAGTAGGTGAAAACCGTGTATTTTAACGGAATTACCGCGTCGAGAAAACACTCGCGTTTTTCGGTTTCGTACTGAGAAAACGGCGGAACGAAATCGTCCTTTTTGCCGAAGAAAACTACATGCTCGACGCTGTTTCCCGTCCTCACAGCCTCGATTTGTACCTGCGAGATAATTACCTCTTTGGTCACCCAAACTCTACCGTATGCGATCCCGTTTGCGTAGGAAGGAGCCTCGACTCCCTCGCCTGCCGTAACGGTCGCCGAGATGACTGTCTGACCTTTTTTGACGGTGTCGCCCACCTTGACTTTGCACGTTCCCGAAAAGGTGATTACCCTCGTTATGATGGTATCGTATTTACTGACGACGTCCTTAAATTCCGTCCTGTCCTCGACGTCGACTTTGGGCAGTTCTTCATACACTCTGACAAACAGGGTGTTGCCTTTCCGCTCCACCGACGCGCCCGAAATGCCGTCAAGGGCGATGAGCTTTTTTTCGAGAGCGTCGTAGTCCGCGTCCCTGTTAAAACCGGGTATTTCGAGGTTTTCCTCGATAACTTTGCAGATATTTTCCCCCGCCACCGCCTTGTTGCCGCTTATATCTATCCTTGTAAGAGTGCCCGCGTAAAAATACATAAGCAGCGCAACCGCCAAAATGCCCGTATAAATGCCGAATCGGAAGACGTTTTTCTTAAAAAACGCCCTTACCGAGGTGTCGGCGAGTATTTTGTACTCCTTGCCGCGCTTTGTTAACACCTCTTCTGCCTTCTTCGCGTCCGCGGAATGCACCGTAAAAACGGTTTCCTCTCCTTTCCTCTCGATGCGCTTAACTCCGATACCGTGAAAGTTGAGGATATTCGCGATATATACCGCCTCGGCAATTACCGAAAAGCGGCAGCGATTAATCATGGACAACCTCTAAAGCTTTAATGTCGCCGCGTATGTAGATTTCGTCACTGCTTACCTCGTTTATTTTTAGGTCCGCGCCCGAAATTTTCAGTTTTTCTTTTCCGATTTTGAGTAAAATTTCGTTGTTTGTGAAGACAAGAAGCCCTTTGTGCCCCTCTATAAACACGCCGCGGAAAGAACACACGGTGACTTTAAGCCCCACCGCGTCCTCAACGGGCAGTCCGAGCTTAAGCAGCATTTCGTCGTAATAATTTCTCATATTTGATAATATGAGAAAACGCGGCTGATAATTACTTTATGGGATTATTCGCGCCCAATTTCTCAAGCACCCCGATAAAATAATCGGGCAAGGGCGCGGTAAAAGACATTTCCTGACCTGTCGAGGGATGTTTTAGCGTAAGTTTATATGCGTGAAGAAGCTGTCCGTTCAGGCCGAACGGGTCTTTTCTGCCGTATGTAATATCCCCTACAACGGGATGATTTATGTACTTTGCGTGAACTCTTATCTGGTGTGTTCTGCCCGTGGCGAGCCTGAATTCGACAAGAGTGTGGTTGCTGAGCCTTTCAAGCACTTCAAAATAGGTCACCGCGCGGCGCCCTTCTTCGTCGACTGCCATCATTTTGCGGTCTTTTTTGCTGCGCGCAATCGGCTTGTCGATAACGCCACTATCCTCTTTTATTATGCCGTCGACAAGGGCGATATAGTGCCTTCCCGCCTGTTTGGACTCGATCTGTCTTGCGATGGAAAGGTGGGCGTTGTCGTTTTTGGCGATAACGATAAGTCCGCTGGTGTCCTTGTCCAACCTGTGGACAATACCCGGCCGTAGTACGCCGTTTATGCCGCTAAGGTCCTTAATATGGTACATTATGGCGTTTACAAGGGTGTTTTCGGGAGAGCCTGCCGCGGGGTGGGTTACCATGCCCTGAGGCTTGTTTATGACCGCGATGTCGCTGTCCTCATACACTATGTCTATGGGTATATCCTGGGGACGGGCGGAAATGGGGACGTCTTCCTCAATACATGCTTCGACCTCTCCCCCTTCTCTTACGACAAGACCGCTCTTTGTGACGGTTTCGCCGTTGTAAAGCACCAGTCCTTTTTCAATCATGGTTTTGACGCGCGAGCGGGTAAATTCGAGTTCCGCCGCCAGAAAAACGTCTATTCTTTCGCTCTTTTCGGGGTATAAAAAACGCTTCATAAAAAGCTCACTCCTTGTCGGGTGAGGCTTGGGTGTCGGTGGATTCCCGTTCTGCCGTTTCGGTCGGTTGTTCGGCGTTTTGCGCGCTTTCCTTTAACTTTTTCTTGTGCTCTTCCTCTTCCTCTTTGCCGAAGAAAAACAGGACGTAAATTATCAGCAGCGCCGTGCCCACGGTAAGGAAGCTGTCGGCAAAGTTAAATACGGCAAAGTCGATAAGCTCGAAGTACACAAAGTCGCGCACAAAGCCTAACGCTATGCGGTCGATGAGATTTCCTATCGCGCCGCCCGTTATCATAATGAGGGACGCGCGGAGCAGTTTGTTGCGCCTCGGATAGGAGTAAAATATAAAAATAACAAGGAGTATCGCGCAGATTGCGCTTACTATCGTCAGGGCGGCGGTCTGGTTTTGGAAAATGCCGAAGCTCGCGCCCGTATTTTCGACGGCGGTAAAGCGGAGCACTTTGGGGATAAGAATTATGTCCCCTTTCTCGTCGCAATGGTTGTAAATAAGTATTTTTGTGATGAAATCGATTAAAATTACCGCTCCCGCGAGCAGCAGCTCAATTGCGCACACAAGCCAGCGTTTTTTGTCCTTTACGGCGGTTTTGAAATCGCCTCTGAGTTCCTTTATCGCGTCCTTAAATTCTTTCTTTTCGTTGTTCATTTTTCTCCGTCAGTCTCTCCTCACCGAGCTTACTTTTACGCCCTGAGGGATAAGTATGTAGGTCTTGCGCTTTATCTTACGCACCGTGCCTTCGAGGGCAAACACTCCCCCGCTGATAAAGTCGAGCATGCGCCGGGCTATCGCGGGCGGAATCTCCTCGAGGTCGACAATTACGCTCTCTCTGCGCCTCAGCCTCGCCACCAACTCTTCTATTTCGGAAAACTTTTCGGGGCAGACCACATCGATTTCCTTTCCCGAGGGTTTTGCCTTTCTTCCCGATATGCCGATACTACCCATTAAACGCGCCTCTTTCGCCGAATATCGCTCTGCCAAGTCTGACAAGATTGGCTCCCGCTTCAACGGCGACGAGGTAGTCGTTGCTCATGCCCATGGACAGATAGTTGAAGCAGCCGCCCTTAAAGAGTGTGTACTTTGCGTAAACTTCGTCGAAAGTGCGTCTTAGTTCGTCCTCGGTGTAATATAACGGCGCAACCGCCATTATTCCCCTTATGCGTATGTTTTCAAAAGGAGCGATCTCGTCGAGGAACCTTTCCACGTCCTCAAGGTATATCCCGCCTTTTGTATCTTCCTTGCCGGAATTGACTTCGATGAGGCAGTCCTGAATTTTGTTTATCTTTTTTGCCTCTTTGTCGATGACTTTGGCAAGCTCGAGCCTGTCCACGCTGTGAATAAGCCGTGCCTTATCGATTATGTATTTGACTTTGTTGGTCTGTAATTGCCCGATAAAGTCCCAGACTATCGCGGCATCGAATTTCGAAATCAGCTCCTGCGCGCGGTTTTCGCCCGCGGCGGAAATAAGCCCGGTGTTAAAAGCAAGACGGACTTCGTCGATCGTCCTTGTCTTGGTTGCCGCCACCAGCTCGGCGTCCTTATTTATTGACCGTATTTTTGCGGTAATTTCGGTGATGTTTTTTACGATATCCATATCGATTATGATAGCACAGCGAAACAAATTTTGCAAGCCGCGGGGCGGCTTGCAAAAACTCATTCTTCGTCTATTTCGCGCTTGTCATAATCTTTCTCGAAGCCTATTCTGTTTATACTGACTTCGTACGCCGTCCTCGTGACGATTTCGCCTGAGTCAAGCTGTTTCTGATATTCTCTCGACTGGATGCGGCCGTTTACGTAAACCTTCTGCCCTACGGGTATATCCTTAATAAAGCACGCGTTGCGTCCCCATGCGATACAAGGGAGATAATCCGACTTGTTGTAGGCGCGATTTACGGCAAGCAGTATGTCGCAGATTTCGCGCTTAAAGGGCGTCATGCGGTATATGGGCGGCTTACAGATATAGCCCACGATGTCGATTGTGTTGGGGTTGCGCCCCTCTTCCTCTTCGAGTATGTCGCGCACAAAAAGGGTCAGGAGGAGCTTGCTCCTGCCGTCCACCACCTTGTTGTAGCTGCGTAATTGTCCGCTCAGAGTGATTGTGGTCCCCACGGCGACGCGGCCGTCAATCAGCAGTCTTTCGCTGATGGTAAACGGTATGTAGTCAATTTGCTCGCTGAGCCTCGGGACGGCTATAGTGCTCTCGTAAAAGCCTTCGCCGTACATCTCGTGAGAATACCTCGGCTCCTCAACAACTTTACCCGTAACGGTCGTTACATTGTTGTTCATTAACTCGTAGTTCATAACTTTCTCCTGATAGATTTTTACTTGGCGCGTTGCACGCCGTTGTTGTCTATATAATAGTCCTTCTCAAGTACCAGTGCGTCCAGTCTTACGCCTTTCAGACCCTTGTTTTTCAGTCCGATAAGCACAAGCGGCAGAGCTTCGAGTATGTGATCACTGTTGTTGTGGAACAGGATTATCGAGCCTTTTTTGACCTTACCGAGGACATTTTCGGTAATCTGCCCGGACGATATCCCCTTCCAGTCAAGGCTGTCGACGTCCCATTGTATGCACTTCATGTTCATATCTCCGAGCGTGCTTATGAGAGTGTTGTTGTACTCTCCGAACGGCGCGCGGAAATACGTTACGTCCCCGCCCGTAAGGTCCTTTATCTTCTTGTTTACCGCGTCAATCTCAATGCTCGTCTTTTCTGCGTTAAGACTGTTGAAATGCGGGTGCGTGTTGCTGTGGTTGCCGACAAGGTGACCCCTTTGTTGTATCTCCTTTACAAGCTCGGGGTTTTTGTCCACCCAGAAGCCCACAAGGAAGAACGTCGCCTTAACATCGTACTCGTCGAGTATGTCAAGTATCTTTTGGGTCTTGTCGCTGCCCCACGCCGCGTCAAAGGTCAGGGCTGCGACGCTGTCGGTTGTGTCCACGCAATATACGGGCAGGAGCTTTGAGGGTCTGGCACCCGCTTCCTCGGCGGGACGGGCGCAATATACGGCCGCTATCACTCCTGCGACTAACGCGACAATAAGTATTGCCGCGATAATCAGCCTGTATTTTTTGATAACTATTATCATAGCTTACCTCTCATATCTTAAGATAAGTTCAATTCACAATATTGACCTGTTTTGTCAAAATTTGTTTAGATTTATCCTTCCTATGATAAGGTATGCGTAGACAATTTTATTTATGAAAACCGCACGTCAAAACTCAGTCTTTTGCTATATCCTTGCGGTAATGCATTGCGTCAAAACTTATCTGGGTGATGTTTTTGTAAATCCTGCGGGCGCACTCCTCTTTGCTGGAGCCGAGGGCGCAAAGCCCCATAACCCTGCCGCCCGAGGTGCGGAGTTCTCCGTCCACAAGTCTGGTGCCCGCGTGATAGAGCTGCACGTCGGAGTCAAGTTCGCCTATCGTTATGCGCAAATTCTTATTATATTCAAGAGGATAGCCGTCGCTCGTCATAACGACGCAAACCGCGGTGTCGTCCCTCCACTTAAGTTCGATTTCTTCCAGCCTCTCGTCGATGACCGCGTCGAATATATCGAGTACGGGCGTTTCGAGAAGGGGGATAATGACCTGGCTTTCGGCGTCGCACAGTCTGACCGTGAAGTCCACAACCTTAAGCTCCTGCTCCTCTGTCAGAATGAGATTGAAGCCCAGCACGCCCTTAAACGTCCTTCCTTCGGCGTTGAGAGCGTTTTTGACAGGCTCGAAAATGGTTTCCATCGCCTTTTGCGCGATCTCCTCGGTATAGACTTCCACAGGAGTCGACGCGCCCATACCCGCCGTGCTCATGCCCATGTCGTTGTCGAAAACTCTCTTGTAGCACCTTACAGCGCGCATAGGCAGTATGGTCTTGCCGTCGCAGAAGGTCATGACCGTCAGAATGTCGCCCGGTATGTATTCCTCAATCACTATCGTCTTGCCCGCGTCGCCGAACATCTCTGCCACCATTATGTCGTACATGGCGTTTTCGGCCTCTTTTACGTTGCGGCAGAACATTATACCTTTGCCCGCAGTGCGGCCGTTGGTCTTAATTACCAAGGGGTACTGCTGGGTCATAATAAACTGTTTTGCCCTGCTGTAGTCGGTAAAGACCTTGTATTTCGGCGCGGGGATACCGTATTTTTCGCACAGCATTCTGCTGTAGGACTTGTTAACTTCCATGACTGCGCCCATCGCGCTTGGTCCGAACGTCCTGTGTCCCTTGGCGTTCAGTTTGTCGGAAAGGCCTTTTGCCAGCGCCTCGTCGGGCGATACAACGGTGAGTTTTATATTTGGATTTGCGTCGAGAAACTCTAAAATACTGTCGTGATCATCGATATTCATCTTCACGCAGTGGGCAATACCCGCAAGTCCGCCGTTGCCGGGGATGCAGAAAATGTTGTTAACCCGCGGGTCTTTCTTGAGAGCCAGCGCCATGGCGTGCTCCCTGCCTCTTGAACCTATTAATAATATATCCATTATTTCCTCCTAAGCGTGTAAATTTTCTTTTTCATCATTGTGTAAATTTTCGCCCTTTTTAATCTCCTCATCTAAAGAATAACCTAAAACGGGAATTATGGCAAGAAGGGAACTTAACGCAGGGATAATGAGCGCAACGATAAACAATCCGCGAATAAACGAAGCATATTCGATTGCGCGTAAGAAATTCCCCCCTGCCGAAAGAAAGGCGTTAATTTCGGCTGTCTTCATGCCCGTAAAGCCCATAATCTGCAACGCGATACCCAAAATGAGAGCCGAAACGGCGACTGAAAAGACGTTTATCGCCTTTTTTACTTTCCCGAAGGGTCTTGCGAGATTTTCATCCATAATTTCGCACAAAGCCCCGACAGAGAGGTCTGATACAGCTTTTGCCGCGCCCGCGGCAAGTATGCACAGCGCGGTGAGCGTTACGCAAAGCGCCTTTGTCACATCGTTAAAGGCAAAGTACATGACAAAGACCAGCGCGAGGCTTATGCCGGTTATTATGCGCGCGTCGGTGTAGAGTTTTTTAAGCTCATACTTCTTTTCCAGCGAGCCGAAAGTCGCCGCGGATATCAGCGTGCCCGTAAAGTACGCCCCGCCGAAAACGCCGAGGTATATAAGCGCGACGGCAACATTGCCCGAGGCGTATCGGTAAGTCAGAACGGGCATCGCCGCAAGCCATAACAACGGGTACAGCGCGCCAATCAGTATGCTTATGGTCAGTTTTTTTGCGGCGGTAGTTTTAAATAAGGTTTTCAGGCTAATAGAGAGGTTGGTTTTTTCCACGCGGGACGGATACTTTATCAAAGGTAATGAAACGGCAAAAAGCACGCTGCCCGCAAGGATTAATACCGCCGTGCCTGTCAAAAAGCCGTAAGTGTTGTCCCGGATAAGCCCGACGGGAATGGCAAAAAGCGCAAGCACCGCGCCCGCCGACCGCCAGATTTGGCCGATGTGCCTGTGGCTTGCGTCGCAGGTTTCGCACCTGGCGCAGGAAAATTCAAAAACTATCTGCCAAAGCACAAGGGTGACAAGAGGATAAACGACGGTAAGCGCGTCAAAGCCTTTGGACACTTTGCCGTAAACGCCGACGGGGAAAAACAGAGCCGCCCCGAAAATAAGGGTCAATACGGGCGATAGAATATTGTAAACGGTGTTTTTCCGCGATAATTTATCAAAAATCGAGCAGGCAAAATCGGAAAACAGCATTCCGCATAATTTACCCGCAAAGACAATGACGCCCACCAGCACCGCGGGAACGAGCGCGACAAACGCGAGATAATAAACAAGCGCGGAGGCCGTGGCAAAATCAAGCAGGTTTTTACCCGCAGCAAAAAAATTAAGTGCTCGCTGCTGTCTTGGATTAATGTCCTCGGTCATCGTTACCTCTTATCTTATGTTGCCCTGATAATCCTCCCAATGCGGATAATTGTTTATATCTGTGTATCTCTTTTTTGCCGTTGTCGGTACGTGTATCGCAAGTATGGACGAGTTTATGTACTTGCCTGTGTTTGTGTCGTATACCATAAAGGCGTATGCCCCGAGTACGGGCGGCACTTCGGACTTAAGGTAGATGTCGCGAAGGCTCACGCAGTCCAAAAAGGCGTACTCCCCTATCGACGTGATTGTGGACGGCAGATTGATTATCGTGGCTTTTGCTCTGTCGAAGGCGAACTTCTCAATCGCCGTCACGCCCTCGGGAATGTGTATTATGTCGTAATTGCTCCTGTAAAAGGCAAGGTCGCCGATGACTTTTACGGAGTATTCCACACCCTCGTAAGTGACCTTTTGTGGTATGGAGACAGATATCTCCGAGGGGTGGGTGTTGTCGGCGACGGCGGTCACTTTGGCGTAAAACGTCTCTGAGCCTCCCGCCTTCGAGCTGTATATCCCGTAGGTTACGCCGCTGTCATCGGTAAACTCCGCGATAAATTTATCTTCTTTCTTTTTGTCGGTGCAGCCTGTGAGAAAAACGAAAGAAAGGACAAATAACAATATAAAGCAAAAAACCTTTCCAAAAATTTTAAACCCTCGTCTTTCCCCACAACAATTCACAAGAATACACCTCGATTTTTGCCCCAAAAAACCTTGTTTTTTGGAGGCCCGAAATTTTTGCGGCAGGCGGTTTTCATGCGCTTTCGGCAAATTTTCGGGTCGTTTATGTTAGTATTATATAATATTATTGATTAATAGTCAATATTGGCTTAAAAAACACATAAAAACGGGCTGTCCGCCATTACGGACAGCCCGAATCCTCGTTTTTACCCGAAATCTTTCGGTATTATTGCTTTTTGACCGTATAGCCCGCGTAAAGCACGAGGTCGCAGGTTATCTCATCGAAGTCCTCGAGTTTGTAGAGGAGGTTGGCGTCGAGATACCAGCCTACAAAGGAGTAGGTGTAGGTATAGTTCTGCCTGTTCTGACCGATTCTCTCTTCCACAACGGCGTTGGGCTTGCCGGGTCTGCTCTTTCTGTTCCACCAGTTTTCACCCTCTTTGGTGCCGGCGGGGAGGTTCTCGTCCTTGAGGTCGATAGCCGCGTCAAATATGGCTTCCTTGAAACCGTTGCCTCTCTCTACCGTGATTTCCTCATATTCCGAGTAATCGTTACGGCTGACGAGCATTTCGTTTGTGAATTCGCGCAGGTTGCTGCCCGTCGCGATGGCGTGATACCTGGGGGCGTAAGTTGTGCCCGTTTCTGCGCCGTTAAGGTTATAGTTGGTCTTGTCGGAAGGCAGATTGAAGGTAAGCACGGCGTTTCCGCTGACGCGCTGGAGTATGGTCGAATAGTTGCTGGCAAACTGGGAAATGGCGTGGTTGAGGGCGTACTCCTTGGTGCACGTTGCGTGCGTGCAGGTCGTCTCCTCGCCTATTCCCGCGCCGCAGGACCACTTTCTCTTAATCACGAGGTCATCGAGTCTGTCGACTTTTTCGACGAAGGTAGCAAGGTCATTGTAGTTGTCCTCGTTGAGTGCGGTGAGAACTTCCTGGTTCATGGTAGCCCAGCTCTCGCTTGCGGCCTTGTTGGCTTTGGTCTCGATGCCCGCATTGGAAAGGGAGTCGGTCATCTGGCTGATGAGAGCTTCGATCTTGCCCGTGGCATAGTCTTTCGCGCCCTGGACGTTGCCGGCGGCTACATAGCCCTTGGTGAAGATGTATTCTTCGGGTTCGGACTTGCCGACCTCATACATCCTGATGTCCTTTTTATAGTCCTGTATGTTCTTGACCATGTCGCTGCTGTAGTTGTAGATCTGATAGCGCAGCGCAAGTCCGAGTTCGGTATTGGACATGTTGGTGAGAAGGTAGTTGGCTACTTTGAGCTGTTCCCTCTTGTAGTAATACTCGCCGCGGGCGGAGTTTTCCGCGCCCTGGTCCTTGCCGGTCTCGTAGTCGGTGTTGGCCTGGTTGTAGGCGGTCATTCTTTCGTCATCGCCGCCGTAGCACCACAGCCAGTCGCTCATTCTGAGCTGACCTGCAAAACCGCCGTTGGTCATTCCGCTTCTCATTTCTCCCGTGTAGCTCATGGTGTTGTGGCGTTCGATACCGTATACGGTATTCTCCCTGATTTCCTTGAGCTCCTGGAAGTTGAGGTGGGCGGGATAGAAGTTGTTCTGATAGAAGTTGTCTCTGTATCTGTAAGAGTCTTGATACATATTGCGCTGTATATCGACATACTCAAGCCACTCGTCCTTTGTGAAGGTCTTCTGATGGCTGTACTTAAGCTGCTTCTCAAACTCGTCGTCGTTGGTCTCGTCGTATACTCTCTTTTCGTAGTCATAGTAGTATCCGTAGAGCTTGACGCTGTTGGCGCGGCCGTTGGAAGCCGTGTAATGGTCGTTGAAGGCAAGAATGTACACGAGTGTGTCGTAGTCGAGTTCTTCCTTGCAGTAGTTCCAGAAAGCGTCGGCGGACGGGTCGGCGGGATTGGGGTTGAACACCGCGTTGGCCATTTCGTCGCTCTCGATAACGTCGATTGCGTACAGCATCTCTTCAACGAACATGCGCGCAAACTCGTCGCCCGACATTCCGATGGCGAAAATCTTGCCCGCCATGTTGCGGTACTGACGTTTTACGTTGTCCTCGTCCTCGTCGGTTGCGTTGGGAAGATCGGCTCTGTCCTGGAGCTTTTCATAATAATCATAGTCGTCGAAGAAAGACCAGCCGGGAGTTGCCGACCATTTTCCGCTGTCGACTTTGGCGATAATCTCGCTCTCCTCCACAGTCTCTTCGCCGGCGAGGTAGTCGACTACCTGGGTCATCTTGTTGGCAGGCACTGCCGCCAATCTCATGGCCTCGATTATCGCTTGGGCGTCGGAATGGGCAAAAATCTTAACGACCGAAGAAGCCTCGTCGAGATCCTCGTCGTCGCGCCTGTCGTCAATACGCGCCTGAAGCTTGGTGCGCTCGGCATTCGTATCGCCGTAGGTTGCGGGGTTGGGGCTGTAATATGCCGGTTTGGAGCCATAGTCGACAAGATCGGGCAATTGAATTATGTCGGCAGGCGTCAGCGATTTTCCGAGAATAGGTCCTTTGTCGCCACCATCCTTATCCCTACCGCCGCCGCAGGCCGCCAGTGAAAAAATCAGCACAAGCAGCATGCCGAGGATTAATATTTTATGTATGGATTTCGACTTCATATATCCTCCTGTGTATTACATTCTGAAATCAAGGCAAGATAGTCTTACCTAATATAATTATATTTATAAAAATAGAATATGTCAATAGGGATGCATACGCGTTCGGGCGCTTGCAGCGTGAAAAAAGTTTCCCTTGTTTAAAAAGGAAAATTTTTCTTATATTCGTTTAAAAAGCCTCAATTACCGCGATAAAAAAAAGTAAATGATTACCGCAAGCACACAGAGTACGCCGAAGACCAGCAGACTGACTTTGGCGGCCGACACCGGCGCTTGTCCGTCCGACTTGCCCGTCCTGCCGTTTATGAAAAAATCGTACAGCTTTTCCTTAAACTTATACGAGCACTTCCAAACAGGAGCCAGCAGGTACTGATAGCGGCGGTTTGCGTAACGGGTGTTTATGCTCAGCGAAGACACGACGTCGGCGTTGTGCCTGGAAATGATCGCCGCGCGTATGACGTCGTACATATCGCCTTTTGCCCTCTCCCACGTCGCGTCCAGGCTCTCGGTGTACCTCTCGCAGGAGAAACCCGCAAAGTAGTCCTTGTCGTACTCGAGGGCGTTTTCAACGTCGAAAAAGCCGATTTTTCTGAGGTCTTTCTGGGTCAGGTGGGAGCTTACCTCGTACTGCATGTCCTCAAAGCTCTTATTGAGCACGCCCGACACGGGAAAATACCTTATTCTCCGCTCGGTGCGGCGGTTTTTGCCGCTACCCACCGTAACATAATAATACTTTCCCATAACGCCCGAATATTCCGAAACGGTGTCCGAAGTAAAACTGAACGTCGGGATGTAAATGCCTTTCATGGCGTTTACTTTGAAATTTTTCCGTAGTGCCGACGGCGCGAAAACCTTTTTCTTAATAAACTCGCCGTACTTTGCTTCGG
Source organism: Clostridia bacterium (assembly GCA_035381305.1). Lineage (GTDB taxonomy): Bacteria > Bacillota > Clostridia > Christensenellales > DTU072 > CAG-1782. Next base: position 50,930 of record DAOSYK010000011.1, read on the forward strand.
CGTCGGTTTTGTCAATCCTGAAGGGCAAAACGCCCGTCGGCTTAAGTCCCTTGATTTCGCTCTCGGCAATGAGGTTTGCGGAATTGCAGAAAGGACACTCGGGGCTCATCTCGTAGTCGGGAAGGGCGCACACCGCACCGCATGCCGCGCATCGGAAATGATTTACCTCGCCCCACGGGACAAAGCCCGTCTCGGTCTCCTCGCCGTATTCGTGGCGGCGGGCAAAGCGGGTCTTGTCCAAGGGTCTTTTGGAACCGCAGTAAGCGCAGCCCAAGGAATTGCTCTTTGGCTCAAACGTCATTACCGCCCCGCATGAAGGGCACTGGGCGTAAGAGGTCAGACGTGTTTGTTGTTCACTCATTTTTTATTTAATATTACAGCTTTTCTCCGCATTCGGGGCAGAATTTCGCCTTGGGGGCGGCAGCCGCTCCGCATTTCGGGCAGGTCTTGGTCAGTTTTTGTCCGCATTCGGGGCAGAATCTCGCGCCCTCGGCGACCTCGGCTCCGCATTCGGGGCAGGTCTCGGCAAGGGGTTTTCCGCATTCGGGGCAGAACTTCGCGCCCTTAACAACTTCCTTTCCGCAATGGGGACAGGCCGCCTTTTCGGCGGCGGGTGCGTCTTTTGCCATGCCGAGCGCGTTGCTCATAACCTGACCGATGCTCACTCCCGCGCCAAGTCCCACTCCCGCTCCGGCAAGTCCGCCGCTCGGGTTCTGCGCAGCGTCTCTCATCGCCTGTGCCGCCTGATACTGGGTGAAGCTTCCCATCTTGTCGGCCATTATACCCATAGAGGTGCGGGTATCCAGCGTCTTTTCCACTTCGGGGGGAAGGCTGACGTTTTCGATATGGAAAGAGGCAAGCTCGAGACCGAACTCCTCAAAGTATCCCTGCAGCCTGCTTTTTGCGAAGTCGCTTAATTCGTCATACTGGCTCGCAAGGTCGAGCGCGGGAATCTTCGATTCTCCGATAACGTCGCTCAATTTGCTGACGATTACTCTCTTGAGGTGCTCGGCAACGTCGGAAACCTTGGCGACTTCCCTGGTGCCCGCAAATTCTTTAATGCACTTCTTGATGTCCGTAGCCCTGAAGCTGTAGACGCCGAAGGCTCTTATTCTTATCATGCCGAAGTCTTTGTCTCTGAGCATGACGGGGTTCTGTGTGCCCCATTTCTGATTGTTGAACTGAACGGTGTTGATAAAATACACTTCCGCCGTCCACTTGGTCTCAAACGCGTAGACCCAGTTGGCGAGAGCGCTCAAAATCGGTATGTTCGAAAGCTCGTCGAGTTTGTATGTGCCGGGACCGTACACGTCGGCAAACTGACCCTTGTGAACGAGCACAGCCATCTGGCTTTCCCTTACGACAAGGCGGCTCCCCTTCATGATCGCGTATCTGTCGGGGCAGGTGAAACGCTTAACCAGCGTATCGTTGGTCATGTCGCTCCACTCGATGACTTTAAGCAGTTGTTTCTTCAATAATCCCATTTTCAATACTCCTTATCAGCGCAAAACGCAAATTACATATATTTTACAATATTTACTGTTTTTTGTCCACATATAACGGGGTTTTGTCGGGAAAATGTGAACTACAATTTCGGGGAAATTTGTTGACAAAGAGTGCCCGTTATGTTATTATCTAAAAGCAAATACGCGATAATAAAATTCGGCGAGGAGAAATACCCAAGTGGCCGAAGGGGCTCCCCTGCTAAGGGAGTAGTACGTTAGAAGCGTAGCTCGGGTTCAAATCCCGATTTCTCCGCCAAAAAAAGCAACCGCAACGGCTGCTTTTTTTATTTTGATTTTCCTGATTACCCTTAATCCCCGCTCAATAACGGTTCCGCAATATTTTGACTGTCTT
>DAOSYK010000012.1:0-51938 GCA_035381305.1 Clostridia bacterium
CGCGACGGGGTCAATATCGATGCTGAGAATCTTTGCCGAGCGGGTGATAATACGGCTGAGCTCTTCAGGTTTATAAAGTTCCAGCCTGCAGATTACGCCGAAACGGTCGCGTAAAGGAGAACTTAACATTCCCGCTTTGGTCGTCGCTCCGACAAGGGTGAATTTCTTAAGCGGAATTCTTATCGTCCTTGCGCTGGGACCTTTGCCCAGCACCATGTCCAGACCGAAGTCTTCCATGGCGGGATAGAGCATTTCTTCCACACTGTGGTTAAGTCTGTGAATTTCGTCGATAAAAAGGACGTCGCCCGACTGAAGATTGCTCAAAATCGCCGCAAGGTCCCCTGCCTTCTCGATTGCGGGTCCGCTGGTCATGCGTATTTCGGCATTCATCTCATTGGCGATAATGTGGCTTAATGTGGTCTTGCCAAGACCGGGCGGGCCGTATAAAAGGACATGGTCGAGGCATTCGCCCCGCTTAGTTGCCGCGTCCATGAAGATTTTCAGATTGTTTTTGATTTTTTCCTGGCCGACGTATTCCGACAACTGCCTCGGACGAAGAATATTTTCGTTTTCGTCGTCTTCAAGCTGTCTTGAGGAAATCAGTCTTTCGTCGTCTTCGTACATTTTAACCTCTTATCTTCAGCCCAGACTGCGCAAGGCTATGGCGATTATTTCTTCTATCTTGTCCGTCTGGGAGCGCGCGGATTTTACCGCTTTTATCGCGTCCTGGTGGGGAATGCCCAACGCTTTAAGCGCGCTGATCGCGTCCACTACATCCTTGTCCTCGGCTTCCTTAGGCTCGATTTCTTCACTGTTGAGTAAAGATGCTGTTTCGGCGTCCACACTTTCTTTGAGTTCGAGTATTATCCTTTCGGCGGTTTTTTTGCCGATTCCTTTGACCTTCGAGAGCGCTTTTACATCGTTTGAAAGTATTGCAAGCACAAGCTGACCGATTTCTATGCCCGAAAGTATGCTTATCGCCGCTTTGGGTCCTACGCCCGAAATGGTGATGAGCTTTAAGAACATATCCTTTTCTTCCCTCGTGAAAAACCCGTAAAGGGAGATTTCGTCCTCGCGTACGTGCATATACGTAAAGAGCTTTACAAAGCGACCTGCCTGATTTATGCGCACGATTGAGGAATTGCTGACGGTGACCTCAAATCCAATCGAATTGTTTTCAAGTACCAGAGTGTTGCCGTTTAATTCCACGACCTCGCCTTTAATGTATCCTATCATAGCTTCTCCTAAATGCCGAACAGTGATGAAAACCTGCCTATCTGGGCGTGCGTAAGCGCAACCGCAAGAGCGTCGGCGGCATCATCGGGCTTGGGAATTTCCTTAAGCCCAAGCATCAGCGTTACCATGTGCTGTATCTGCACCTTTTCCGCCCTGCCGTACCCTGTCATCGCCTGCTTTATCTGGAGCGGCGTGTATTCATACAGATTTTTGCTCTTTTTGTACAAAGAAAGCAATATCGCGCCGCGCGCTTCGGCGACGAGAATGGCGGTTTTCTGATTATTCTGGAAAAAAAGCTCTTCAATAGCCACGGCGTCGGGTTTGTACTTATCCATAAGCACGTCGATACCGTCGCTGATTTTGGTAAGGCGGATGGGCAGACTGTCGGTCTTGGGCGTGTTTATTACACCGTAGTCGATAGCTTTATACTTACTGCCCTCAAGGGATATGACGCCATAGCCCACAGTAGCGTAACCGGGGTCTATTCCTAAAATAATCATAGATATATGATACTAAAAAAAGGGAGTTAAGTCAACGATAAAACCCTTAAATAATTCGGTAAACGCGCTCCCTGAGAGATAATACAGCCTCGGGCGACTTATCGTTTTCTTCGTCGAAAATAACCTTTCCGCCTTCGCCGATGACAATAATTCTATCGCCTAAAATGAGCGCTTCCTCTAAGTCATGGGTTACGAAAACGGTGGTTTTGGGGTCTTTTTCGTACAGGTTTTGGAAAGTGGAGATAATATGTTTTTTCAGTGAAATGTCGAGACCTTTGAACGGCTCGTCCATGAGAAGGATTTTACCCGGGTAAACAAACGCCCTCGCAAGCGAAACTCTCTGTGCCATACCTCCCGAAAGCTGCCTCGGGTACATGTCCTTATTGTCCTCAAGCTTGACTTTTTTTAACATTTCGGAAATTTTAGCAGAGATTTCTTCCTTGGAAAAGCCGCAGTTTTTGAGGACGTAGAGGAGATTGTCTTCCACGGTGAGGTTGTTAAGAAGTCTCTGCGTCTGAAAGATATAGCTTATTTTATCATTGTTTATGTCGATTTTCCCCTCAAAGTCGGTTAAACCTGCAATAATATTGAGGAGCGTAGTTTTTCCGCTTCCCGAAGGACCGAGAAAGCAGGTAATTGAATTGTCCTTTAGTTCGAGATTGAAATCGGAAAACACCGTGTGGATTCCAAAGCGTTTTGTAATGTTGACAAGCTTCATTTCTGCCACCTCACCACGGCTGTTTTTATTGCGTATATTACTATTTCCAGCAGATAGCTCAGCACAATTGCCGCAAGCGTCCAGGCAAGCAAATCTGCGGTCTCAAGACGGGACTTCGATATCTGCATCATTATTCCCATTGATTTTCGCGTCTGGGCGAGAACTTCGGCTGAAATTATTATTTTCACGTTAAAGGAAAGCGTCGAGCGAATTGAGTCGAAAAACGCGGGCGCAATGTTGGGAAGATACAGCGAAAACACCATATCTTTTTTGCTCACCTTGTATGCCTTGCTCATTTCCACAAGGTCGGGGTCGACACCTGCGATTGCTGTGTAAAAGCTGTCGTATAGCAGTGGAAACACGATGAAAAATCCTACAAGCAAAGGGCTGGTCGAAGGATTCAGCCAGATGATTGTGAGTAAAATAAGGCTCATTGTGGGTATCGCCCTCGCAACGGTAACCGCGGGAGAAAGAATTTTGCGTAAAACGGGCAAAAACGCCGAAAGCACAGCAAGGACAAGAGCCGCCGCGAATGCGATCAGAAAGCTTACTATTGTCCTGAAAAGTGTGCCCCCGACTGCCGTGTAAAACGCTTTTTGCCCGAGAAGGGCAAAAAGCGTCTCGAACGTACTTCTGACTGAAGGAATGATAAGCTCGGTATTGACGATTTTTGCCGCAACAACCCATGCGAGGAACAGTATCCCCAGCGCGATGAGCGGATAAAGCACGTTGTTTATGAGCTTAAAATTCTTCTTCATCTTTGTCATTGGTTATTCAATATCAACATAGAAAGCGTCATCGGGAATAGCTCCGACAAGCGCGGCGTCATACGCCTGCATGGTCTCGAGGTAGGCCTTGATGTTCTCCTTGGCTTCGCTCGCCTTGACGTAAGCGATGTTGCAGTTGGCGATTACCTGATCGGACGAGAAAGAAACCGCGCTGCCCCTCTCCTGTAAAGTAAGGTTTACGTCGTGGGAATTGGTCTTTATCCATTCGGCGTTGTCCTTCATGGCGTTTACAAACGCTTTGAGAAAATTGCTATGCTTATCGAGAGCGTCGGCGCTTACGACAACGGAAGCCTGTGGATAGCCCTCAAAACCCGTTAATTTTTCCCATTCGGACTGAAGATCGAAAAGGACAGTCGTACCTGCATTTTTACCGCTCATTGTCGCGGCGGGCTCGCCGAGAACCGCGAATTTCTCTTTGCCGGTCTTAAGGAGCGGGATAATCTCGCTGCCGTCGGCACGGAACTCAATTGTTACGTCCTCATCGGGGTCGATGCCGTTGGATTCGAGGATAAACCTCAACATAAACTCGGGTGTACCGCCCTGCCCTATGCACTGAATTTTCTGCCCTTTGAGCTGGCTGAGGCTTGTTGCTTCCTCGGTGCCCACAAGGTAAAGCACGCCGAAAACGTTTGCGGAAATAAGCCTTATGTCAATGCCGTTTGAATAAAGTTTTGACGCGATGTTGGTCGGGATAATGGCGATATCGGCGGTCTTTTGGGAAAGTTTTGCCGTGATTTCGTTTGCACCGGGGACTATTTCGTAATTAATAATATAGCCCTCGTACGTAAACTCTTTCATAAGTTTTGCCATGGCAAGCGCGGGCGCGCCGTCGGGCATGCTTATTGTTATTGTTTTTACACCGTCGTCTTTGGCGCACGATACAAACACCGCCGCGCTTAAAACGACTACGAGTACGACAAGCAATACTTTGATTATTGTCTTTTTCATTTTATTGCCTCCTTTGTTTATTCGATTTCTGTCGACGTCAGAGCGCTTTTCACGTTGACGCCGTTTAGCCTTCCAAGTCTTCCCGTAAGCGCGCTTATCCTTTCGGTAGGTCCGTTTACGATAACGCTTAAGGTTCCGATATTGTGTTCCCTTATAGGAACGCCCATTCTGCCCACGATGATGTCGGCAAAATCGCTGAGGATGTTTTGCACCTCTGCCGAAACGGCGTGAGGATTGGTAATCACAATGCCGATTACTCCGATTCTTTTCAAGGTCTGCCTCCTTGTAAGTATGTGGTATTCTGAAAAAACAAAAACTCCGCGACAACCGCGCGGAGTATGAAAAGACACTGATAAAAACTAATATAAACATTAATTCTTAAAAGCTTCCATCTCCGAACGTGTCATCGATTTCAGGTTTCAATTACAGTTTATGCGACTAATTTCGGTTTGTCAAACAAAATATATGAGTTTTTCACTGCTCTTGTCGTACAGTTTCAAAATATTGCCTTTTTTGCCGTTTAGGAAACAGACAAAAACCTCGCTTCCGATGTAAATTCTGTTGAGAAGTTTGTCGGGGTCGACGGGTATCTTCTGTCCCATATATTCGACGAAAACGCCCCCGTCGCTCTCTATGATGACGGTCTCCTCAATAATAGCGTCGTCATGGAACAGCCGTAAGGCAAGAATGGTGCTCGGGTTTTCGGCGATTTCGTCAATCGTGCCCGACTGGAGCTGAAAGCCGTAATTAAGTAAGACGGTTTTACCGCCGAGTCTTTTGGCTTCCCCGACAGAAGAAGTCGCGTAAACTATGGGCGCAGTAACGGAAAGTTTCTTTAGATAAGGCAGGAAATACCCGAATAATCTCTGCCGCTCTTCGCCCTTAAAGGTATAAAGCGGGTCATCTATAAGGTATAACTCGGCTTCTCTGCAGAATACGCGGGCAAGCGCCGCTCTGAATTTCTCTTCCTCGGAAAGTTTTCCGATCTTTTTATCCCTGAATTCTACAAGATTAAATTCCTCAAGCACCCTGTTAACTGTATCGAGAGCTGTTTGCGGTTCGGTATTTCTTATTTTAAGAGGGTACATCAGATTATAAAATACCGTTTTGTGATTGAAAAGTCCCCAGTCCTCGTAAATTACGGCAATATTGCGGTCTTTTGTGGGAAGATTGTTTAAGATTTTGCCGTTTAATTCAGCTTCGCCTTTCTGTATGGGATTAAGCCCCGCAATACTTTTAATGAGCGTTGTTTTGCCGCCTTCAAGGGGCGCAAGCACGGTCAGGATTTCGCCCTGCTTTGCCTCGAAACTGATATTTCGGACGCCTGCGGTGCTGAAATTATATTGCATATACAGATTGCGGACTATTAGCGAATTCATAGCTCTATGATAACAAAACATTTTGCGATTGGCAATAATTCTCTTGACAAACAGATTTTGGCGTTTTATGATGAAGTTAAACTAAATATTGCTAGGGGTGACAGCGAAATGCTGTCTGAGATCAAACCCTTCGAACTTGATTGAGGTAATTCTCACGAAAGGAAAGCGGACTTGTGCTTTTTAAGCTCATAGGCAGGTTTGCTTATGAGCTTTCCTTTTTTCTCCCAAGGCAATAAAAAGGAGGAGGAAATGTTACTCGCAACTTTTTCGGAACTGTCGTTTTACGACAAATGCGGAAGAGCGCTCTTGTACTTTACGATTGCGCTGTTTCTCGCTCTTCTGATCGTCGGGATAGTCACTCGAAAGATCAACCGGGATAAAATGAAAGATTTTTCCCGCTATGCCTTCGGCATTCTTGTGGGCTATGCGCTGTGCGCGATAGTCATTATGCTCACACTTAAGATTGACGACATGGTAAGTGAAGGCGAAATCATTCCCAGACTGTTTTATCCCCTGCTGGCAAGCATAATAACGGCTGTTTTGCTGGCGCTTGGCGGGCTTATCGTAACGCTTGTCAAGCCTCAGAAAATCAAGCCCTACGCGCTTATTTCACTCGGTGTGTTTGCCGTGCCCCTCATAGTCACCATCGTGATGATGTCGATTTATTACAGTGAGGAAGTTTTACCCTCGGGCTGGTATTCCGACGTAAGCGACATCGGCCTTGGCCTGGGCGCCGCGGTGCTCACGGTAATAATCATCGCACTGGCACTTGTCTTTGGCAAAAAGAACGAAAAGACAAGTACAAAAAGCATAGTGTATGCCGCCGTATGCGTCGCGCTGAGCTTTGCGTTAAGCTACATCAAACTTTTCAAGCTCCCTCAGGGCGGCTCGGTCACACTTGTAAGCATGCTGCCGCTTATGCTCTACAGCTATATGTTCGGCATAAGAAAAGGCGTTATGGCAGGGCTGGTATATGGATTTTTGCAGGCAATTCAGGACCCGTGGATTATCCACCCGGCGCAATTCCTGCTTGATTATCCGATAGCGTTTTCGGCGCTTGGTCTTGCGGGGACTTTCCGAGAATTAAAGATCTTTTCTAAGCCCATCGTTAACTTCCTGCTTGGAGGACTGCTTAGCGGAGCTATGCGTTATTTCGCGCATGTCCTGAGCGGAATATTTGCTTTCTCGTCCTATGCCGCCGAAGGTTACGGCGCGGTGGCGTGGGGATTTTTGTACAACACGTTCGCACTCGTCGACCTCGCAATCGTGCTTGTCGTGGGCGGAATAATGATGAGTACAAAGTACTTTGCCGACACAATGAAAAAAGCGTCGGAAATAGATTAGACACTCAGTACCCGATATGACAAAAAGAGCGGCAATCTTGCCGCTCTTTATTTTGTAATTGGGTTTTAACGACTTATATTGTGTATCTTGCCGATTTTTCCTTGCGGGAATTGAGTTCGGCGGCCTTTTCCTCATATCCTGCCCTTCCGAGGAGCGCGTATGTCGCGTTCTTTCCCTCTTCAACTCCTGGCTGATTAAAGGTGTCGATGTTGAGGTATGCGCCCGTGAACGCGGTCTGCATCATGAAGAAGGTCATGAGCTGCCCGAGGTAATAGGCGTTAACTTCGGGAAGTACTATCCTGTTGTTTAGTCTCTCGGCTTTGGTCAAAGCATATTCGGTAGCGTTCATTTCGGCGGTGATGAGTTCGTTCATAGTGTGGCCGCAAAGGAACGAGACATCGGGGATATCCTCGCAGCCCTTGCTGATAGTAACGACGTCGCGGTAGTTTTCCACAGCGATTAAGGTAACAACCTTGTCAAACGGACCTTCGGTGTAGAGCTGAACCTGGCTGTGCTGATCGGTAACGCCGAGAGCTTTAACGGGCGTCTGACCCACGAAAACCTTGTTTCCGTTGAGGTTCATAGCCTTGCCGAGACTCTCTCCCCAAAGCTGAGCGTACCAGTCCGCCATGAGCTTTAAGCTGTCGGCGTAAGGCATCATGACCGAGATATTCTTATTCTTGCGGGTAATGGCTATGTACTGAAGCGTGGCGGCCATGAGCGCGGGGTTCTTTCTTACATCTGCTTTACGGCAGAGTTTGTCCATCGCGCGCGCGCCTTTGAGAAGCGACTTGATGTCGATGCCAAGTACTGCGGCGGGAAGAAGTCCCACGGGACACAATTCGCTGAATCTGCCGCCCACTCCGTCGGGTATGTAATAGGTCTTAAGCCCTTCCTGCTTGGCTATCTTGATAAGGTTCCCCTTCGTTTCGCTGGTGGTCGCGATGACGTGGTTTTTGGCCTCGTTTCCGAGTCTTGCCTTGAGAAGGTCCATAATTATAAGGTATTGGCTCATTGTTTCGCTCGTCGAGCCGCTCTTTGTGATAACGTTGAACATGGTCTTTTTGACGTCAATTATGTCAAGGAGCGATTTCATTCTTTCGGGGTCGACGTTGTCCTCAACGTAAAACTTGGGGGCTTTGCGCTTGGACTTGGGAAGCTCGTTGTGGCGGAGGTGGCAAAGCGCCTGGAATGCCGCCATGGGACCCAAAGCCGACCCGCCGATACCAAGAACGACGAACGAGTCGAATTTCTTCTTAATATCTCTGGCGGTGTCGATAATGTCGGCGACGACCTCGTCCTGATTGTAAGGGAGCTCCGTCCAGCCCATCATCTTTTTGCCGCGGCCGTTTTCCACCATGGCAAAAGCGTTTGCCGTTTCTTCTTTAAGCGAGGTGATTTCCTTGTCGGTAATGCCCTCTTGTTTTCCCACATAATCCGCCATCATATTGTTGTAGTCAAAAGTGATGGCCTTCATTTTACTCATATAGCGTTCCTCCGTAATTTTGTGCTTTGAACAAGCATTCGTTAAGATAGTCGTAGCATGCGGCAAGCTCGTCGTAGGCGGTGTAATTTTCGGGATACACCTCTATCATCGCATCGCCCGTATAGCCGTTTTTCAGCAAGGTGTAAAACAGGCGCGTAAAATCGAATGTACCTTTACCCGGCAAAGCCAGCTTGCCTTCATCATTATAATCGCACAGGTGGACATTGGCAAGCCGATTGCCCATTTTTTCGAGATATTCGTAGACCGAATACTGGGATTGCTTGGCCTGTTTTATGTCGAGACAGGTCTTTACACGCGTAAAAGGCGCGATGTCCGCAATATAATCTGGTTCGTTATAATAAGTCCAGTGGACGTTTTCATATGTAAGCTCGGTTGTGCCATGGCTCTCGCTCGTCACTATGTCGCAAAGTTCTTCCACGCGTTTTCCGATGTTTTCATAATCGAGGACGTATTTTACGCGCTTAAATTTGGCGGGGCCGTGAAAAGTGTAATACTTTGCGCCGAGGCGCGCAGCGCCCCTTACCACTTTACGGAAAATATCCTCGCAGTCCTTACGGGTGCGGGGCATGGGATTGAAGAGCTCCGGCTCGAACTGCTGATTTAAAGTGTGGACGGAATAAATCTTAAGGTCGCCTTTACGGTCGAGCAATTCCGATACAAAATCTTCGTTGTACTCGTAAAAAGTACTTAAGAATACTTCACAAACGGGAATTTTTAGCTGATTTATGCGTGTAATTGCCTCCTCCGTTCTCTCTTTGGAGAAGAAGGAGGCAGTCGATATTCCAATTTCCATGATTTGTTATGCGTTGGTCTCGATGAGTCCGTAATCGCCGTCGTTTCTGCGATACAGTACGCAGGTCTTGCCGTCCTCTTTGTTAACGAATACGTAAAAAGCGTGGTTAAGTAACTCCATCTGTTCGATGGCTTCGGATATGGAAATAACCGATATGTCGAAATTTTTGACCTTGACAACTTTGCCGTCGTCCATTTCGATGTCGTTGTTCTCGTCGTAAATGGTGGGAGTGTCGAGCGCGCCTTTGCGGAACTTGTCGCCCAGTTTTGTCCTGTATTTGACGATCTGTCTCTCAAGCTTCCTGAGGACGATGTCGAGGTTGGAGTTCATGTCGTTGCTGGTAACGACAGAGCGGACGGCTATCCTTTCGGCATCGAGGGAAATTTCCATTGTGAACTGGTCGTTGCCGATTCTCGAAAGTTTTACTTTCGCAACGGGCTCGGCGTTGAAATACTTGTCAAACTTTGAGAGTTTCTTGGTGATGAGAGCCTTCAGGTTTTCGTCGGCACGGTAATTTTTTGAGTTGATTTCTATACGCATATCGTTATCCTCCTTTGTCGATAGAGAAATTCAGTTCTTTTTTATCAACGGTCACGCGCAAAATTACGTCGCGCAGGTCGTTTCTTATGATTTCTTCGCTCAGTTTGTCTTCGAGCATGCTTTGTAAGGTTCGCTTTAACGGTCTTGCGCCGTAGTCGGCGTCGTATGCCGCGTCCACTATGAGCTTAAGCGCATCCCCGTTCAGTTCGAGGTTTATGCCCCTCTCCTGACGCAGTGTGTCGGCAAGGTTCTTTATAAGAAGATTCGCGATAGATAAAATGTTTTCCTTGCCGAGGCGGTTGAAGACGATTATGTTGTCAATTCTGTTGATAAATTCGGGCTTCATTATGCCTTTTAACGCTTCGAGCTGCTTGGACTTGATGTCTTCATAGTCGTTGCGCTCGGAAGGTTCGTAAAAGCCCACTTTGTTCTTCTTCAGGATTTCGCCCGCGCCGATATTGCTGGTCATTATTATTATGGCGTTCCGAAAGTCCACCGTGCGGCCTTTGCTGTCGGTCAGCCGACCTTCGTCCAGCACCTGAAGGAGCATGTTGTAGACATCGATGTGAGCCTTTTCGATTTCGTCGAGGAGCACTATCGAGTACGGCTTTCTCCTGACCGCTTCGGTAAGCATTCCCCCTTCCTCGTATCCCACGTACCCGGGGGGCGCGCCGATTAGCCTTGACGCCGAGATTTTTTCCATATACTCGCTCATGTCGAGCCTGATCAGGGCGTTTTCGTCGCCGAAAAGGATTGCGGACAAGGCTTTTGCGGTTTCGGTCTTGCCCACTCCCGTGGGTCCTAAGAATATAAAGGAGCCGACGGGACGGTTTTTGTCCTTCATCCCTGCGCGGGAACGACGTATCGCCTTACTTATGAGGCTTATCGCCTCTTCCTGCCCGATTACGCGTTTTTTCAGCTCCTCCTCGAGGTTTATGAGGCGGTCGCTTTCGGCGCCGGTAAGTTTCTTGACAGGGATATCGGTCATATCGGCGACGGTAATTCCAATATCTTCCTCCGTTATTATTATCGTATCATTTTTTCGTCCATTGTTCAATATGGTATTTTGCTCTTTTTTGAGTTTGTCAAGGCGTGACTTGAGGACGGACGCCGAATCATAGTCTTCCATATTAACCGCGCGGGAAATCTGAATCTCAATCGATTTTATCTCGTTCTCAAGGGAAGCGAATCTGTCGGGTTCGGCGATATTGTTGTTGCGCTTTTGGGCGCAGGTTTCATCCAGAACATCAATCGCCTTGTCAGGTAAAAACCTGTCCCTTATATAGCGTGCCGAAAGTTTTACCGACGCGTAAATGGCTGAATCGTCGATTTTGAGTTTGTGGTGGCTTTCAAAGTTCTCTTTAAGGCCGAAAAGTATCTTTATGCAGTCTTGTTCTGTGGGTTCTTCCACGGTGACGGGCATAAAGCGTCTTTCCAAGGCGGGGTCTTTTTCGATATATTTGCGGTATTCGGAAATTGTCGTCGCGCCGATTGTGGGCATATCGCCGTTGGTCAAAGCGGGTTTTAAGATATTCCCGAGATTTAAACCGCCCTCGCTGCTTCCCGCGCTGACAATTGTGTGCATTTCGTCAATAAACAGTATTACGTTGCGGTTTTCGAGCACGGTAAGGAGATTTTTAATCTTGTCCTCAAATTCTCCCCTGTACCGCGTGCCTGACACAAGGCTGTTGACATTGAGGCTGTAAACCGTCTTGTTTAGCAGAAATTCGGGCACCTTGCCCTCGACTATGCGCTGGCACAATCCTTCCACAATGGCGGTTTTGCCTACGCCGGGTTCGCCGATTATTATTGGATTGTTCTTACTGCGCCTTGAAAGTATTTGTATTATCCTGTTGATTTCTTTTTCACGTCCTATTACCGGATCGAGCTTGTGCCGCCTCGCTTTTTCGGTAAGGTCAACGCCGTTTTCTTGAAGAAGTTCGTCAAGTTCGTCGTCGTTTTTGATTTCGGCGTCCGTTCCGCGCTTGGAGTTTTCGTCCTTGCCCTTTCCTATTTCGTGGTAGTTCATGCCGTTAATTATGGGCAGAATGACGTTGTAGTCAATCTCGTGGCGGGCTAATATCTTGCAGGCTGTGCACGATTTGTGATAGCAGATAGATAAGAGGACGTGCTGGGTATCAACGTCGGGATATCCCGCGGCCTGAGCGGCCTTATAGGCGTATTCGAAAATGCGGCGGACGTTGTTGACCTGAACGTCGTAGCTTTCTTTTTCGGCAAATACGCTGACAAGATAGCTGTTGGCTATCTGCGGGGTAAAACCCAATCGAAAGAGAATCTCGTAAGCGTAGCTGTGCTCATAATTGGCGAGAGCAACTAAAATGTGGGTGGAATTTACCATTCCGCCGCTTCTAAAAGAAAAGGTCTCGGCAAGCTCCAAGACCTTTTGTAAATCTACAGTGTATTTAACCATCTAACCTCACGACTTACAGTTTTGTTATTATTTCCTTCAGGTACGCTTTTAAACCGGCGCTTATCTCATCGTTCCGGAGGCCGAATTCCACATTGGCCTTTACATACCCGAGCTTGTCGCCGATATCGTATCTTATTCCCTCAAATTCGTATGCGTATACGTTAAGGTCGGCGCTCATAAGCTCTATTGCCGTAGGTAAATAGACTTCGCCGCTTTTGGCGGGCGGTGTTTTTTCGATGTATTTGAAAATTTCGGGTGTTAAAACAAATCTCCCGAGGCTGGTAAGCCGGGAAGGAAGTTCTTCAATCTTCGGTTTTTCTTTGAAGCCAAGAAGCTCGGTGTATCTCCCTTTCTGCTTTCCGGGAACGACCACGCCGTACTTGGGGCATTCTTCTTTGGGCTGGGTCTGAACGCCGACAATTGTGCATCCGGTGGTCTCATAGGCCTCGATAAGCTGCTTTGTGACCGGTTTTTCGGGGCTGTACATGACGTCGTCGCCAAAGAGCACGGCAAACGGCTCGTCGTTTACAAAGCTCTTGCACAGTTCCACCGCCTTAGCCGTGCCCTGCATGGCAAACTGCCTTACATAGCAGATGTGCACCTTGTCGGCAAGGGCGTTCATTTTGTTTAATAAGTCGTTTTTGCCGTCCTTCTGGAGGGCGTATTCTACCTCAAAATTGCGGTCGAAATGGTCGGCTATGTTGTTTTTGTTTCTGCCTAAGATTATGCATACATCGGTAATTCCGCTGTTTGCGCACTCTTCGACAATATACTGTATGCTGGGAACATCGACAATAGGCAGCATTTCTTTAGGCATAGCCTTAGTCGCGGGTAAAAACCTCGTGCCGAATCCTGCTGCGGGTATAATAGCCTTGGTAACCTTTTTCACGTATTCACCTCGGTATATATTATATTATTGAAGACAAAAAAATGGTGTGGATGATGAGACTTGAACTCATACGGGTTAACCATACGCCCCTCAAACGTACGCGTCTGCCGATTCCGCCACATCCACACACTTGGTAAGTTTATTCGCTTTAATGACTTTAACGCATTTTGGTGCGAGGGAAGGGACTTGAACCCTCACTGTGTTACCAATATGAGTCTGAGTCATACGCGTCTGCCATTCCGCCACCCTCGCGTTAAAGCATAATTATCATATCGCAAAAATCTAAGGCTGTCAATAAAATTATTATATTTTGACAAGATTAATTTACCACATTTACGGGATTGCCCGCCAAGTAGCTTTCTATGTTTGCAACGGTTATGGCAAGCAGGCGGCTTCTTGCGTCAAGCGTCGCCCACGCGATATGAGGAGTGATGATGCAGTTGGGCGCGCTTAAAAGAGGATTGTTGCTCTTGGGCGGTTCTGCGCTCAGCACGTCCACTCCTGCTCCCGCAAGGTGTCCGCTTTTCAAAGCGTCTGCAAGAGCCTGTTCGTCAACAAGGCCTCCGCGTGCGGTATTAATCACCATTGCGCCCTTTTTCATAAGGCTTATGTTCTGTGCGTTTATCAACTTCTCGTTTTCCTTGGTCAAGGGACAATGAAGTGTGATTATGTCGCTGCGGGCAAAAACTTCTTCCCTGCTTACGCTCCCTTCAAACGGGGTGCGGTTGTGGATAAGTGTTTTCATACCGAATGCCTGAGCTATTTTCGCGACTGCCTTTCCTATGCTGCCGTATCCGATAATGCCCAATGTCTTTCCCGAAAGTTCGGTAAGATTCGAGACGCAATAGCAAAAGTCGGGGCTGTTTACCCAGTCGCCTCTCTTGACCGACGCGTCGTGGATACCGACTTTGGAGCACAGTTCGAGTATGAGCGCAAAGGTGTGCTGCGCAACGCTGTCGGTGGAGTACGCGGGGACGTTGCTGATCGGTATCCCCTTTTCTCGGGCGTAAGCACAGTCGACTACATTGTAGCCCGTGGCAAGTATGGAGATGTACTTAAGGTCGGGGCAGGCGTCAATTACCTCTTTGTCGATGACGACCTTATTGGTAAGGGCGATTTCGGCGCCTTTGAGACGTTCTACGGTAAGGTCACGCGACGTCCTTGCATACATATCAACTTCGCCGAATTTCTTCAAAACGTCGAGCTTTAAGTCGTTTTGCGATAGCGCAATATAGTCAAGAACAACAATCTTTGTCATAAACACTCCGTTAACGGGAAAATGGGAGCTTGTTGGGCTCCCATTCCCCTATTTCGATTTTATTTTTCAGCTTGCCTGTTGGTCGAGGTAGGCGCCTTGTGCGTAGAAGCCTACGTCCATCATGAGGTTGCCTAAGGTTGCGCCGAATTCGGGAGCGCCTTCGACAGTAAGATATCCTTTCTTCATGTATTCGATCATGTCGGCTTTGGACATGAGTATATCGAGCGCATGAGCGGGAGTATCAAATCTCATGGTAAGGAAGGGCTTGCTTCTCTTGTACTCGCCGCGTCCCGACATGGTGTTGCCCTGTTTTACCCTGAGCCACGCCTGGAGGTCTTCGTATCCCTCTACTGCATAAGCATAGGTTCTGTCGGGGCTGCCTGCCGTAAACGCCTGAGCACCGGGATGGCCTATCTTGTTGAGCTGGCTGATACCGTTTGCGAGCAGATAGAAGTAGAGCTTGACGAGAAGCTGCTGGTCTTCGGGCTTCTCGGGAGCGTCCTTAGCCTGCAGGAGCGACGCCATTCTGAGCAAGGTAAGGAGCAAGGCCACAAACTTTCCGAAGTTTTTAAGTACTCCCTTCATCTTGGGCAGAGGCATACCTTTGCCCGTGAAGAAAAGTATGAACTTGTACGGATCGGGAAATTCCAGCTCGATATCGGGCTTGGGATGGCTTTCGCATACATGGGTGGTCCATGCGCCGTTTTCCACGACAAAGTGCGTCGCAAGCTTACCTGTCTTTTTAAATTCGTCAGATAGAACGCTTATCTGGAAAACAAAGCTTTTGCCTACGAATTTCTTCTTGAAGACAGGATCTGTCTCGGCTATTACCTTAAGGAGCGGAATCGCCGAAAAGAAGAAGATACGCAAAGCATTTTTGTCCCCTTGGGACATTTTTTTGATTTCTGCCATTTTATACCTCGTCAATCCAATTTTCTCCCGAGGGAGCAAACTTAACGGCTGCGCCGCCTTCGCTTCCCTGTGCTCCTACATTAATCTTGGAGCCTTTGACGGTATCCTTCTCGAAGTCCTTGCAAATAAGGTCAAGCACGTTTTTGACGATGCCTTCGGCGTCGATTTCGTGCATTGCCATGAGGTCTTCGTGGAGTCCTATCGCCGAGAATTTGTCCTGAAGTCCGAGCTTACGGAAGGCGCATGCCATACCGCTCTCAACTACTACTTCGCCAACTGCGCTGCCAAGTCCGCCGATAACGGTGTGGTCTTCGGCTGTGACTATGCGGCGGGTGTCTTTGACTGCCTTGATGACGGCTTCTCTGTCGATGGGCTTAATGGTGTGCATGTTGAGTACTCTTGCTTTGATGTTGTGGTCAAATTCGAGTATCTTAGCAGCCTGTATAGCCTGATATACGCAGGAACCGCAAGCGATAATTGTAACGTCGCTTCCGTCGGTCATCTGAACGGCCTTTCCTACCTGGAATCCGTAGTCAGGCGTGTTGTAAACAACCTGGTCGAATCCGCGGTTAATTCTGATATAGAACGGGCCGGGGGTGTTGGCAGCGGCTCTGACCGCGAGCGACGTTTCGATACCGTCGGCGGGGCAGATAAGAGTCATATTTACAAGACCTCTCACAACGGCAAAGTCCTCAATGGCGTGGTGGGTGGAGCCCGCCTGACCGAAAGATGTGCCGCCGTGGGTGCCGATTATTTTTACGTTGACGTTCTGGTAGCAGATGTCGGTGTGAATCTGGTCGAGGGACCTAAGCGACGCGAAAACCGAGAACGAGGACGCAAACGGTACAAAACCGCACTTGGCAAGGCCTGCCGCCATGCCGTACATGTTGGCTTCGGCTATTCCCACGTTAATGAACCTTTCGGGGAACTTGTCTGCGAAGTCGCCAATCTTGGTCGAGCCTTTAAGGTCGGCTGTAAGAGCTAAGATTTTGGGGTTTTCTTCTCCCAGTTCGCAAAGTGTTTTGCCGTATATTTCGGCGGTTGCAAGCTTTGTGCTTTCAACCGCGGTATAACTTAATCCGCCTGCCATATTATTTGCCCTCCTTTTCCGCTACAGCTTTTCTATCAGCGTAATATTTAGCCAAATCCTCTTTGGCGTTGTTGTATTTCGTTTCGTCAACGGCGCCGTAATGCCACTTATAATTGCCCGCCATGTAGCTTACGCCCTGACCCTTAACGGTGTCGGCGATGATGCAGACCGGTTTCTCGTTATCGCCCTTTGCGAGAGCGTAGTCGAGAGCCGCGCAGATTTCGTCGAAACGGTGACCGTTGATGACTTTTACGTCAAAGCCGAAAGCCGTCCACTTGTCGGCAAACGGCTCAAGACGCATAACGTCTTCGGTGTTGCCGTCGATGCTGTTGTGGTTTCTGTCGACTATGGTGACGAGTCTGCTCATTTTGAAGTGCGCTGTAGCCATCGCGGCTTCCCATACCGTGCCTTCGTCGCATTCGCCGTCGCCAAGGATAAGGAATGTGCGGTAGTTCTGCTTGTTGAGTCTTCCCGCCATAGCCATGCCGAGAGCTATCGAGGAGCCGTGGCCGAGTGAGCCTGTAGAGGCGTCAAGACCCTTTACCTTGTTGGAGTCAAGGTGCATACCGAGCTTGCTGCCGGTAAGGTTGAAGGTCTTAAGTTCTTCCTTGTCAACCAGTCCGAGGTCGGCAAACAGTGCCGCAAGAGCTATACCGATGTGTCCTTTGCTGACCACACAGCGGTCACGGTCGGGATCGGTGGGGTTCTTGGGGTCAAAGTTCATGTACTTGTAGTACAGTGCGGTGAGCATATCGATGGCGCTAAAGCTTCCGCCGACATGGCCGCTGCCCGCCCAGTAGGTAGTCTGCAAGGTAAGATTACGCAGGTCGTTGGCTTTGTCTTCTAAGCGCAACCACTCTTGTTTTGTTAAAGCCATAAATTCAGTTCCTCCTGATATAAGAAATCATAATCTGTTGAGTTCGGGGTGCATCTGACGAACGACTTTGTAAGCTTCGTCGGCTACGTCCCAGGTGTACTTGATATCATCGTCGGTTAAAGCGGCGTTGATGAAGAGGTTGTGGTGATTGGTGAAGAACACGCCTCTCTTTACGCACTCTGCGACCCATTCCTGATGCATGATGGTGGACGGATCGTCGTCAAGACGCATGAACCACATTGAGGGCTCGCCGCTGATTACAAGCTTGAACCCGTTGGACTTGGCAACGTCAACAAGACCGTTTGTGAGCTTTCTGCCCTTTTCGTTGATGACGTTGGCGACGTCAAATTCTTTCATCTTCTTGATAGCCGCAATACCTGCCGCAAAGGGAACACTACTGAGCCAGTAGCTGCCCGTGTACATGATGTCCTCTGCCGCTCCGCGCATTTCTTCGGTGCCGCAAAGTGCCGATACGTTATAACCGTTGGCGATGGCTTTGCAGAAGCATTCGAGGTCGGCTTTGATGCCATAATGATAGTCGGAGCCTTTAAGATTGAGGCGGAAGCCGCATCTTACGTCGTCGACGATGAGGACTATGCCGTTGTCGTCGCAGATCTTTCTGATCTTCTGCCAATATCCGGGCGCGGGAAGCACGCTGTCGGCCATTGCGGGGTGGCAATAAGGCGTGGAGACAAACGCGGCTATTTCGCCGGGATGGTCCTTTACGAGCTGTTCGAACTGCTCGGGAACGTTCCAGTCGATGTAGAAGTTGTTTACGACGTCTTCCTTGACTATACCGGACGAACCGATGTGCTGGCACCATGGGTCAACGCCGTGATAGAAGCCTTTGACAAGGACGAGTTTTTTACGGTTGGTCTTTGCTTTGGCAACCAGTGTGGCAAACTGAACAACGTCGCCTCCGTTTTTGGCAAAGAACGCCCAGTCGGCCATTGCCACAGTGTCAACCATGGTCTCGGCAAACTCAATGAGAAGTTCGCTCGGGCAGGTAACGCAGTTGCCTTTCTTCAGCTGAGCGAGCGCCGCCGCGTCAACGTCGGGGTCGTTGTAACCGAGAATGTTGGGACCGTATGCGCACATATAGTCTATAAAGCGATTTCCGTCGACGTCCCAGAAGTAGGCGCCTTCGGCTCTGTCGGAAAACATCGGGAAGGCCGTGATCGGTATCGCGCAGCCTTCGGCGGGTCCAAGGTGGCCATATATGCCTGCGGGTACAACTTTTAATGCCCTCTTGAATAATTCGGTACTCTTTACGTAACTGTTAAGTTTCATCATATATGCCTCCTTACTTACTTCAGATAATGGCTAACCATATTGAGCAGTTTTGACATCTGGTCGAGCATGGAAACTTTTCCTTTGATGAGGAATTTGCCTTCGCCGAGTCCCTTGTAGCTGGAAGTCTTTCCGTTCAGGAGGTCGTGGGCAAAATCAAGGTCGGCAAACTGCATGATTGCTCTCGGGTTTTCGCTCTTTCCGATGCGGGCAGACATAGCGCCGCCCTTTACGGTGATGGTGACCTGCAAACCGTCGGGTATGCCGCAGGCGATTTCGCCGTCGGCTATCTTGGAAGCCACTATCTTTCCGATTTCGTCGGAATTACCGATCTGACACATAGCAAAGAACGCCGTATAAGCTGTCAAAATGGTGTTTATTTCGAAATACTTTCTATCTTTAAGCAGTTCTTCGGTAGGCTTTAAGAAATAACTTAAACGGTCGGCGAGCTTTGTAAATGTGCTGAGCAAGAAACCAACCTTTAATATATTGATAAAAATGGGAATGGTCTTTTCTCCGTCCACCAGCTTGTTGAAGTGATCGGGCGAAGTGAACCACAGCTTAAGCTGCGCGCTTGATCTGTCGGGTTCGAAGGTGCATTTCCCGTCTTTGAAGACAAGCGTGGCGCAACCTACATCGGGCACGTTGAACGAAACCGACGTCTTCTCGTTTTTGATGATGTCCTTGGAAACGTCGTCCAGTTCGCACAAGTCCTGAATGTTGCGTAATACGGCAAATAAATTTATCTTTGCCTTTGTAACGATGTCCATAAATCAGCCTCCTTAGAAAAATTTTATGTCAAAAAAAGCAACAATAGCTGCATGCATATTTTTATATTAACATAGGCAAAATAAAGTATCAATACCCAAAATTTAAAATCCGAAAAATTTACGGTTTGTACACTCTGACGACCCTTTCCGACAGGTTTGTGAGCACTTCGTAGGGTATCGTTTTCGCAATTTCCGCAATTTTTTCGGCGCGTAAGATTCCCTGTCCGAAAATCTCGGCATAATCGCCCGGCAAAACACGGTCAGTTTCGCTTACGTCTATCATGGAAAAGTCCATGCAAACCTTGCCGACAATGTCGACAATTTTCCCGCCGACAAGCATTTTTCCGACATTGGAAAGCGATCTCATAAGTCCGTCGGCGTAACCGATTGCCACAGTGGCGACGCGCATATTTCTTTTTGCGGTAAACGAGCGGTCATAACCTATGCTCTCCCCTGCGGGTACGTCCTTTACCTGAACTATCCTTGCCTTTAAGGTCATGGCAGGCAAAAGCGACGTGCTTTCGGGATAGTATTGTTCTATGCCTGCACGGACGCAGTCAAACTGGTTAAAAATTGACTTACTTCCAATACTGTTTGCGATGTGGCGCATAGGGACTTTTATGCTTTTTTTGTTCAAAAAATCTATTGATTTATTAAACGCGTTTACCTGTTTTGCGGTGAAAACTTCGTCCTCCGCCTGCGCAAGGTGGGAAAAAATCCCCTCTATATTTATATAAGGATTGGAAAACGCTTTCAAAATCGTGTCATAATCGTCATGCCGTATGCCTATGCGGTTCATTCCCGTGTCAACAGCGACGTGGGAAGATATCGAAAGCGAATTTCTGCGGACGAAATCAGAATATCCGGCCAGAATTTCTTTGCTGAAAATTGTTGTCGTAATGTTATATTTTTTTGCGTCGAAAAGCCTGTCGGGTATTGTCTCGCCAAGGACAAGAACGGGTTTTGTTATCCCGTTTTTTCGCAATTCTATCCCCTCGTCTATTGTCGCAACGGCGATATGATCGACGATATCCCCTATGTATTGCGCCACTTTCACCGCGCCGTGACCATATGCGTCGGCTTTCAGTACCGACATGTATTTCACGCCGCGTTGTAATCGTGATTTTATTGCGAGAACGTTATGCCGGATTGCCTCAAGGTCTACTTCGGCGATTACTCTCTCATCCATTGGGTGTAGTGGCGGCATAAAAGTCGTCAAAAATAGACTTCTGAAGCGTATCAAACAGTTCTCCGCCCTTTCCTCCCACCTTTTCGCCGTCTATACTTTCCACCTCGTTGCACAGTGCCCCCGCCGAACAGTTTATGACAACATCGGCGTTTTTCATTTCAGCCACTGTGAAAAATCTCTCCTCGGTCTTAATGCCGGAATTTTTGCATTTTTCGATAAGGTGCTTGCGGGCGATGCCGTTCAATACGCTGTTTCCCACAGGGGCGGTAATTAGTACGCCGTCCTTCAGAATAGCTATATTGCTGTGGGAGCACTCGGTGACGGAATTGTCACGAATAAAGATTACCTCGTCGCAACCCTCGCGAGCCGCGCGGGTGCGCTCGATTGTGTTGGTCAAGAGATTGCCGTTTTTTATGTGGCAATAGTCGTGACGCGTGTCGGCGGCTGTAATCATCTTTATCTTTTTTTCGGGCGGGTAAATGCTCCTCGGGAAAATCATTATGAGCAGATTGGCGATTAAATCACCGTCATAGACATGACTTCTCAGCTGCGTTCCCCTCGACGCCTGCCAGTATATCATCTGCTCGTGACTGTCCACCTTTGCATTCAGGTCGAAAATTATGTCTTTCAGCTTGTTTTTTGTAAAAGACAGTCTAATGTCCATTTTGCCACAGCTGTCGAAAAATCTGTCGATATGCTCGTCTATGCGGTAGGGTATGTAATTTCGGGCGTAGATCGACTCGTACACCGCATCGCCGAATGTTATGCTCCTGTCAAGCATGGGAACGGACATATATTCCAGCAAGCCGTACCTGCCGTTGTAATAACCGAGATTTTTCATTTCCGCCTCCGAAAAAAGGCGCATTCAGCGCATATTCTATTAAATGCGTAAAGGCGCATAAAGTTGCCAAAAAAGTTATTTCGGATATAAAATACTTGCTAAGGCAAGAATATTCGTTGTATTATGAAAATACCAATCAATTAAGGAGGTACTTATGTCGGTACTGTTTATAGATACTGATTGCGAATTACCAATAGCAAGAGTTAAAGAAGCCGGAATAAAGAATATAATAAAAATGCCATATACAATCTGCGGAGAGCAGCGTTACGACGACCTGGGCGAGACTTATAACGCCAAGGAGTTTTTCGACAAGGTGCGCGCCGGGAACATGCCCATTACGAGCGGCCTCAACGCCGAAGAATATAAGGAATATTTCGAGCCTTATTTTGAAAAAGGGGAAGATATACTTTACGTCAGTTTTTCGGAAAAAATGAGCAGCACGTTCACTTATATGGACATCGCCGTTAAAGAACTTTCCGAAAAATACCCCAAAGCGAAATTCACGAGATTTGACACAAAAGGCATAAGCCTGGGCGCAGGAATCGCCTGCTACTATGCGGGAAAAATGCATTCCGAAGGCAAGTCCAACGCCGAAATCATAGAATTTCTGACGACGTTTATCAAGAGGATACACCTCTACATCTCCCCTGCCGACCTGTTCCACTTAAAGCGCGGCGGCAGACTTACGGGCGCACAGGCCATGTTGGGAACCCTCTTACAGGTTAAGCCTATCATTAAGCTTATGGACGGAAAACTCGTCAGCACCGAAAAAGTCAATGGCAGAAACAAAGCTATCGCAAAACTTGCCGATTATGCCATAAACGACGTAAGGGACACCGACAAGTATCCCATAATAATACTTGATGCCGACTGCAAAGAGGACGCCGAAAAACTTCGCGCCAAAGTTGCTGCCGTCCATCCCGACGCTGATATATGGATGATCGATGTCGGCCCCGTTATCGGAACTCATTGCGGCCCCGATACGATAGCAATCGTTTTCATAGGCGACATCAAAGAGTAATCCCGCTGATTAACTTTCATTACAACAAAAACCCGAAGTCCGTTTGGACTTCGGGAAGTTTTTTGTGTATCTTTTTTAAAATATAGTGCTCCTTATATTGGTAGCTATGGCTACTTATTATTATCATCCGTAACGTTTTTTGTCTTATCAAACGGCAGATAGCCGTCCTTAACTTCTTTAGCGTCGCATGCGTAGGAATCGTTGAGAACTATGCCTCGTTTGACTATGTCATAGCCGTATCGTGTGCGGAGTTTGTCTATCCTTTCGTCTATCTTTGTGTTTTTTGTGTTTTCGTCGTCGAATAAAGACGCCTGGGCATATTCGTCCTTTCTTATAAGCTTATACGTGCCTACGGTTATCATCCTGAGCGGCGGTTTTTCTGTAAAGCTGTAGTTTCTTTTGAGGATATTTAACGCCGTTTCTGCTATCTCCTGCGCGCTTGCGGTATACGTTATCAATTTCTCTTGTCTTGTGAAAGCGGAGAGCTTATTATCCCTGACGGTAAGTGACACGCCGCCCGCGATTAAGCCGTATTGGCGAAGACGGAAAGCGATAATTTCGCTCAAGGAGTATATGAGAACTGCCGCGCTGTGAGTGTCGCAAATATCCTTTTCGGTTGTGCTTCCGTTGCTTACGCTTTCGGGAAGTTCATTATAGTTATACGGTTTTACAGGATCGTTCTCAATGCCGTTGGCGGCGGCATGGAGTTTTTCTCCCACCTTGCCGAACATGTTAATGCAACTGTCTATGGGAAGAGTGGCAAGTTCTCCGATTGTCTCTACATCAATCCTTGCAAGCTGCTGTTTCATAGACTTGCCGATAAAGAGCATTTCGTCCACTTTCAGCGGCCAGATCATACCTTTGTAATTGTCGCGGCTGATGACTGTTACTGCGTCGGGTTTTTTGAGGTCGCTTCCCAGTTTTGCAAACACTTTTGTAAAGGATACTCCGATTGAAACGGTAAGACCGAGTTCGTTCTTTATGCGCTCCCTTATAACGTTTGCGAGGTTTTCGCCGCTGCCGTATTGCTTTTCACAGCCCGTCACGTCCAGCCAGCACTCGTCAAGTCCGAAGCTTTCCACATACGGCGTATATTGAACATAGATATTGTAGATAAGATTGGAGTATTTCATGTACTGCTTATAGTCGGGCGGAACGACTATAAGGTCGGGCGCTTTGCGCTTTGCTTCATTAAGAGTGTCGCCTGTCTTAATGCCGTATTGCTTGGCAAGGTTGCTTTTTGCAAGCACAATGCCGTGCCGCTTTTCGGGGTCGCCGCACACAATCAACGCTTTTCCCTTCAGTTCGGGATTGACGCACATGGCAACGGACGCGTAAAAATTATTAACGTCCGCATGCAGAATAATCCTATCCATTGATATTCAATAATTGTTTTATCTGAATTTCGAGAGAATTAACGTCGCCGTTATTATAAATTATGTCGGTAGCAATAGCTTTCAGCGCCTGCTCGTTTTTAGCCTGGGAAGAAATCTTCCTTAAGGCGGCTTCTTTGTCAATATTGTCCCTTTCCATTATCCGTTCGAGGCGAATATCGTTTTCGCACTCCACAAGCCATATCCTGTCAAAATGCGGCGCCATATTGCTTTCCACAAGGAGCGGAATTTCAACAAAAATGTCACCTTCCGCGTTATCGATAAGGCTCCTTAGCCTCTTGAGTATTTCGGGGTGGCTGACCGCGTTTAATGTTTTGCGTTTTTCCTCGTCGGAAAATATGACTGCGGCAAGCGTTTTGCGGTCGATTTTGCCGTCTTTAATGATGCCGCCGCCAAATATAGTGCGCAATTTTTCGATGTGCTCTGCATCCTCAAACAGGCGGTCGTTAATTTCGTCGCAGCTGAAAACGATTTTGCCTGTTTTGCGCAAAAAATCAAGAACTCTGCTCTTTCCGCTGCCGATAAGCCCCGTAATGCAAACTTTCATCATTTAGCCTCATACCAGTTTTTGCCCGAAGACACGCTGACGGTAAGGGGAACGGTCAGTTGAACGGCGTTTTCCATGCAGTCTATGAGAAGATTCTTTACCCTCGCCTCTTCCGCGATGGGCACATCAAGAATAAGTTCGTCATGTACCTGGAGTATAAGTTTTGCCTTGAGGTTGTTTTCTTTCAAAGCTCGGTTGACTTTGAGCATAGCGATTTTTATAATGTCGCTGGCACTGCCTTGAAGGGGCATATTCATTGCCGCACGTTTTCCGAATTCCTTTATATTGTACTTGGGAGAAGCAAGCTCCGGGAAGTTGCGTATCCTGCCCATAAGGGTGCGCAGGTAGCCTTGCTTTATCGCCTTGTTGACGTTGTCGTCCATGTACTTTTTGACGGCGGGGTATTCCTTGAAATACTCATCGATAAAGCACCTTGCCTGATAGTTGCTGACATGGGCGTTTTTGGCAAGTCCGAAGCTGCTGATTCCGTATATTATGCCGAAGTTGACGGCTTTTGCCGAGGAGCGCATACCGTCGTCCACCTCGTCGAACGGCGTATTGAAGATTTTGGACGCCGTCAGTCTGTGGATGTCGAGATTGTTCCTGTAGGCGTTTACAAGATGTTCATCCTGCGAAAAATGGGCAAGAAGCCTCAATTCTATCTGCGAATAGTCGGCGCTGACCAAAACTCCGCCTTCACCGGGCACAAACATACGCCTTATTTCTCTGCCCTCTTCTTTCCTTACAGGGATATTCTGGAGATTGGGCTCGGTCGATGAAAGTCTGCCCGTTGCGGTAAGGCACTGCTTAAATACGGTGTGCACTCTGCCGCTTGCCTTATTCAGGACGCTTCTCATGCCGTCGACATAGGTTGATTTGAGCTTTGCGAGGGTGCGATACTCGAGGAGCAGGTCTATTATCGGGTGCTCGAGTTCTTCAAGCACTTCCGCCGACACGGACAGTCCCGTCTTGGTCTTTTTGCCGTGGAGTAAGCCGAGTTTGTTGAAAAGTATGTCGCTTAACTGCTTAGTGGAATTTATGTTGAACTCCTCTCCTGCAACTTTGTAAACTTCTTTAATAATTTCGGCAAGCCTTGACGTGTACTGCGCGTCAAGTTCGTCCAGAACCTTAAGGTCAAGCCTGAAGCCTTCCTGTTCCATATCGTAAAGACACTCTATAAGGGGCAGTTCTATATTGTAATAGAGATCTGTAAGTTCTTTTTCCTCTATGCTTTTGTCGAGAATTTCGTCGATGGCGAGTATTTCCGACGCGATATGCTCACCCGAAAAGCCGTAGTCGGTAAGAAGCTGGGAAGCACTCTTAATTACCTTATTAGGATTAAGAAGATATGCCTTTAAGAGCACGTCTTCATATGGCATAACGGTTTTTATGCCGAAATTTTTGAGAATGTAGAAATTCTGCTTTGCGTCAAAGAAGATATTCTTGTAGTCGGCAGAAAAAAGCGGTGTAACAATCTCTGCGACGTCGTATTCGGTAACTCCTGTGCCAAAAAGGTCGTTGCTGACCGAAATTTTCAATTCTTTGTTACCGAATGCAAGCGTTATTTCATTGTCCCAGACTACGCACACCTTGCTTCCGCGCGGAATCCTCTTTACCTCGGCGATCAGCTCTTCTTTGGTACTGATTTCTTTGAGTTCTGTATTTAAGGAAACCAGAACGGCGCTTTCCTCGGCTTTGTTGTCGTCAAATTCAAATCGGGAAATCAGGTTTCTGAATTCCAGCCTGAGCATATAGTCGCGAGCGGGCGAAGGGATGGGATAAATAAACTTTAGGTCGTCCAGCGTGCACTCAATATCGATATTTGTGTTTATCGTCGCAAGCTCCCTCGAAAGGTAAACGCGATCCTTGGACGACATGAGCTTGTCCTGGAGCTTTCCTTTGATTTCGGTGATATGTTCGTAAATTCCCTCAATGCTTCCGTACTGGGCTAATAGAGTTATTGCGGTCTTGTCCCCCACGCCCTCGGCGCCGGGTATATTGTCGGAGCTGTCGCCCGCAAGACCTTTATAGTCGATTATCTGCTTGGGAGTAAAGCCTTCGGCAAACAGTATTTCAAGATTATATACTTTTACATCGCTTACGCCGCGGTGTGTATTGAAAACCGTCGTGGTTTCGTCGACAAGCTGAAGTGTGTCGCGGTCTCCGCTGACTATAATGGTGGGGATACTGAAACGCTTTGACAAAGTTCCGATTATGTCGTCGCCTTCTGCGCCTTCTTTGAAGAGTATTTTTATCCCCATGAGGGTGAGCAGTTCTTTAAGTACGGGAATCTGCATGGCAAGTTCGGGGCTCATAGGCTTACGGGTTGCCTTGTACTCCTCGTACATTTCGTGCCTGAACGTCTTTGCTCTGCAGTCAAACACTGCGCATATGTGAGTGGGCTTTTGCTCCGCAATCAGCTTTTGAAGCATGGAAATAAAACCCATTACGCCGTTTGTATACAAGCCTTCCTTGGTGACAAGGGGCGGCAAGGCGTAAAACGCGCGGTTAATGAGACTGTTACTGTCGAGTAAGATGAGCTTTTTGTCAGGTGTCAATTTTCATATCTCCGAATTTAATCCAACCTTTTCTCCGCATGAATTCGCTTACAAAGAAGCAAACAACCGCGGGTATGACAAAGAACAGCAAAGCTATTCCCAGTCCCAGTTTCCAGTCGGGAATGATTCCCGCGCTGGCTTCTATCGTGCCGAATACTCCGACAAGACCCGATGTGCCCATACCGCCGCCAGAGGCGTTACAGCGAAGCTTAAACACGCAGGTTGCGAGCGGTCCGACAATTGCGCTTGCGATTATGGGCGGAATGAGTATCTGGGGGTGCCGCATCAGATTGGGAATCTGGAGCATACTTGTTCCGAGTCCTTGGGCAATGAGTCCGCCCCACTTGTTTTCGCGGAAGCTCTGGATGGCAAAGCCTACCATATGCGCCGCACAGCCTACTACCGCCGCGCCTCCGGCAAGAAGCATGGTATCGGACGGATTGTTGGCCGCGATAGCTACCCATATTGCCGCCGAGGAAGTCGGGAGCGTAAGTATAAGTCCCATGACTACGGCAATGACGACACCCATTACAAACGGGGTGGCGGCAGTTGCGATTTCGATTCCTTTGCTGATGAGGTCAATGAATTTAATGACTGGCCACGCCGCGAAAATGCCGAGCGACGCCGAAATAAGTATCGTCATTGGCACGAGAATAATATCAATTTTGGTCTTGCCCGAAACAAGTATGGCAAGTTCCACGGCGATAAGCGCGACAATGTACGCTCCGATCGGGTTTCCCGGTGCGAGCGTGGGGGCAAATGTGCCGGCGATTATTTTGTCGGCAAACGCGCCTATATATCCCGCCGCCGCTCCGCCGAACATGGCAAGTTTCGGCGCTTTAAGCGCGTGGGCAATTCCTACTCCGATACCGGCACCCATAAGGAGTTTTGCGGTGTTGGCCACACTGTTTATAATTCTTCCGACAGTGTTGTCGCCCACCCATTTGGCAATAAGCGCAAAAATCGTACCCGCGATTAAGGTTACGAACAATCCGGACGCCATCCCCGAGAAGGCGTCAATAAACCAGCGTTTGGCGAGCGATTGGATTGCGCCGCCCAAGCTTTTTCTTTTGGTCATACATCCTCCCTTATTATGATTTCGAAAAGTCTGTCAAGTCTTGTTTCCCGAGAGCCGTTTGCCGTCTCGGAAACAAAGTTTTTCTCTATGGCAAGCTGTTTCAGCTTTGCAATAAATTCGTCAAACGTGTATATCACAAACTTATCCAGTCCAAGCTTCAACGCATAACCTTCCAGAAACGCCAGGA
Organism: Clostridia bacterium; assembly: GCA_035381305.1. GTDB lineage: Bacteria > Bacillota > Clostridia > Christensenellales > DTU072 > CAG-1782. The sequence goes on from DAOSYK010000012.1 coordinate 28,086, forward strand.
AGTTGCGCTCGTCCGACATCGTAAGTTTGCCCTTTCTGAGCGCCAGATAAACGGCGTCGACTATTTCGTCCTTGCGCGCCATCTGCCTTAACTTGAAGTAAGAAATCAACTTTTTGAGCGTCTTCTCGGGCAAATTGTACAAAAAGCCGCTGACATAAGAATACTCGGTCTTATCGAAATAGTACCTGATGCCCTTGTAGTCGTGAATCATTCTTAAGGCGTCGTAATAGCCGAGTTTTATGTTGTAGGCGATTTTGTTTTTGTCAAGGCCCGTGGTCTTGCCGAGTGATTCGGTGGGCTCGATTGTTTTCACGACGACCGAGGAGTCAATCAGCGGGCGGGTCTTTTTGTGACCCGTTCTTACCGCGATGATCTCGTCATAGTTCCCCCGCCTTATAAGCGCGTTTACGGGAAGATTGTCGTATACTCCGCCGTCAAGGTAGTATTTGCCGTTTATCCTGTTCAGTTTGAAGACAGGATAATATGCGCTTGCAAAGACAAAGTCGCACACTTCGCCGTATGGTATGTCCTCAAGGTGAAGTTCGAGCGGTTTTTTGTCGCTTATGCAAAACGTCACTATGGCAAAATCCCTACCCGCAGCTCTCAGCTTGTCCTCGTCTATGTACCGCTTTAAAAACGGGATTATTCTATCGGTGGGAACGCCGAGGTTTTTAATTATAGCAAATGTTTTTTCTATCCAAAACTTTATCGACGGCTTATCGCTCTGAGTGCTGAACAGCTTTGCCGCTTCATTGTTCTCGGTATCGATAATGTCGGCAAACTTAATGTTTGTCCACATATCAAAGCAAGTTTCCACGCCGCCGTCCTGGGCTATCATTGCGCCGTTAATTGCGCCGATAGATGTGCCGGCCACTCCGTCGAATGTATAACCGTTATCGTATAAGGCTTTGACGGCGCCGACATGGTATGCCCCCTTCGCGCCGCCGCCTTCAAGTACCAATCCCCTTCTCATATTCCAAACCTTTGTATTTTTCTATTTGAGTATCATGCGGAAGGCAAGCGTGTGCTCTTCGCCCGGGAGTATCTTGTAGGGCTTTTTGAGGCACGCAAGAGCGGGAATATCTCCGCCCACACCTCTTTGCTTTCCGTCAATGTAAACGGTGTAATAGTTAAGCCTGTGAAGTTCGTGCAGGTGCGTCGCCTTGTCCAGCATTTCAAGCGTATACGGATGCACCGAAAACTCAAAGGGCTTTTCCTCTGCAAGAATGGCCATTCCCTCACCTTCGTCGCCAAGGTTTAACATGCGCGCTTCGGTATGGTTGCCGTTTTCCTGCGGATAGAGGTAGTCGTGAATGAAATCTTCTGCCGTGCCCTTGTAGAGCTTGAGTATCGCGGAGGTCGCGCGGTCGCAGTAGTTTTCAAACGGACCTTTGGCAAAGAACTCCATCTGCCTGACTTCTTCGCGAGTGGCAAAAGTGAAGCCGTATCTTATAAGCGGCGTTGTGCTTACCACTTTCATACCGAATCCGATTTCGTCCCCGCCGAATGTATAGGTAGTGACGAGTTTGCGCATAAATTTCATCTTCCAATTGATTTTGACAATAATAACGCCATTATCTTTGCTTACCTTAATGTTTCTCGGAGCGAGATTTTTCATCGCGTCGCGGAACTTGTAAACGCCGAGAAGTTTCTTTATCGCGGGCAGATTGACCTGCGCGAATCTGTCGTTGTCGATGCTGGCGCGGTAGAAATTGGGAAGGATGGGCGCGCGGAGCTTTTCCTTATCGTTTTTGCTGATGCTTGTGATAGCTCCCGTGGACTTGTCGATAATAATTCTTGTGTCCTTGTTCCATATCGTAATTTCCCATTTGGTTTCGTTGTAGCTGACGTTACCTTCAATGGGCTTCAATTCAAGTTTGGGTGCGTTAAGGACAAACTGCTCGTAGGCAATAACGTGACCTTTCTTCAAAACGCCTTTGTCAATGGGCAAAAGCAGTTCGCACACTATGCTGGCGTCGTCGGTCTCGTCATACCCTGGAAGAGCGATTTCCACTCTGCCTTTTTGTCCCGGAAGTATCGAAGGCAACAGATAAGTTTCTGTTTTGCTCTCCACGCCGTTTATGTATGCGGTAACCTTGGCTACATAGTTGCCGATGTCGGTAAACATGAATCGGTTGTTGAACACAAGGTTTTTATCTTCAAGAGAAATATCAACCTGCGCGTATTGCTTTTTAACCTCGAAAAGTGCGGGATTGGGCGCGCGATCGGCTCTTATGATGCCGTTGAACGCAAAGCTGCCGCTGTTGGGCTTGTCGCCGAAATCTCCGCCGTAACGCCATTCGATTACACCCTTGTTGTTGACCATAATCGCCTGGTCGGCAAAGTCCCATATATATCCGCCCGCGAGGCGGTCATACTGTTTGAATTTTTCCCAATAATCGGCAAAGTTGCCCAGGCTGTTGCCCATACAGTGGGCATATTCGCACTGGATATAGGGTAAGTCTTTGTATGTTTCGGGCTTGTATGTCACGCCCAGCAGTCTGAACACGGTGCCGCGGCAGTGGGACACCTTGAGATTTTGCCCGAGGGCGTCCATTTTTTCGAGCGGCGCGTACATTTCGCTGAACACCTCGCTGCACTTGCCCGTGATGTCCTCTTCATAGTGAATAAAGCGGGTGTCGTCTATTTTGAGCACGGCTTCTTTCATCGCGAAGAAAGCGTTTCCGAAGCCCGACTCGTTGCCAAGTGACCAGCTTATTATGCAAGGGTGGTTTTTATAGGTGTTTACCATGTTTCTTACGCGGTAGACACACCTCTCCGTCCACTTTTTGCTGCTGTTGGGAAGCATGAAGCTGAGACCGTGAGTTTCGAGGTTGTTTTCGCACATGACCAGTATGCCGTACTTGTCGCAGAGCTCGTAAAACGCGGGACTGTTGGGATAATGGCTGGTGCGGATGGCCGTAATGTTGTTTTCAAGGCAGATTTTGAGGTCTCTCTCGATTTTTTCAACGTCCACGGCATGGCCTGTTTCGGGGTGGAATTCGTGGCGGTTTACGCCGCAAATCTTGAGGGGCTTGCCGTTAAGAAGTATAAACGGTCCTCTTCCGTCCTTCATGGGGACTATCTCGACTTTTCGGAAGCCGAAATTGGCTTTCCTCTTGTCGATGAACTTGTCGCCGTCTTTTAAGGTGACCTCGATTGTGTAAAGGTTGGGGTATTCGTGCGACCAGAGTGAGAACTGGCTGACTTCCCCTTCGATATGCATATTCCCGGCCGTGACATCGGCTTTTTGATTGTAAATAATCGTATTGTCGGCGTCGTAGAGGTTTATTTCGAGATTGGGCTTTTTGCACTTATCCCAGTTCTCAATGCGGGTGTCCAGAACGACTTTAGCCCTTGAGAAGTTTTCGAAAAGGTCACTCCTCGCAAAAAAGTCGGCAATCTGCACAGCAGGCTTGTAAATAAGAGTGACATCCCTGAAAATGCCCGCGAGTCTCCACATATCCTGGTCCTCGAGATAACTGCCTACGGAGTACCTGTAAACGGTGACGGCGAGCTTGTTCTGCCCGTCTTTTACAAAGTCGGTGATATCATATTCCTGAAAGTCGAACGTATCTTCGCTGAAGCCTACGAAATTTCCGTTTACGTATATATCTGCCGCAGAATTTATACCGCCGAAGCGTAAAAATACCCTGTCGCTTCCGCGGAAGGTGTTAAAGTAAGTGATGTAAAGTCCAACGGGATTTTTGTTGCCCTTGACATGCGGTACGAGGAGCGGGTTTTTGCTGATAAGCGCGTGGGGATAGGCGATGTTGGTATAAATGGGAATGTCGTACCCCTGCATCTGCCAGTTTGACGGCACTTTTATCTTGTCAAAATGAATGTCACTGAAGCCCAATTTGTAATAATCGGGTATGATTTTTGAGATATTTTCGCAGAATTTGAATCTCCATTCACCATTCAGGGAGACTGTTTTGTAGTGTCCGTTATTGTCAATGGGGAAACCGCTTGCGTACCTTTCTATAGAATTAATATTGTATGTATTTATATCGTTCCAATAATTTGGCATATTATTACCTCAGAAAAATTATAATTAATAAAAATTTATTAAATTATAACATATATGCGCGTGAAAATTCAACATTTATTCATACTTTTGAGCAAAATCAAAATAGAATAGAGTATGTTTGTGAACATAACGGAATTTTTAGGCGGAATCGGGATTTTTTTCTTTGCTTTGCTCCTGCTTGACGAAGCCATAGCGAAATCGCCCGAAAAATTAAAATCCGCTTTAAATAAAAGCCTGGGAAACGAGTATTTCGAGTGTTTTCTGGGCTTTGCGTCGTCTGCAATAACTCAAAGTTCGACCGCGATAAACGGAATACTCATCAACCTTGCCGACCATGACATCATCAAGCGAAAATCCTGTTATTTTGTAGTTATGGGTACAAATATAGGGACGACGCTTACTGCTTTTATCGCCGTACTTGCCAAAATCAACATATCGCAGCTGTTTATAGTTATACCTTTTGTCTGCGCCGTGCTAATGATGGTAATAAAAAAAGAGAAAATCAAAAATATCCTGTATTACGTTTGCGTAGTTTCCCTAATCTTTACGGGGCTTTACATAGTCAACAGGACCGTCCCCTCTTTCCTGGAAGAATTTGACGCAATACGGCTTAAAGATATCGACGCTTGGGGGCTGTTTGCCCTGTCGACCGCGGCGACTGCACTCTGCCAAAGCTCGGCGCTAATCAGCGTTATTACAGTGACACTTTCGGGTTATGGCATGCTGACATTCGAGGGCGCAATGTTCATGATAATGGGGGCAAATTTGGGTACCTGCGCGACAGGCTTGTGGGCGTCTATCGGGAAGAGCAAGGCGGGAGTCAGCGTCGCTGTCTTCAATATTTTGCTAAACGCCGCGGGAATATTACTGCACGTATTTCTCTATTATACGGGACTACTAAACTGGTTTGTCAAAGTGAATGTATCTATGGATACAAAAACAGCGTTATTCCACGCATTTTTCAATGTTGTAACAACGCTGTTTGTATTTCCTTTTGTCAAAACGCTTGATCACGTGAGACTGGGCAAAAGAATAATAAGTTTTTACGAATAATCAGATTTTATACAGTATTCTCCTGCAGTGAGGACATTCGGCATAGTCGCCCGATTTTACGAGCATTTTTTCCACCTCGGGTCTTACGAACATACCGCAGGCGGAGCAGTTTCCTTCCTCGGTATATGGCACAAACACGGGGAACTTCCACTGATTGCGGCAGGCCTGGTATTTTTCCATCATCTTGGGATCGATGTCTTTGGCAATCTGCTGGAGCTTGTCGTTTATGGGCTTTGCCTTTATTATCATTTCCTGCTGTCTGCGTATCAGGGTGTTCTTGTATTGCACAAGCTGTTTCTGGAGAGTTTCCACCTGTTCCTGCACTTTCTTTGTCTCGGCGTTAATCTCGTTCATGCGCTTGCCGAGGCGGGAGGCTTCCCTCGCTACACCGTTAATTTCGTCTTCGAGTGCCTGAAGGGTTTTTTCATAATCGTTGAAGTCTTCTATCGACTCAAACTCTCCCAAATCGGCTTCCAGAGCGGACTGCTTGCTTTCGAGAGCTTCGGTCTTCTTGAGCAGGTCGTTGAGAAGGGCGATAATATCGCCAAACTCCTTGTTGAGTCTGGGAAGAGCGGCGCTCTTTTCCTTATAGACGTTCTGCACCTGAAGCACCTTGTCATCTCTCTGCATGGCGACAAAGTCTTTCTGCAGTATATAGAGCTCTCTGTCGGTTTTCTGGTACTCCAGCATTTTGGCTATTGACATAATATACACCTCTTTATTTCAATTGTAGGGATTTTCCAATACTGTGGTGGCAAATATCCTTACATCTGATAGTTTTTCTTTCATTTTTGCGGCCATAAGCGCGACAAACGGATATTCGGTCGCATGGTGGCTAAGCTCGATTATAGCATAATTAAGATCTTTTGCCAACCTTGCGACGTGATGTTTTACATCCGACGTCACAAAAACATCACATCCCTGTTTATATGAGTCCAGAACGGGGTCGGCATCCGCTCCGCCGCCGCCGTTTATAAGAGCGACTTTCTTTATTTTTTTATTCGGGTCCCCGACGGTGTGGACATATTTGTCGTTGAATACCGCTTTAAGCGTTTTTGCGTATTCGTCGAGGGCGACGGCCTTTTCAAGCTCCCCTATTCTTGCGCAGGAAGGCTCAATAGCATAGATATTTGTAAGTCCCATAAGTTCTGAGACCCGGTCGCCAAGTCCGCCTTTGGCAAAATCGACGTTTGTGTGAGCAGAGATTATGGCGATGTCAAACTTTATGGCGTGCACAAGGCTTTGATTTACGGGAATGGTCGTATCAATCGACTCAAGGGGTGTCCAGATGGATGGATGGTGCTCGATAATGACGTTGCAGCCGAGTTCCCTTGCTTCCATTACAACGGGCATCGTGGTATCCAGCGTTACTAAAATTCCCGTAACGTCGAGGTCATTTTCTCCGAGCTTTATACCGCTCTTGTCATAATCGGCCTGCGAAGCAAACGGCGCGAAAGAGTCAATCGCGTTGTAGACATCAATTAGTCTTGCCATTGTCTTATTACCTCCCATTCTTTATAAAGGTCGCCGGCGACCGCATTTCCGCCCGCCTTTTCGATTATCTTTTTCAGCGTGTCGTACCTGTTATCCAGCCACGCGTCAAAATAAGGACTTTCGGGAATGTTTTTCCCGAGATAGATTTCTGCGTCGGAATAATTATTGCTCCCTTTCCGGGCGACAATAACGGAATAATAATGTCTTCCTTCCTTTACCGTGAAATCCTTGTCGACAAAAAAACTGTTTTCCATCAGATACCGCCTCAGAACGGGAGTGTCCTGATGAGGGACAAGTATGTACTTAGATGCAATATCTTTCCCCGAAAGAATCTTTGCCGTTTCCCTCGCTCCGAGTCCCGCAATTACCGCGACGCTTACCTCGTTTTTTATCGGTAAAAATCCGTCGCCTGTCAAGCAATCGATTTTGTCTTCAACGTTGTACCTTTCGGCGAGGATTTTGGTCTTTTTGAGGCTGTCGGCGCTTATGTCGACGGCTATTCCCTTTTTTGCTCTGCCTGAAAGTATAGCCGAGACAATGAGCTTGCCGTGGTCGCAACCGATGTCGGCAAGAGTTTCTGCGTTATGGATTTCGTTAAGGATGGTTTTAAGCCGCGTATCGAGCTTTATCATTATTTGTCAAGAAAGTCCTTGAGCTTTTTCATTTTGTTGGGGTGCTTTAAGCGACGCAGGGCTTTGGCTTCGATCTGCCTTATTCTTTCCCTGGTGACGTTGAACACCTTGCCCACTTCCTCAAGCGTTCTGGGACGGTTGTCCCTCAAGCCGTAGCGCAAGATGAGCACCATCGCTTCGCGAGGCGCGAGCGTGGAGAGAATTTCCTCAATCTCCTCTTTGAGCATTCTGCCTTCGGCAATGTCTATCTGACTGGCTGTGGACTTGTCCTCGATAAAGTCGCCGAGGTGGCTGTCGTCCTCTTCGCCTATTGGCGTCTCCAAGGATACGGGGTCCTGGGCTATCTTCTGAATTTCCACGACCTTGCTCTCGCTTATGCCCATAGCCTCGGCAATTTCTGCCTGCATGGGCTCTCTGCCCAATTTCTGAAGGAGTGTACGGCTGACCTTGGTCAGTTTGTTAATTGTCTCCACCATGTGGACAGGAATCCTTATTGTGCGCGCCTGGTCGGCAAGTGAACGGGTGATCGCCTGCCTTATCCACCATGTAGCGTAAGTAGAGAATTTAAAGCCTTTTGTGTAGTCGAACTTATCGACCGCTTTCATAAGGCCGAGGTTTCCTTCCTGAATAAGGTCAAGGAACTGCATACCCCTTCCGACATGTCTCTTTGCGATGCTGACGACAAGCCTTAAGTTGGCGTTGATGAGCTGTTTTTTGGCTTCCTCATCGCCTTCTGCCATACGCTTTGCGAGCTCAAGCTCTTCGGCGGCAGAAAGCAGCGGTACTTTTCCGATGTCCTTAAGGTACATCTTCACCGAGTCGTCGATGTTGACTTCGGTCATCATCTTCTGAAGAAGCTGCTCGTTGAGTTTTTCCTGCTCCTCGGTAGAGATTACTTTGATGTTGTTGGCCTCGAGAATCTTGTAGACGTTTTCCATTTCGCGGGCGTCAAGATTGAGGCGGTCCATCCGGTTAAGTAACTCGTCTTCGGAAATAGACTTCTTATCCTTGAAGGCCTCTACAAGTTTATCTATTTCCTGCTTTTTGATTTCCTGTGTCTCTGCCATTGCGTATATCTCCTTTCCTTATTTTGGGAACTTTGCTCGTAACAATGCAAGAACCGACAACTTTTCTTTGAATGCTTTGATTTTTTCGGGGTCGGTCTCTGTTTTTAATAATTCCGAAGTGGTCTTGAGTTCTCTCACGATATAGTCGTTTTTGAGTTTTTTGAGGCACTCCGAGTAATACTGGGCGGGGTTTGCAATGCTTTCGTCATTGACTGCGTCGATTATCCTGCCGCTTTCGGGGTCGTTTTCCAGAATGTCGAAAACGTCGCTCATCTTTGGCTCACGGGCGTTGCCGATACAGTCGGTTATATAATTGTAAACCGCGATATGTTTATCGTTGGCAAACAGGTTTGGCTCTATTTCCGATATGTCAACGTAGTCTTTCTTGTTGAGAACCGACGAGAGTACAAATCTCGCTGCGACGGCGGACGCGTTTTCTTCCTTGGATGCGTCCTTGGTGTCGCGTTTTTCGGTTTTTTTTGCCTTTTCGGTATCGGATTTTTGCAACTGCGCAAGCAAAACGCTTTTATCTATTCCGCTGTTTTTGCTGACCTCGTCCACATATACCGCGCTCTCCACTTCGTCGAGACCTCTGAGAACCTTCATTGCCTCGGTGGCGTATTTGGTGCGGTTGTCGTATGAGTCGAGACTGAAAGATGTCTTTACTTTGTGAAGTTTGAAGTCAATCAGGGGAAGCGCTTCGTTGAGGAGTATGTCATACCCCTCTTTTCCGTTTTTTCGCACATAGTCGTCAGGGTCCAGTCCGTCCTTTAACATTACCACCTTGACTTCAAGTCCGACGGTTCTCAGCATATCGAGACTGCGCATTGTGGCACTCTGTCCCGCGGCGTCGCCGTCAAACGAGACGTAAACGAGGTCGGCGTATCTCTTGAGCTCGCGGCACTGCTCTACAGTCAGAGATGTGCCCATGGACGCGACGACGTTTTTAATTCCTGCCTGATACATGGAAATAACGTCCATATGCCCTTCGACGAGTATTACGCTGCGCACGTTGCCGTGGACGTACTTTTTCAAGATATTAATACCGAAAAGGTTTTTCCTCTTATCAAAAGCGGCGGTTGCGCCCGTGTTTTTATACTTGGCAAAATCCGGGCTTTTCTCGAGGCTTCTGCCCGTAAAGCCGATAACCTTGCCTTGAGCGTTTATTATCGGGATAATTACGCGGGTTCCGAAAAAGTCTTTCTTATCAGGGGTGATAATGCCGGCTTTTACGAGAGTTTTGTCGTCGTAGCCCATCCCTTTAAGATGTCTGGGAAGGCTTTCGTAGTCACAGGAGTATCCCATGCCGAATGTCTGAACGGTGTCCCAGTCAAGCCCTCTGTTGAGTAGATATGTAAGTCCTTGCGCGCCCTCGGGTTTTCGCAGGTTTTTGAAATAAAACCTTGCCGCCTCTTTATTTATGGCGTAAATCTTTTCGATGAGTTCTTTCCTTTCCTTGTAGCTCTTGTCCTCAATCTGTTCGGGCACTTCAAGTCCCGCTTTGTCGGCAAGAAAGGCGACGGCCTCGGGAAAACTCATCTTTTCATATTCCATCATAAAGGTGAAGACGTTGCCGTATTTCCCACAGCCGTAGCATTTATAAAATTGGTGATCGCTCCTTATTTGGAAGGACGGGGTTTTTTCGTTGTGGAAAGGACAGCACGCCCAAAAATCACGGCCGCGCCTTTGAACATGAACATAGGTAGATATCAAATCTACGATATCTACCTTGTCTTTGATCCGATTGAGAAAATTCTCCGGGTAACTGCTCAAAATCCATTCACCATCCGCTACATTTAGAAGATTCGACAAATTTTTCAATTCTCCTAAATAATGGACGGTATATAAAATACTTTATTTACTTAGTTTATTTTTTATTTTATTGTAAATCTTACTCAGCTCCAATATGTACCTTGTTTTGGCGGTTTCGTCCATCCTGCTGTACTCCTCGGTGTCGGGAATTATACGAAACAAGGTGTCGTTTATCGATGTTTCGCTGGCAAGAATTTCTTTGACCTTGTTGCTCATGACCTCGAGCTCGTCTTGCGTCAGTCTTCTGTTGTTGACATAGAAGACTTCGCTTTCGAAATTGTAATTCCTGTACTCATTGTTTGCGATACGCTGCTTAATCTGCTTGAAATAATTCCGTGCTTCGCTGATATTTTTTGCCATAGTCAATTATTGCCGCTCCTTTTGGTATTTTTATAGATTTATAGATTAATAATAACATTATGTGAGCACTGATTGTTAGCTTTCCGCATAACAAGACATAACAAGCGGCTTTTCGACAAAAGAAGGGCTTGCTGCGCAAAAACATCGGAAAAACAATTGACATATTATTATAAAAAGACTATTATTTATAAAGAAAATGCAATCTCAGAACGAGGGGGTGATTCAGGATATGGCAACTGTTTATGTAAAAGATAACGAATCCATAGACAGCGCGTTCCGCCGTTGGAAGAGGAAATGCTCCACAGACGGAATTATCGGCGACCTCAAACGTCACGAAGTCTATGAAAAGCCCAGCGTAAGAAGAAAAAAGAAAGCTGAGAACGCAAGAAAAAGAAAGTATTAATCAGTAAAAGAAAGCTGCCGTAAGTTACGGCAGCTTTTTTTTGCATTTTGTCTTTTTTACGCCATTCTTTCGCTGAGTTTCTCTCCGCCCAAAATGTGAATGTGAATATGAGCTACACTCTGTCTTCCGTCCTCTCCCTTGTTGGTCACAAGTCGGTAGCCGTTTTGAAGTCCGAGTTTGTCCGCCTGTTCGCTTAACGATTTAAGGCACCTTGCGACAAGCTCGGGATTTTGCGCGCTCATCTCCCCTATGTCCTTGTAGTGGGTCTTGGGGATGAGCAGATAATGGCACTTTGCCTGAGGGTTGATGTCCTTTATTATTATCATGTCCTCGTTTTCAAACACTCTTGCCGACGGGATCTCGCCCGCAACGATTTTGCAGAAAATGCAGCTTTCCATAATTATTCTCCTTTAAGTCCGTCTTTGTATAGTTCTTTGGGTATAACCGTTCCGTAATCGGAACAGGTCTTTGAATAAATCCTGATATACCTTTCGGAATATCCGGCCCAATAGTCCCCGTCCTTTTCCTCAAAAACGACGTTTTGCGGGACGTTTATGTTATTAATGAGATATTCCCTGTGGAGTTTTCGCTTTTCGTTTATCAGCTTGTCTTTCCTTAAGGATATCACTTCTTTGGGAAGAGGCGCAAGTTTTTCTGCGGTCGTTCCTTTCCTCGGCGAAAACGGAAATACGTGTATATCGGAAAAGCCGACTGTTTTTACAAATTCCAGCGTCTTTTCAAAGTGTTCTTCTGTTTCGGTGGGATAGCCGACGATTATATCGGTCGTAACGGACGCGTTTTGGTCGAATTTTCTTATCAGGTTTATTCTCTCGAGATAGTCGCTTGTTGTGTATCTTCGGTTCATGCTCTTTAAGACTTCGTCGCATCCGCTCTGAAGGGAAAGATGAAAATGCGGACAGAACTTTTTGAGAGAAAACAGCGCATTAAGCAGTTTTTCGTCCACCGCTTCCACATAAAACGAGCCTAAGCGTATACGGACGTCGACGTCCTTTAATGCCGTAATCAGGTCGGTCAAAGTTGCGCCGATGTCCTCGCCGTAGCTTTTGAGGTTAATGCCTGTGATAACTATTTCCTTGGTGTGGTGGGACAGCCTTTCCGCCTCTTTGACGACTTCTTCTATAGAGCGCGAGCGGCTTCTGCCTCTAAGGTAAGGAATAATGCAGTACGAGCAGAAATTGTTGCAGCCGTCCTGTATCTTTATGTACGCTCTTGTCCTGTTGGCGGTGGACAGACTTGTTTCTTCAAACGAATCAGAGTGGCCGGCGATTTTTACGCTTGCTTCCTCATCGTCGAGGTGGGATAGTATTTCGCCTTTAGCGGAAACGCCCGTCACAAAGACGACGTTGTCTCTCACAAAGTCCCCGGCGCTCTTTTCGGTGGCGCAGCCGCACATAATAATCTTTGCTTCGGGATTAAATTTCCTGCAACGGGCTATCGCCTGGCGCGACTTTCTTTCGGCCTCGTTGGTGACGGCGCAGGTATTGACTATGTACAGGTCGGCTTCTTCGAGATCGCCGCTGACCTCATACCCTCTTTTGATAAGTTCCTCGGCAAGCACGTCGCACTCGTATTGGTTGACTTTGCAGCCGAGGTTGAAAACTACCGCCTTCATTACATCTCTCCCAGCCTTGATAAGCAGAGGGTAAGAGCCGAAACAACGGCGGTGGATACTCTTAATATGCGCTTGCCGAGCGTTAAAACTCCGGCGTTATGCTGCCTTGCGTACTCGATTTCTTCGGTGGAAAATCCGCCTTCACTGCCGATAAAGACAGATGTCGGCTTTTCGTGGTTAAATACGACATCGGAAACCTTGTTGTGAGTCTCAAATTCGTAAAACAAGAGCAGATTGTCGTTCTTCGCGTATTCTATCGCGATGTTAAAAGGAACGACCTTTTCCAGCCTTGCGAGCCTTGAGCGGCCGCACTGCTTACTGCTCTCGAGAATTATTTTGTTGAGTCTGTCATAATTTACTGTGTCGATGTTGCCGTGGCGTGAAGTAAAGGGTACGATCTTGCTTATGCCGAGTTCCACAGCCTTCTGCACGACTGTGTCGATATCCTTATTTATGCCGATGTAGAGCGATACCGGGCGCGACGTTTCCGATGTGTTCTTCTCCTCTTTCTCCACTTCGGCAACGAGGTTTTCTTTGTTTATTTCGGTGATTTTGCAGTAATAATCGGTGTCGCCGTTGTCGCAGATTATGATTTTAAAACCCACTTTGTGGCGAGTGACCTTTACGGCGTGATAAAATTCGTCCCCTTCAAGGACTACCTTGTTGCCTGTAATCTTCTCGTCAATAAAAAATCGTTTTAAATCCATCTGTTTCTAAAAACGGAACATAAGCCCGTCCCATTCTCCCATGGCAATATCTTCGACCAAGCTAAAGCCTGCGGCTGTGTAGGCGGCGATTACTTCTTCCTTTCGGGGATGAATAATCCCTGAGCAGATAAGTATTCCGCCTTTCTCCGTGTAGCGGGGCAGGTCTTTTGCGAGGATATTGAGTATGTTTGCCGTAAGGTTGGCAAGCACAATATCGCCTTTCTTTGCCGTCTTTGTCAAAAGGTCGGCAAGCTCGATTTCGGCTTTGTCCCCGACTTTGTTGAGGAGCGCGTTTTCCTTGGCGGCTTTTACCGCTATGCTGTCAATGTCGCACATATAGCAGGTCTTTGCGCCCGCTTTAATCGCGCCGATACCCAAAATTCCGCTGCCTGTACCCACGTCAATAACATTTTTCCCCGTAAAGTCGATTTTACTCATGAGCTTAAGGCAAAGGCGGGTGCTTTCGTGCTCGCCCGTACCGAAAGCCATGCCGGGGTCCATATAAATGACGATTTTTCCGTCGTCTTTTGTATAATTCATCCACTTGGGAACGATTACAAATTTGTCTGCGTCGATAGGCTTATAATAGCGTTTCCAGTTGTCGTACCAGTCGGTGTCGTCCACCTCGGACACGGTAATTTCGCCGTATTGGACGTTATAGGCGTCGAGAGCCTCTTTTATCTCGTCTATCTTGTTGTCAACTTCTTCCTTGCTGACAAAACCGCTGACCTTGACAATAGGGTCCTCTTGCAGAAGTTCTTCGTCGATATAGTCCCACGATTTGCTGTTTTTTATTATATCCAAAATATCGTTTTTGTCGAGGATTTTGACTCCTCCCGTCAAACCAACAGAAAAAAAGGCATCGGCTACAAGCTCGCTGCCTTCCGAGGTCGTGTTTATCGTAATTTCATACCATTTCATAGTTTACATATCCCTCAGATTTTTTTGAAAACGCTCAATTTTTTCGTATTTCAGTTTATCCAGTTTGTTGGCAAATTCCTTAAATTCGGCTCTTTCTCTGATACCCGAAATCTTGGGAACTTCCACAATTATTTTCACAAACAAATCGCCGTAAGCATCCTTTCTGAGGCTCTTCACGCCCTTCCCCTTGACCCTTATTACCGTGCCGCTCTGAGTGCCTTCGGGTATCTCGATAGTGACGGGTTTGTCGAGGGTGGGAATTTCGATTTTCGCGCCCAATGTCGCCTGAAAAATGGTTATCGGCAATTCAAAACTTAAATTAATACCCTCTCTTGTAAAAAGTTGATGCGGCGCAACCTTAAACACAATAATGAGGTTGCCCCTTTCGCCCTGTGCTGTCGGAGCCGCGCACCCTTCGCCGCGCATTGTCAGGATCTGACCGTTATCAACGCCTGCGGGGATATTGACCTTTATTGTGCGCTGTTTTCGCACAAGACCTCTGCCTTTGCATTCGGGACACTTGTCGGTAATGGTCTTGCCCGAACCGCCGCACTCGTCGCACACTCTCTCGGTCTGCATTACACCGAACGGCGTCCTCTGGCTGAACATGATTCTGCCTCTGCCGCCGCATTTTGAGCACGTTTTTACGCTGCTCGCGTCTTTCGCGCCCGTGCCGTTACAGACGGGACACTTTTCTATTCTGGTGAAGGTTACTTCCTTGTCTTTTACGCCGAAACAGGCTTCCTTGAAAGTGAGATTAAGATTAACTTCCACGTCGTCGCCGTTTCTTGCGCGTGAAGTCCTTGTTCCGCCGCCCGTAAACGAGCTGAAAATGTCGCTGAATATGTCGCTGAAACCGCCTCCGCCGAATCCTCCGAAATCAAAATCGAATCCGCCGCCTGCGCCGCCTCCGCCCATTCCCATGGGACCGTCTTCGTTGCCGTAGCGGTCGTACGCCTCTTTTTTTTGGGGGTCACTCAGCACTTCGTAAGCGTGCTTAATCTCCTTGAATTTTTCTTCTGCATCCTTTTTGGTCTTTTCATCTGCTGTGGCAAAAACATCGGGATGATATTTTTTGGCAAGACGGCGGTATGCGGCTTTAATGTCCTCCGCATCCGCCTGTCTTGTTAACTCCAGGATTGAATAATAATCTTTATTGTCCATGCTTATTTAATATCGTCGGGGTCGACGTTGATGGTGCTGTCATCGTCAGCGGGGCCCGCTTCTCCCTGAGGATTCTGCTGTGTCTGCTGATAGAGCTTTGTGAAGATAGGATTGGTCGTCTTGCTGAGCTCGTCGATAACAGCCTTGACTTCGTCGGCCGTAGTAGCCTTTTCCACTTTGGCTTTGGCGTCTTTGCTGGCGTTTTCAAGCGTGGATTTGTCGTCGGCGGTCAGTTTGTCGCCCGATTCCGCAAGGGTCTTGTCTACCGCGAGAATGAGCTGTTCGGCGCTGTTTCTCATGTCGGCAAGTTCTTTACGCTTCTTGTCCTCTTCGGCAAATTTCTCGGCTTCCTTTACGGCCTTATCGATTTCGTCCTCGGTGAGGTTGCTGGAAGCGGTAATGGTGATATTATTCTGCTTGCCTGTACCCTTGTCGACTGCCGTAACGCTGACTATGCCGTTTGCGTCGATGTCGAACGTAACCTCAATCTGGGGTACGCCGCGCATTGCGGGCGGTATTCCTGTCAACTCAAAGCGGCCGATGGTCTTGTTGTCGGCGGCCATGGGTCTTTCACCCTGAAGCACGTGAATATCCACGCTGGTCTGATTGTCGGACGCGGTGGAGAACACCTGCGATTTCTTGGTCGGTATGGTCGTGTTGCGCTCAATGAGCTTTGTGAACACGCCGCCGAGGGTCTCGATACCCAGTGAAAGGGGTGTTACGTCGAGGAGCAATACGTCTTTGACGTCGCCCGCGAGAACGCCTGCCTGAATAGCCGCGCCGAGCGCCACGCATTCGTCGGGGTTGATACCCTTATAAGGCTCTTTGCCGATAAGTTTCTTGACCGCGTCGTATACGGCGGGAATTCTGGTAGAGCCGCCGACTAAAACGACTTTGTCAATCTGATTTACGTTAAGATTTGCGTCTTTAACTGCCTGAAGCGTAGGCTCTATTGTCCTCTTCACGAGGAACTCGGTCATATCGTTGAATTTTGCTCTTGTAAGCGTCATGTCGATATGGAGAGGACCGTTTTCGCCGACAGTTATGAAGGGCAGGTTGATGCTGGCGGATTGCAGACCCGAAAGCTCTATCTTAGCCTTTTCGGCCGCTTCCTTTACTCTCTGCATAGCCATCTTGTCCTTGCTGAGGTCGATGCCTTCGTTCTTCTTGAATTCGTCGATTATCCACTTCATGACCTCGTTGTCAAAGTCGTCGCCGCCCAGCCTTGTGTCGCCGTTTGTGGCAAGAACTTCAAATACACCGTCGCCAAGCTCGAGGATAGACACGTCGAACGTGCCGCCGCCAAGGTCATAAATAAGTATCTTCTGGGACTTGTCGCCCTTGTCGAGGCCGTAGCTTAAAGCCGCCGCGGTGGGCTCGTTGATTATTCTCAAGACTTCCAGCCCTGCGATTCTGCCCGCGTCCTTGGTCGCCTGTCTCTGCGCATCGCTAAAATACGCGGGAACGGTGATGACGGCCTGGGTGATTTTCTGCCCGAGATATGCTTCGGCGTCGGCTTTAAGCTTACCGAGTATCATCGCGCTTATCTCCTGGGGAGTATAATTCTTGTCGTCGATTTTTACCTTATAGTTGGTGCCCATTTCCCTCTTGATTGAAGCAATTGTCTTGTCGGGATTGACTATCGCCTGTCTTTTGGCAACCTGTCCCACAAGGCGCTGTCCGTCTTTGGTGAACCCGACTACCGAGGGGGTCGTTCTTGCGCCTTCGGCGTTGGGGATTACGACTGCCTCGCCGCCTTCCATGACGGCTACGACAGAGTTAGTCGTTCCTAAGTCAATACCTATTATTTTTCCCATATTATATAAGCCTCCTTAATGCTGTCTCTATTTAGCAACCTTGACCATTGTAGGTCTAAGTATTTTATCTTTTCTCTTATATCCTTTGCGGAACACCGCGACGACCTTGTTGGCCTGTTCGGTGTCTTCTTCCTGCGCAATCGCGTCATGTACGTCGGGATTGAACTCCTCGCCCTCGGCTTTGATTTCTTCCACCTCGTATTTGCGCAATAGGTCCAAAAGCTGCTTATAAATAAGTTCCACGCCCGCTTTTGTCTTTTCGTCGGCGATAATGCTCAACGCCCTTTCAAAGTTGTCGAGTACGGGCAAAAGGTCGATTATAAAATCGTTTATTGCATCGTTTCTCGACTGTCTTACCGCTTCCATGTTGCGTTTGCGGTAATTTTCGAATTCTGCCTGTATTCTCTGGGCAAGATCTTTGAATTCGTCGGCTTTCTTAAGTGCAAGACTGAGTTCGTCGTCCTCACTCGGGATCTTTATTACCTCTTCTTCCTGAGTCTGATCCTTTTGAACCTCTTCCACTATCGTTTCTTTTGCCTGAGAGTCTTTCTTGTCCATTCTTACCTCCGTCAATAATCTGGTCTAAGGTCTTACCGATGAAGCTGAGAACGCTCATTACTTTTGAATAATCCATGCGCTCCGGGCCGATAACGCCGGCATGTCCTATCTCTTTGCCGTGCACCTTGTACTTTGCGGTAACCACGGCGCACTTCTCTATGCCGCCATCCTCGTCCTTGCCAATCTTGACGCTGAACTCGATGTCCTGATTCTGCTCGATGATTTCGGCAATTCTTTCCTTGGTATCGATTGCGGCGAGAAAATCTTTTGTCGAATTAATATCCTGGTCGGGATACTCGAGAAACTTGGACTGCCCTTCGAGATAGACGTTGTCGTCGCCCTTCGAGTACTTTCTGAGGATATTTATAATGCTTTCATAAAGCTCCTTGTATCTGTCGAGCTGGCTGTTGATAAGGATTTCGGGCTCGGTAATCTCGCCCACCTTTTTGCCGCCGAAAATGTTGTTGAGGAGCATATTTGCCTCGGCGATATAATTATCGCCCACGCGGTCGCTAACGGTAATGACCTTGTCTCTTATGATTCCGCTGTCGGTGATTATAATAACGAGCACGGAGTGTTCGTCAAGTCCGACAAGCTTAATCTCTTTAAGCATAACTGTCGTTATGTTCTTAAGGACGATTACGCTGGTATAGTTGGTGACGTCGCTTATTACCTTTGCCGTACGCTTTACCAGGTCCTGCACTTCGTCAAAACGGTCGCTGAAGGACTGCCTTATAAGCTCTATTTCGTCGCTCGATAATGGATGGTCGGTCAAAAACTTCTCGACATAAAGGTTGTACGCCTTTTTGGACGGTACTCTGCCTGCCGAAGTATGGGGCTGAATAAGATACCCCATTTCTTCGAGAGCCGAAAGTTCGTTACGAATGGTTGCGCTGCTTATGCTGGTGAGATGCTTGGATTTGATTTCGCCACTTGACACGGGAGACGCATTCGCAATGTACTCGTCCACTACGGCTTTTAAAATTTGTTGTTTCCTTTCGCTAAGTTCATCCATAATATCATTTTATAGCAGTTTGATTTAAAGAGTGTTAGCAATCTTTGCCTTTGAGTGCTAAGACTAATTATAACATTATTTTACTCAATGTCAAGTAAAAATATACTTTATGCGCAAAAAAAGAAAGGCGGGATTTCCCCGCCTTTTTCGGTGATAAAGATATTGATTTTTATGACTTGAAATATCTCTTGCTCGCCTGCTTTTCGGCGGCTTTTTTGGTGCTTCCCGACCCTTGCGAAACGGACTTGCCCTCGATATAAAGCGTTGCCGCAAACCCATTCTCGGCGGGCACTACTTCAAAGGAGTGTTTGAGGTTTTTCCTGGCGAGTTCTTCAAGCAGTTTTGACTTATAGTCGATAATGTCAACGTTTACGAGGTGACTCAGTTTATCGAGGATGAATTTCTTTGCACAGGCGATATCCATATCGTTATCGAGCAGAATCGCGCCCGTTATCGACTCGAATAGGTCGCATTTTACGGCGGAAGAATTCCGCGACTTGTCGTTTACGTCGCCCGCGCCCACCATCAGAAACCTTGCGAGGTTCATGTCTTCTATAACCTGTGAAAGAGCTTCCTCGCCCACTATCCCTGCGCGCTTTTTTGTAAGCTGACCTTCTGTCATATTTGGGAAATAATTGTAGAGGTATACGCTCATAATAAAGTTTAAGGCAGAGTCGCCCAAAAACTCAAGCCGCTCGTAATCCGGAAAGTTTTTATGTTCGTTTGAGTATGAGGAATGGGTAAACGCCCTTATCAAAAGGGATTTATTCTTAAATGTATACCCTATTATTTTCTCGGCTTCCTCAATCCAATTATTTAGCAACGGTGAATTCTCCTTTCAGTCCTTCGATAACGCCGCTGTTTATAAGCTCTCTTGCCTGGAGTATGGAGTTTTTGACGGCTTTTGCTTTGGAACTTCCGTGGGATTTTACCAGCACTTTTTCAAGTCCCAAAAGTACAGCTCCGCCGTTGTCGTTATAGTCCATGGTCTTCTTTATTCCCTTGAATACGGGTTTCAAAAGTAAATATCCTATCTTGGCTTTCAAGCCGCCCGCCATTATACCATTCTTAATGAGACCGAACATGGCAAGAGCAGTGCCTTCACAGGCTTTCAGCGCAATATTTCCGCTGTATCCGTCGGCGACTACGACATCGTATTCGCCCGAAAGGATTTCCCTGGCTTCCATGTTGCCCGAAAAGTTTATGTTGGCTTCCTTAAGGAGCGGGAAGGCTTCTTTGCCGAGCGGACTGCCTTTGGTGTCCTCGGTGCCGTTGCTAAGGAGTCCCACTTTAGCATTTTCCACGCCAAAGACGTTTTTCATATATATCGCGCCCATCTGGGCAAATTGTACAAGGTTTATGGCTTTAGGCTCCACGTTTGCGCCGCAGTCGATAAGCATTACGTGTCCGCCCTTTAATGTGGGGAGAATGGGAGCAAGCGCGGGACGCTGAACGCCTTTTATGCGCTTAAGTAAAAGTACTCCGCCCGCGAGTACCGCGCCCGTACTTCCCGCCGAAACAAAGCCTTTTGCGTCTTCGTCACCGTTAAGATAGTCAAACGCCTTGACAAGTGACGAATTTCTCTTTTGCCTTATCGCGTCGGTGGGGACATCGTCGTTTGTGATGACGTCGGGAGCGTCTATAATTTCGATTCGGTTTCCCGCGTATCCGTTTTCGGCAAGAATTTTCTTTATCTCCTCGCTCTTTCCCGAAAGGACTATCGAAAAGTCGTCGGCCTCGTTTAACGCGTCTAATGCGCCTTTTATTATTTCGAGAGGCGCGTTGTCTCCGCCGTAAGCGTCCACCACTATTTTCATAAAAATCCTCCTTTTTTTCTTATACAAGAAATAGAGGAATATTCTTCCTCTATTTCCGAAAAATCAATATATTTTTTGTGTTTGTCGCTTTAATCCTTCTTAGCCTCTTTGACTACAACGGGAACGCCGTTATAATAACCGCAACTTCCGCATACGGCATGGCTTTTCATAAGATTATGGCATTGCGGGCATTCGACAAGATTAAGGGGCTTTAACTTCCAGTTGGCAAACCTCTTATTCCCTCTCTGCTTGGATATCTTACGCTTCGGTACCGCCATTTTCCACACCTCCCTGTGCTTTTATCAAGATTACTTTCTCAATTATATAGATTTAATACCCTTTTGTCAACTTTTTTATATGATAAATTCTGCACAAAAAACCGTTATGCTTGCTGTCTTGTGAGGCGTTTTGCATCGCGGGCAATGACCAGTTCTTCATTGGTCGGGATGACAAGCACTTTGACTTTTGACGTAGGCTTGCTGAGCTCGCAGAATTCCCCTCTCGGAGCTGTTTCGTTGTACTCAAAATCGAAGTCCACGCCGAAGCACTCCAGTCCTTCCATTATTCTCTTTCTCGCGTAGCTGGCGTTTTCTCCGATGCCGCCGGTAAAGACGATGCAGTCAAGTCCGCCCATAGCCGCGACATAGCTTCCGATGTACTTTCTGATGCGGTAAGCAAACATATCGACGGTGAGTTTGGCTTTGTCGTCCCCTTCGAGAGCTTTTGCCGAAAGGTCACGAAAATCGCTGTGCCCCGAAAGTCCCAAAAATCCGCTCTTCTTGTTGAGAATGGTCAGAACTTCCTCTACCGAAATTTTTCTGCATTGCGCCATAAATTCCACAACAGCAGGGTCGAGGTCGCCGCTCCTTGTGCCCATTACAAGACCTTCGAGGGGCGTAAGTCCCATCGTCGTATCAATGCACTTGCCGTCCACCACCGCGCTCATGGAGCTGCCGTTTCCGAGGTGGCAGGTTATCATTCTGCACTTGTCGGTGCCGAGGATGCGCAGCGCTTCGCCGCTCACGTACTTGTGGCTGGTGCCGTGGAAGCCGTATTTTCTGATTTTGAACTTATCATAATCCTCGTAAGGAATGGCGTACATATAGGCGTACTTGGGCATTGTAGAATGGAAAACGGTGTCAAACACCGCTACCATGGGCACGCCGGGCATAACTTCCCTGCAAGATTCTATGCAGGCGATGTTGGCGGGCATGTGAAGAGGTCCGAGAACTGCGTTCTTCTTGCAGATTTTTATTACCTCATCGGTTATGACAACGCTGTCGTTGAAGTCCTCGCCGCTATGCAGAACTCTGTGTCCCACGGCGTCGATCTCTTTGATGTCGTCGAGCACTCCGTGCGTCTTGTCTGTGAGCGCGCGGATAACGACCTTAAGTGCGTCGGTGTGGTTGGCGAGGTCTTTTATTATTATAAGTTTTTCCTTGCCTTCCGTCTGATGCGTGATTTTGCTCCCCTCAGAACCTATCCTCTCCACAAGACCTTTGCAGAGCATTGTTTCGTTATCCATGTCAATAACCTGATACTTGAGTGAGGAGCTGCCGGCGTTTATTACCAGTACCTTCATTATGTCCTCCTATTTGCTTTGCAGAGCGGTTATTGCGACAACGCCTACGACGTCTTCCGAAGAACAGCCGCGGCTGAGGTCGTTTACGGGCTTTGCAAGTCCCTGGCAGACAGGTCCTATTGCTTCTGCGCCGGCCAATCTCTGAACGAGTTTATATCCTATGTTGCCCGCCTGCAAGTCGGGGAATACAAGCACGTTGGCTTGTCCCGCAACTTCGCTTCCGGGAGCTTTTAATTTTCCTACGCTCTCAACAAGCGCGGCGTCGGCCTGAAGTTCGCCGTCCACCATAAGCTCGGGAGCTTTTTCCCTGACAAGCTTGACCGCTTCGGTCACTTTGTCAACAAACTCGTGCTTTGCGCTTCCCTTAGTGCTGAAGCTGAGCATAGCGACTTTGGGCTCAAAACCCGCGATGCTCTTTGCCGAGTCGGCGCTTGCTATGGCGATGTCGGCAAGCTGTTCGCTTGTGGGATTGGGGATGACGGCGCAGTCACCGAATACGAAAACCCCGTTCTCGCCGTATTTCATTCCGGGTCCGTTCTCGGGCATGGACATCAAAAAGCACGAGGATACCGTATTTACGCCGGGACGGGTCTTTATTATCTGAAGAGCGGGACGGAGCACATCGCCCGTCGAGTTAATCGATCCTGCCACCATACCGTCGGCGTCTCCTGCTTTGAGCATTAATGCGCCGTAATATAACGGATTAAGAGCAAGCTTCTCGGCTTGCTCTAAAGTCATACCCTTGGCCTTACGGGCTTCGTACAATATATTGATATATTCCTGAGTCTTTGCTCCGGTTGCGGGATTGATAATATCTATATTATCCAGTTTGCCTGCTTTCTTTTCGATTACTTCGGGATTTCCGATGAGGGTAATGCGGGCGATTTTTCTTTTCACTATTTCCTTGGCGGCGTTAATGATTCTTTCCTCTTCGCCTTCGGCAAGTACTATGTGTTTATTCAGCTCAGCGGCTCTCTTAAACACGCTCTCCATCAATTTAGACATGAATACCTCCCTTAAATTACTTTATTTTCCTTTGTGAATGGAATATAATAAAAGTACCGCTTAATATTATACAACTTTTCTTAAAAAAATCAAGTATAAAGGTAATCGAAAAAATGAAAGTTACGGCCATAATATGCGAATACAATCCGTTCACAAACGGACACCTCAAACACCTGAAACTTGCCAGAGAAGAAACGGGTGCCGATACAGTGATTTGCATCATGAGCGGCAGCTTTACCCAAAGAGGCGACGCCGCCATTCTGAGCAAGTACCAGCGTGCCGAACTTGCCGTAAGAATGGGCGCAGACATGGTGGTCGAACTACCTCTTATATTCGCAATATCCCCCGCCGACAACTTTGCTTACGGCGCGGTGAAGATACTTTCCACCCTGCCCGATATCGAATACCTGAGTTTCGGCAGCGAATGCGGGGATGCTAATCTCCTTACTAAAGTCGCGCGCTTATTAAGCGACGAGCCGACCGACTTTAAGGTGCTTTTGCAGAAGTTTCAGAGTGACGGAAATTCTTTTCCCAAGGCAAGAAGCCTTGCTTTGAAGGCGTATGCCGAACTAAATCCCGAATACGCCGACATATCCTTGATGCTGGAAAAACCCAACAACGTACTGGGAATTGCCTATATAATGGCGCTTAAGAAATTCGGACTTGACAATGTAAAACTTCACACAATCAAGAGAGAAACCGATTATAACAACCTTGCGATTGAGGGGGATTATCCGTCTGCAAGCGCAATCAGAATGGCGCTCATGCAGGGAAAAACAACCG
>DAOSYK010000013.1:0-45126 GCA_035381305.1 Clostridia bacterium
CATCCATCAACGCCACTGCCGCAATCTGTCCGTCGTTTGGCTTGCTTCCCTCGCGGTTTTCAAAGTTGCGCGTTGTGTGACGGATGCTGAAAGCGTTGTTGGCAGGGACGTCGCCCGCGCCGAAGCACGGTCCGCAGAACGCCGTCTTGACGTTTACGCCTGTCTTTAAGAAGGACGCTACCGCCCCTTTCTTGACAAGGTCGATGTAAATGGGCTGGCTCCCGGGGTATACGCTCATGCTGAGCTGATTGCCGATGCTCTTTCCGTCGAGTATGGCGGCGGCTTCCATAAGGTTGTCATAAGTACCGCCGGCGCACCCTGCGATAATCGCCTGGTCGACTTTTATCTTGCCGTCCACTATCTTGTCGGTAAGTTTGAACTTGTCGTTCTTAAGAAGTTTTCTCCCCTCTTCCTCGCACTTTGAGAGTATCTCATAGGGTTTTTCGAGGAGTTCGCGGATCGTATAGACATTGCTTGGGTGGAACGGTAGAGCTATCATAGGCTCGACATTGGACAAGTCGACTTTGATAAGTCCGTCAAAGTACACAAGTCCTGTGTGCTTGAGTTCCCAGTATTCCGCCACTCTGTTGTGATTTTCGAGGTAGTTTTTGACTTCCTTGTCGGTCACCCAGACAGAGCTGAGACACGCCGTTTCGGTGGTCATTACGTCAATGCCGTTTCTGAATTCTATGGGCAGGTTCTTTATGCCGCTGCCGAAAAACTCCAAGACTTTATTTTTTACAAAGCCGTTTTTGAACGTTGCTCCAATAATAGCGAGCGCAACGTCCTGGGGTCCTACGCCCTTTCTGGGCTTGCCCGTAAGCTGTACGCCGACAACCTGTGGGTACTTGAAATCATAGGTCTTTTTTAAAAGCTGTTTAACAAGCTCGCCGCCGCCTTCGCCTATTGCCATGGTGCCGAGCGCGCCGTAACGGGTGTGGCTGTCGCTTCCTAATATCATCTTGCCGCAGCCTGCCATTCTCTCACGCATATAGCTGTGTATGACGCCCTGGTGCGCGGGAACGTATATGCCGCCGTACTTTTTCGCCGCCGAGTAGCCGAACATGTGGTCGTCCTCGTTTATCGTGCCGCCCACGGCGCAAAGGCTGTTGTGACAGTTGGTGAGGACATACGGCACGGGAAACTTTTCAAGCCCGCTCGCCTTTGCCGTCTGAATAATGCCGACATATGTTATGTCATGGCTGGCGAGGCAGTCGAATCTAAGTTTTAAAAGACTGTCCTTTTGCGTAGGCTTGTTCTGGTTGTGTCTGTCCAAAATGCCGTATGTTATGGTATTTTTATAGGCGTTTTCGAAGTCGAGGTCGGCAATTCTGTTTTTCGCGACCTGCTTATTGTTGTAAAAATATACTCCTCTGTTAATCAGTTTTACACTCATTATGTGCTTCTCCGTATGCAATTGTTGTTTATAAGTAATAATTAATATAATTAGTATAACGATTTTCCCGCCGAATGGCAACAATCTTTTGTGTTTACTTGACATTTTAGCGCAATTTAATACATAATATCGATATGACTAAAGCGCTTACCGTGGAAGACCTTAATATTGTTTACGAAGACAATCACATAATTGTCGTCGTCAAGCCTCAGAACATTCCCGCCTGCCCCGACGAAACAGGCGATCCCGATATGATAAGCATAATAAAGGATTATCTTATCAAGACATACGACAAGAAAGGCGACGCGTATGTCGGACTTGTTCACAGACTTGACAGGCCTACGGGCGGCGTAATGGTATACGCAAAGACCAGCAAAGCCGCGGCAAGGCTTTCTGAGAGCATAAGAAACGGCGAATTTGACAAGCGGTATTTCGCAATACTTATGGGCACTCCCCGCGAAAAGCAGGTAAACTACCTCACCCACTACCTTAAAAAAGATGTGGAACGCAATATGGTCTATGTCGCCCCCATGAGCGAAGAAGGCGCGAAAAAAGCGGTCTTAAGCTATAAAATACTGGAAGAAAACGCCACAATGAGCCTGGTCGATATTAAGCTCTTCACGGGCAGAAGTCACCAGATACGTGTGCAGATGTCGACTTTGGGCACTCCCCTTTTCGGAGATCAGAAGTACGGCGGCGACAAAACTCCCGCGGGCTACAACCTCGCCCTTTGGGCGGTGGAGCTTAAGTTCTTACACCCTGTGAGCAAGGAAAAGATGATGTTCCGCGTGTATCCTCCTTGCGAAGACGTGCCGTGGAAATTCTTCGACCCGAAAAGGTTCCTCGCAATCTCCATCAGAAACGAATACTGAAAATATGGATTACAAACGGGCTGTTTCGAAATGAAACAGCCCGTTTTTTTTTGTTCATTATGCCGGTTCGGCAAAAATATAACGGTCGGTATACCCCGCAGAATCACACGATATTGCGAGCGATAAAAAAGGCCGCCACCTTTCGTGACAGCCTTTTTGATTTTTTTTACTTTGTTCCGAACAGCCTGTCGCCTGCGTCGCCAAGACCCGGGACAATATAAGCGTGGTCATTGAGGCACTCGTCGAGCGCCGCGGAGAAGATGGGCACGTCGGGGTGAGCCTTGTTAAGAGCTTCTACGCCTTCGGGAGCCGCGACAAGACACATAAACTTGATGTCGGTAACTCCTCTCTGCTTGATAAAGTCAATCGCCATAGCAGCACTGCCGCCTGTTGCGAGCATGGGGTCAAGGACGATTACCTGTCGTTGGTCAACGTCAACGGGCAGTTTGCAATAATATTCCACAGGCATATGGGTTTCCGGGTCACGATAGCAGCCGATGTGTCCGATTTTTGCGCTGGGCACAAGCTCCAGTACTCCGTCCACCATGCCAAGACCCGCCCTTAGGATAGGAACTATTCCTAAGCTTCTTCCGCCAAGCGTCTTACCTGTAAACTTGGTTATCGGAGTTTCGATTTCGGTATCGACGAGGGGAAGGTCCCTGGTCACTTCGTACGCCATAAGGAGTGAGATCTCCTTCAAAAGCTGACGAAAATCCTTGGGGTTGGTGTTCTTCTCTCTCATCATGGAAAGTTTGTGGACGATGAGAGGATGGTTCACTACGTTGATGTTCATTATAAAATTTTCTCCTTAAAGGTAGTTTTTTTCGATTTCTGTTATCTTGTCAAGGCGCGTCTGGTGCCTGCCGCCAGCGTAAGGGGTAGAAAAAAACGCCAGCACCATCTCTTTTGCTTCTTCGGAAGTGGTTATCCTTCCTCCCATGGCGATGATATTGGCATTATTGTGTTCGGATGAGGCTTTGGCGCTGAAGACGTTTGTTATGTGGGCGCATCTTATGCCTCTGAATTTGTTTGCGGCGATACTTATGCCTATCCCTGTGCCGCAAAGAAGAATGCCTTTGTCAACTTCCCCGCCAAGTACTGCTTTTGCCACTTTTTCGGCGTAATCGGGATAATCGACGCTGTCTTCGGTATACGTACCGTAATCAACGTATTCAATATTAAGTTCTTTAAGTGCTTCAATACAGGCGTTTTTCAGTACAATTCCGCCGTGGTCGCAACCTATTCCAACTTTCATAATACCGCTCCCTAAGGTTTTTATTCGCTGATTATTATAGCACAACAA
This sequence comes from Clostridia bacterium, assembly GCA_035381305.1. Classification (GTDB taxonomy): domain Bacteria; phylum Bacillota; class Clostridia; order Christensenellales; family DTU072; genus CAG-1782. Next base: position 3,572 of record DAOSYK010000013.1, read on the forward strand.
TGCGCCTTCTACAAGTATTAATTTTATACCGTTTTGCCTTCGGCGCTCTTTATTAGGCGGTTCATTACCGACGCGTATATCCCAATATCCGGCAGTTTTTCGATAAGAATACATTCGTATTTCTTCTCGCAATCGCGCAAAATGCTGAAAACATTGTGGGCGACTTCCTCGCCGCTTGCGCCCATATCGACATACTCCCTGCCGCCCAAAAACGGTATTTTGTCACTGGTAACGAGCAAAACGGCGCGCTTGCCCTGTGACGCTTCCTTGTCGTAGTAGTCTACGCCTTTTTTAATGTCGTCAAACAAGAGGCACTCTTCGACCGTCGGGGCGTAATGCTTATATTTCATCCCGGGCGCCTGAGCGACCTTGACTTCTCCCGTATGGCTCTTCACCTTCGGAAGAACTTCATTTAACATCTCAATCGTTATCCCGCCCGGGCGTAAAACGGTAGGAATTTCTCCCGCCAATGACAAAACCGTACTCTCGATACCTACCTTGCACTCTCCGCCGTCCAGTATCATGGGGATTTTGCCTTTCATATCCTCATAAACGTGGATTGCCTTTGTGGGGCTGACTTTCTTTGACGTATTTGCGCTGGGCGCGGCAATGAGACAATCGCTCCTTCTTATAAGTTCGAGTGCGAGAAAACTATCGGGTATTCTTATCCCCACGGTATTGATCATTCCGGTGACCACATCGGGCACACACGGTTTTTTGGGTAAAACGACGGTAAGAGGACCCGGAGAAAACCTCTTGAACAGCTTTTCGGCCTCTTCGGAAACATAAGCCGCTCTCTTTGCCTGCTCTATGTCGGCGACGTGGACGATGAGCGGATTGTCGGCGGGGCGGTTTTTTGCGGCAAAGATTTTCATTACCGCATCGGAGTTGAGCGCGTCGGCGCCCAGTCCGTAAACGGTCTCGGTGGGAAACGCCACAAGCTCCCCCGCTTTTATCAGGCGTGCGGCCTCGTCAATCAGTTCAATACCGCCGGTTTTTGTATCGTACATCTTCTGTTTACTCCAGAGTAAATATATAAGTATAGTTGCCCGATGTGGCAATCGCAAAACTCTTCTGGAACGCGCCGTCTGTCATAAAGACGTCGTATACTTCGAGTTTGTCGTATAAAGCGTTGATGAGCACGTCTCCCGCGTAGTTTTTTACGCCTAGTTTGCCGCCGTATGTGTAGACGTAAACTCCCTGGCGCACGTTTACGACGTCGTTGAGGACAGTCTCGTTTCCGTCGGTATCCACTTTCACATAGGTAAAGGCGTTTTCGTAAGTTAAAAGCCCTATCGCGTCAGAACCGTAAAACGGAGTAAGCTCCTTATACCTGAACGGAAGCACGGTCTTTTTGGTCTTTGCGTCCATCGCGCCGAAGTATGTCGCGTTGTCGGCGTAATTCAGTTCTGCGCCGATGACAATACCCGAATGGGCGTAATAAGTTTCGTAAGTAATTCCCGACTGTATCTCTTTAAGGTCGACTTTCTTATTGTCGTATGTGACATACTGGAGATTGCCGTAAATGCTTTGGTATGTCGGATCGACGTTCTGCACGCCGATTCCGTCGATAAAGGCGAGCGGCATAAGGACGTCGTTCATTCTTATTATGTTGGCGTTTTCGTCGAGCAGGCAGAAGGAAATTTCGTAAGAATAGTCCTCAAACTCGACATAAGGCGTATAGTAGAAATACGCTATCGAATAGCCGTCTTTAATAAACTTTGCAGGGTTAAGGACGGGCATATAATAGGCATAGCGGTCGTTTTCGGGCACGGCGAGGTTGTTAATCGCGTCGGCAGAATAGGTGTACGCGTCGGACGTATACTTGTTTGCCACGCTGTCGACAAGGAGCCATTTGTGGTCGGTGGCGGTCTTAGAGTTGAAATTATATATATCAGTACGCACAAGAGCGTACACAACAGAGCCTATGCCCGACCCGATGTCGTACTTGTTGTAGGTGACGTTGTAACCCGTAAAGGGGATTTCGCTCTCGATTCTTGCAGAACGCACAAACCAGCCGTTGCCGATGTAAAAAATCTGTATGGAAATGCTGTCGGCGTATTCGTTTTTGGTGTCCTCGGGGAAAGCTTTGTAGTAATTCTTATCGTCCACCTGCAAAAAGCCGTTCTGAAGAATGTCATTGGGCGCGAAGAAGTACGCCATTGCCTGCCCGATCGCAATAAGGATATTATCGTACATGGCAAAGGAGTATTTATACCCCACGCCCACCTTGAAAGTCTCGAGCAGCATATCCTTGGTCTTATAGTCGTAGAAGGTAGTATAGTTTACCTCGACCGAGGGGCTTGCCTTGCTTCCGGGGACGGCGATATAGTCGCCCACAAAGGAAAACTGGGTATATGCGGGATTGAATATGCAGCCGAGATTGGTAAAATCGGTCTTTTCCCCCGCGTTTTCGCCGCGGAATTTAATAACGCCGACTATCTCGATTATGCTCGCTTTTGTCGTGTCGACATAGGGCTTTGTGACAATGGCATAATCGCCTTTTATGGAGAGCACGCGCGTAAAAATGGGGCTGACGTACTGAGTATCGAGGGAAGAAAAGCCGTACAAGGTGATTACCTTGTCGTCTTCTCCAGTAGAATATTGATTTGCCGCGGTCTTTTTCGTAACAAAGACGTCACTTATGCTGTCATAGCTGAAAACGCTGACGCCCGAGTCGAGATTGATGCGCGAAACGGCTTTTGTGAATGGCTTTTGCCCCACAAAATCGTTAAAGTACTTTTTATAAAAATCCGATTTCCTGTTGCAGCCGGCAAAAAGCATGCCGATAAATGCCACAATAAGAAAAACCGAAATGATCCGCGCCGCTTTTTTCATACCTAATATTATACCATACTTATTGCGATGTAACAAACAAAAAGGCTGCCGCTCTTCTTGCGGCAGCCTTGTGTTTTGAACTAAGGTTTTAGTCTCTTACTTTGCGGATCTTGGCGTTGTGGACAGCGGCGGATATTACCGCAACCACTACGAGAACCGCAACGAGTCCGAGCAGTATTATGGCAATGAGCGTGTTCCAGTCGCTGCTCTTCTTGATCTTGACGATTTCGCCGTCGATGAGGTTGCCGAGTTCGTCAAGCTCACGGAGATACTCGTATCCGTAATAGTAGAGCTTCTTGTTGGCGGCGTCATATTTCAGCTTGCCGAAGGTCGGGTCGCTGAGCTTCATGTCGTCGTCGTGTAGGGAGTACCCTGTGTTGACGGGGACATTGGGATTGGAGACGTAGTTGTAGAACTTCTCGCCCATGGTGCCCATCGTGAGGTAGAGGACGCCCTCGCCCGTGATTTCGTCCTTGCCGCCGCTTAAGAATATCTTCTTGCCTTCGGCGTCGAGATAATAGGTCTCGGAGTAGGTGTGGTCGTGACCGCCGATTACTACCGATACGCCTTTTTCGGCAAATAAGGGGGTAAGCTGGGCGCGCATTCCGACGACATCCTTATCATAGGAGTGGCTGCCGGCGCTGTAGAGCGACTTGTGCATGATGACGACTTTGAGCATATCTTCTGCCGCGTCGAGGTCGGCAACGAGCCAGTCGTACTGAGCTTGAGCGAGCTTGTTATCCTCGTCAATGTCGTTGGTGTTGAGCACGATAAAATGCACTCCGCCGTAGTTGAAGGAATAGTAGAAGCCCGTCTTCTGCGCCTGTGCGGCGGGAAGATTATAGTTGAAGTGAGTGTAGAGATAGTTGTACTCGCTTATCATCGCGCCGGCACTTGCGCCGAAGCTGTCGGAAATTGTCTTGTTTTCCTTGGATACGAAGTAAGAGGTCTTTGCGTTGCCGCCATAGTATGCCATGTTGCCGGCTTTGCCAGGAGCAAAGCTCTTTTCGTCGTGGTTGCCCGCGGCTATAGCCATGGGAGTGGACGCATAGAACTCGGTTGCGGAGTTGAGCCACCACCTGTACTGGGAGAGGTTGCGGCCGTTGTCAACGGCGTCGCCGGGGTTAATCATAAACGCGATATTGCCTTCAAAGACCTGGTCGAGCTTGCCGTAAATGGTGCTGAGACGCTCGTAAGCGTATCTTGTGGAGCTCTGGAGATCGCTTCCGATGAGAACTTCAAAGTCCTCCTCGGCAGAAGGAGCGGTCGTGAAGGTATACCAGTCGGACCAGTATCCTCTCGACCTGTCGCCCAATCTGTAGGCGTAGGTTGTGCCGGGCTTGAGGTTGGTAAGGGTTATTGTGTGCCTGCCAAGTTCCACATATCCCGACTGGCACCAGATGCCGAGGTCGATAAGGGGCTTGGTCGTGCCGTAAATCTGAGTTGTTGCAGACCTGAAAGTCGCGGCGTTCTTGTTGTAGGTGCCGTCCTCATTGGTCTCGACAAACTCGATGCCGCCCGCGTTTACTCTTCTGTCGGTAAAGTAGGTAAACGCCATGCTTGTGGACGGATCCTGTCCGAAGTTAATCGCTATCATATCGGGCTTCTTGCCGTTTTCTACGGTGATGACCTCGGTTCTCGTCTTCTCGAGGTAGGTAAATACTCTCGCGTCGGCGTCGTCAAATTCTCTTATGGTAAGGAGCATTTCGTTGGAGGTGAGCGGATCGGGGTCTTTTTCGTCAACGCCGAAGCTCTTGATTATGTCGTGAGCGTACTCGCCGAGTGCCTTGCAGAAGCTCTTGGTGAGGTACTTGGAGACTATGTCGTCGATTACCTCGGTAAGGGTCATTTTGGAAAGGTCGATGTCAAAGCCCGTGCTTGCGATAAGGTTCTTGACAAGGTCTGCGCTTCCTACGGTCTTAAGAATGTTGCCGAGGTTGAACTTGGAGAGGTCAAGCTTGTTTTCGCCGCTGAAGCCCACAACGCCGCCAATGAGCGCGAGCTGGTCGCGGAAGGTGCTGCTGATGCCTTCGCTGAGGTCGAGCGTGGTGTTCTGGAGACCTTCGATAAGTCTGTAAAGACCTTTTTCTCTGTCGAGAAGCGTATCAAAGAGCACTTCCACAAACTCACCCGAGTAGATCCTGTTGAGAGCGGCCTGCTGAGCTGCGGTATACTCCTCTAAGCTCTTTACTTCGGTACCCGCGTTGTGGCTGATGTATGCGCCCATGAAGAAGTCGAATACCGTCACTCCCTCGGCAAGTTCGTAGTTGACAAGGGACATAACCATTTCCTCAACGTATCCGAACACCTTGTTCTCTTCTATCTTATAGAGGGCGTTGGAACCCTTGTAGGTATAGTCCTTGAGTATGTCTGTGCTTATCTTTTTGAGAAGGTTTTGGGCAAGCTGAACCACGTCGGCGCTGAAGGTGCCGAGGCTGAGGTTAAATGCGCCTATTTTGATGTTGATGCCGCCGACTAGGTCGCCGAGCATATCTGCGATGTCGGGACGGAGGAATTCGCCAAGCTTGTTGACTATGGCGTTATCATATACTCTCCTCTGGGAGTAACCCGAGTAGTTGGTGATGACTTTTCTGCCGTAGTCGAGGAATTCGTTTATTTTGTTTTTGGCTACATAGCCGTATTTATCGTTCTGGAAAACCTTGCTGAAAAGCTGCACGTTGGCGGTTTCGCCGCTGACGTTCTTGTTTTCGAGATACCTTACATAGGTCTTTTCGGCGAGCTTGTTTGCCGAGTTTCTGCCGTGAACGACGCGGGTAATCTTAACCGCGCTTCCTACGCTGGCATTTGAGCTGCCTTCGATGTCAACGATCTGATTCCCGTTGAAGGATACGTAGCTGACGTGGTCGTTGGCGTGCATGTGTCCTGTATAGACATATCTCATGCCGTAGTCGGCGAGGAAGTCCGCGGTCTCAACCCAGTTGTAGACGATAAATCCCGTAGTGATTTCCTCTTCCATTTCCCAGTGGGGAATGAGTGAGTGGTGCATTGCGCCGATGATGACCGCATCATTGTCGGGTCTGACGGTCGACGCGTTCTTTGCGATAAAGCTTCGGCTGCTGTTTTGGAGAAGGGCGCCGAGCACGTGTCCGCCGATTACGTTGGACAAAACAACGTCCATACCTAAGAAGGAAAGGTCGCCGTCTTTTCTTGCGCCGATAAAGGTAAGTTCGCCCACGTCTATATCGAGACCGTAGCCGAACTTGTCATAGAGATAGCTCTGACCCGATGCGGCAAAATAGGAGCTGTTATCGATGGTTTTTACAAGGTTATTTGAAAGGAGGTAGTCCATTGAGACGCTTTCTTTCTCGGCTTCGGAAGCGGTGCTGTCATAGGTGAAGAAGCGGGTGTTTCCTTCCGCGTCGTCCTTGACAAACTCCCACGCCCAATCAAAGTTACTGCTTAAGTAACTCTGAACAAAAGCATATTGTCCCTGGAGGTCATCACTTAAGTGCGAATAGTATTCCGCGGCTTTGGTGGCTGTGATATTGGGGTATCCGAGTCCTGCGTAGATGTACGCAACGTCCATACGGGTGGTATAGTAGAATCTCTCCTTAAGTCCCTGGGCGTTGTCAAAGCGGTAGCTCTCGGGATTGTAAAGGTCATGGTTGCCCATAACGACGAAAATCTGGAAGTTATCGTTACCGCTCTCGGCTCTTATCTCGTTCTGGAGAGCGCGGAGCTTGTTGCCAAGGTCTATATGGGCAAGAAGCTCGCCGTCCTGGGCGACGTCGCCCGACAATACGAGGTAATCGGGCATTTCGTCCTTTACGGTGAGAAGGGCGTTGTCAAACACGGCTTCGGCTTCCAGCCACAGCTTGGTGCTCTTGTCCATTATGTAGTTGTAGAAGAAATCGTGATTGCTGGTTGTTGTGGTGCTACCGTAATATCCCAGTCGGAAGGGATAGTAGTGAGTATCTGTAATATGAGCGATGTTCTCCTCTCTGGCGTTAAGTATCTCGTCGGCTGCCTGGGCGCTCTGCGGTATGATGTTTACGCACACCATGGCGACGCACAGCACAAGAATGCAGGCAAAAAGCGCGATAAAAACGCCTTTACGTCTTAAGTGGTTTACCATTGACTCCTCCATAAAATAATAATAGTAATAATAAAATATTATAAAGCCTGCAAGTTACCCTTGTCAATACGAAATTGCCGTAAAAGCCGACCAAAAAAATTCACGCCCCTGCAAATGGTCTTTACAAGGGGCGTGAAAAACGAAAAAACCGGAGATAATTTGCGATTATTTACTTATCCTTATCATTGCTTTGGCACTTATCGGCAAACGGACAGCCTCCGCAACCCGAGGAACAGCCTTTTTGCGAAGAGCCTCCGCAACTGCAGGAAGATTTTCCCTTTTTCCTGTTTGCGAAGTTAAAAATTATTATGAACGCAACAAAAGCGGTTGCGGCTATTGTGATTAAGATTTCGTACCACTTCATGTTTTCTATTGCTCCTGCTTTATTATACTGCTTCGCCGCAGTGCTTATACAAAGTGGCATTACCGTAAGTAGCCCTTACTTCCCTCTCTCCCGAGCGTTGTATTGTTCCCCCGAAACGCTTGCATTTTGGGGGGTTCCTTTCGGGTTCTCGCTAAAAATCAAAGATTTTTTGCTCGCTTCAGTTCGCCTATGCTAACTCTACTTATATGATACTCTGCCGCAAGGTCGATGTCAATCGATTTTACTAAAATAAAAACGCGCCCGGGATTTAGGCGCGCGTGTTTTTTTATGTACGAATTTTTACGAAAAAATAAAAATTGCTTTATTATAAGCAGATTATTTCTTTGTCTTTTCGATTATGGTCTTGTATCCCCCTCTCCCGCGCTTGACGCAGTGGCTGACGCGGCTCAAGGTCGCGCTGCTTATGTCGGTCTCTTCGATGATTCTCGAATAGGTCTTGCCGTCGAGGATGAGTTTTGCAGCCCTCAGTCTTTGGGCAAACTGCTCAAGCTCGCCGATTGTAAACAGGTCCTCAAAGAAAATCTCGCATTCGTCGCGGTTTTCCAGAACGATAAAGGCGTCATACAGTTCTTCAATCATTTCTCGGGTGATTTTATACTCCATACTTACCTCCGCTCAAATCGTCTTTAAGCAAAAAAGCGCGCGTCTTTTCGCTCTTCGGGTTCCCGAAAACTTCTTCCGGGGTGCCCATTTCCTCAATAATGCCGTTTGCCATGTATATTACCTTGTCGGCGACGTTGCGGGCAAACTCCATTTCGTGTGTGACGATAATCATCGTCGTCTCTTTGCTCTTGAGGTTCTTGATTACTTTAAGCACTTCGCCCGTAAGCTCGGGGTCGAGCGCGCTGGTAGGCTCGTCAAAGCAAAGTATCTTGGGGTTTAACGCAAGGGCGCGGGCTATGGCAAGTCGCTGACACTGTCCGCCCGAAAGTTCGCATGGGAAATTATCCACTTTGTCGCTTAAGCCTACCTTGTCAAGAAGTTTTAACGCTCTCTTTTCGATGTCCTCGCGAAGGTTCTTCGACTGCTCGCCGAGTATCGCCCTCTCCTCGCGGAACTTCTTTAAGGAGCCCTTGACAAAGATATTTTTCAGGTATTCTTTATAAGCAGTCGCCTTTTTCTGCTTAATTTCGCTCGCCACAAAAAGGGACGGAGCAAGGGTTACGTTTTTTAACGCGCTGTATTGGGGAAAGAGGTTAAAGGACTGAAAGACCAGTCCGAAATTCAGCCTTTTCTCTCTTAAGTCGGCGTCGGAGACTTCTCTGTCCTTTTCGGCGTCAAAGATAAGTTCTCCGTCGATATAGATCTGCCCTTTGTCGGGAGTTTCGAGAAAGTTGAGGCACCTGAGAAGCGTCGTCTTTCCGCTGCCCGAGGAGCCGATTATGGCAAGAACTTCTCCCTTGTCAAGCTCAAAATCAATCCCCTTGAGGACTTCCAGCCTGTCAAAATCCTTTCGCATGTTTTTAACCTGAAGAAGCGCCATAAAACTATCCCTGATAATAATTCAATTTCTTTTCGATGTAGCCGAAAAGCAGTGTGAGAATGCCGTTGAAAACGAGGTAGAACACTCCCGTAAACAGCAACGGCCACAGTATGCCGTATATGCTGACAATCTCCTGCGCCTGTCTTATGATTTCCACAACGGTAATGACGCGAGCGAGGGATGTGTCCTTGACGAGCGTGATTATTTCGTTGCTCATGGGCGGAACTATGCGCTTAACCACCTGCATCAGCACGATCTTGAAGAAAATCTGGGAGCTTGTCATGCCCAGCACCTTTCCCGCCTCGTACTGCCCTTTGGGTATGCTCTCGATTCCTCCGCGGTAAATTTCGCTGAAATAGCAGGCGTAATTTATGACAAACGAGATGATAACTGCCATAAGGCGCGATGTAAAATTGACCTTAAACAGCAGTCCCGGCACATAAAAGACGACTATTATCTGCAGCATAAGGGGCGTACCCCTTATTACCCAGACAAACCCCCGCGTAAGATAACGAAGGGGTTTGAATTTGCTCATTGAGCCAAACGCAATCACAAGCCCCAGGGGGATGGCGAACAACAGCGTGAGAATAAATATCGTGCAGGTGACGCCAAACCCCTCAAGCAGGGCTAAAAATACTTTTCCGAAACTCATTACTTCTTAGCTTTCTCCACCACACTCTGTCCGGCGCTTCCGCTCTCGGCGGCGATTATCGCGTCGCTCATGGACTCGGTGCTTGTGTATTTGTCCTTGTCGGCCTTCCTTATTACGGCAACCTGGTTGTTCATAAGATAAGGTATGGAGATGTTCATAGTCTCTTTACGCTCATCGGTGATGGTCATGCCGTTCCAGATGAGGTCGATGTTGTAGCTGTTGAGCTCGAATTCCTTCTTGCCCCACTCTATCTCCACAAACTGCGCCTCGATGCCGTAGTAAGCGGCAACAGCCTTGGCAAGGTCGATGTCAAATCCGATGAAGTTGCCGTCGGCGTCCTTATAAGCGATGGGCGCGAATACGGTGTAACCGATCTTAATCTTGCCGCTGGTTACTATCGTCGACCAATCGTCGTCGGTGGCGGTGTTTTCGCCTGCGTTGTACTCTTCGTCGATGATGAGGTCATTGGTAAGACCGTATCTTGCGGCTATCTCGTCGGCGGAGCCGTTCTTCTTAAGTTCTACAAGCGCCTTGTTGATGTTGTAGATGGTGGAATTTGCCGCCTTTCTCGCTGCGATGCCGTACTCTTCCTCGGCAAGGACAAGTCCGTCTATAAGCATAAGCTTGTCGGCATAGTTGGTATCCTGGCTCATGTAATAGTTGGCCATAATGCTGTCCATAATGCCTACGTCGGCGGTGCCCGAAGATATTTCGGTAAGAATGGTTATCATGTCCTCAGTCTTTACGAGCTTCTTTCCGAAATTCAGCTCTGTTGCCGCACAGCCCGTCAATATCGCTGCCAAAACAAAGACAACTGCCAAAACCGTCACTATTTTCTTCATGGTTCAAATCTCCTTATCGATAATTTCACTTTAATGCTTTAGCTTGTTAAAGCACTTTCATTATACTTTGAACCTTCGCCGGTGTAAACTGTTTTTCGACAAATAAAAATTTCGATTTACGTAAATTACGGGTGACCCGGCATTTCAACGCCGAAGATTTTGTAGTTGCCTTGTGAGAAAATCAGTCTATGTGTACTCTCGATATTGTTGCCGTAAATCGTCATGCCTTTGGCGATAGCTTCGCTGTCGTACACGCTGGTAGCCTGTGCGTAAGGATAGAAGCAGATTTCGCCGGGGTCGGAAACCTGGGTCGAAGTAGGAACGTTGGGGTTCTCGATAATTACGGTCGTGAGGTTTCTGCAACCGGCAAGCAGGCTCTGGCTCATTCTGGAGATGTTGGGGGGCAGGTATATCCATGTAAGCGACCTGCAGCCTTGGAATGCGCCGTTGTAGAGCGCGTTGTTATAGTCGAGCGCGTCCTTTTCGTTGGTGCCTTTCCCGATGGCGGCCTTCTCGTACTCGTAAATGTACTGGGTCTTAACCTTCGTTCTGCCCGCGTAGGCGTTGGTGATATACGAACATGCGCTGAGATCCACCCACCTTAACGATGAGCAGTTCCAGAAAGCGTATTGCCCGATGACCTTGAGATTGGTACCGCCCGTAAAGCTGGTGATAAGCGTGCCCATAAAGGCGTAGTCGCCGATGTACTCAAGCGTATTGATATTATCGAAGCGCACTTCGGTAAGCTCGGTGCAGTTGTTGAACGCGTCGTTGGAAATTCTTGTGACGCTCGCGGGTACGGTTATCGTCTGCACGCTGGTAGGAAGGGCTCTGGGTCCTATCTGAATTATGTTGCAGGTCTGTTGGCTTCCGTCTATGGTAAGGGTAAGCGACGCGGGGATTGTGATATTCTTGCTCCTGTCCGACCAGAACGCCATGCTGTAGCCGATGACAGCGTCGTTTGACGCGCTGTAAATCTTCTGAAGCGCGATGTCGGTCTTTGCGCTGTTGGTGTTTGTCGGGTCGACTACGTAATCGCGGTATATAAGGTTTATGTCGTAGAGGAATATAGAATCCCTGTACGCGCCGTTGCCCGTTTCCATGCCGCCCGCCTTGAGCTTCTTGCCGTCCTGGAGTATCTGTTTGAATTTGTTGAGCACCGATTCCTTGCAGAACACCCTGGTGGGTACCGCGTAGGTCTGCTGGGCGTCGGTGCCGTCGGTTGTGCGGATTTTGCCCGACTCGAAAGTCGAGTACATGAAGTCGGAATAGAGGTGCCCGACATAAACTTCGGAAGAGTCCTCGGCCTCGCTGTAACCCCTGGGCAGTTGTTCCTCACTCTCTATATAAGGAAATTCTATGCTCTTAAGGTTATCACAGTTGGCGAACGGGCCGTTGCCGTACCTCTCCATGACCGTGCTGACTATCTGCACCCTTACAAGGCTCAACATATTGCCGAAGCACGACGAGCGCAAAACTCTCAGCTGGCTGAATACGTTATTCGTTCTGTCCTCTCTGAAAGTGAGGTCATAAACCGAGGTGCAGTTGTAAAACGCTTTCTTGTCCACCTCTCTGAGGCTTGCGGGAAGTATGAGCTGCTGGAGTTTTTCCTGATAGGTAAACGCCCTTGTGCCGATATACTCCACGCCTTCGTCGAACCTAACCGCGATAAGTCCCGTTGTGGTGTAATTTTCCCTGTCAAACGCAAGGTCGGGTATTATGTTAAGCGCGGGCACATAAACGTCGTCTACCGTCTTGCCTTCAAACACAACTTCTATAAGCAGCGGGCTGTTTGCAAAGAGTCCCGAGCCGATGAGTTTCGGGTACGTTTCTTCTCCCGTTTCCGCCATGTTACCAATGGATCTCCAGCCGCCGATGTCGTCAATCGCCTCGCCGTCAGCCAGGTTTATCTGTCCGTCAAAGTGGCAGCCGGGCTCAAAAATGACTTTACTGAACTTGGTGCCGAAGAAGCACTCCACTCCGAGGAACTTGAACTCGGGTCTTATATGGAGCTCGCTTTCGTTTTTGCCGTTGTTTTCGGTGTTCTTCCAGCCGCTGTTACGGAAGGCGAAGTTGCCGATATATTCGACATTCTCGGGAATGGTGAAGGGATAGGAAACGCCCATATTGGTAGTTTTCTGGAAGGCGCAATCCCCTATGTACTTAAGCCACGAGCCGTTGGAGAACGTCACCTTTTCCATCTTGTTGCAGTTTTCAAAGGCGTATGCCCCTATCTCCACAACAAATTTTCCGATTGACAAGTTAATGACCGTGTTTACGTCCTTGAAAGCGTTGTTGGAAATCTTAATAATGGGATATTCGGTGGCGGTGAAGTTTATAAACGCCCCCGTTTCCTTATTGTAATTTGCCACTTCGTCGACCAGCGTGTCGCCTATGTCGATGTTGGGGTGACCTTTCTTGGTGTTGCCCGTGATGACCGCGCCCTTATAGAAGGTCTTGGTCTGCTGCTCGCCGTTTCGGCTGTATGTATAGTCTATTGTGTTGATTCCTATCGTGGGCAAAAGGTCGACTATCTCATAGGTAAAGAGCCTGGAAAAATGCGCGTAGAGCGTCACATCTCCCCAGAAGAAGTAGTAGTCGTCCTTGGTCACCTGCATACCCCTGCCGTTGGGCTCGGTAAAGTAACCTTCAAACACCCAGCCGCCCGGTTTGAAAGGAAGACCCGCGACAGCCGAATAGTCGGGATTGGCTACGCTGTAGCTTGCAAGGTCGGCCTTGTAGCTTATCATCTGCCTCGCCGACTTCTGGTCTTCCGAAACGGTCGCCGCGCGCCTGTCGGCGTTCTGATAGTTGAGGGTAAGATAATATGACGGCTCGACAACTACTTTAAAATTCATGTCGAATTCGTCGTTGAAAGGCACTCTCTTTGTCTCGGTGCCCGCGTTGTAGAATATGCTGTTGACCGTAAAGGTCTCCTCTCGCGTCGTCTTGTCATCGGAGACTTTGAGCTTTATTATCGTCTTTGTCTTGTCGGAGCCTTCCTCAAACTTGGAGGCCATGATTTTTTCGTTGTTAATCTTTACATAGCTTATGGAATGGTTCCCGGGGTTTTCGTATTCAATCTGAAGCAAGAAACTCTCCCCGCTCCTCAAGGGCATAATGGCTCCCGAGTCCTTGTTGTAGAGATATTCTTTGCTGGTCAGGTAGTTGAGGTCGGTCTTTAGCTGAATGACGTTGACAATGCTGGGCGCGACGGTGTCATTCTTGTTGAGAAATTTGTCCAGCAGCGAACAGGACGCCAGTGTCATGCTAAGCGCCGCCAGTACCAAAGTTAAAACAATTAAAAGAATCCGCCTTCTCAGTTTCATAAAAATCAACTCCTGTTACCTGTCATACGGGTCAAACCCTATTCTTTTGTCTCTGACTACCTTCCTTATCACAAAAAACAGTCCCACAAATGCGCCGACTCCGCCCGCCACGCTGCCCGTCACTATGAGCCACGTGAGGTCTTTCTTTGCGGTATCGTCGCCGTCTCCTGTATCCTCTGCTATCCTGTACTCCGCCGCAAACAGCTCCGCCCAGGTCTTTCCGTCCTTTATTACGACGACTAACGAACCTTCGTCGCCGCTTATCGGATAGTTAGTCAGAATGCGGTTGCCGTTTATAAACAGCACATACTTGTCGGCATATTGGGGCAAAAGCGAGATTCTTCCGCCGCCGCCGCTCACAAGAAGCTTATTGTCCTTTATTCTCAAGCCCGTCAGCTCAAAACACCTCTCGTCCGCCACCACCGGCACAACGTCGGGGCCCGACAGTAACGTCACTTCAAAGTTCTGCTCGTATACCGTCTGCCCTTCGTACATTATTCCGACGACGATTGTCTCGGTCTTGTTGAGCACTATAGAGTCGGTGGGCGAGCCGTTAATAATAAGCGTCATTCCCTCGATTATGTCGGAGTTCAGCGTCATAGTCACTGCGCCCGTTATTTCAATGCCCGACTCGGTGTAAGTTATCCTGGTAAGATCGCTGTAACTGAAGACGTTTGCGTTGAGCACAACGGCCTCTATTGTATAATCCGCCGTCTGGGCAAGCAGATTATTTGTGTCGGCGGGGATAAAGCTCACACGATAGGTGTTAACGCCCGTAAGGAGAGTGTAGTTTTGCGCGAAGACAAAGGTTCCCGCTATCTGTCCGTCTCCCACAAACGCCTTGCCGCGTATCATGCCCGCAGTCAAAGGGAGATTTTCCCTGTATACTGTCTTTGCTCTCTCAAGCTCCAGCCTCGGATAGGACGGCAGTATGGTAAGCCGCCTTGTCGTGGTCTTTTGCGTGCCGTCGACATGGTAGGTGACGGTAAGAGTTATGTCATAAGTACCCGCGTCGCGCTGCAGGTTGTTTTCGGAATACGTCAATGTGACGTTTGCCGCGTCAATTACCTGCTGGCTTTCGGCGACTCTCAGGCTCTTGTACGTTCCGTCATAGGCGTAAACGGCGTCGGTGAAGGTAAAGTCCCTCTTGGTGTTCTCGATCACCGTCACTTTCCCCACTCGGGTTATGTACAGTTCGTAATTTGTGAAGGTGCCTTGGTAGTAATAGTCAAAAACCGCTCCCGCCTGACTTGTCGGAGAGTAATTGGTCACGACTGTCAGATTTGCGCCGCTCAAACCGAAAATATCGGCGATGTTCGCGTCGTTTCCGACGGGATTCAGCATCTGATACGACCGTCTTGTAAACTGTTCGCCCTGCATCACCGTCACGTCTTCCATTTTTACGTTAAGGACGGCTTTTTGGATAATTACGTTTAAAGCGGCGTTATCCAGGACGTAGTTTGGCTCGTTGAGGAGCGCCACCGTCAGTTCGTATGTCCCTGCGTTGTAGAGAACGCGGGCATTTGTCTCCCTCAGCTCGAACGTGAAATCGGACTGCTTATGGTTGTTTACAAAGCCTGTAATAGTATAACCGAAAAATCCCGTCTGGTCAATGCCCGCGTACGTGAGGGTTTTTGTCATTTCGCTTATATCGCTGGAGCCGAATTTCCACTCGACCAAAAGATGTGCGGGTCTTATGCGCACCTTGTTGTTATTGTCGAGCGATGAGTCGGGAGAAATAATAAAGGTGTAATTTTCGCCGCCGTAGAGGGTGCTGACCGTATACAATCCCGCGTCGTCGCGTCCCAATGGATAACTTACGTCCACAGTCGCTCCCGTCGCCGCGATGTAGTAATTTTTTCTTACGATTGTCCCGCCCGAATAGACGGCATAATCGATGCCGTTATAGTTTATGTCGCCCACAAAGCCGTAATCGAACTCGAGGTATCTTAAATCAACGCTTACCGTCAGCTTGTTGACGGTAATGGGAAAATCGGTCACGGCGAGCGTATAGTTGGGATTGGTCACAGCCGCTCTTACAATATATGCGCCCACCCTGGTAATTCTCGCCTGCTCCACCATGTCGGTGCCGAAATAGCGGAAGGTAAAATTACTTCCCGTAACTTCGTTGTCAATCGCGCCGTTTATCGCCGTAAGGAAGGGATTTATGTTATTGCCGGAATAGGTGTAGCTGGGCTGAACGGATATGCTTATCTGTTTGGGCAGAATGTTAAGCGTTGCGGTAATTTTCTTTGTCTTATAGTTTGCGCTTTCGGCTACTTCCCAGCTTATCTCATAAGTGCCTGCGTTTATCGCTTCGTTTACCGCAAGCCCCGCTTTCTTCACGGCATAAACCGCCGTCAGCCCTTCGGGAACGGTGCCGCTGTAGGGATAGTATTCGCTCGACGACTTGTCGGTCTTATCGTAATAGGTCGAAAACTCGGCGATCTCAAACCAGATTCCGATATTGCCTTTGGCTATCGTAATGGTATACGTGTAGAGAGTGTCGAGGTAGTTGTCGCTGATCTTTTCGGCGAGAGCACAGACTGTGTACACTCCCGCATTGACGCAGCTTTCCGCCTGCTCTCCGTTCAAGTAGTATTCGTAAGTCACGCCTGTCCCGTATATGTCGAAGAAAGTTATCGGATGGGTCTTTTCCTCTCCGTTATAGGTCGCGTTATAATTGTCGTGGGACGCGTAAAGGGAGTACATGGAAATCGGCCTTATATCGAGTCGGGCATTATTTACCTCTATCTCGTAGTTGTCAAGTTCTCCCGTGACGGTCAGTACAATTTCATATGACCCTGCGTCAAACACCGTGACAGCCTGTCCGTCCTGCTTTACGGCGTAGTTAAATCCAAGTGTCGAGAAAATTTCCGCCTGTTTTCCGACATCACTCCCTACAAGTCCGTTTGCGACATAGCCAAACGCGCCTTGACTTATTTCCGTCCTTGCGGGGTTATAGTCAAGTGTAAGGTCGGCGGCGGAAATCACAACGGACGCTTTTGTGATTGTCAAAACAGCCGTCAATACAAGATCGTTATAGTTTGCCTTGCTTATTGACGCCGTGACGGTATAAATGCCGACATTTTTGTATGCGTTGCGGTCATAAGCTACGTTTGCGCCTGAAGGAAGATTCTCCGCAACAATGGAAACATCTGCGCCCGAATACGTCACGGTCTTGTCCTCAAAGGTAATTCCGCCTTGCGCAAGGTCGATTGTATTAACGGCAAGGGTGCCCGCGACTACCTGGTTTATTGTGTAGTTTCTGAACTGGGCAGAATAATTTATGGGATAACTCCCCACATTTGACCCCACTGTGTAGGTCGAGGAAAACAAAGGCGTAGTTCCTTCCGCTATAAGCGCGCTTACAGGCAGGCTCGCGTCACTCTCCTTAAGCCCCGCGAGCGTTACGCCCGCAAGGGAAAGGTCGGGATTTTCGAGGTAGTTTATGGAAAGATTGCCCACCGTGACAGTCACAGGCGCTTTGGTAATCGTTATCGTCCTTACCGCCGTAACGTTGGTGTAATTTACGCTGGTTCCCGTTAACGTCTGTGTGTAAGTTCCTGCGTCACGGGCGTTTGCTACCGTCTCGCCGCCCTTGGTCAGCGTGAAGGTGTAGACATACCCGCATTCGGTAAGGTTGACTGGCACGGGGGTGCTTATTTCGAGATTGTTTCCCGAATATTGCGCGGTAATATTGCCATACGCCCCTTCCTCAAACTCGGGCGGCACGACCTGCGTCTGCTTGTTTATCGTTATCGTCTGGGTGTATCTCGACGGGAGATAAAGCGCGCTTCCTAAGTAGTTAAACGTCACAGTATAAACTCCCGCATCGGCAAACGACGCATCCGGAAACGCCGAGCCGTTATACGTCCAATTTATCGTCATATTCTGGGTGCTCTCGACTATCAGGCTGTGGAACTGCGACTTTGTATAGGTCTTTGTGTCGGAATAGGTATAGACAAACGTCCTCGATTTGTCGTATAAAAATTCCGAAGACGTCTTATACCTCGCGCCCTTTTCACGCAAGACAGGATAATTCAAGGCGATATTGACCTCGTATCCGAAGACGTTTTCGACGTCAAACCCCGCGCTTACCAGGGCAAAATACTCCATGTCGACGGGAGTGTTCTCGTCGACTGCAATATAATTATCGTCCTTGCCGATAGACGTGAGAATAACGCCCGAGTTGTTTACGGCAAACACGGCGGTATTATCCATTTCCACAAAACAGTTTTCTACGGTCGCAGTATTGTCGATGGCAATTCCCGCAACAAGCGCGGGTTCTGCGTCGTTTCCGTTGACGCGCGCCTTGCCGATTGTGCCGTTGTTTGCCACGGCAACGCCGGCAAAACTTTCCACAGCGCCGATTGAACAATAGACGTCGACGTTTTGGATAATGCCGTTGTTTTCATAGGCGACAAGGGCCATTGTCCCCGTCGGGGCATAACCCTTTACCACGAGATTTATAATCGTCCCCTGATTGTCTTCGACAAGAGGCTCAAAAAGTCCCACGACGGCAAAACCGTTTCCGTCAAGATGTCCGTTAAATTCGCTTATGTTGAGGTAATGCCGATTGCCGTCGGCGGTGCGGTTAACAACGATGCTCTTCCCGAGTCTGAAGTAAGCGTTGCTGCCGTCGATTGACTTAAGTTCTTCTTTCGACGTTATTATGTACGGGTCTTGCTCGGTGCCGGCGCCTTGCGCGGGAGTTTGCGCGGCTATTTCGGCATACATACCCCCGAAACCGTAGGTGTAACCGCTCGTTTCTGAAAACAGCGTTCCCGAAATTACGGCATTGGGCGACCGGTAAAAGCCGGTATTATACAGTATGTCCTCCTGATTTTCGGCAAAAATCTTCTCGCCCTGAAAATGCTTCAGAGCAAAGCCCCGTCCGTCCACTACGGCGGCAAAGTCAAAGCCCGTAAGGCTGATTGATATATTGAAATTTCTGCACTCAATGTCTTCGGCAAAATTGACGGTGTACCCGACGTCCTCGTTGCTGAAAAGGGCGCGTAAATTATACAGTCCGAAGACGTCCTTGACAAGGAAGGGCGATGAGGGCGTGCCCTCTCCTTCAAACAGCCTCAACACAGGATACGGCGCCCACTCTGTGGCGTAGAGCCCCGCGTTATCGCCGTCAAAATCGATATAATCGGATATATCATCCACAGGTTCTGTAAAGCTTGTTCCGTCAAACACAAGCTTTTCGCTCTGAGTTATCATGTACACGTTGTCAAAAGGCGTCTCGTGAGTATTTGCCGAATAATCGCCCGCAAGCGCGGCGGTCATCGAGGAATAGGTCTGATAGTACCCGACAAAGTAGCTGTTGTATATCCGCCCGTTGTTTATACCCGCGAGCGCGCCAGCGTTTACGGGAATAACGTCGTCATAATCGGGATTCGACGAAGAAAGTATCTTAATCTCTCCGCCGCCGCTGCTCTTTTCGATAAGCGAGTAAACGGTGTTGCCGCTTTCCGTTGCGCTCCTGTTCTTCGCAGCAATCGCGCCGAGAGCGGAAATTGTGTTATTAACGGTAATATTGCCGAGGAAATGGCTGTCACGAATTGTGCCGTAGTTGTCGAAAGCGATACCGCCCGCGCCCGCGCTGTCAATTTTCGCGCTTGTGTCAAGGCTTGCATAGTTGTAACAATCCGTAATTGTGCCGTAGTTTGTATAGACAAGCCCGCCTGTCGTGTGATAGGTGAGGCTTCCCGTGACTCTTACGTTGCTTATTATGCCGCGGTTTATGAAAGTGACAAACGCCTCGGCGGTGGTGATGTTCGCCTTGTTTAACACGAGGTCATATACTCTCCCCGCCTGCTCTATCTCATTGCCGAAAAAGGGGCGGGTAATGTTGTTAACCGCGTGCCCGTTGCCGTAAAATGTGCCGTAAAAGGCGTTCAGGAGCGAGCCATAGCCTGTCATGTCGACGTCGCAGTTGAGGTATATCGTCTTGCCCAGAAACGTCCTGCTTGTGGACGAAAAAGCGTTGACAAACGCATCGAAATCTTCCTGAGAATTAATATTGAAAAAAGTTGCGGAATAGTCGTAGGTTGCCGACTGCACAGGGTCTGCGCTTTTGGGCGCGGCAAATGCCGCGGCGATTATCATCGCCGGGATAAGCATAAATATTAAACTTATCCACGCTCTCGCGCGTCTGGGACGCATACGCATAATATACTTCCAAATATAGTTAGTCAAGTATATTATAGCATAGCACCTTTGTATGTAGCAAGAGTAAACAAAAGGTTAATGGGTGACGTTTTTTGGATAAAATCGGGTAAATCAGCCCCTAAATCTTCCATTTTTTGGCGATATCGTAAGAGCCTTCGATAAGCTGAAGGACAAAACCGATAAATACAGGCACATAGTAAACCGCCAGTCTCCACATCAGCACCGCCCAGAACAACAGTCCGCCTCCGACGTGGCTTGCGAAAATGGCGTAAAAAGAGAGTTCGGCAATGCCCGCTCCGCCCGGAGTGGGAGCAAAACTCGACGCGTAATTTACAAAAAGACAGAGCACCAGAATGCGCCAGTAATCTATCTGAAGACCAAGACTTTTCATGACAAAGAACGGAACAGAATTATTCGCAAAAAGCTCAATCAGGGCTACCAAACCTATGACTATGATTACCCGTTTGTTCGCGCTAAGGTATTCTATGCCCTTCAAAAAGTTGTCCACTCCGCGCTGGAGTTTGGCAAGTTCCATGTCATAATCCTTGACGATTTTCAACTTATGGAGCAACCCTATTGTGCCTTTGGCGATCGCCTGCCCTATCTTAGGTTTGAAACAGCATACTATCATAAAAACAGGAACGATAAGTCCTCCGAGCACGCTCAGTATCGCAATGGCCATAACCCACACATCGGTGTTGATTCGGCTCGATACAAGTATACCGATGACGACAATCGCCGTCACGAAAAAGCGTATTATGTGTCTCGACATAGTGACCGCGCACGCGTCGCTCGCCTTCATCTTGTTTTTTATGAGGTAAGCAAGTTGGAAAGGCTCCCCGCCCATCGCCCACGGCGTCACTCTGTCATAGTACCGCCCCAAGACCGACACCCTCATGGAAACGGACAGTGATTTTTTTACGTTCATTCTGTTCATCAGTGTGAAAAAGACAAGGGAGTCGCCCGCGATAATCAGGGCAAACATTCCAAACGCGAGTACGAGATAGTACCAATAAGTCTCAAAATAACCCCTGACGTTTGCCCACGGCTCTTTTGCGCCCGTGCGGTCTTCCATAAGCGCAATGACCAGTACAACGAGGGCATTTGCCAATAAAAACAACACGGTAAACAGTATTTTTCTTTTGCGCTTTTTCTTTGCCTCGAGTTCGGTTATGGGGCTGTTCCCGGTGCCCGAGGTGTCATTGATTATTTCTTCGGCTGTAAACGAGGTCTCACCCGCTTCCGTATCACGGGTGTTCTCATTGGTAAATTCTCCGTTATCACTCGGATTTTCGCCGTCAGCGGTGTTTTGGTCTTCCGCCGTAATATTCTCGTTTTCGGCGTTTTCGTCGGCTTTCGGGGTCTGATTATTGTCCAAGGTCGATTTCATGAAAGTAATTATATACTATAAAAATATTTTTTACAACTTAACTTCGCTCAAAGCGCACTTTACCGCGTCGATTGCGCTGCTCATAATGCCGCCCGCATATCCCGCTCCCTCGCCTAACGCGTACAACCCGCCGATATTGCTTTCGTACTTTTCGTTGCGCGCTATCCTCACAGGCGACGACGAGCGGGTTTCAACGCCTGTCAATACGCTGTCGGACTTGTCAAATCCTCTCAGCTTTTTGCCCATAAGCACAACGCCCTCGGCTATGCCTTTTGCCACAAAGTCAGGGAGGCACGCGTGAAGATCGCAAAGACTATATCCCGTTCCGACACCCGGGGCAATCTCTCCCGCCTTTACGCTCTCTTTGCCCTGTAAAAAGTCGCCGAGAAGCTGAACGGGCGCGCGGTATGAGCGGCTGATCTCGAAAGCTCGTTTTTCGTATTTCCGTTGAAATTCTATTCCCGAAAGTGGGTGACCGCCGAAGTCGGAAGGATTGACATTTACTAAAATCGCGCTGTTTGCGTTAATTCCGTCACGGGCATATTCGCTCATACCGTTAACGCACAGACACCCTTGTTCGCTGGACGCGTTTATCACTTTTCCGCCTGGGCACATGCAGAAGGTGTAAAGCGACCTATCACCCATATGGACGGCCATTTTGTAATCGGCTGGCGGCAAAAGCGGCGCGCTTTTTCCATATTGGGCAAAACTTATATCGCTCTGCTTGTGCTCAATTCTTACGCCCATGCTGAAGGGCTTTTGCTCCATAAATACGCCCTTTTCAAAGAGCATTTTGTATGTGTCTCTCGCCGAGTGTCCCGTCGCAAAAAACACTTTATCGCACTCGTAACGCGTTCCGCGGCTCATAACGGCGGTGATTTCCCCGCAACTGATTTCCACGTCGTCAATTACGCTGTCGAAATGAATTTCGGCTTGGAGTTCTATAAGAGTTTTTCGGATATTTCTGACCACGTTTATAAGTTTATCGGTGCCGATATGGGGTTTTGCGTCAAAGAGAATTTCTTCGGGCGCGCCGTGGAGGACAAATTCCCGCAAGACCACCCTTAAAAACTCATTGTTTAAGTTGGTATTGAGCTTTCCGTCGCTGAACGTCCCCGCCCCGCCTTCGCCGAACTGCACGTTGCATTCGGTGTCGAGCTTAAGCGAAGAAATAAACTTGCTTACCTTCTCTTTTCTTGTGTCGACGTCGCTCCCTCGCTCGAACACAACGGGTTTTGCGCCCATATAAGCGAGCGACAGAGCGAGAAAAAGCCCCGCGGGGCCTGTGCCTACCACAACGGGCGGCTTGCCATGCCACTTATAGTCTTTAACCAGTTCTTCGAGGGATAATGCGCCTTTTTCGTAAGGTGTAACTCCGCTGTTTAACTTGTTTTCGTTTTTTGCCGAAAAAGCCACGCTGTAGACGTAGTGAATTCTGCCCTTGTCGCGGGCGTCGATACTCTTTTTCAGAATTTCAAAATCGGTTATGCTTTCACATCCCGCAAGACGTTTTGTCTCCTTAATAAGGTCGGACACATCGTGCTTTAGGGGCATTTTAATGTTGTCGATTCTCAGCATACGCTCTCGCCTGCCGTTATTCCCGAAATAAACGCCCAATAGAGGTTGTACCCGCCGCAGTCGCCGTCGACATCAAGCACTTCCCCGCAGGCGTACAGGTTTTTGGCGAGTTTACTTTGCAGGTTTTCGTCAAAATCATCGGTATTTAGTCCTCCGCAGGTCACCTGCGCGTTCTTAATACTGCCGAGTCGGGCGTTTTGCACAATAAAATTCTTTACCGTATAGCCTAATTTATTCCCGAGTTTTTGGGCTTGAAAAACCACACTCTCGGCAATGGCTTTCTGCAAAAGTCCGAAAATAGTATTTTTTGCGAGAAAAGCTTCTGTTTCTTCAAGTGTAAGGTCGGGCGCAAAATCGATTGCAACGTCATAATTCCCCTCATTTCTTGCAAGGTAGCTCGACAGCATAAATACCGCTATTCCACTAAGGCCGTTGTCCTTAAACAGGATTTCGCCGTTCCGGGAATACACTTTATTGCCGTCCTTAATAAGGGACACTTCGACCTTTGCCCTGAGGTTTTCCAGCCGTTTAATAAAATACGTGTCGGTAATCAAGGGCACAATGGCGGGTTTGAGCTTGCTTGCTTTGTGTCCGAAACTCTCGGCAAGAAAATGGCTGTTATGGCCCATTGTCGCGTTGCTTCCCGTGGCAAGAATGACGTTTTTTGCCATAAAGTTGTCGTTTATGATAAAGAGTTCGCCCTGCTTTGCGACTTTTTCCACTTTGCAGCCCGTTACTATCTCGTCGTCGGTAAACTTAGAGCGCAAAAGATTAAGTACCGTCGCCGCGCTGTCGCTGTATGGGTAAATCCTGTCCTCGACTTTTTTAAGTTTTAGTCCGAGCTCATCAAAAAAGCGGAAAAATTTATCCTGTTTTGTCAGGAATTTTTCCGCGAAAAGATTGTTATAATTCTCAGCTTTTATGCCGGTATTTGAGATGTTGCACTTACCGTTGCCTGTGGCGAGGAGCTTTTTGCCCACTCTGTCGGCGCTCTCGAGTATAAGCACGCTCATCCCGCGCGCCTTGGCGGTAATTCCCGCCGCGAGTCCGCTTGCGCCCCCGCCTATAATGACAACGTCGTACATTGTTATTCTTCTACCCTGATAAGCGCGTTGATTCCCGCGACGCACTTCACGCTCTTGAGCTCTTCGCACGCCTTTTTGACGTTGCTCTCTCTGGTCTTGTGGAGAATGAATACCGCGTCCACCCTGTCTTCGCTCGCGCCCGAAAGCTGCTGCATGGTTTTGACGCTGACGTGGTTCTTGGCAAAGACCTTGGCAACGCTGGCAAGCGCGCCGGGCTTGTCGATAATCGTCATGCGCAGGTAATAGCCCGTGATGAAGTCGCGGCTGAAGTTCCTCAAGGACACGTCGTTGGAATTTTTGTACGACGTGTACTGAGGCTTGGACTGCTTGGCGGCAAAAACTATGTCGCTGACAATCGCGCTGCCGGTGGGAAGCGCGCCCGCGCCGCGGCCGTAGAGCATAATCTCGCCCACGTTGTCGCCCTCGATGGACACCGCGTTGAAGCTGCCCTTTACCGACGCCATGGGGTTGTCGTTGGGAATAAACGTGGGATGTACGCGCGCCTCTATCTTGCCGTCCACCTTTTTGGCTATTGCAAGGAGTTTAAGCGTATAGCCGAACATCTTGCCGTAATTCATATCAATCTTGTGGATGTCGGAGATACCTTCGCGGTAAATCGCCTCAATCGGCACCTTGTTATGGAAAGCAAGGGTGCTCAATATGCTGAGCTTATACATGGAGTCAAAACCGTCCACGTCGGATACGGGATTGGCTTCGGCGTATCCGAGTTCCTGCGCTTGCTTAAGAGCGTTTGCGTACTCCTGTTTTTCGCCGTCCATCTTGGAGAGTATATAGTTGGTCGTGCCGTTTACTATACCCTTTAACGAAAGAACGTTGTTGCCCTGCATGCTCTCGGTAAGCGTGCGGATAATGGGCACTCCGCCCACGCAGCTTGCCTCGAAGTATATACCTGCCTTTCCTTTCTTGGCGGCAGCCTCGAGGTCGGGCCAATGCTTGCTGATAAGCTCTTTGTTGGACGTAACTATGCTCTTTCCTGCGAGAAGGCACTTCGTAAGGAAGGTCTTTGCCGGCTCAATACCGCCGAAAAACTCGGCGACAATGTGGGTATTTTTATCATTTACCACCTTTTCTATATCCGTGGAAACTATGCTCATATCCACACCCATGGCTTCGCACCTTGCGGTGTTCTTCTCCAGGATGTGCGTTACCTCTATATCTATACCATCATTTTTCCTGATGCTATCATGATTGTTTTTGAGGATTGTGTACGTTCCGCCGCCCACAACGCCAAGTCCAAGTAAAGCTACTCCGATCTTTTTCATAAAATCAGCCCTCCTTTATTTATTCATTTCGTAAAGTATTTTTAATCCTTTAAGTGAAAGCGCCCTGTCGATTATGTCGACAATACCCGATTCGTTCTGCGTGACAAGCTGGCTCATACCGCCCGTCGCGACGACTTTTGCGTTGTGGCAGCCGCTCTCTTCCTTCATCTTCTTAATGATGTAGTCAACAAGCCCCGTAAAGCCGTAAATAACGCCCGACTGCATATTGGAAACGGTGTCTTTTCCGAGAACCGTCGCGGGTCTTACAAGTTCAATCCTCGGAAGTTTTGCCGCGGTGTTGACCAGACTCTCCACACTGGGTTTAATGCCGGGAGCGATAAGTCCGCCCATAAATACGCCGTCCGCGCTCACCATTCCGAAGGTCGTCGCCGTCCCGAAGTCAACCGTGATAACCGGTCCGCCGTATAGGGTATACGCCGCCACGGCATTTACAATGCGGTCGGCCCCTAAGGTGTTTTCGGTATACTCAAAGCGCAGCCCTGTCTTAATCTTGGGTGACACAACTATTGGTTTTTGCTTGATATAATAGGTGCACATATGCTCGAGCGTGTAGTTGATACTGGGCACGACACTGGAAATGATGATGCCCTCGATGTCGGAAAACTTGTATCCGCTCTGATTCAGCAGGTCAAACAGCGTCATTCCGAATTCGTCGGCGGTCTTCAACGGATCGGTCGCTATTCTCCACGTTTTTATCGTTTTTGTATCGTTGGACAACCCCAGTTTTATATTGGTATTGCCCACATCCATCAACAAAATCATAACATTTCTCCTATTATTTACTAATAATAACACATTAAAAAACTCAACGCAACAAATTTGCGCATAAGGCACATTGGACACACTGATTATGTGTAATTTCGTCTCTGCTTATCAAAAAACATATGAATACAACGACATATGAGGCATCATTTCGTCGGTTTTTCCTTCATATGAGGATAGAGTCATATGCCGGCAATAAATCCGCCGTCACCAATGCTTTTAATTATGTGCGTTGATACTAATATGATATGTTTCTGTTATAATGCTCGATATATCGGATAAGGAGCATGTTATACGCCCTCACATGTCGTGAAATGGTATCCCCCCCTCGGGTGCGCTTTGTAGCTACTTGACTCGAGCGGAAATATATGTGACAAAATGCATGTTTTTAACAAACCGGCAGAAATCGTATGCGCCGCTATACTCGTGGCGATTCTGTGTTTTGTCTTCTCGATATATGCATAAAAACGCAAAATACCGTCGGCGTTTTTGGCCTCACGATATGTGCTCTTAAAAGCACATTATGCTATTTATTTATAGCGATGTTACCTTTCGAAACGTATGCGCTGTTTCCCATATATCGCATACCGCGGCAATGCCCTTTGCCCGACATATAGGCCTTATAATACACTTATGCCCGTATCGCAATCGATTGCGATACGGGCATAAAAAAAGAAGCGGGAACTCTCCTGGCGGAAAACTTATCGTTTCACTGGAGAGTATTTCGCCTCTTTGTTTTTCGGGAAAAAACCTTATTAAATAAGCTGGAGAAGTACCTTCTGAGCTGCGTCACCGTGGCGCTGTTCAAGCTTGATTATCCTGCTGTAGCCGCCGCCCTGGTTGAGATCCTGTGCTCTCTTGTCGTACTTGGGAGCATATTCGCGGAATATCTTCTCGATAAGCGGGTGTTCGACGTCGCGGGTTCTGTCGCGGAAGTTCTCCTTGCTCTCTTTGGGAGCCTTTAATTCCTGAAGGTCGCGAAGCTTTGCCATCATTCTTCTTCTTGCGGCAAGTTTCTTCGGGCCGTCGTTGGTGAACTTCACTTCGATAGGCTCGTTCTTCTGGTTGAGCTTGGTCTTAGTTACTTCTACCGTGTCCTTATATGTGTGAATGGCAAGTGTAATCATTTTTTCGGCGACTCTCTGGACGGATTTGGCCCTCTGAAGAGTGGTTTCGATTTTGCCATACCAGAGCAATTCGCTTGCCTGATTGTAAATCATCGCCAGTCTTTGATCTGTTCTTTTTCCAAGTTTGCTATTCATTTATCCTCAATCTCCTTACTCATCTTTATTGGCAAGTGACAGTCCGAGCGCCGCGAGTTTCTGAATGACCTCGTCGAGCGACTTGCGGCCGAGATTCCTTACCTTGAGCATATCCTCTTCGGTCTTCTTGGTCAGCTCCTCAAGGGTGTTGATACCGGCTCTCTTGAGACAGTTGAGGGGACGAACCGAAAGGTCGAGCTCTTCGATGCTCTTCTGGAGGCTCTTTTCCTTCTTGTCCTCGTCCTTGTTCACAAGAATGTCCATATCGTTCATATCGTCGATGATGAACAGCTTGAGGTGCTCGGTCATAATCTTGGCGGCCAGGCTGAGCACTTCCTTGGGTGTGGAAGTGGCGTTGGTCTCCACGGTAATTGTCAGTTTGTCGTAGTCGATGGACTGCTCAACCCTGGTTGCTTCAACCGCGTAGCTTGCAGCCACAACGGGTGAAAACAGCGAGTCGATGGCAATGTACCCTATCGGCGCCTGGATAGGCTTGTTCATTACGCTGCTGACATATCCTCTGCCTCTGCCCACGGTAAGCTCCATATTGAGGCTGTAGCCTTCTTCGAGCGTGCAGATATATGCGTTGGGGTTCTTTATCTCGACATCTTCGCTAAGGGTGATGTCCGCAGCGGTAACAGCGCCGCCTGTGGACTTATTGAGTCTGATCACCTGTCTGTAGTTGGGATCACTGCTGTATACCTTAACGGCGATGTCCTTTATGTTGAGAACGATTTCCGCAACGTCTTCCTTAACGCCGGGTATGGTGCTGAACTCGTGCATGACGCCGTCGATTTTGATACCGACGATAGCCGCGCCGGGAAGAGCCGTGCAAAGAATTCTGCGCAGGCAGTTGCCTATGGTGGTGCCATAGCCTCTTTCGAGGGGCTCGACGACGAAACTGGCTTTGGACTGCGTTCCGCCTTCGATTTCAGTTATTTTGGGTTTTACTATTTCCATCATGATGGCAATCCTCCTTCACGCTGTATTATTTGGAATACAACTCGACGATCATGTGCTCGGCGATGTTCATATCGATGTCGTCGCGTGACGGCAGCGCAAGCACTGTTCCTTTCAATTCCTCGGGTTTGAACTCAAGCCATTTGAATCTGTTGTTGATCTTGGCGGCCTTGAGGTCGGCGAAGAACGCTTTGTTCTGCTTGGTTTCCTTTATCGCGACCACATCGCCTGCCTTCACAAGATAGGAGGGAATGTTTACGGTCTTTCCGTTTACGGTGATGTGCCCGTGGTTGACGACCTGTCTGGACTGAGCGCGGCTGATGCCGATACCCATTCTGTAAACGACGTTGTCGAGTCTTCTCTCGAGGAGGCAGAGCATGTTTTCACCGGTAGCTCCGCGCATGGTCTCAGCCATTTCATAATAGCCGTGGAACTGCTTTTCGGTAAGTCCGTATATTCTCTTTGCCTTCTGTTTTTCGCGTAACTGCACGCTGTAGGGCGTGGGTTTCTTTCTCATGGCGCCGTGCATTCCGGGTGCAACCGGTCTCTTGACCATGGCGCACTTCTCGGAGAAGCACCTGTCACCCTTCAAAAACAATTTGCATCCTTCTCTTCTGCAGAGACGGCAATCCGGTCCTGTATATTTCGCCATTTTACTTTCCTCCTAAATTACAGTCTTCTGCGTTTGGGCGGGCGGCATCCGTTGTGGGGGATGGGACTTACGTCTTTTATCAAGCTGATATCGACGTCGCAAGCCTGGATGGCTCTGATGCTGGGCTCTCTGCCCTGTCCCGTGCCTTTTACGTATACCTCAACCTTCTTAACACCGTGCACTTTGGCTTCGTTTACAGCTCTCATGGTAACTTCGGTCGCGGCGAAGGCGGTTTCCTTCCTGGCGCCCTTAAGTCCGAGCACACCGCTGGATGCCCAGCTGATGGTGTTTCCGTTCATGTCGGTAACGGTGACTATCGTGTTGTTATGGGTGGTATGTACGTGTACCTGCCCCTTCTCCACACGCTTTATATCTTTTCTCTTTTTCGTAGTCTTCTTTTCAGCCATTTTTATGCCTCTCTCCTAACTAATTACTTTTCTTGGCACGGCCTACAGTACGCTTCGGTCCCTTACGGGTACGGGCATTCTGCTTCGTGTTCTGTCCTCTTACGGGCAGACCCTTTCTGTGCCTTAAGCCTCTGTAGCATCCGATTTCCATAAGGCGCTTTATGTCAAGCATTACGTCTCTGCGCAAGTCGCCTTCTACTTTTATATTCTCTTCGATGTAATCGCGAATCGCGGCAATCTGGTCTTCGGTCAGATCCTTTACTCTGATATCGGGACTTATATTCGTGGCTTTGAGAATCTGGTTGCTCATCGCCCTTCCGATACCGTAGATGTAGGTTAAGCCGATCTCCACTCTCTTTTCACGAGGTAAATCAACACCTGCTATACGAGCCATTCAAACCTCCAATAGTTTTTTATAAATATGTAGTGTTCTATATTAATCAATGAAGTAATTACCGTTTTTCAGATAATTCAGCCGCCTTCATTTTGAGTCCGCATTATCCCCATACAGCGTCAGTATGGGAGTGTGCATTAACTTGGATATTATAGCATACCCAAGACCCCATTGCAAACAATTTTAGCCCTGTCTTTGCTTGTGTTTGGGATATTTAGAGCAAATAACCATTATTTTTCCGTTTCTTTTTATGATCTTGCATTTATCGCAAATGGGCTTAACTGATGGTCTGACTTTCATTTTTAATATCCTCCGATTTCTTTCGCTTTTGCTAAAAAGCCGTAATTAGTTTCTGTTTCTGTAAGTAATTCTGCCCTTGTTAAGGTCGTAAGGGCTCATTTCCACCTTCACCCTGTCGCCTACGCATACTCTGACGGTGTGCTGACGCATCTTGCCGCACAAGTATGCGGTAATAACGTGATCGTTGGTGAGTTTTACACGGAAATTGGTTCCCGGCAGAATCTCGATCACCACGCCTTCAACTTCAATGACATCGTCCTTGGACATATTTCCTCCATTTTTACAGTTTTCTCAATGCGCTGTAAATTTCGGCGTCGTATACCTTAACCGAATTTTTCAACTTTTCCGCGATCTCTTCGAAAACCTCGCCCGTGGCCTTAAGGTGCCTTATCTTCTTGAGTTTGGGCTTGTCAAGTCTTCTCACATCGCCGTCCGCAATACGCACGAATTGGTCGTCTACAATTTCGACCACTATAAAGAACTTACCCTTATCCCTTCCGGCGCGGCTCAAGACCACCGAGCCAATTTCCAACGGTTTATCCATAATTCTCCTTATAAGGTCAATATCTCTACGCCGTCCTGCAGTATTACCACGGTGTTTTCATAGTGCGCCGAAGCCTTTCCGTCCGCCGTGACCACCGTCCAGCCGTCATCCAGCTGCACAACGTCATATGTCCCGAGCGTTATCATAGGCTCTATCGCCAGCGTCATGTTCTTCCACAGCCTCGTGCCGCGCCCGCGTATGCCGTAATTGGGCACATTGGGGTCTTCGTGCACGGTCTGGCCGATTCCGTGACCTACAAGGTCTCTGACAACGCCGAAGCCGAAACTTTCGACATAACGCTGTATCGCGTACCCGAGGTCGCCCAGCCTGACGCCTTCTTTCAACACCTTTATGCCCTCAAAAAAGCTCTGCTTGCAAACCTCGGCAAGTTTGTGCTTTTCCTCGGACACTTTTCCGATTTCAATAGTGCGCGCGGCGTCGGTATGCATACCCGCAATTCCTGCGCCGCAATCGATTTTTAAGAGCATGCCTTCTTCCAGAACGACTTTCTTGTCGGGTATCCCGTGGACTACCTGCGCGTCGATGGACGTACATAATGTCGCGGGAAATCCGCCGTAATTCAGGAAGCTGGGCACAGCGCCCTGTCCGGTTATATAATCGTAGGCAAGCTTGTCAAGGTATTTAGTGCTAACTCCCACTTTTGCGTGTTCTTCCACAAGGCTCAACGTGTCGGCAAGTATTTTGCCCGCCTTCCTCATGGCGTCGATTTCTTCCGGACTTTTAATTATTACCATTTATTATCGCCTTAATATCCTCAAACAGCACATTTATGGGCTTGTTTCCGTCAACCTGGATGAGTTTTCCGTGGCTGCGGTAGTATTCCACAAGAGGCGCTGTCTGTTTTGCGTATACCTCGAGGCGATTGGCGACGGTGGCTTCGTTGTCGTCGGCTCTCTGATAGAGTTTGCCGCCGCACTTGGCGCAGGTGTCGGCAGTGTATGTCGAAATGTGATAGCTTTCGCCGCAGCTGCACATTCTCCTGCCGCTTATCCTCGCCTTGACCACTTCAAAGTCCACCACGAGGTCGAATACGTAGTCGATGTCGGTAAGTTTGTCAAGTGCCTTCGCCTGGGCTATAGTCCTCGGAAATCCGTCGAGGAGGAAACCCTTCTTGCAGTCGTCCTGCTTGATGCGGTCGGCGACTATGCCTACCACCACTTCATCGGGAACAAGCTGGCCCTTGTCGATAAACGACTTGGCGTATAAACCAAGCTCGGTACCCTTTGCTATATTCGCTCTGAGAGCATCGCCCGTGGATATATGGGCGATGCCGTACTCAGCCGCTATCTTTGTTGCCTGCGAGCCTTTGCCCGCTCCCGGCGCTCCTAAAAGTATCAGCTTCATATTACTTCAAAAATCCTTTATTGGTCTTGATGATGAGCTGCGACTCCAGCGATTTCTCAAATTCGAGTGCCACGCTGACTACTATCAGCAAGCCTGTCGCGCTGAACGCGTTGTTGAATCCGAGCGTCGCAAAGCCGTTTATCTTAAGAATGTACGTCGGGATCAGCGCCACAAACGCGAGGAACAACGCTCCGAATAAGGTAATGCGGTTGTTGATCTTGCGCAGGTGATCGCTGGTCGACTTGCCGGGACGAATACCCGGGATAAAGCCGCCGTTCTGCTGTATCATTCTTGCGATGTCGTCGGGATTGAACTGAATCTGCGAATAGAAATATGCGAAGAATATGATCAGTAAGAACAGGAACAACGGGTACAGCTTGCTTCCAACGCCCATCCACTCATACCAAAACTCGGTAAAACCGTTGGTCTTCCCCACAAATTGCATAATCATCTGCGGGAACATGATAAGGCTGGATGCGAAAATTATGGGCATAACGCCGCCGCTGTTGACCTTTATCGGAATGTACGTCGACTGTCCGCCGTACATCTTGTTGCCTTTTATCTGCTTGGCGTACTGAACGGGGATTCTCCTCTCCGAAAGGTCGACAAACACTATCAGCATGAACAGGAGCACAACCATCACAAGGAACCCTAAGAGGAACCATATGCCGGTGAGGTCTCCCGACCTTACCTGGGAAGGTATGGTGCTGAACAGCGCGACCCAGATGGAGTTGCCAAGGCTGCTTACGATACCGATGAAGATTATGAGCGACGTTCCGTTGCCGATGCCGTATTCGGTTATCCTCTCGCCCAGCCACATAACCATGGAGCTGCCGCCGGTCAGGATTATTACGATGCAGATCATCGTGAATATGCTGTTGACGCTGCTCGAATCGGTAGCGCCTTCAGAGCCGAACACGCCGGTGATGCTGCCTCTCCAGCTTAGCATAACGCCTATAGCCTGGACTACCGCAAGAATTATCGCAACATAACGGGTGTACTGATTAATCTTCTTTCTGCCGTCCTCGCCTTCTTTGCTGAGCTTCTCGAGTTTGGGTATTATAAGCGTGAGAAGCTGCATGATAATGAAGGAGTTGATGAACGGGATGATACCGAGAGCAAACAGCGTTCCGTTGGAGAGCGAGCCGCCCGTAACCATGCTGAGCATGGCCAATAGGTCGTAGTCGTTTCCGCCGTTCTGCTGGCCGAAAGTATCTACCAGATTCAGGCCCGGTATCGGCACGAAACAACCTATCCTGTATATCAGAAGGATAACCAGGGTATAGATCATTTTCCTGCGGATATCAGGCGCCGAAAATGCGTTTTTTAATGTTTGCAGCATTATAGAACCTCTACTTTACCGCCTGCTCCCTCGATTTTCTGTATGGCGGATTCGGTGAATTTGTTGGCTTTCACAGTAAGCTTCTTGGTAAGCTCGCCGTTGCCCAGAACCTTTACTCCGTACTCCTCGATTTTTCTTATGATTCCGTTTTCGAGAAGAAGTTCGGGGGTGATAACGGTGCCGTTGTCAAACCTTTCGAGAACCTCGACGTTGATTACGGAATATATCTTCTTGAATTGGGCGTTTTTGAATCCTCTCTTGGGGATTCTGCGGATAAGGGGCATCTGTCCGCCTTCAAAGCCGGGTCTGACGCCGCCGCCGCTGCGGGCCCACTGTCCTTTATGGCCCTTGCCGCTTGTCTTTCCTAAGCCCGAACCGATACCTCTGCCCAATCTCTTGGAGGGTGTAACCGAACCCGGGGCGGGTGAAACAGTATGCAGTTTCATATTCTTAGCCTCCTTACTTAACTTCTTCGACCTTGACGAGGTGCGAAACCTTGTCAATCATGCCGCGTATGGCGGGGGAATCCTCTTTGACAACCGAAGTACCTATCTTCTTAAGTCCGAGAGCCTCAATTGTCGCCGTCTGATTCTTGATGCGGCCGAATTTTGACTTCACAAGGGTGATTTTGATCTGTGCCATATCCTACCTCCTTAATCAGCCAGCTGATCGACGGAGATGCCGCGGATTTTCGCGATCTCTTCGGCCGTGCGCAGCTGCTTAAGTCCCTCTATCGTAGCTTTTACGCAGTTGATGGGATTGTTGGTGCCGATGCTCTTGGTACGGACGTTCTTAAGTCCGGTGACTTCGAGAACAGCTCTGACCGCGCCGCCGGCGATAACGCCGGTACCTTCGGGAGCGGGCATCATGATTACTTTGCCCCTGCCGAATATTCCCTGGGAAGCGTGAGGTATGGTGTCGCCCTTCATAGAGAAGGTTATCATACTCTTCTGCGCGGCTTTGGTGGCCTTTTCGATAGCCTCGGGAACTTCCTTGGCTTTTCCGAGTCCGCAACCCACTCTGTTGGCACCGTCACCGACTACCACGAGTGCTGCAAAGCGCATGTTTCTGCCGCCCTTAACAACCTTGGTCACGCGGTTTACGGCAACCGTCTTCTTTATGAGATTGTCTTTCGGCTCTCTGTTAGCGTATCTATCATTTCTTGCCATATCTTCCTCCTAAAACTCCAATCCGCCTTCTCTTGCGCCGTCGGCGAGTGCCGCAACGCGTCCGGTGTACTTATAACCGCCTCTGTCATAAACGACAGACTTAATTCCGGCGGCAAGAGCTCTTTCCGCTAAAAGTTTGCCGATCTCTTTGCTCGCGTTCACCTTGTTCATACCCTCGGTTCTGGCCTTGCCGTCCTTATCGACGGTGCTTGCCGAAACAAGGGTTACTCCCTTCGTATCGTCTATAATCTGAGCGTAAATGTGGCTCAGTGACCTGTAAACGTTCAGACGGGGCGTTTCCGCCGTTCCGCTGAGTTTGAAACGCATACGATCATGTCTTGCTTTTCTTATTTCGTTTTTGTCAATCTTGCTAATCATATTACGCTCCTTTACTTACCTGCTTTCTTTCCGACCTTGCGCAGCACAGTCTCGTCGCTGTAGTGGATGCCGTAGCCGTGATAAGGCTCGGTCTTCCTGATGAACTTGATGTTTGCGGCGGTCTGTCCCACAAGCTCCTTGTCGCAACCCGAAACTTTAACTTCGGTGATTGTCGGGCAGCTCAATGTAATGCCCTGGGGAGCAACAACGGTCACGGGATGAGAATATCCGACGTTGAGAATAACGTCCTTTCCGCTCATCTGCGCTTTGTAACCTACACCGGAGATTATGAGGCTCCTTTCGTAGCCCTTGGTAACGCCGGTAATCATGTTGGCGATAAGCGCTCTGTAAAGTCCGTGAGCAGCCTTGGTCTCCTTGACTTCGTTGCTTCTGGTTACTTCCACGTGTCCGTCAACAACTTTGACGGAGATGTTCTCGTTTTCTATTGTTCTGGTCAAAGTGCCCAGCTTGCCGCTTACCGTAACAACGTTGCCGTTGATGGTAATATTAACGCCTTCGGGCAATTTGATGGGTAATCTGCCTATTCTTGACATTTGTAGCCTCCTTACCAGATATAAGCGAGCACTTCGCCGCCCGCGCCTGCAGCGCGCGCCTTCCTGTCGGTCATAACACCTTTGCTGGTGGAAATAACCGCGACTCCCAGTCCGTTAAGAACTCTGGGAAGATCTTCGCACTTGGCGTACACCCTCAGACCCGGCTTGGATATTCTCTTGATGCCGGAGATAACCTTGGTGTTGTTGGGTCCGTACTTAAGCTCAATCTTAATGGTATCCTGAACGCCCTTTTCGTCTTTAATGAGGGCGGCACTCTTTACATAGCCTTCCTCGACAAGAATGTTGGCGATCGCCATCTTCATTTTGGAGGCGGGGATGCTGACGGTTTCGTGTTTTGCCGTCAGAGCGTTTCTGATACGGGTGAGCATATCTGCAATGGGATCTGTCATAGCCATATTATCGTTCCTCCTTATTACCAGCTTGCTTTCCTCACTCCGGGAATCTCGCCCTTATAAGCAAGGTTCCTGAAGCAGATTCTGCAAATACCGTATTTTCTCAAAACAGCGTGAGGCCTTCCGCAAATCGAGCACCTGGTGTAAGCCCTGGTAGAAAACTTCGGCTCCCTCTGTTGTTTGTTAATCATCGCTTTCTTAGCCATTATCGATTACCTCCTACTTAGCAAAGGGCATGCCGAGCTGTTTTAAAAGCTCCTTGGCCTCTTCGTCGGTTTTTGCGGTTGTTATAAAGCTGATGTCAAAACCTCTCACTTTCTCGATCTGGTCATAAGAGATTTCGGGGAAGATCAGCTGCTCTTTGATTCCGAGAGCGTAGTTGCCTCTGCCGTCGAAAGCATCGGGCGAAACGCCTTTGAAGTCACGGACGCGGGGGAGCGATATGCTTACAAGCTTATCAAAGAAGTCCAACATTCTCGTGCCTCTTAAGGTCACCTTCGCGCCGACCGTCATCCCGGAACGAACCTTGAAGTTCGCAACCGATTTCTTGGCCTTGGTCTCAACGGCCTTCTGTCCTGCGATGAGCTCAAGCTCCTTGATGGCGGTCTGGATGCTCTTTGCGTTGTCCTTTATGTCGCCAAGCCTCATGTTGAGAACGATTTTCTCAAGCTTGGGCACCTGCATGACGTTTTTGTATCCGAAGGTCTTTGTAAGGGCAGACACAACTTCGGAATCATAACGCGCTTTTAATCTGTTTATATATTTCTCAGCCATATTGTCCTCCCTTTATTCCTTCGCTTCGGTTGCTTCCGCCGCGACTTCCTTTACTTCGGCTTCCACGGGGGCTGCCGCTTCCTCGGCGGGTTTGGCCTTCTTGCGGACGGTGGCCTTGGCCTTCTTCTCTTCCTTGGTGGCTACTTTCTTGGTCTCGAGCACGGCTCCGCATTCACACATGCGTACCTTCTTGCCGTCGACTATGGCGTGCTTGACTCTGGTGGTCTTGCCGCACGCAGCGCACACAGGCATAACGTTGCTGACGGCTACGGTGAGAGGAATATTGATTATTCCGCCCTTCTCGTTGGCCTTTCTCGCTTTCTTCGCCTTTCTGACGGTGCTTATGTCCTTACCTTCGAGCGCAACTCTGCCTTTGGCGGTGTCGATTGCTAAAACCTGCGCCATCTTGCCTTTGTCATCGCCCGCGATAATTTTTACGTAATCGCCTTTCTTAATACTGTAACTCATGTTTGCCTCCTTACAGCACTTCGGGGGCCAAAGATACGATCTTCATATAGTCCTTGTCCCTCAGTTCTCTTGCGATGGGCCCAAAAATACGGGTTCCGCGGGGTTGCTTCTGATTGTCGATGATAACGGCAGCGTTGTCGTCAAACTTGATAAACGAGCCGTCCTTTCTCATGATTCCTTTATGCGTCCTGACAATAACGGCCTTGACTACATCGCCCTTCTTGACGGCGCCACCGGGAGTGGCGGTCTTGACCGACGCGATGATGACGTCTCCGATATTGCCGCTTCTCACATACGAGCCGCCAAGCACGCGGATGCACATGATTTCTTTCGCGCCCGAATTGTCGGCAACTTTTAATCTGGTTTGTGGTTGAATCATCTCTATGCTTCCTCCTATTTCGCCTTCTCAATGATGGCTTTCAGTCTCCAGCGCTTATCTTTGGATATAGGCCTGGTTTCCATAATTTCCACCGTATCGCCGATTCCGCACTCGTTGTTCTCGTCATGCACCTTGAATTTTGTGGTCTTGGTGACGTATTTCTTGTACAAGGGGTGCTTTACCTTTCTGACAACGGCGACTACGATGGTCTTATCCATCTTATCGCTTACGACGACGCCAACTCTGGTCTTTCTAAGATTTCTCTCTGTCATTTCTTAGCCTCCTACTTCTTGGAACTCTTCTTGGCTTTCTTGACCGGCTCAAAGCTTATGCCAAGCTCGCGCTGACGAAGAATGGTCATTACTCTCGCGATATCCTTCTTGCACTCGATCATCACATTGGGATTGGGGAGCTGATTTGTCGAATGCTTGAAACGGAGGTTGAATAATTCTGCCTTCAGTTCATCCAATTTATTGTTGAGCTCTTCGTTGCTCATTTCAAAAAACTTTATCGCTTTCATTATGCTTCACCACCCTGTTCTGCTACTGCCTTTCCGGCCATGTCCGACTTCTTTACAAATTTGCATTTGATAGGAAGTTTGGTAGACGCAAGTCTCAGCGCTTCTCTGGCGTCGGCTTCGGATATACCGGCCATCTCAAAGAGCACTCTGTCGGGCTTAACAACGGCCACCCAATATTCGGGAGAACCCTTACCGCTGCCCATGCGGGTCTCGGCAGGCTTCTTCGTAATGGGCTTGTGGGGGAATATGTCCACCCAGACCTGTCCGCCACGTTTGATATACCTTGTCATGGCGACACGCGCCGCCTCTATCTGATTGGAAGTTATCCAAGCGCACTCGAGGGCTACCAGTCCGTATTCGCCGTAAGCAAGCACGTTGCCTTTTGTGGCGCGTCCGGTCATTCTGCCTCTCTGTTGCTTTCTTCTCTTTACTCTCTTAGGCATTAACATATCAGTCATTACCTCCTTTTGCCTGCTTTGCGAACACTTCACCCTTATAGATCCAGACCTTTACGCCGATAACGCCGTAAGTGGTGCATGCTTCGGCAAAGCCGTAGTCTATATTGGCTCTGAGCGTCTGAAGGGGTATGCTTCCTTCATGATAATGCTCGCTTCTCGCTATTTCAGCTCCGTCAAGACGGCCGCTTACCATGGTCTTGATACCCTTGGCGCCGGCTTTCATCGCCCTGGTCATAGCCTGACGCATAGCGCGTCTGAACTGTACTCTCTTCTCGAGAGCTTGAGCAATGGATTCGGCAGCAAGCTGCGCGTCCGAATCAACCTTCTTGACCTCAAGAATGTTGAGATTGATTA
This sequence comes from Clostridia bacterium, assembly GCA_035381305.1. Taxonomy (GTDB): domain Bacteria; phylum Bacillota; class Clostridia; order Christensenellales; family DTU072; genus CAG-1782. The sequence continues at coordinate 42,189 of DAOSYK010000013.1, forward strand.
CCTTGTCGCCTACGATTTTCGCTATATCCTTCTGGATATTGGCGATGTTGTTAGCCTCTTTACCGCCTATCGCGACACCCGGTCTTCCGCAATAAATGTTTACGGTTACGGTGTTTGCCGCTCTCTCAATGGTTGTTCTGGAGATGGCCGCGTTGTTGTATTTCTGTTTCAGAATATCGCGGATTTGGTGGTCTTCAACGATGTTCTTGGAGAAATCCTTCTTGTCGGCAAACCACTGGCTGTCCCATCCTTCGATTATTCCTACTCTCAAACCATGCGGATTAACTTTTTGACCCATTATTTGCTCCTCCTATTTGTTCGCTGCATCAAGTATGACGGTAATGTGGCTGGTTCTCTTAAGTATGCTTCCCGCTCTGCCGTGGGCCTTGGGTATATATCTCTTAAGAGTGGGCCCCTGGTTTGCGTAGCACTCGGCCACAATAAGCTCGTCGGTGTTAAGGCTGAGGTTGTTCTCGGCGTTTGCGCCGGCGCTCTTCAACACCTTGAGTATGGGCAGAGAACTCGATTTGGTGAGGTTCTCCAGTATTGCCACCGCTTCCCTGTAGCTTTTGCCGCGGATAAGGTCGAGCACCGCTCTGACCTTATAGGGAGAAATACGGATGTATTTTGCCGTGGCCTGAGGACGCCTGTCGGCGTTTTCCGCTCTTTTTACCGCTTTTAAATAAGTATTTTTAGCCATGTCGCTCCCTCCTTACTTCTTGGCCGAAGTGGTCTTGCCGCCCGAGTGACCTCTGAAGGTTCTCGTGGGGGCAAATTCGCCCAGCTTTAAGCCCACCATATCCTCGGTGATGTATACAGGCACATGCTTCTTGCCGTCGTGAACGGCTATCGTATGTCCGACGAATTCGGGGAAAATAGTTGAGGCGCGTGACCAAGTCTTTATCGGTTTCTTCTCGCCGGCTGCGTTCATGGCGAGTATTTTCTTCTTCAGGCTCTCATGCACATAAGGGCCTTTCTTTATCGATCTGCTCATCTGGTCCTCCTAAACTAATTGATACGCTTGATTATAAACTTGTTGGACTTGTTCTTCTTGCGGGTCTTCAAGCCGAGAGCTTTCTTTCCCCAAGGAGTTTCAGGCCCGGGCATACCGACGGGGGATTTGCCCTCGCCGCCGCCGTGCGGGTGGTCTACAGGGTTCATAACCACGCCTCTGACGGTGGGTCTGACGCCCATGTGGCGTTTTCTGCCCGCCTTGCCGAGGCTGATTATTTCGTGCTCGAGGTTGCCGACCTGGCCGATCGTAGCTCTGCAGGCGAGAGGTACATACCTCATTTCGCCGCTGGGCATACGGAGGGTCGCCTTGCCGTTTTCCTTAGCCATGAGCTGAGCCGAGCAGCCTGCGCTTCTCGCGATCTGTCCGCCGCGGCGGGGCTGGAGCTCTATGTTGTGGATAACGGTACCTACGGGTATCTCCTCAAGCTTCATGCTGTTGCCGACCTTGATGTCGACGTTGCTTCCGCTTATAATCGTGTCGTTTACGTTGAGCCCGACGGGAGCGAGGATATATCTCTTCTCGCCGTCCGCATACACTACCAACGCGATGTTGGCGCTGCGGTTGGGATCATATTCGATGGACGCGACTCTGGCGGGAATGCCGTCCTTATCGCGCTTGAAATCTATGATGCGGTACTTCTGCCTGTTTCCGCCGCCTACGTGCCTGACGGTGATTCTGCCGGTGGAGTTTCTGCCGCCGGACTTGGCGTTTGTATCGAGCAAACTCTTCTCGGGAGTTGTTTTTGTGATTTCTTTAAAATCCGAAACCGTGAAGAATCTGCGGGCGGGGCTGGTTGGTTTGTATCTTCTAATACCCATTTGAGACCTCCTTATGACAAGCTCTCGAAGAACTCGATGGGCTTGCTGTCTTTGGTGAGTTTCACATACGCTTTCTTAAAAGAAGACGTCTTTCCCTCGGTTCTTCCCATTCTCTTGACTTTGCCGTCGTAGTTTACAACGTTTACTCTGTCGACTTTTACGTTGAAGATCTGTTCCACGGCAGCCTTTATTTCGTTTTTCTTTGCGCTGTGCCTGACGACAAAAGTATAGTCCTTGTTGGCGATACCGTCGTAGCTCTTTTCGGTGAGCACAGGTCTGATTATTATATCGTAACCTTTCATTATTCAGCTACCTCCTCGATTGTCGCAACCGCTTCTTTGGTAACAAAAATCTTGCCCGCCCTTACCAGGTCATAGACGTTGATGAGGTTGGCATAGCGGACTTCGGCGTCGGCGAGATTGTTCGCGGCTCTGGTCACGTTTACGTTTTCGCCGCCGATTAAGAACAAGGCCTTCTTGCCGGCGTCGAGCTTATTGCAAACCGCCGCCATAAGTTTGGTCTTTGCCTCGGGGAGAGCGAGTGTGTCGAGCACGAAAAATTCGTTCTGGCGAACTTTCTGGCTGAGAACGCTTCTCAAAGCCTGCACTTTCATTCTCTTGTTTATCTTCTTGGAGAAGTCTCTGGGCTTCGGCGCAAAGATAACGCCGCCGTGACGCCACTGGGGCGAACGGATGCTGCCCTGACGGGCGCGGCCTGTGCCTTTCTGTCTCCAGGGCTTAATGCCGCCGCCGCTTACTTCGCTGCGGGTAAGCGCGCTCTTGGTTCCTTGTCTCTTGTTGGCAAGCTGGGCAACAACGACCTGATGAATCAGGCTCGCGTTATAATCGGCGTTGAAGATTTCGTCCTTCACGTCGATTACGCCCACTTCCTTGCCTTCTGTATTGATTACTTTCAAATTCATAATAGACACCTCCAACTTAACCCTTTATCACAAGCAGGCTGCCCTTGGGGCCGGGTATACCGCCTCTGATGAGCAGCAGGTTGCGGGCTGCGTCCACTCTTGCGATTTCAAGATTCTTGACGGTGACCTGCTCGTTGCCGTAATGTCCGGGCATACGTTTGTTTTTGAAAACTCTGGAAGGAT
>DAOSYK010000014.1:0-6462 GCA_035381305.1 Clostridia bacterium
GACGGCGACATGAAGATAAACTGTCCCGCCTCCAGCGCAGAAACGATAAAGAGGATACAGGAATATATAGATATTTCCGTGACCGAAGGCAAGTGCGAGGTCGACTACGTCCACGGCGAACACCATGTCAGAGAAGTGGTGTGCGAGACGGACGGTCTCGGCATACTCATGCCCGAGTTTGCCAAAGAAGAACTTTTCAATTTCGTAATCAACGTCGGAAATTTACCGAAAAAGGCTTTTTCGATAGGTTCGGCGGAGAACAAAAAATACTATCTCGAAGCAAAAAGGATAAAGTGACTATGAATCTCAAGGTATGCAAGTTCGGCGGCACGTCCATGGCTGACAAGACCGCCATTTTAAGAGTAAAAGACATTCTCGCAAGCGACCCTTCCCGCCGTTTTGTCGTGGTCAGCGCGCCCGGAAAGCGTTTTAAGGAAGACGTCAAAATCACCGACCAGCTCTACGCCTGCTTTGACGAAAAGCAGAAAGAAGGCACCTGCGTCAAGGCGTTCGCGCCCATAAGGACGCGCTTTGCCGAAATCGTCAAGGAGTTAAACGTCGACCTCGACATCGACAAGTACCTGGACGAGGCGGAAAAGGGCATAAACGCCAGCACCCGCCCCGACTATGCTGCGTCGCGCGGAGAATATCTAAGCGCGCTCATTATGAGCAGAGTTATGGGCTACGAGTTTGTCGACGCCGCCGAAATCATCAAGTTTAACGAAAACGGCGTATTTGATCTTCAGCATACCTGCGACCTTATCACAAAGCGTCTGTCGATAGAGAAGGGCGCGATTATCCCCGGCTTTTACGGCACACTTCCCGACAAGACAATCAAGACCTTCACGCGCGGCGGCAGCGACTTTACGGGAGCTATTATTGCGCGCGGAGTTATGGCGGACGTGTACGAAAACTGGACCGATGTGGACGGCTTTATGGTGACCGACCCGAGAATTGTCGCAAATCCCAGACTTATAAGCGTCCTCAGCTTTGAGGAGCTTCGCGAATTAAGCTATATGGGCGCGAGCGTTCTCCACCCCGAGAGCACCTTCCCGCTCATCGACACCGATATTCCGATAAACATCAAAAACACCTTCAATCCCGCACACCCCGGCACGCTTATCTTAAAGAACGTCGCCGGGCACGAACAGCCCATAGTCACGGGTATCGCGGGCAAAAAGAACTTTACGTCCGTTCTCATCAGAAAGGCGATGATGAACAACGAAATCGGCTTTTGCCGCAAGATACTGACAGTCCTCGAGTATTACGGAATAAGCCTTGAGCACATGCCCACGGGCATTGACACAATGAGCCTTGTCATTCCCGACGACGCGCTGAAAAACGGCGTGGAGTTCAAGGTCATAGAGGACATCCGCCAAAAGGTCAATCCCGACCTCGTCTACGTGTCCAAAAACATATCCCTTGTCGCGGTAGTGGGTCACGGAATGAGCAATCAGATCGGCACCAGCGCGCGCATCTTTACCGCGCTTGCCAAGGCGGGCGTAAACGTCAAGATGATTGACCAGGGCAGCAGCGAAATAAACATCATCATCGGCGTCGACACCGTCGATACCGAAAAGGCGATAAGTGCCATTTACGGAGCATTTTTTGAATAAATTTATCCCCCAAAATTAGCCCCCAAAAATACCTTTGGCATTTTTGGGGGAGCCCCCGAGAAGAAACCCCCAAAATAAGCCCCCAAAAATACCTTTGGCATTTTGGGGGGACCCCCGATTGACTACCCCAAAAAGAGCTTAATAATCAGAAAGCCTCGCATTACGAGGCTCTCCGCATTTTTTGGGGCATAATTTCGGGGCTTCTTCTCATAATAAAGATAACATTAAGGATTTGGCATTTATGAAAATAGGCATTCCGAGAGCGTTTCTCTATTACGAATATTTCCCGCTGTGGAAGACATTTTTTGAAGAACTTGGCGCCGAGGTCGTAGTATCCGACCCAACGACAAAGGAGATACTGGACGAGGGCGTAAAGACTACGGCAAACGACGCGTGCTTGCCCCTTAAGATATTTCACGGACATGTCGTAAGCCTCGTCGGCAAGGTCGACTATATCTTTATTCCGCGCCTTAAAAGCGTGGCGGGCGGAGAATACATCTGCCCCAAGTTCTGCGGGCTGCCCGACATGGCGCGCTATTCCGTCGCCGATTTGCCGCCTGTTATCGACACCGAGGTAAATGTCCGCAAAAAGTCCAAAAACTTGCGCAAAGCCTTTTTGGACGCGGGAAAATACCTCACCAAGGACAAGAAAAAGATTATGGCGGCGGCGGACAAGGCGCTTTTTGAAAACGCGATTTACCTCTCCATGCTGGAAGAAGGTCTTTTGCCTCAGGAAGCTATGGACGGCAAACTTTGCAAGAGGCGCAAAAAGGACGGGCTTACGGTCGCGGTTATGGGGCATATGTACAACGTATACGACCCGTATGTTAACATGAACCTCTTTGAAAAGCTGGAGAAAAACGGCATCGATATCGTGACCGTGGAGCAGGTGAGGAGAGAAACACGGGACGGATACGCCTCCCGCCTTGCCAAAAAGGTATTTTGGACGTTCGCGCGGAACATCATAGGCGCGACGTGCCATTTTGCCGAGGAAGAAAACGTGGACGGAGTGATTTACATCATGTCGTTCGGCTGCGGAATAGACTCCTTTGTCGCCGACATCTGCGAAAGGACGTTGCGGCAGAAGACAAAGACGCCGTTTTTGCTGCTGGTCATCGACGAACACACCGGACAGAACGGCGTGGACACGAGAATAGAGGCGTTTCTCGACATGCTCAATCGGAGGAAGAATTATGAAAGTAACCTTTCCCCACATGGGGAACATATATGTGCTGGTAAAGACGCTGTTTGACACGCTGGGCGCCGAGTATGCGATACCGCCCAAAGGCAGCAAAAAGACGCTGGAAATCGGCACAAAATGCAGTCCCGAAATGGCGTGCATACCCTTAAAAATCAACATCGGAAACTTTGTCGAGGCTATTCGTATGGGTGCCGACACGGTCGTAATCACCGGCGGGTGCGGGCCGTGCAGATTCGGGTATTATGCCGAAATGCACAGGCAGATGCTTAAAGAAATGGGTTACAACGTGGACATCATTACCCTTGAGATTGACGATACGGGGATAAAGGGGCTGGTGGAGAAGCTGAAGAAGCTTTTCCCCGGGAAGAGCGTCGTCGAAATCGCCCGCGCCATGCTCAAAGGGTTCGGCGCGATGAAGGAAATGGACAAGCTGGACGAAATCTGCTACAAAATCCGCCCGCGCGAAATTGAAAAGGGCGCGACCGACAGGATAATGAAGAAGTTTGAAGAGGATATCCTCAAGGTCAAGGGCGAAAAAGAAATAATGCGCCTTATTAAAGACACTCGGAAAGCCATTGAAAAACTCCCCGTTGATAAGAACTTCAAACCGCTCAGAATCGGTATCGTCGGCGAAATTTATACCTTAATCGAACCGCTCACCAATCTCAACATCGAAAAGACGCTGGGCAATATGGGGGTGGAAGTCGCAAGGTCTTTGACGATCAGCAAATGGATAAGCCGGCACATTTTGCAGGCGGGCATTAAGTTCAAGCCGCGCCCCTTTGAGAAGTCCGCTTTTCCGTATATCCGGACGATGATAGGCGGTCACGCGCAAGAGACCGTGGGTCACACCGTCATTTATTCCAAAGAGGGGTTTGACGGCGTGGTGCAGATTTACCCCTTGACGTGTATGCCCGAAGTGGTCGCAGGGAGCATTCTGCCCACCGTTTCCAAGGACTACGATATACCCGTTCTGACGCTGGTTGTCGACGAAATCACAGGCGAAGCGGGGTACATTACCCGCATTGACGCCTTCGTCGATATGCTTTCAAGGAGAAAAGAGAGGAGGGAACACAAAAATGAGCTCGTTTTATCTGGGGATTGACGTCGGGTCGGTCTCCACAAACATAGTCGCGATTGACGAAAACAAAAAGGTGGTCAAAAAACTGTACCTGCGCACTATGGGCAGGCCGATAATTACCCTGAAAGAGGGTATGGCGAAAATGCGTGACGCGCTTCCCCACGACGCGGTAATTTCGGGCATTGGCACGACGGGCAGCGGAAGACAGCTCGCCTCGGTCATGGTTGGAGCTGACATTGTCAAAAACGAAATCACCGCCCACGCCGTCGCCTCGGCAGAAGTTTGCCCCAATGTGCGCACGGTGCTTGAAATCGGCGGACAGGACTCCAAAATAATAATCATGCGCGACGGGATAGTCTATGACTTTGCCATGAACACCGTCTGCGCCGCGGGGACGGGCTCCTTCCTCGACAGGCAGGCGTCCAGACTGAATATCCCCATCGAGGAGTTCGGCTCCTACGCCTTGCGCTCCAAAACGCCTGTAAGAATTGCGGGGCGGTGCGCCGTGTTTGCCGAGAGCGACATGATACACAAGCAGCAGACGGGGCAGAGCATGGAAGACATAATAAACGGACTGTGCGAGGCTCTGGTCAGAAACTACCTCAATAATCTCGCAAAGGGCAAACAGGTGGAGCCTCCGCTAATGTTTCAGGGGGGAGTTGCGGCAAACGTGGGTATAGTCGCGGCGTTTGAAAAGGAACTGGGCGCAAAAATCATCGTCCCCGAAAATTACGACGTGATGGGTGCGGTGGGGTCGGCGATCCTCGCCAAGGAAGAGACCGACAGGAAAGGCTTTACCTCGTTTTACGGCTTCGATATGCTCAACCATGACTACAGGGCAAAGAGCTTTGAGTGCGGCGGCTGTCCCAACATCTGCGAGGTTGTGGAAATCCTCTCCGACGAAAAGACCATGGCGCGCTGGGGCGACCGTTGCGGCCGCTGGAGCAATATCCCCATAGAAAAACAGGTTGTCAAAGAAAAGCCCGCGCCCGGGATCAAGAAGACGGAAGAAACAGTGGCAGTATAAACTTCAGGCCGCCCGAAAAGCTTTCGTTTTCTATGGTAAATTTCGCGGGATTATTTCTTTTGATGTGGAAAAATCGAAGATTTTCCCACATCTATTTTCTTTCGGGTGTGGAAATGATGGAAAACTTCCGTAGGAAGTTTACCACATTTCACGCTGTTTAAAAGTGGGTAAATCAGTGATTTATCCACTTTTAAACAGCTCACACCCAATAATAGTAATTAGCGTAAAAGAAAAAAAGAGAAAGAATAATAAAACGCGCTCGCGCGCGAAAAAGTACCCAAGTACAGGTATCTCGGTCAACCTGTTGTTTTCATAATAAAACGCGCCCTCCCGCAAAGCGTAACCTTTCCACCGGGGGCTCCCCCGAAAGCCGTTGGCTTTTGGGGGTTATGTTTTGGGGTCCCCGAAAAACATGGTTTTTTGGGGTGGTCGGGGGCTCCCCCAAAAATGCTTGCATTTTGGGGCATGTTACCGGGGGTCCCCCCCCCGAAAGCCTTTGGCTTTTGGGGGATAAAAAAAGCTGCCGTTTGCGGCAGCTATAAAATTCAACTTAACCTGTCGACAGACTTCTTTTGTGGGTTCAATTTACTTCTGTCGACAAAAAGTCTCTCGAAAAGGACAGTGTTGGTTACGAATAAGCGTTACTTTTTTGCGCCGAAGTCGTAAATCTTCCGTTTCTTCAGCAGTATTCGCTTTCCGCACGCACCTCCTTTTCGGATTGCGTACTCTTATACTAACCTGTTTTTTGCATAATGTCAACACATATTTCAAGAAAATTTATTTTTTTACAAAATAAGGCAAATTATGCCCAAAAATCGCTCATTTTCCTGAAACAGTTTCACCGCAATTACACGATTACACAGCGACGCAATAGCTTTGCAACAAATTATTCTCTGCTTTCCGACTTCAAAACCTTTACTATTTCCCCGATGAACACCTTGTGATAGTCCTTGATCGGATAGAACTTTTCGACGGACTTGTCGAGGAAGTTTGCTATCTTGAGGTCGTCAAAGTAGACCTTTTTGCAGATAAAGACAAGTTCTGCTTCCTCAAAGTACAGTCCGTTGCCGTCTGTCGCGGGGGTAAGGTTTGCAGCCTTGGTCTTGTCGATGTCTCTGCCCGACTTGGAACCGCAGACCTCGTGAATTTTCTTGTTCTTGCCGAAGAAGCAAAGGGAAAAAAAGTCCTCGTTTTCCACAAATTCCAGCGTGTAGCGTGTGGGTCTGATGTAGACCGTGGCGACGTTTTTGCCCCAGAGTACGCCCATTCCGCCCCAGCTTGCCGTCATCATATTGTGCTTTTCAATTTTTCCCGCGGCAATAAGCATCCACTCTTCGCCGATAACTTCAAAAGGATTAAACTTGAGATTTTCAATTGCGATTTCTTTTAACATATTCCACCTCACAAGTTTATTCTAACCTTTTTGCCCCCAAAAACGCAAGCGTTTCGGGGGAGCCCACGACCACCCCAAAAAACCATGTTTTTCGGGGGAGCCCCCGGTGGAAAGGATACGCTTTGCGGGCGGGGTATTTTCTGA